>NZ_JBHFFC010000026.1:0-649241 GCF_043359615.1 Exiguobacterium sp. S22-S28 | reverse complement strand
GTTCCGCAATAGCTCAGTGGTAGAGCAACCGGCTGTTAACCGGTAGGTCGTAGGTTCAAATCCTACTTGCGGAGCCATTTATTTACTTCTTCACCACAAGCAATGGAGAGCTGTCCGAGTGGCCGAAGGAGCACGATTGGAAATCGTGTAGGCGTCATAAGCGTCTCAAGGGTTCGAATCCCTTGCTCTCCGCCATAAAATTTTTACTTTTCAGATGGCCCGTTGGTCAAGCGGTTAAGACACCGCCCTTTCACGGCGGTATCACGGGTTCGATTCCCGTACGGGTCACCATTTTTTATCATCGCGGGGTGGAGCAGTCTGGTAGCTCGTTGGGCTCATAACCCAAAGGTCGTCGGTTCAAATCCGGCCCCCGCAATTACATACGGTCCTGTGGTGTAGCGGTTAACATGCCTGCCTGTCACGCAGGAGATCGCGGGTTCGAATCCCGTCAGGACCGCCATTGTTAAGGCTTTGTAGCTCAGTTGGTAGAGCAAAGGACTGAAAATCCTTGTGTCGGCGGTTCGATTCCGTCCAAAGCCACCATTTTATTTAATTGAATTTCCCATAGTGGGGGGGTAGCGAAGTGGCTAAACGCGGCGGACTGTAAATCCGCTCCCTCGGGTTCGGCGGTTCGAATCCGCCCCCCCCCACCACTTAGGGGCATAGTTTAGCGGTAGAACTACGGTCTCCAAAACCGTCAGCGCGGGTTCGATTCCTGCTGCCCCTGTTTTATTAGTATGGCGATTGTGGCGAAGTGGTTAACGCACCGGATTGTGATTCCGGCATTCGTGGGTTCAATTCCCATCAGTCGCCCTCTTATTATTGGGCTGTGGCCAAGTGGTAAGGCACTGGATTTTGATTCCAGCATGCGAAGGTTCGATCCCTTCCAGCCCAGCTTTTTGTGCGGAAGTAGTTCAGTGGTAGAATACGACCTTGCCAAGGTCGGGGTCGCGGGTTCGAATCCCGTCTTCCGCTCCAATAAAATGGCGCCATAGCCAAGTGGTAAGGCAGAGGACTGCAACTCCTCTATCGTCAGTTCGATTCTGACTGGCGCCTCCAATAATTCTTAATTGAATAGTTTTGCAAGAGATTGTGCCGGTGTGGCGGAACTGGTAGACGCGCACGACTCAAAATCGTGTTCCTTTGGAGTGTCGGTTCGATTCCGACCACCGGTATCTTGCGGGTGTAGTTTAGTGGTAAAACCTCAGCCTTCCAAGCTGATGATGAGGGTTCGATTCCCTTCACCCGCTTTTACCTTTGTTACAATCTCAATCAAGATTCACCTGATTATGCGGGTGTAGTTTAGTGGTAAAACCTCAGCCTTCCAAGCTGATGATGAGGGTTCGATTCCCTTCACCCGCTTACCTGAAAAGAGCAACGTGTCGTTTTTAATTGACACATTGCTCTTTTTGTTTAGCATGGAGATAAACGAGCGAACTAGCGAAAGGAGAGATACGATGCAGGGCGAATTGTTGAAAAAAGAATTGCAAATGTATGCCAAAGAGATTGGAATCGATGAATGCCGCATCACGACGGCTGATCCTTTTTTGGTGATGAAACAGCGTCTCGTTCAGCAACAAGAAAAAGGCTATGCTTCCGGATTCGAAGAGCCTGATCTTGAACGGCGTACGACTCCTACCTTGTTGCTTGATGATGCCGTCTCCATCATCGCAATCGCTGTTGCGTATCCAAGTAAGCTCAAGGATGCTCCACGTGGCAGAGAAGGGGAACGCCGCGGGATTTTTGGACGCTCTTCTTGGGGACTGGATTATCATCAGGCTTTGAAGCAACGCTTGACGTTGTTGGAAGAAAAAATTCAAGATTTGTGTCCAGATGCCCGAACCCGCTCGATGGTCGATACGGGAGAATTGGTCGATCGCGCTGTCGCAGAACGGGCCGGAATCGGATTCAGCGGGAAAAACTGTTCCATCATCAGTGAGGAGCATGGTTCTTATCTTTATTTAGGAGAATTGATTACAGATCAATACCTGCCTCCGGACGAACCGGTCGAAGAGTTGTGTGGTTCATGCAATAAATGTCTCGAAGCTTGTCCGACTGATGCTTTGGTCGAACCGGGCGTCATCGATGCGAAACGATGCATCTCGTTCATTACACAGACGAAGACTCTGATTCCGGAAGACTTCCGCTATGCCCTCGGAAATCGATTATATGGCTGTGACACCTGTCAGCAGGTTTGTCCGTATAATCGAAAAAAACATGCCACACAACACAGTGAGCTGCAACCGGATCCGGAACAAGTCAAACCCTTGCTGATTCCACTGCTTTCGCTCAGTAACCGTGAATTCAAGACACGATTCGGTTCGTTGTCCGGAGCATGGCGCGGGAAAAAACCAATTCAGCGTAACGCGGTTTGTGCACTTGTTCATTATCAAGACCGCACAGCATTGGATGCACTGCGTCTAATGGCTGAAACGGATCCACGGGAAGATATGCGCGCGCTTGCCGTTTGGGCAATCGGACGGATCAGTGGTCCGGAAGCGAAGGTGTATATCGAAGACCGTCTATCGAACGATCCGGCAGAGGACGTACAGACGGAAGGAATACGTTTATTGTCTGAATGGGGGGCGGAACATGCCTTATAAGAATGTAACGTTTACGTTCGGCGAATTGATGATCGCTTGGGAAGACGAAACAGTCGTGTACCTTGATTTCGGACTGGACCAGACAAAAATGGGACGTTATCTGCCTCAAGAGCTCTGCTACGAAGCGCCATTGCCTGAGTTTTTGGCTGGTGCCCTTGAGGCCTATGAACAGGGGCATTCAGAAGCATTGGACGGAATCCACTGTCGTTTAGAGGTAACGGACTTTCAACGACGTGTCCTGACCGCTTTGCGAACGATTCCGTTTGGACAGACGGCAAGTTACGGACAACTCGCACAGATGATCGGCTCGGAGAAGGCAGCCCGTGCGGTTGGGGGAGCCCTCAACCGAAATCCGATTGCTTTGATTTATCCGTGCCACCGAATCATCGGCGCATCGGGAAAGATGACGGGATTTGCCAGCGGCATCGCCCATAAAGAAGCGCTACTTGCGCATGAGTTAGGAGAGAATCAATAATGGCCATTCATGTAGTCATGTATCAACCAGAAATTCCACAAAATACAGGAAATATTTCGAGAACGTGTGCAGCGACACACTCCGTTCTTCATTTGATTCGCCCACTAGGATTTTCGACGGACGATAAACAATTAAAACGGGCGGGACTGGATTATTGGGAGTTCGTCGATGTGCGGTATCATGATTCGTTAGAAGAGTTATGGAGTAAACATCCGGACGGGACGTTTTATTACATTACGAAGTACGGCGAAAAGTATCCGAGTCAAATTGATCTGTCGAATGTTGAAGAAGATTACTTTTTTGTGTTCGGACGAGAAACGAAAGGATTACCTTTAAACGTCATCGATGAGAATCTGGAGCGTTGTATCCGTCTTCCGCAGTCGAATCTTGTTCGTTCGTTGAACGTCTCGAATACAGCGGCAATTATTGTCTATGAAGCACTTCGACAACAAGGATATGCGAATCTCCTGTAAAACAACAAATCCCCCTGACCCGAATGAACGGGCAGGGGGATTTGTTTTATTCGTTACCTTCAGGTTTTTTGTTGTAGCCTGCAGTAAAGATCGCTGTTAAGAAAGCGAGACTAACGCCTACCATTAAAATAAATGCCATTTTTGCTTCCCCCTTTAGTCTCAAGAACCGATATAATCTATTATAGTATACTTGTTAGTGGAATTGTGTGCTACATATGAAATTTCTATGAATGGAGCTTTGAAATGCGGACAAACGTTTATTTATTGAGTTATGCCCCTCTAATCAGCATTCTGCTGTTCAGTACGTCACTTGCGATTGCGACATCGGAACTGGCTTTGATGTGGTTAAACGATGTTGGTGTGTACGACGAGCTATTGCAGATATTAACTGCGCGCAATACGAAACTTCTTGTCTGGCTTGGTTTTTTAATTATTTACTTCATGATTTTTAGTTCGTTGAAGCTGATTTCAGACACAATCAATCAACTGGGCTTTGCCTTTTTCATCAAAGAACAGGTTGGAACGACGTTAAGCATGTTGCGTCCCGGAAGCATTCTCCTGTTGGTCGGAGGATGTATCAGTTTTGCATTCATGACGTCGTTCCCGCTCGTTTGTTTAGTTTTGACCAGTTCCTTTTTAATCTACTTTTTCTTTTACGTGTTTCAAATCAGTAAAATGACGTCTTCCGCCGGCGCGGTTGGGCTGGTCATCTTTCTTTTCCTCGCCTGGGGACTATTACTGGCTGGTCTGGCATGGGTCGGTTTAAGTTTGTTCAATTCACTTGGAGAGGCAGTTTTATTTCCGAAATAAGTCACTGGACGATGGAAGCCCATGTCTTGACTTGTAACGTGCTGTTCGCTTCGACAGGAAAGGCGCGTGGCAGATCGGCACCAAGCCAAATCCCTCCGACATGTTGATCTTTTATTCCGACGAACCACATATCCTTATTGTCGTTCGTCGTCCCCGTTTTCCCTCCAATATAAGAAGCAGTTCCATCATAACCCAAGCGTCCGGTTCCATATGTCATGACGTTACGAAGACCTTGACGGAGCAGTTGATTCGTTCGGCTCGACCAAATACGATCCGTTGATAACGTATGCCGCAACAACGTGCCTTGATCTGTCGTGATGGTACGAATCATCGAGGATGGACTGTACAGTCCGTCATTGACGAAGGTCGTATAGGAATTCGTCAGTTCAAGTGGACTGACACCATATTTTAGACCGCCTAGAGCACTGTTATAAGAATTGTCTTCATCGGTCCATTGGCTGAAACGAAATGGTCGAATCGTCTTCAAGCCTTCACTAAAGGAAACAGAGAATGCCCGCAAGGCCGGTGTGTTATACGAATATGCAATCGCATCCGCAATGGTCACACTTCCAAGGACGCGGTTACTGCTGTTTTGCGGACAGTATCCATCAAAACAAACAGGACTTCCATCAAGACGGCTCGATAAGGTTTTCTTTGTTTTTTCTAGATACGGACCATAGACGAGCAGTGGTTTTAAAGTCGATCCAGGTTGGCGATAGGACTGAACAGCCCTGTTCAGCTGACCGGAGACGTTTAATTTATTACCGACAAGTGCCGTGACTCCACGTGTTTTACCATCAATTCCGACATAGGCCCCTTCGATGGGAGACGGAAGCTTTTGAATGGCCTGTTTGGCGCGAATCTGCTCAGCCGGATCAAGATAGGTCTGGATGACGGCACCGTGTTCATGGAGGTACTGCTTCGCTTGTGGCAGACTGATTTTTTTTAGTGCAGAAGTTTTGCGAATTGCTTCCGATACGCTTGCGTCAATGTAATCCGGATAACGGATTACGGGTTTTTGGAACGAAATTTGAACGGGTTGCCGACGGACTTTTCCGGATACTGCTTTTGTCTGTTGCAGCGCCTTTATAATCCGTTGTTGCCGTTTTTCCGTATTTTTTGGGAAACGCAATGGATTGTAAAGGGAAGGATTATTCGGAATCGCTGCTAAATAGCTGACTTCCGACCAATTTAAATCCTTTGCGTGTTTTCCGAGATAAGAAGTCGCAGCCATTTCAATTCCATAAATATTATTGGAGAAATAGGCCTGATTGACATAAGCCGTCAGCAACTCTTTTTTGGAATATTTTTTTTCTAAAGCCGTTGCGATTAAAATTTCTTTTATTTTTCTAGTATAGGTTTTTTCGTTGGAAAGATATGTCATCCGTGCTAACTGTTGAGTGATGGTACTGCCACCTTGACCTTTATCATTTCCTGTCTGATTTTCTGTAAACGCTCGCAAAATACCAGTGATATCATATCCGTCATGCTGATAAAAACGCCGGTCTTCGATGGCGATAAACGCTTGTTCGACCTTTGAAGGTAAAGCATTTGCCGCTAAATCGTTCCGGCGTAAGCCGTCATACAATTCGAGGCGTTCTTTTTGATACGTGACGGTGATTGGTTGGTAAGAAGCGAGGGGACGATCTTCAGTCTGCCGGTCTGCCCAAGTGAACAGTTCCGTCGCAAGACCTAACTGATCGCGAACTGAAAAAAGTGTTAGTACTAAACCAAATGCTAGGGTGAAGACTAAGACATATCCTGTCGTGATTCTCATGAAAACTCCTTTCAAACGGCATTTCATTCCTATTATCGGTCTTTTTTGGAGAAAACAGTAGAAAAATTTAAGAAATTTGTATTTTAATAAACCTATTTTGCAGGAATGTTATATTAAAAAGAGAAAAGGTGGGTATATAAGAGTATCTGTATAAATTTATAGCAAATGATTGACGTAAAAAAAGAGCACAAACTGGAGGGGACGAAATGGCTAAAAAGAATGTAGTCGCGATGTTGCTTGCTGGCGGAGAAGGAAAACGTCTAGGAGCACTTACGAAACACACTGCAAAACCAGCGGTCGCGTTTGGAGGGAAATATCGCATTATCGATTTTCCGTTATCCAACTGTACGAACTCGGGAATCGACACAGTGGGAGTCCTGACGCAATATGAACCACTTGAATTGAACCGCTATCTTGGAATCGGAAGTGCTTGGGATCTTGACCGCCGTAACGGAGGATTAACCATCCTGCCACCCTACCAAGCCCAAAACGGGAAAAACTGGTATGAGGGAACAGCGAATGCCATCTATCGTAATATGAGCTACATCAACCAATACGATCCAGATTATGTGCTTGTGTTATCAGGGGATCACATCTATAAGATGGACTACGAAAAAATGATTGAGGAACATCGTCAAGGCGGAGCCGACGTGACGATTTCTGTCCGGGAAGTCCCTTGGGAAGAAGCACCGCGCTTCGGCATCCTGAATACGGACGAGGATCTCCGTATCAATGAATTTGAAGAAAAACCTGAAAATCCGAAATCGAACTTGGCTTCGATGGGAATTTACGTTTTTAACTGGGATGTCCTAAAACGTCACTTGATTCAAGATGCCGGCGATGCCGAATCAAGCTTTGACTTCGGGAAAAACATCATCCCGAACATGTTGTACGAGAACTTAAACATTCGTGCCTATAAATTTAAGGGTTACTGGAAAGACGTTGGAACGATCCAATCCCTTTGGGAAGCCAATATGGACTTGCTCGCAGCCGATCCGGAATTTGATTTGTATGAACCGTCTTGGAAAGTTCATTCCGTCAACCCGAACCAACAACCGCAATATATCGGAAACAATGCAACTATCGATACTTCAATCATTAACGAAGGATGCCACATTGAAGGCGAAATCAATCATTCGGTTCTCTTTTACGGGGTCGATGTTGCTGAAGGTTCGCTCGTGAAGGACTCTGTTATCTTCCCGAATGTCAAAATCGGTAAAGACGTTACGATTCACCGGGCCATTCTTGCAGACGGTGTCGTCGTAGAAGACGGGGCAACAATCGGTACACCAAACGGTGAAGTATTCGTCATTGAAGCGAACAGTATCATTCCAAAAAATGAAGTCATCAAAGAAGCGATCCAATAAGGGGGAAGTACCGATGAAAACAGATTTACTAGGAGTCATCAATCTGAGCGGCGAAGAAGGATTCTTTAAAGAATTAACGGAACACCGCAACTTGGCTGCCGTACCATTCGCAGGTCGTTATCGACTCATCGACTTTACATTAACGAATATGGTTCAAAACGAGATTGCGAATATCGGTGTCTTTACACTTGAAAAATACCGCGCCATGATGGATCACCTTGGATCCGGTAAAGAGTGGGACTTGGACCGTTCAAACGGCGGACTCTATATTTTCCCACCGGCTTTATCACAAGATGCCCATGAATTCCGCGGTGATCTATCAAACTTCCATTTACACCGCGATTTCTTCTTACGCAGTAAAGAGAACTACGTCGTGATTTCAGGATCCAACATCCTATCTGCCGTCGATTATCGGGATGTCCTACGTGAACATAAAGCTTCGAACGCAGACATTACAGTCGTTTATACGAAACGGGAATTACCGTGTAAGTATTGCCGTCCGATCCGTTTTGGCGATCAAAACCGTGTCATGGCTATCGGATCACGCGGGTTTGAACCAACAGATGAGACGTTTTATATGGAAACCGTTGTCCTTTCGAAGAACTTATTTGTCCGTCTCGTTGACGAAGCCATCGGACGCGGTGAATATGACTTACTTCAAAGCATCATCCGCTCGCAGTTAAACCGTTTGCATGTCCACGGTTACGAATATACAGGAACGTCACAAGTCATCCACTCGTTACGTTCGTATTATCGTGAAAGTATGTTGTTACTTGAACAGTGGGGCGCGATCAATGATTTCCAACACGTCTATACGAAAATCAAACATGAACCGCCGACACGCTACTTACCTGGATCAACCATCAAGAACTCACTTGTTGCGAACGGTTGTAAGTTAGAAGGAACGGCTAAAGACAGCATCCTCTTCCGTGGCGTCAAAGTCGGAAAACATGCCCGTGTCAAGAACTCGATCATCATGCAAAAATCAGTCATCGAAGAAGGCGCAGTCGTTGAATACGCGATCCTTGACAAAGAGGTAACGGTTAAACGCGGACAAGTCATCCGTGGTACGGCCGAAGAACCGATTGTCATCAAAAAACAAACAATCGTTTAAAGGGGATGTCATCATGAAGGTATGGTTTGCTGCCACAGAAGCGACACCATTCATCAAGACAGGGGGGCTAGCTGACGTCGTCGGCTCGCTCCCTTTAGCGCTTGCTGAAGAGGGTGCGGAAGTTTCGGTCATTTTGCCAAATTACGGTCAGATTAAAGAACAGTACAAGTCGGAAATGGAATTTTTATTCGATTTCATCGTGCCTGTCGGCTGGCGGCAACAGTTTGGAGCCGTTTTACGATTAAAGCAGGACGGCGTGACATTTTATTTTATCGATAACGAATATTATTTTAAACGTGATGGTGTGATTTATGGTCATTACGATGATGCTGAGCGGTTTGCGTATTTCTCACGAGCAGTGCTTGAAATGATTCAACGTGTTGATGTGGCAGAAGTGCCCGACGTCATTCATTGTCACGATTGGCAGACCGGTGTCTTACCGGCGTTCTTACGGATTCATTATCAACACCTCAACCGTTATCAAGACATCAAGACGGTCTTTACGATTCATAACTTGCAATATCAAGGGGTATTCCCGGAAGAGGTTCTCGGTGACCTTCTAGGTCTCAGTCACGAACACTTTACAGCAGAAGGTCTTGCACATAATGGGCTTGTCAATTACATGAAGGCCGGTCTCGTCCACGCCAATCAAATCACGACCGTTAGCCCGTCATACCGTGATGAAATCATGGATCCGTATTACGGTGAGACTCTGGAACCGGTCTTACAACACCGGGCAGTCGACGTCCGTGGAATTTTGAACGGTATCGATTACCGGCAGTTCAGCCCGGATACAGACGAGCATTTAGTGGAAAACTATGATGTGAAGACGGTTGAAGAAGGTAAAGCAGCCAATAAGGCAGCCTTGCAAAAAGAACTTGGTTTACCGGTTAATCCGGATGTTCCGTTATTTGGTTTTGTCTCACGTCTGGTCGATCAAAAAGGAATCGATTTACTCGCCCACATTCTGCCGGATCTGTTTGAACTCGATGCTCAGTTCATCATTCTTGGTTCAGGAGAAGCCGAGTACGAAGGATTGTTCCAGCATGCTTCGACGATTCGTCCGGATAAAGTAGCTTCATACATCGGTTTCGATGTTGGACTGGCCCAACGGATTTATGCCGGAAGTGACGCGTTCCTTATGCCGTCCCGTTTTGAACCGTGTGGTCTCAGTCAATTGATTTCCATGAAATACGGTGCGTTGCCTGTCGTTCGTGAAACCGGCGGACTGCGCGATACCGTCCAACCATTTAATCAGTTTACATTAGAGGGAAATGGCTTCTCGTTCTCGAATTATAATGCGCAAGAGTTTCTGGATGCCATCAAACGGACGATAGAGACGTATCATGACAAGCCGGTATTCAAGCATCTGATTGAAACAGCCATGGAGGAAGACTTCAGCTGGATACGTTCCGCAGATGAATACTTGGCGCTTTATCGTTTAATCGCACCGTCTGCTGACTGAAGTGGATTACGGGAAATGGGGTTTTGTAATGTTCAAAGACAAAGAGAAGTTTAAGAAGAGGTTTAATGAGCGCTTTATTTCGATGCATGGTAAAGCGCTTGAAGATGCGACAGAAAATGATGTGTACCAGACGTTAGCCTACATGGTACGGGAACATGTCACGACCGATTGGATGCGGACAAAAGAAACCTACATCCATAAAAAAAGTAAGCAAGTCTATTATTTTTCACTTGAATTCTTATTGGGGCGCTTTTTGTACAATAACCTGTTGAGCCTTGATGTACTGGAAGATGTTCGAAGCGGGCTTTCGGAACTCGGTTATGATTTAGCGGATTTGACCGAAGAAGAACCGGAACCGGGTCTTGGAAACGGCGGACTTGGTCGATTGGCGGCTTGTTTCCTGGATTCCCTTGCGGCGCTTGGATTACCGGGACATGGTAACGGCATCCGTTATCAGTACGGATTGTTTAAACAAAAAATTATCGACGGCTACCAAGTCGAGTTGCCGGATAATTGGTTGAAGAACGGAAACATGTGGGAAATTCGACGTTCCGACAAAGCTGTCGACATTCCGTTCGGTGGACATGTCTGGTTGGAAGAAATCGAGGGTGGTGGGTATCGCGTTCACCATGAGCCGGCAGAAATCGTCCGGGCAGTGCCCTATGATATGCCGATTGTCGGATATCAGAACGGAATCGTCAACAACTTGCGTCTCTGGAGTGCTGAATCGCCGTATGACGACGATGAATTGTTAAACCAACATCGGGGCAACTATAAAGATTTGCTGGTCCATAAACAAGCGATTCAGACGATTTCTGAATTCCTGTATCCAGACGACACGACATACGAAGGTAAGGTCTTGCGTTTGAAACAGCAATATTTCTTCGTCTCAGCCGGACTCCGGAGTATTTTGTTGTCTCATAAAAAACGAAATACGTCTCTCAAACATCTTGGTAATCAAATTGCCATTCATATCAATGATACACACCCGGTCGTTGCGATACCTGAACTGATGCGGATTTTAATCGATGAAGAAGCGTATTCGTGGGAAGAGTCATGGCGGATTACAAAGAGTGTCATGTCCTTTACGAACCATACGTTGCTTTCGGAAGCATTAGAGCGCTGGCCGGTCGATTTGTTCCGTGACCTGTTACCGCGGATCTATCTCATCATTGAAGAAATCAACCGTCGATTCTGTAAAGATGTACTCGATAATTACCCGCATCTTGAAGCGAACATGCGAGACGTCGCGATTATTGCGGACGGGATGATCAATATGGCGAACCTAGCCGTTGTCGGTACCCATTCGACGAATGGAGTAGCGCAAATCCATACAGAGATTCTCAAACAACGCGAAATGCGACTGTTTTACGAGATGTTTCCGCTTCGTTTTAATAACAAAACGAACGGAATCACACATCGCCGTTGGTTCTTATTATCCAACCCAGAACTCGCGAATCGTGTCACGGAAGCCATTGGGGATAGTTGGATCAATCATCCGTCCGACTTACAAAAGCTGACGAAATTTGCGGATGACGTCACGCTTCAACAAGATATCCGGGCCATCAAGCTGGCGAGTAAAAAAGAATTGGCGGAACTGATTAAGCTTGAGACAGGTATCATCGTTGATCCGCATTCGATTTTTGATGTACAGGTCAAGCGACTTCATGCGTACAAACGACAGTTACTTAATGCGCTTCATATTCATTCTCTTTATTACCGTCTAAAAGAGGACAAGTCATTCCAAATGACACCTCGGACCTTTATTTTCGGTGCTAAGGCGGCTCCGGGTTATCATTATGCGAAAGAGGTTATCCGTTACATTAATGCGCTTGCCAAACTCATTAATTCAGATCCGGATGTCAGTCCATACATGAAAGTCGTGTTCCTTGAGAATTATCGTGTATCACTGGCGGAAAAGATTTTCCCGGCAAGTGATGTCAGTGAACAGATTTCGACAGCAAGTTACGAAGCATCAGGAACAGGAAACATGAAATTTATGATGAATGGAGCCTTGACCGTCGGGACGCTCGACGGAGCCAATATTGAGATTCGTGATGAAGTTGAAGATGCAAATATCTTTATTTTCGGACTGACGCCTCAAGAAGTCATGAATTATAAGAAGTATGGTGGATACAGTGCGTATGATCAATACAGTGCGCAACCGGAACTTCGCCGAGTCATCGACGGGCTCGTCGACGGATCGATTTTCCCGACTGGAGAATTTCAGGCAATCTATGATTCGCTGTTGACGTACAACGATGAATATTTGATTTTAAAAGATTTCTTATCTTATCAACAAGCACAAGAACGAATCAGTCGTGCCTATCAAAATCCTGAAAAATGGTACAAGATGGTCATCATGAATATCGGGAAATCTGGAGTTTTCTCGAGTGACCGGACGATTAAAGAGTACGCTAACGCCATTTGGAACATCAAACCGGTACAAATATAAAAAAAGTCCGATTCTCATCGGACTTTCGTTTGATTCATCGTGCGACGTCGTCAGTTTGACTGATCCAGTCACTGTAAGAACCGGCATACAACCGGACATCTGTTTTTCCTAACGCGTGAAGCGCCAAGACGTTGACGCAAGCTGTAACGCCGCTTCCACAATAAAGAATCGGGGAAGGTGCTTCGAGCAGATCTGCATACAGTTCTTTCAGATCTTCCGCATCTTTCAGGCGGCGGTCAGGTGAAATCGCCTCTTCGAAGAAACAATTCACTGCACCCGGAATGTGACCGGCAATGGGATCAATCGTTTCATGTTGACCTTGAAATCGATCGGGTGAACGGGAATCAACAAGAGAGGTTTCTGCCGGACGATTTTTAACCTCTTCATACTGAATCAGCATATCGTCTTTAAAGTCGGCTTGATAAGTCGATTTTTCAAAAACAGCAGATTCCGTACTCATTGGAAAATCAAACGCTAAATAAGATGATAATCCGCCTTCAAGGACGACGACCCGTTCATGCCCGGCCCATTTAAAAAGCCACCAAGCACGTGCTGCATAAGGAAAGCCGTCATCATAGAGGACGATGAAATCATCGCGATGGACCCCGAGTGACTCCAACGTACGGATCCATTGCTCTTTTGCTGGTAATGGATGGCGTCCGCCTGTTTCGGAACGTGGTCCTGATAAATCAGTAGATAAATCTAGATACTGTGCGCCCTCGACATGGCTTTCCTTAAATGCTTCACGACCATAATCGGGGTGTTGCAAATCATAGCGACAATCAAACCAGCGGATCTGATCCGTATGAACAAGTTGTTGCAAGTCTGTCATTTGAATGGTTGGAAACATGAACATCACCTCGACCCTTTCTAAAGTAATCATATGAAAGGTGAGACGTTCCCGCAAGTCGTAAGAAAATCTCGTTTAAACAAATTTGAAGGAGTGGACAGCATATGTCATGGAAAGAAACGTATCAAAAATGGAATCAATTCTCGGGACTTGAAGCAGAATTAAAAGAAGAATTGGCAACACTTGCAACAGACGATAAAGCAGCTGAAGAAGCTTTTTATAAAGAATTGGAATTCGGAACAGGCGGGATGCGCGGAGAAATCGGCGTCGGAACAAACCGGATGAACGTCTACACCGTTCGTAAAGCCTCACAAGGGTTTGCGGATTTCATCAAAGCCGAAGGGGCGGAAGCAGTCGCCCAAGGCATCGTCATCGCCCACGACTCACGGCACTACTCACCGGAGTTTGCCTTGGAAGCAGCCAAGACACTTGCGAGTAACGGGATTAAAGCGTACTTGTTCGACGGACTCCGTCCGACACCGGAACTGTCATTTGCCGTGCGTGAACTCCGTGCAGCAGGCGGTATCGTCATTACGGCGAGCCACAATCCACCGGAATATAACGGCTACAAAGTCTACGGGAATGATGGTGGACAGTTGCCGCCGAAAGAAGCGGATGATCTTGTCTCGTACGTCGATCAAGTTGAAGATGAACTTTCAATCGAACTTGAAGCGGAAGAAGTCTTGCGGGCGAACGGCTTGATCGTTCGCGTCGGAGAACAACTCGATGACGCGTACCAAGCACAACTCAAAACGATTCGTGTTTTACCGACGATTCAAGATGAGTTGGCGGATCCTTTAAAAATCGTCTTTACTCCGCTTCACGGGACAGGTCTTGTACCGGTAACGGTAGGATTAAAGAATTATGGTTTTGAGCATGTAACGGTCGTCGAAGAGCAGGCGAAGCCGGATGGTGCGTTCCCGACAGTTTCTTCTCCAAACCCTGAAGAGCATGCGGCCTTTAAGTTGGCGATTGAGTACGGAGACCGTGTTGACGCGGATGTGTTACTTGCGACGGATCCGGATGCTGACCGTGTTGGTGTTGCGACACGTGATGCGGACGGAGAGTGGGTCGTCCTCACAGGAAACCAGACAGGTGCGTTACTGCTTGATTACATCTTGTCACAAAAATCGGCTCAAGGGACATTGCCGAAAAATGGTTTTGTAGCAAAAACGATTGTCACATCGGAACTGGGAGCATTGATTGCCAAGCATTACGATCTTCATGTTGAGAACACATTAACCGGCTTTAAATTCATCGGTGAAAAAATCAAACAATACAACGAATCAGGGGAATATGAATATCTGTTTGGTTATGAAGAGAGTTACGGCTACTTGATCGGGGACTTCTGCCGTGACAAGGATGCCGTCCAAGCATGCTTGCTGGCTGCTGAGATGACAGCGTATCACAAGAAGGAAGGACGGACGTTGTATGAGGCGTTACAAGCCATCTATGAGCAGTTCGGCTACTTCGAAGAGTCACTTCGCTCGTTGACGCTGAAGGGTAAAGACGGTGTCGCACAAATCGGACGCATCATGGATACGTTCCGGGAGCATCCGCCTAAACAAGTGGCAGGTGAAAAGGTCGTCTTATTTGAAGATTATGATGCCAGCATCTCGCATGATTTGATCCAACATCAACCATCACCCATCAATCTGCCGAAATCAAACGTCTTGAAATTTACGTTGGAAGACGGTTCGTGGTTCTGCCTTCGTCCATCTGGAACAGAACCGAAAATTAAATTCTATTTCAGTGTGACATCACCAGACGCTGCAGAGACAACACGCAAACGTCAGTTGATTGAAGATGAAGTGATGCAGGAAGTCGAGCAAATTCAATAATCGGATAAACCGAGAAGACGAAACTGGCAAAGAGACAATCCGTCTCTGCCAGTTTTTTTGGCTATTTGATTGAGAAGGGCGTAACTCGTGCAACCGTTCTCAAATTCATGTAAAGTGAACGGTGAAGTATGATCGAAAGATAGGGAGATGACTATACATGGAACGGATACACTTAACGGAAGAACTTTCATTTTCGAGAGTCATTCATGGACTATGGCGTCTGAATGAATGGAACATGACGGCACAGGAGCGACTCGAATTAATTGAACAATGTTTGGCATTAGGGATTACGACATTTGACCACGCCGATATTTATGGTGATTATACGAACGAAGGACTGTTTGGTGAAGCGTTGGCACTGAAACCTGAATTACGCGAACGGATGGAAATCGTCACAAAAACCGGCATCAAAATGAAAGGAAACCATTTCTCGGATCAAAAACTTTCATTTTACGATACGACAAAAGAACATATCATTGAGCAGGCGACCCGTTCATTAAAAGAACTCGGTGTCGATTACATCGATACGTTACTGATTCACCGTCCTGATCCATTGATGGATCCAAATGAAATCGCCGAAGCATTCGTCGAATTAAAAGAATCCGGAAAAGTACGGACGTTTGGATTGTCGAACCATACACCGGCTCAACAAAGTTTGATTCAATCACGATTACCGTTCATGCTCGTCACGAATCAGCTTGAGCTGTCTGTCGCGGAACTGAAGCATTTTGAAGACGGTTCCGTTGATCTATGCCACGAAAATGAAATGCCGCTCATGGCATGGAGTCCGCTTGCCGGAGGACGATTGTTCAAAGAAGAACAATTTGCGCCGCTTCGTGAAAAACTCGAGGAGATTGGACGTGACATCGGAGCGGAAGAGATTGACGAAGTCGCCTATGCCTGGTTGCTCAAACATCCGGCGCGTATCATGCCAATCGTCGGTTCTGGAAAAATTGAACGGATTGAATCTGCTGTCCGGGCGACACGTCTCGAACTGTCGCGTGAACAATGGTTTGAAATCTTGAAAGCTTCCCGCGGACGGGACGTTGATTAAAAAATAGCCTTCGGGCTATTTTTTGTGCAAAAAAAGTCCCATCTCAAGGGGGAGGTGAGATGGGAGTATCTATAGGGTTATGCTTCGAGACGAAGCATTTCCTGACGATATTTATCTAAACGTTCTTTACTAGCGACAACAGCTGCTTGATCACTGACCTGGATAGCATCGAAGAGCGTACTGAGCTCATAATCGATTTCGAGGCGTAGCACTGGAATCCGCTGCTCTGCATCTTGTCTACGGAAAGCTTCAATTACTTGTTTCATCTCGGCCACGCTCCTTTTAAAGTTATCAGATAATTCTGATTTTTATTAGTATACTTGATTATTCCCGGGATGACTAGTATTAAACCTTAAAAAGATTAAAAAAAACACTTGGAATGTGTCGCGCTTCCAAGTGCCTTACTTTTATTCTGGAATACTGAATCGAGCTTCGAGGCGGTGCTGAACCCCCTGGATCAAGGTCGACATGATCCAATAAATCGCAGCTGAGAACAGCAGCAACGGCATGACAAGATAGGTCGTTGCCGAGATTTGGTCGGATACATACGTCAGTTCTTCGACGGCTACAATCGTTCCGAGGGACGTCGATTTGATGATATCGATGACCGAGTTCGAAAGAGGCGGAATCGCCCGCGACAAAGCTTGTGGAAGAATGACATCCTTAAATGTCTTCCGGCGTGGAATACCAAGTGAATCCGCTGCTTCCCATTGTCCACGATCGACAGAGGAGATGGCTGCACGGAACGATTCCGAGATATAGGCCGAAAAGTGAAGCGATAGACCAAAAGCCAGCGCTTGGAAACCGGTCAGTTGAAGAACGACCAGACCATTATACAAAATCAAGATTTGCAGCAACAATGGTGTTCCTCGGAAAAAGGAGACGTACAATCGTGCGAAGCCGCTTAAGACGGCGAAACGGCTATCCCGCATGACCGCAAGAATCAAACCGAGAAAAAGCGCAAAGACGATGGCAAATCCACTTGCAAGAAGTGTAGTGCCAATCGCCTTTCCGTAAACGTCCGCATTATCACGGACGATTGTAAACAATTCCATCATTTACTGATGTCCTCGTTAAAGTATTTTTTACCGAGATCTGCGAGCGTGCCGTCTTCTTGCATCTCTGCGAGTGCTTTGTTGAAGTCTTCAGTATATTTGCTGTTCTTCGCCATCATCAGACCTGATTCGTTTTTATCAAACGTTTCACCGACAGCCTTCACTTTATAACCGGCTTTTTTGAGTTCTGTCAAAACAAACAGACGGTCGTTCATCGCAGCGTCGACACGACCTGCTTCAAGATCTTTTAAGACTTGGTTTGCGCCCTTGTAATACTTCACTTTTGCGCCTGCTTCTTCAGCTGTTTTGGCGTAAAGTGATCCTTGTGTCGAACCAACCGTTTTGCCTTTCAAGTCCTCAAGTGTTTTGATATCGTCTGTTTTGTTGTTGACGATGATTGTTGAACCGGAAACCGTATAGGCATCAGAGAACGCGTATTTTTCTTTCCGCTCATCTGTGATGCCCATTTGGTTCGCGATGACATCGATTCGTTTTGAATCGAGTGCCGGAATCAATCCTTTGAAGTCCATCGCTTTGTACTCGACTTTGTAGCCGGCACGTTTTGCGACTTCGTCCATGACTTCGATGTCATACCCAGTGAGCTTGCCTTTTTCTTTATACGTAAATGGCGGGTACGTTGCTTCTGTACCAACTGTCACGATTTTTTCATCTTTGCTTGCTTCTTCGTTAGAAGCGCCGCACGCCGCTAACACCCCCGCTGTTGATAGTGCTGCTACTGCTAGCTTTAGTCCGTGTTTCATAGCGCTCTCTCCTTTAAAAATAAATGATTTCAATTCCTAGTTTTCGAATAGGATTAATTTAAGACTACAAGCAGTATCATACAAAGTTACAGGAACGTCTGTCAATAAAAAAGACTGCCCAAACGTGGGCAGTCTGAATACGTTCACTGAATCTGATAGATTAACGAATTGTTGCTTCAGTTGCGGCATCAAAGAAATGCGCTTTTGTCATGTCGAAGAACAGGTCTAAATCTGAACCCATCTCGACGTGTGAACGCGAATCAACACGTGCTGTGAAGGCTTGGTTGCCCACTTTTGAGTAGAGGTAAGACTCAGCTCCCATGAGCTCAGAAACTTCGATATGCGCCGGGAAACGGTGTGCCGTTTTTGTATCTTGATAGATTAACTCAGCATGGATATCTTCCGGACGGATTCCGAGGACAAGATCTTTGCTTGTGTATCCACGTTCGCGGAGCACTTTCATCTTCCCTTCAGGAACTGCGAATTTCTCTTCTGTGCCTGTGACGTGGAAGAGACCGTCTTCCGCGAGTTTTCCTGTCAGGAAGTTCATCGATGGAGAACCGATGAAACCAGCAACGAACATGTTGTCCGGGTGGTCATACACTTCTTTTGGTGTACCGACTTGTTGGATCAGACCGGCTTTCATGATAACGATTCGAGTCGCGAGGGTCATCGCTTCCGTCTGATCGTGCGTCACGTAAATCGTCGTCGTTTCAAGACGTTTGTGCAACTGGATGATTTCCTTACGCATCTGAACACGGAGTTTAGCATCCAAGTTCGAGAGCGGCTCATCCATCAAGAAGACTTTTGCATCACGGACGATGGCACGACCGATGGCAACACGTTGGCGTTGTCCACCTGAGAGGGCTTTCGGTTTACGCTCCAAGTATTCTTCAAGACCAAGAATACGGGCCGCATTGTCGACACGTTGCTTGATTTCGTCTTTCGGGAATTTACGAAGCTTTAATCCGAAAGCCATGTTGTCGAAGACGTTCATATGTGGATAAAGGGCATAGTTTTGGAAAACCATGGCGATATCACGGTCTTTTGGTGCCACATCGTTCATTCGTTTGCCGTCGATGACGAAATCTCCGCCTGAGATTTCTTCGAGACCGGCAATCATTCGAAGAGTCGTTGATTTACCGCAACCTGATGGTCCAACGAAGACGATAAATTCTTTATCTTTAATATGAAGGTTGAAGTCATCAACCGCTTTTGCCGTTCCAGAATAAACTTTGTCAATATGCTCAAGACGAATATCTGCCATGTGTACATCCCCCTGTAAATTAAGTAGTCGATTAAAATAACGCTTACAAGAATTAGTATAGGAGAAAGGGAACAAAAAACATATGGACAATATGACTAAATGTAACCGTTATCATTTAGTCACTATGCTACGCGCAAAAGGGTATACAAAAAACTTGCCCCTTCAAATGACCGGATATCGATTTCGGTTTGTTCTGTCAGCCGGTCCAGTCGGTACTGAAGACTGTTTCGATGTAAAAAGAGGTGTTTTGCGGTCAACGAGACATTTAAATTGGCGCGGCAAAAGGCATCAATCGTTTCGCGCGACTCGTATTCAAGAGGAGTGATAAACCGTTCAATCAGTTCCTGGCGTATGTCCGTCGATAATAACGTCAAGCGCGTTAATGCGGGAAGAAACCGTTCGATGTTTAACAAAGGGGTTTCCCGTAAGGCGGCTTGTTCCAATCGAAACTGAACGGCAAGATCACCTGATTTCCGTTGCTGACCAATCAAGACTTTTCCATCTGTTAAAAAATCAGATTGTAAAGCGGTGAAGAAGTCATGTAAATCGTTCTCCGAGACGAATTCTTCCCGTTCGATGACGACAAACCGATTGGCTGTCAACGGGATGACGGCACTCGGTGTGTCGAAGAAGGAACGGAGCAACTGTTGTAAATCTTCTCCGGTTCGGGCGTCGAGTTGTTCAAATAAGAAGTGAACCATTCGAAACGGTTTCGCTTCTTCGCTGTGCGTCTGTTCCAGTCGACGCCGCCATGAAACAGTATCATCGGAAGTGGATGTGACGACCCGTTCGGCGAGCAAGTCGAGCAAGTCCGCTTCACGGGCAGTGAGAATCGTATTTTCAATCCCGAAACGAAGTCCATCGGTCAACTGATATACGGTATACTTATCGGTAGAATAAACAGCAGGATTGGTCGAGAGATGGTCTTTAAACAAGACGGTTAATTGTTGTAACATACGAGGCGCCTCCTTAAAAAAAGTCCTATTAAGACTTTACCACAATACTAAAATCGGAAGGAACGAGGATCTATGCCAGTCGAAGTCGATTTAGTCATCAAAGCAATTGGAATGATCATCATTGGAGCAATGATTGGGGCGGTCACCAATCACCTTGCGATTCGGATGTTGTTTCGACCGCTCGAAGCGAAATACATCGGAAAGTACCGCATTCCGTTCACACCGGGATTGATTCCAAAGCGTCGGGACGAGTTGGCTGCGAATCTTGGGCGGACAGTCGTCAAGCATTTGCTGACACCAGAAGGTATCAGCAAGCGTCTTCAACAACCTGTCGTGTACGATGCCGTCATTCAAATGATGGAACAGGAAGTGCAAAAATGGACACGGTCCACGCGGACGATTCGTGAAGTGGCGGAACGATTCGTCAAACATCCGGAAGAACAGTTGCACCAGAAGATCGAAGAACGGATTGATCAAGAACTGTCGACACTGGTAACCAGCATCAAAAACACGAGCTTGTCTGAAGCGATTGGAGAGACGGGGACAACGAAAGTCAATGAGTCGATCCCTGGAGTCGTCGGTGCGTTACTCCAACAAACTGAGCAGTATTTTGAGAGTCCTGAGGGGAAGATGAAGCTCGAAGAAACAGTCGCCGGTTTTATTCAAGGGAAGTTAGGCGGCGGAATGTTCGGAATGCTGCTCGCCAATATCAATATCGTCGAGATGATTCAACCAGAACTCAAACGGGTATTACAAGGAGAGTCCACACGCCGATTCATCAGCGACATGGTCGAACAAGAGATCAATCTGCTCCTGTCACGTCCGGTCGACTCGCTTCTCGATACAGAGACCGAACAACAACTCGTCACGCGGGTGAAGGCAGAAATCTTGACGCGTATTCCGCTGACGAAAATGTTCGATACGCCACTACACGAGGTATTGAAGCCGCTTGAAGTGCGCATCACACAAGAAATGGTCCCGCTGCTCGCCAAACGATTAGTCGATCGAATGGTGAAACAGGTGGAACGGATTATGGCAACACTCGATCTCGAGACGATCGTCCGGGAAGAAGTCGGACTGCTAGATACCGCGTATCTTGAAGAAATCGTCTTGTCGATTTCCAGAAGAGAATTTCGGGCTATCACTTGGCTTGGAGGACTGTTAGGTGGTTTAATTGGGATGATACAAGCGATACTTCTTATCGTTTAACAAAATTGGAGGGTTCAAACATGTCTGAAACAAACTTATACGATCACGCGTACACACTCGAGCGTGCACTTCGCGAAACATCGGAGTACACGACATTAAAAGATCTCTATGCTCAAGTCAACGCGGATCCGATGTCAAATGAACTATTTGCTTCATTCCGAAACGTTCAACTGGAGTTACAACAAAAACAAATGCAAGGTGAAGAAATCACACCTGAAGATATGGCATCTGCACAAGCCAAAATGTTAGAAGTCCAAAACAATCCATTGATTGGTCAACTGATGCAGGAAGAACAACGTATGCACACGATGTTGACGGAAGTAACACAAATCATCATGAAGCCGCTTGAAGAACTTTATGCACCGATGATGGAGCAAAATCAAGACGACGTTCAATAAACGACTCGATTGAAAAGCCTCGGTCTACCTGACCGAGGCTTTTTTATGGTGTATTTTTCGACGGAACAAGACGGGGGAGATAGGCCCGCTCAAAATGAATCAACTGTCCGGCACGGGTCACCCGTGCCCCACGGTGCTCCAAGTCTGCCTCTTTCAGGCGACGGATGCCTTCTTGACGCGCCTCGGAATCCGACGGAGCGTCAAACGTATCATCTAATAAGGTTTCTCCGCGATCCGAAAATGCGGTGATTGTATAAAGCATGGCTGGTTCCCCCTTGTCGTATTTCACTAATACAAGTGTAATGAATAGTCGTTCATTTTACAAGTAAGAATCAATATCCTGCCACGTCAATTGTTTGGAGGGAGAGGGGGATTCAAGATGGCTGACGCTCATGCCGATTAACCGAATCGGACCTGAAAATTCAATTTCATTAAACAGCTTTGTCGTGATCCGGAGCAACGTTTCTTCGTCAGCCGTTTCTTCCAAAAATGTATAACGCTTCGAGCGGGATTGAAAATCTTCTGTTTTCCATTTGAGTGTGACGGTACGACAGACCAATTCCTTTTGATTCAGCGTCTTGACGACGGAAAGAGCTTCCCGTTTTAGTGTTTCGAAAATGGTGTCGATGTCTTCCGTATCTTCTTCGAAGGTACTTTCAGAACCAATTGATTTTCGTTCGCGGTGTGGGCGAACCAAGCGCTCGTCCTCTCCGTGCGCCATCGCATATAACTCCGTTCCCCGATCCCGCCCGAGCAACCCGCGCAACTCTGTAATCGGTGCTTGTTGGATATCCGAGATCGTTTCAAATCCGTGTTTTCGAAGTGTTTGTTCCGTCACCTTGCCAACTCCGTGTAAATCACCGATCTTTAATCCGGATAAAAACGGCAGAACAGCGTCCGGTGGAAGGACGGTCAAACCATTTGGTTTTTGGTGACCGGAAGCAATTTTAGCGACAAGTTTTGAGTTCGAGACACCGGCGGAAGCGGTCAAACCGGTCCGCCGCTTGATTTCAGACAAGATGTATTGCGCGATATGGGTTGCACTGGTTAGATTCAAATGATTTTCTGTCACATCGAGATACGCTTCATCCAACGACAGCGGTTCGACGAGCGGTGTGACTTCAAGAAATAACTCCATGATTTGCGCGCTGACGGCACGATATACTTCAAAACGGGGACGCAGGAAAACAGCACGCGGACAAAGCTGAAACGCACGACGTGAAGGCATCGCACTATGAATGCCGTACTTCCGCGCCTCGTAGGAACACGTAGCGACGACACCACGGGCATGAGGAGGTCCCCCGACGATGACGGGTACTCCTTTTAAGTGTGGACGGTCGCGTTGCTCCACTGAAGCATAAAAGGCGTCCATATCCACATGAATGATTTTCCGTCCCATCAAGGTTTCCTCCTTCATTTTAGAATCCAGTTCAAGTAAAATAAGTATAACGAACTTATGTTCTGATATCTATTTTTTTCGCTTTTGCTTATTTTCCGGCATCCGGACGAGTGCCCCCAACCAACCACGACGTTTCATCCAGTAGAAAATACCGCCTGTTGTCAGGAAGATTAAAGAAAGCGAGGCGGCATATCCGTACTTCCAATCCAGTTCCGGCATATCCTTGAAGTTCATTCCCCAAATGGCGCCAAGGGCCATCATCGGCGTGGCGACAGCTGTGAAAATCGTTAGCGCCTTCATGATTTCATTCCCTCTGAAGTTTGAAACGGTCGTCGATAAATCGAGCAGAACCTCGATATCTTTTTGGTAATGCTCAATCAACATCAACAGACGGGCAACCCGCTTTTCAGCCAGACGAAAGGGCAGGACCTCTTCATAATCGGTGTGCCGGATAAAAGCTTCCGGACCTGCCAAAATCAGTTCCTGAAACGGAACGATCAAGTCCGACCAATTTTCAATCGTATCCCGTAAGCCAAAAATACTGTCGAGTGAATTTTCATTGATGCTTCCCCGAAGTTCATCTTGTCTTGAAAACAGCTCGGTCTCAAAATCATCAATGCCGGTAAAATAGGTGTTCATCTGTAAGGCCAAAATCGCATAAAAGGCTTCGAAAGGAGTTGACGTTTTAAACGGTTCGATTAAGGAAACTATATGGTCAGACAACCCGATCGTAATCAACTCGTTTTCTGAAACGTAATAACAGATGGATCGACGGTCACTTCGGTCGACCGGATTTTGCCAGGTGACAATAGAACCATACAGGACATCCAGCTCAGTTCGTGTAAAGTTCATATCTTTTGCCCGAAGTTCGTTCAGCCAATCCAGTCGATAAGACGGCGTCTCCGGCAGATCGCTGACGTATTGTTCATAAGCAAAAATCGTCGGATATCGATGCCAGGTAAATTGTGAGTTGAATTCCATGTTTTGAGCTCCCATATAGTAGAATGATAAAGTATGTACTGTAGTCAGATTTATCCGGTGAAAAAATGAATTCTTATAAAGGACGTGTTGTGAAATGAAAGGTATCGGTCAATTAGCAGTGGGAGAGATGCTCGATCAACGAGTCATGATCAAACAAGCATTAAAAGGAATCGCCGCCAACGGAAAACCGTATCTGACATTGATTTTAGCAGATAAGACAGGTGAAATTGAGACAAAAATGTGGGATACGAGTGATCTCACTAAATATGCGCCGAAGTTCATTGTCCATGCTGCCGGGGAAGTGATGGATTACCGTGGACGGACACAATTAAAATTAAAACAAATTACCGTACTTGAGGATACGAATGTCGAAGAGTACATCCAGTCGGCACCGCTCCCGCGGGAACAGATTGAGACAGAAGTATTAGGATTCATTGAGTCGATTCATCATGCCGATATGAAAAAACTCGTCAAACATCTTGTCATCAAGGACTTTGATGCCTACTTCACGCATCCGGCAGCCGTCAAAAATCATCATGCATTTTATTCGGGATTGTCGTATCATGTCCTGTCGATGTTGAAACTTGCGGATCAAATCGCCCGTCTTTATCCGACATTGAACCGAGATCTGTTGATTGCCGGTGTCGTCTTGCATGACTACGCTAAAATCAAGGAATTGTCGGATCCCGTCACGCCGGAATATACGTTACCGGGAAAACTGGTCGGACATATTTCATTAATGGTCGCAGAACTGGAAAAGGTCGGAGCAGAGCTGCAGATCGACGCAGAAGTATTGACGGTCTTGCAACACCTGGTGTTAAGTCACCACGGTCGTCCGGAATGGGGATCCGCCGTCGCACCACAAATGCGTGAGGCGGAAGTGCTCTTCCTGATCGATAATCTGGATGCCCGGATGACGATGATGGACCGATTGCTGGAATATGTGGAACCCGGGCAATTCTCGGAGCGCTCCTTTGCGCTGGATAACCGCTCTTTTTATCGTCCGAAACTTTAATTGTGGAATGAACGAAACTAACGAACAGTATGCAAAAACGATGTAAGGAGAGTGCAAGATGAAAACCAAGCTATTTGAAGCAGTCCAAATCGGAAATCTGTTGTTCCGAAACCGTGTCATCATGGCACCGATGTGCATGTATAGTGCAAAAGAAGATGGAATGGTGACAGATTGGCACGTCACCCATTATGCGTCACGTGCTGTCGGTGGGGTAGGCGGTGTCATCTTGGAGGCAACGGCCGTCACACCGGACGGACGGATCTCAGCTGGTGATCTCGGCGTCTGGTCGGATGCACACATCGAAGGATTAACGCGGATTGCCAATCAAGTCAAGGCAGCAGGAGCGAAAGCCGGTGTTCAGTTGGCGCACGCCGGACGAAAAAGTACGACGGCAATGCCTCCTGTCGCACCATCAGCCATCGAGTTTGACGATTCGTATGCGTCTCCACGCGAACTGACGATGGAAGAAATCAATGTGATTAAACAGCAGTTCGTCGATGCGGCTCTTCGAGTCGAACAAGCGGGTTATGATTTTATTGAAATCCATGGTGCGCATGGCTATTTAATCAATACATTTTTATCTCCGTTATCCAATAAACGCCAAGACCAATACGGCGGATCAATGGAAAATCGGATGCGCTTTTTGCTTGAGATCATCGATGCGATTCAGGAGCGGACCACTCTTTCCTTGTGGGTTCGCATTTCAGCTGCAGATCATGCAAAAGGCGGAATGACGGCAACGGACTATATTCCGCTAGCGGAAGAGTTACAGAAACGTCAGATTGATTTGCTCGATTGCAGTTCAGGAGCAGTCGTCGCAAACGCTGTACCGGAAGTTTATCCCGGTTATCAAGTCCCGTATGCGGCGGAAATTAAACAGGCGACTGGCATAAAGACGGGGGCGGTCGGTCTGATTACGACAGCGACGCTTGCCGAAGAAATCATTCGCAGCGAGCGAGCAGACGTCATCTTGCTTGCCCGTGAACTGTTGCGTCAACCATACTGGGTCTATCATGCGGCGGCAGAACTGAAGGACGAGGTCAGTTTACCGAAACAATATGAACGGGCACCGGTTCGGTAACAGCCATCAGTAGATGAACTACCTCCACCTACGCTTCGCTAAGAGATGGAGGATTCCTAAGTTATTCAACCTAGCGGTCAAAAATTGATCAGGCTAACCCCGTCGTCCCGACGGTTGAACGTTGATCTTGTCCGTTTCTTTTATGCGGATGCCTACTCTGCTTGGTTTTCGCTACTTCGGTCATCCGCAAGGTGAACGTTGAAGATTTTACGTGACAGACGAACTTCCTGTCACAACCCTATATCTTCAGTTTTCAAAGAACATAACTCTTTTTTTATTCCTGATTTTAATTGCTTTCACACCAGGAGTGTCGGGCAATTAACGTGTCGCAAGACACGCTTTGCCCGAAGACGATTCATCTCCCACTTGCACTAGGGCTTCGCCCTGAACGTTTAGAAGTGGGAGTATTCTCGGCTAATTTTGATAAAAAAATCCCTGCTTCCTTTTTGGGAGGCAGGGATTTTCTTCTTATTGTTGTGGTTGCTGTTGCATTTGTTGTTGCATCTGTTGTTGTTCTTGCTTATCAAGATCAAACGCATCTTTGAAATCTTTATTTTCGATTTTGACATCATATTTTTTCATTAATGAACGGTAGATGTCGTTTGGATTAACTTGAGCGGCTTTTTCTTCAGCCAATGCTTTTTTAATCCGATCCGATTCTTTTTCAAGCGTAAAGTCTTTTTTCTCTTTACGATCCGTTACTTTAATGATGTGGTATCCGAATTGTGTTTTGATTGGATCGGAAATTTTACCTTCAACGCCATCCTTGAACGCATAATTTTCGAATTCCTCAACCATTTTTCCTTTTGTGAAGAATCCAAGATCGCCGCCTTTTGTTGCACTTCCTGTATCCGTCGATTTCGCTTTGGCAATCTTCGCGAAGTCGCCGCCCTCATCCAATTGTTTTTTGATAGATTTGGCTTCTGATTCTTTTTCAACGAGGATGTGGCTTGCTTTTACTTCTACTTTCTCCTGATTGAAACGATCTTCGATTTCTTTATCGGTTACTTTAGATTTAGCTGATTTTGCTTCTGTTAAGAGCATTTGTGTACGTAACACTTTTTCGAAGTCTTTTTCACTTTTGATACCGGCTGTTTGAAGAGTAGATTTGAACTGTTCTTTGTCCGGGAACTGATCTTTTGTTTTCTTAACTTCTGCTTCGACTTCTTTGTCGGTAACTTTTTTACCATATTCTTTTTCGAGCAGATTATTCATTGTTTGTTGGAAAGCAATTTGAGCACCAGCTTTTTGGTACGCTTCTTCTTGAACGTCCGCTTTGTTGACTTCTCCGCCTTTATAGTTGATGACGGCTTCATCGTTTGAACCACATGCTGCTAATGTGAACACACTTGCCACTGCTGCTACACTTAAAAGTTTCTTTTTCATACATACACCCCTAATTTACCATTTATTTCAACCGTTCTATCATATCATATCTTCGTTATCTTGACAGCTTTCTGCAAAATCAAAAGTGAATTGCTCTTACATCATGCTACCATATCAGATGGGATGCAGGCGTACTATTTTTGTGGGAAATTGTGAGGTGCCGCAACGTTTTGAGACAGAATGGTAACCGGAACGTTACTTGCTAAAAAACAACAAAAAACGTCCTAGGCCTTGTGGCATAGAACGTTACCAACTGAAATTCATGCAAAGGTCATGCTTTTTTGATGGAGTCGATGACCGGATCCTGCGGACGCCGATCTGCTTCTTCTGTAATCATTTTTGACGTCTCAGCAAAGATGTCCATAAAACTATCGCCATAGAGACGACGGACAATCGCTGATATGTCTGTCAGTTCAGGAAACTTTCCATAAAGCTCCTGGAGCGGCAGCGAAGCACGGAAAACACCGTTTTCTTCAGGACGGAATGCTTGGATCGTTTCCAGCAACAAACTTTCGCCTTCTGGTGTCAACTGTACGTAGGTATTGCGCTTATCCGTCTCTTTTTTTGAAAACGTCAAAAGACCACGGTCTTCTAATTTTTTCGAAAAGTTAAATGCCGTTGAGACGTGCATCACACCGTATTTAGCGATTTCGGAAATCGAGGCACCACCCAGTGCATGGGAAATCCATAAAATATGATGTTCATTAATGTTTAAATCAAAAGGTTTGATCCAGTTTTGCCAATCTTTTTCTACCGTTTTCCATAGTGCTTTGCTCAGTTGGACAATTTTGTGACTGTATAACAGTGCTTCTTGTCCAGGATATAATTTTTCGTGTTCCATATCTGACTCATCCTTTCGAAAGGTGACAATGGCTCAAACGCGCAAAATGCAAACTATACAAAAACAAATCGAAGCAGCGGATCGTTACTGTTGAGGAGTGAGATGATCGACGTCTTGTTTTGCCTCATCAGCAAATTTTTGAAGACGTGCCAGTGATTCTTGAACCTCTGACTGATACTGAGAGACATCTTTTGTTACTTCTTCTTTAAAGGTCATGCCAGAAAGTTTGGCTGTCTCTATTAGATTCTTTCCCTCCTGCGTTAAATCCTGCACGTTCGTTACGATTGTAGAATAAGAATTCCGACGTTGTTTACCATTCGAAGAGTCACTTTTAGTACCTTGGCGAAGCGCCTTCAAACCGTAAAAAGTCACAAGCGACAGCGTAGCACCAAAAGCGACCCAGTTACGTTGGGGACGCTTCGACATAATTAACCTCCTTTCGATACTAAAATATTTGTTTTATATTATTTTACCGAAAATCCGATATTAGAAACCTATTTTGACAATATTTCTAAAATGAGTGAGTAAATCAAAGGGATTAGAGACGATTTTGGACAGCCTGAGCGATATCAGCTAACTCTTCAGCGGTATATTCGTCATTGTGGACTTCCCATTTTGCGCCGAATCCATCGTGTTTGTTGTGACGCGGAATTAAGTGTAAATGGAAGTGAGAGACGGATTGTCCGGCTACCTTACCCGTGTTGGATAACACATTCATACCAGCTGCGTTTGTTTCCTGTTGTAACGCTCGACTGATTTTCGGAACAACCGAAAAAACAGCTTGTGCCTCTTCAGAGGATAAGTCATAAACGTTATCTGCATGTTGTTTCGGAATGACGAGCGTATGACCTTGCGTTACCTGTGATAAATCCAGAAACGCCAGAACGTGATCATCTTCATATACTTTGTGACTAGGGATTTCATGATTGGCAATCTTACAGAAAATACAGTTTTCTTTTTGCAATGAACTCACTCCTTTTGTTAAATGTTCTTTCAGTATACCTGAACCGCTTGAATTTGCGGGTATTTGACAAGAATCTGAAGGGTTTCTAAACTAAAAGAAAACTTGAAAAAGAAAGTAGGAGAAGCTAAGATGCCCTCTCGCATCACTGTATACGAAAACAAGAAGAAACGAAATCAACGCATCGTTTGGCTAACCGGATTGATATTGATGGTCATTCTGATGGCTTATGTCGGTTGGAGCAGAGTACTTCCGGCTGCAGCACGTGAAAAAACGGATCAAGTATTTCGCCAGGCAGTAAAGGATCAGGATGAAGAAACGTTCCGGCAACTGGTTTATGTAAACAATAAGCCTTTAAAAATGGCGGAAACGAATCGTCTGATGGTCTGGTTCCGAGCGGATGAAAATCGTTTGGCAAAAGCCGTTTCTGAAATTAAATCTGATCAAAGCCGTTATCCGAAGAAACCGGCATTAAGCGCCAAACAGGATTTATTTTCACTGAAACAGCAACCGGGTCGTTTTTGGTTTGATACGTATACGCTTCATTTAAATGAACAAACGTTAGAAGTAACGAGTGATGTGAACGCATCCAGTATTTTGGTTAATGAGACGCCGTCAGGTAACACGTTGCAAGGAAAGCCGTTAATCCTCAAGCGTTTCCCGGGTGAATATGAAGTGTCGGCACGTGTACAGGAAAACGGTAAGACAGGGCGTGCGAGTAAAACCATTCAACTGGGAGATCAGAAAAAGACAAGCATTGCTTTTGAACTGGCTTCACAGGTTGCGCCTGATCAAAAAGAACAGTACGGGATTGATATTGAAAAATTACTAGAAGCCGAAGTGAAAGCGAGAACAGGGAAGACGGTTAAGCAAATGACAGAATATCTTGGACGAAGTCAACAGAAATGGGAAAACACTTTTGGTCCTCCGGTAAACCGTTTAGCCAATAAGGACGTATACGAGGGGTTTGAAGTCGTATACGACGGTCGGGAAGTTCAAAGTATTGTCATTGACCTCAATAAAACCAAGTCAGAACTCGAAAATGTAGCAGGAAAACCCGAGTCGAAGACTGATGAAGCGAACGGAAAGGTTTGGAAGTATCCGACAGGCTTTTTTGAAGAGTTGTTAGGATGGTTGAATATCAAATCAGAAAAGCGGATCATTGAACGGTCAGGGAAGATGTGGCTTGAATTGAGGTGATGGTTGAGTCCAGTTCACCGTAATCAAAAAACCACTCAGAGACGCCATGTCTCTGAGTGGTTTTTTCTAGAAATGAAATTATCGTTTGTTAACCGCACGAAGGATGAACGAAACGATCAAGATTAGGATGATTGCACCAAGAATAGCTGGTACGATAGCGAATCCAGCGACATCAGGACCCCAGCTGCCGAATAATGCTTGTCCGATCATTGAACCGACAAAACCTGCGATGATGTTACCGATAATGCCGCCTGGTACATCTTTACCGAGAATAAGACTTGCTAACCAACCAATAATACCACCAACGATTAAAGCCCATAAGAATCCCATTTAAAACACTCCTTTTAATTTTAGTAGTTTAAATTATTTACGACGTACTGAACGAAGAATCAACGATACGATGAAGATTAAGATGACTGCACCTAAGATAGCTGGAATAATTGCGAAACCAGCGATATCTGGTCCCATTGACCCGAAAATAGCTTGTCCGATCATTGAACCAACAAAACCAGCGATGATGTTACCGATGATGCCGCCCGGTACGTCTTTTCCGATGATGAGACTAGCTACCCATCCAATTAATCCACCGACGATTAAAGCCCATAAAAATCCCATTTTAAAAACACTCCTTTGTGATTTGTGCGTTATTTGTTATCTTAATAAATCATTTACGACGTACTGAACGAAGAATCAATGACACGATGAAGATTAAGATGATAGCACCTAAGATAGCTGGAATAATTGCGAAACCAGCGATATCTGGTCCCATTGTACCGAAGATTGCTTGACCGATCATTGCTCCTACAAACCCGGCGACGATGTTACCGATGATACCACCTGGTACATCTTTCCCGATGATGAGACTAGCTACCCAACCGATTAATCCACCAACGATTAAAGCCCATAAGAATCCCATTTGGAACCCTCCTTTTCTTATTTTAGATTTACCTGTTTTCAGGCAGTTGTAAACACATCGAAAGAGGAAATCCGTTAAATACTTCTTTCGATCAAAAGGGGAAATTCACGAAAAGTAAAATAGCTAGACGATTATACCAGTTACCCCTCGATGAAATTAGTCTTTAAAATACTACTTTCGATTTTTGTAAGTCGTTTTCATATATTGATGTAACGATTACACTAAGAGTAATTACCGTAAAAAGATGTATTCAAACCTTTTCTTAATAAAAAAATGAGTCAAACTAGAAATGTGAGAATGAATTGTCTAGGATAGTTAATGAAGGGAGTGTCTGAACGTGTTATTGAAAATAAATGAATTATCAGGTGGGTATGGTTCCAAAAAAGTACTGCACGAGATCAACTTATCACTGAAGCAAGGGGAATTGGTTGGGCTGATTGGTTTAAATGGTGCGGGAAAATCAACGACAATCAAACACATATTAGGTTTGTTACCGGTAAAATCAGGTGAGATACTGATTAACGGAATCAGCCTTGAAACAGATGAGCAGGCATACCGAAAACAAGTCGCTTATATTCCAGAACAACCTATGCTGTATGAACAATTGACATTGCGTGAACATTTGCGGTTGATGGCCCAGGGTTATGCGGTCGAAGAAGAACTGGCACAAGAACGTATTCTTCATTACGCTGCCCGACTTCGCATGACGAAACAATTGGAGTGGTTCCCTAGCGTATTCTCGAAAGGGATGAAGCAAAAAGCGATGATTCTTTGTGCTTTGATCACCGGAAGTGAGTTATTGATTGTTGACGAACCGTTCGTTGGACTTGATCCGCTTGCCATTCGTGAACTGTTGATGATTTTCAGCGAATTAAAAGCAGACGGCAAAGGCATTTTAATGTCAACGCATATTTTGGAGACGGCAGAACGTCATTGCAACCGTTTCGTTTTATTACACGAAGGACGGATTGCTGCAGAAGGAACGACAGGCGAACTTCGAGAGCGGTATGAACTGCAGGATGGTTCCCTCGACGATATCTACGTCGCCGCCATCGAGGAGGCAGAACGATGACGAGTTCCGTTTTATGGCGCACGCGTTACCAGGCGGCTATGGCGGAAATGACGAAATATACCCGGTACATGGCGAACGGCGGCTTGTTGTTTACCGTCTATTTCGTTGTTTTGTACGGTCTTGTGGTATACGGTCGATTTTTGGATCAGCTGGACTCTGCATTTCCAGGAAATCTGGTCATGGGCAGTCTGTTCATCTTATTGGCTTTTTATCGATCGACACGAACCTTTTTAACCGAGGCGGATCAAGTATTTTTACTTCCAAGCCTGCCGCACCTTGCAAATTATATGAAGCGGGTCCGGGTGTACAATGCTTTGTTTGGTATGATCCGGACAGTCATTCCGTTTCTCGTGGTTGCTGTTTTGTACGTCAGAACGGAAGAGACCTCTCCAATCGGACTGGGAATTTTGTTTGCGGCACTAAGCATGATTGGCGCAGCGGCCAATTTATCGAAACTCGAAGGAGTCGGTCATCGGATTGTTCTCTTATATGCAGCCGGGGCCGGAATTCTCGTTATGCTCGGGATGGGATCATTCAGCATCGTCGTCACGAGTTTATTATTGCTGACGCTTCATTTAAAAAAACAAGACCAGTTGCCATTGATGGACTGGATTGCGCTTGAACAGGAATCAAGGGACCGGTTTTACCGAATCGCGAACTGGTTTGTCGATGTGCCGCGATTGTCGACGACATACAAACGGCGGCGTATATTAAGTCATCTGGTGGAAAAAATCGGATTTGACCGAAACCGGACGTTTGACTATTTGTACATGAAACAATTCATTCGAAGTACGGATGGAATTGGTTTGATTGTTCGTCTGACACTGATTGGAGCCGTATTCTTGTGGCTTGGGAAAGACAATGAGTGGTTGGTGGTTCTTGCTGTGCCGGCCTTCAGTGGACTGACAAGCTTTCAATTGGCTCCGTTCACACGAGCCATCGATTCACACCTGTTGACCCGCTTATTACCGTTTGGAGACGCGACGGCTTCAAAACGGAAAGTGCTTCGGATTACTTCGTTTTTACAAGTGGTGGTTTTGACGATAGCCGGGTATCTCATCAGCGGTTTCCCGACCGTCGTTGCGGGAGCTGTTTTGGCACTTGTTGTCGCTGAATATTACGCGAGGAAAGAGTAACCATAGAACCGAAGATAAAAGACCCCTTTGCTACCTGTGGCAAAGGGGTCTTTGGCGGTACAACTTAGTTGACATTTTCAGTAGATTTTTCCTGTTCATACGCAGGACGCAACTCTTTGCTGACTGGCGCAGGGAGGTCGTAAGACGCTTGTCCGTGCTCTGCGACGTCAAGTCCTTGAAGTTCATCTTCACGTGTAATCCGGAGGCCGATCGTTACGTCCAGCAATTTGAGGAAGGCGTAACTCAAGACACTAACGACGACGACTGCAAAAACGACACCAAGGGCTTGAACCCCCAGCTGTGTAAAACCACCGCCATAAAATAGTCCGGCCTGTCCGATTCCTGTGATTTCAACAAGTCGGGGTGAAGCGAAGAATCCGGTGGCGAGTGTGCCCCAAATTCCGGCAATACCGTGAACGGAAAAGGCGCACAACGGATCATCGACACGACGGGCAAGCAGGATGCTTGTACCGTATGTGATGATACCGGCCAGGAAACCAATGACGACGGCTCCCCACGGTTCGACGAAAGCACAAGCGGCTGTGATGGCGACGAGGGCAGCTAAGACGCCGTTGATGATCGACGGGATATCCGCGACCCGACGATGCCAGAAGGAAATGGCGAGTGCTCCGAGTGCTCCCGCAGCTGTCGCAAGCAAGGTCGTTAAAGCAACATAGCTGAAGAAGCCGTCAGCGATTGTCAGCGTTGATCCGGCGTTGAATCCAAACCAACATAACCAAAGGATGAAGGCGCCGACAACGGAGTAGATGACGTTATGGCCAAGTAAAGGCGTTTTTTCTGCTCCGATTCGCTTTTTCAAGATTAAAGCAGCGACGAGAGCGGCAATTCCACCCTGTAAGTGGACGACGGTTGAACCGGCAAAATCCTGCATCCCGAGCGAACCGAGAAAACCACCTGCCCAAACTGAACGGGCGATGATCGGATAGATGATGGCGACGAAAAATGTTCCGAACAGCAGGTAGACAGAAAGTTTGGCACGTTCCGCAAAACCACCCCAGGCGATGGCGAGGGATACGGCAACAAAGGACAATTGGAAGAGGAACTTGACATCAATGGTTACATTGGACCAGTCGAGACTCGAAAACCCACCTTGGAGGAAAAATCCTTCCGTTCCAATCAAGCCGGGTCCGTCTCCAAACGTTAATCCAAAACCGATTGCCCAAAAGGCGAGAGCGGCGACGGAGAAACTGATTAATTGTTTGACAGCGACATGCCCTGCGTTTTTAGCACGTAACATTCCCGTCTCAAGTAATAAAAACCCAATTTGCATCGTAAAGACCAATAAAGTGGCGAATAAGACATAAAACGTATCGACCGAAATTAACATTTCTTCTAAATTCATCGTCGTTCCTCCTTTATCAATTTAAAGTATGTGTTTACTTTAGACGGAAATCCTTTCCAAGAAACGTCTTGTGTCAGAAAATCTGACATGGTATTTTGAAGGAAAGGAGTGACGAAGATGAATTACCGAGAGAAAAAGGTGATGACGATTGGTATTGTCTGTGAATTGACCGGTTTATCGGAACGTCAGATTCGTTACTACGAGAAAAGGAAGTTGATTTTTCCGGAACGGACGAACGGGAAGACCAGAAAATACTCGTTTACAGACATCGAACGGTTAGTGGAAGTTGCGGAAAAGATCGAAGACGGTTGGCGGACGCATGAAATTCGTGAAAAAGAACGTAAAGTAACCGAACAACAACGTTCTGATTTGATTCGCGGACAACTAAATGCTGCGTTTGGTCTATATAAGAAACGGTGAACATTTGATGAACGGGTAACAGAACTGTAATTTTGTAAACGATTTATTGGCACACCGTTCTGAATTTCAGATATAATGTTTCTGTGTTCACAAACTTATCGTGCGTTATTTTGGGGCGTTAGAACAGTATAAAGGGGTAGTTAGGATGAAAAAATTTAATGATACATTTTTGCGGGCCATTCGTGGCGAAGAGGTAAGCCATGTACCGGTCTGGTATATGCGACAAGCAGGCCGGTATCAAGCCGAGTATCGTGAAATCAAGAAGACACGGACGTTGTTTGAGATTACACACGACCCTGAGTTGTGCGCGTATGTCACAGAACTACCAGTCAAACAGTTGGGAGTCGACGCAGCAATTCTCTATAAAGATATTATGACGCCGTTGCCTTCGATGGGTGTCGACGTAGAGATTAAAAGCGGCATCGGTCCCGTCATCGCGAATCCTATTCGGACAATGGACGATGTTCAAGCGCTCCAACCATTCAAAAAAGAAGATATTCCTTACATTTTTGAAACGATTAAACTGTTGCGCGAACGTCTTGAAGTGCCGTTAATTGGTTTTTCGGGCGCACCGTTTACATTAGCCAGTTACATGATCGAAGGTGGTCCGTCAAAAGGCTACCATAAAACGAAAGCATTGATGTATGGTCATCCTGATGTATGGCATGCTTTAATGGAGAAACTCGGAGACATGGTCATCGATTATATCAAAGCGCAAGTCGATGCCGGCATCCAAGCGTTCCAAATCTTCGATTCATGGGTCGGTACGACGAGCCGGAATGATTATGTTCTTTATATCAAACCGACAATGGAACGTATTTTCACGGAATTGAAAGACACGGGTGTTCCGATGATCATGTTTGGTGTTGGAGCAAGTCACCTGGCAGAAGAATGGCATGATCTGCCGCTCGACGTCGTCGGACTCGACTGGCGTTTGTCGGTCGATGCAGCACGTGAACGCGGACTGACGAAAACCTTACAAGGAAATCTTGATCCCTCTTACTTGCTTGCCCCATGGGAGATTCTCGAAGCGAAAACAAAAGAAATCCTTGATATGGGAATGAAACGTCCCGGTTTCATCTTTAATTTAGGACACGGCATCTTCCCGGAAGTGGATCCGGAAGTCTTAAAACGTCTCACTGCATATATCCATGATTACTCGAAAGAAAAAATGGAGGTAGCGAAATGAAAACATTAGGATTACTCGTCATGGCGTATGGTACGCCTTACAAACCGGAAGACATCGAACGTTATTACACACATATCCGCCGTGGACGGAAACCGTCTCCAGAAGCATTGGCTGAACTGACAGAACGGTATGAAGCAATCGGTGGTGTCTCACCACTTGCGCAAGTCACGATTGATCAAGCGGAAGAACTGCATCGTCAACTGACAGAAAAATATGCAGGCGAAATCGAATTCAAACTGTATCTTGGTCTGAAGCATATCGAGCCATTCGTCGAAGATGCTGTCGAACAAATGGCGAAAGACGGGATTACGGAAGCCGTCACAGTCGTACTGGCACCGCACTACTCAACGTTTAGTATCCGTTCATACAACGGTCGTGCGAAAGAAGTGGCGGATAAACACGGCATTCATTTGGCTTCTGTAGAATCGTGGTACAAAGAAGAAGCGTTCATCGACTGGTGGGGCAAAGAAATCCGGAAAACATTTGATGCGTTACCTGTACCGGAAGAAAAAGCAGTCTTGGTCGTCTCCGCACACAGCCTGCCGGAAAAAATCATCGCAAACGGTGATCCGTACCCGGAACAATTAAAAGAAACAGCGGACTTGATTGCGGCGCGTGCCGGTGTCCAACATATGATCACAGGCTGGCAGTCAGCCGGACAAACGCCAGAACCTTGGCTCGGCCCAGATGTGCAAGACTTGACGCGTGACGTCTATGAAGCGGAAGGATACGAAGCATTCGTCTACGTTCCTGTCGGATTCGTCGCGGATCACTTGGAAGTTTTGTTCGACAATGATTACGAGTGTAAAGTCGTCTGTGACGAACTGGGCATTCATTACGCGCGTCCGGTCATGCCGAACGCAGATCCTGCCTTTATGAAAGCAGTCACCGAGGCTGTTTCGAAACAGGTCGGCAGTTATGTCAAGTAAACGTCTCGTCATCGTCGGCGGTGGTATTACGGGTCTTGCCGCTGCCTATTACGCAGAACGTACTTTTCCTGATTTGAATATCACATTGCTCGAAGCCGGAGAACGCCTTGGTGGGAAGGTCGCGACGTATCGAGAAGATGGTTTTACGATTGAACGCGGACCGGATTCTTACGTCGCCCGAAAACACATCTTGACGGATTTGATTGAAGCAATCGGACTTGGTGAAAAATTGGTCCGAAATAACACGTCCCAAGCATTTATCCTTGATACGGGCGGTCTTCATCCGATTCCAAAAGGTGCCGTCATGGGGATTCCGACGGATCTAGATCTGTTCCGAGAAACGACGTTACTGACAGAACAGGAAAAACAGGAAGTCGCTGACTTATTGTTGCATCCGTCTGACGAGTTAAGGATTCCGGAACAGGACATTCCGCTTGGAGAGTATTTACGTCCGCGGCTTGGGGATGCATTAGTTGAAAAACTGATTGAACCGTTACTGTCCGGTATTTATGCCGGCAACATCGATCAGATGAGTACGTTTGCGACGTATCCTCAATTCGTCGCGAACGAACAAAAAGCCGGTTCATTGTTTGAAGGCATGCGTTTGATGCGTCCGCTCGATCAATTGCCGCAAAATCCACAAACAACGATCAAAGCGACCGGGCAGTTTTTATCGCTCGAAACAGGGCTCGAATCGTTGATTGAACGATTGGAAGAGATGTTGGAACGTTCAGAAGTCCGTCTTGAGACACCGTTACTTGAGATTTCACGTGAAGACGGACGATACCGGCTGAAAACGGACCATGGTCCAGAGTACGCGGATTATGTCCTCCTGACGATTCCACATCCTCAAGTTGTCCAACTGTTGCCGGATGCTCACTTGCCGGAGCTTGAGCAGTTGACGACCCATTCGACGGCGACGGTCACGATGATTTTTGATCAACAAGAGTCGTTACCGATTGAAGGAACAGGTTTTGTCGTCAATCGGCGGGCACCGTATTCGATCACGGCCTGTACGGCAATTGATCAAAAATGGAATCATTCGGCACCGGATCATACGGTCCTCCGTGCGTTTGTCGGTCGACCGGGCAATGATCATCTTGTCCATGAGTCGGACGATGTATTGCGCCAAGCCGTATTGCAGGATTTAGAAAAAATCTGCGGTCGGACATTAGAACCGAAGCAGGTCATCATCAGCCGGTTGGTGGATGGTCTTCCTGCTTACACCGTCGGTCACGCCGAACGGATTCAACGTGTCCGGGAGGGAGTATTGGTACAGTATCCAGGCATCTATCTCGCAGGGCTTGCCTATGACGGAGTAGGATTGCCAGACTGTGTCGCCAGTGCAAAAACGATGATTGAGTCGATTGCACTGGAACGATCACATGCTGACGAGTCGGTCAACTGACTTTCAGGTTTTCATAAAGTGTACGAACATCAGGAGTGTTATGATGTTTCGTACACTTTTTTGTTTCAATCTCTACAAAAACAAGGAATAGCTTATACACTGGGGAAAAGAAATCCTGACAGACACAAAGGAGGGGATGACTTTGCTTGAGATTTTAAGCACGTTTCTCGTCATTTTGGCGTATGGATTGATCATCATGAATTTTTTGGCCGTCGTCACCGTCATCTTTTTGGAACGGCGGGATATCGGTGCAACATGGGCCTGGGTTTTGATTCTGTATTTTGTGCCGCTCATTGGATTTCTCATCTACTTATTTTTCGGACGTCTCTTGAAAAAAACAGACTTCTATCATGTCGAAGAGGAGGAAAAACAAGAACAGAAACGGCGTGTGGCATTACAACTTGAAGAGCTGAATCATCCGCAGACACAGATGCGTCATCCCGCTGTCGTACGGTACGACCAGTTGATCCGAATGAATTTAATATCAAACGACGCGTTACTCAGTTTTAAAAATGAGGTCGTAATTTTATCAGACGGGGAACAAAAATTTAATCGGATGATGACCGATATTTTGAATGCGGAGCACGAAATCAATATTCAATACTACATCATTCAAAAAGATTCTTTGGGACAGGCTCTAATCGCAGCACTGACAAAAAAGGCGCAAGAAGGGATAAAAGTCCGTTTACTTTATGATGCCGTCGGGTCCCGCGATTTAAAACGGTCTGATTTCAAAGAATTAATGAAATATGATGGAGAAGTATTCGCTTTTTTCCCACCGACGATCGGATTGATCAATTTCCGCCTCAACAACCGGAATCATCGGAAATCGTGTATCGTCGACGGGAAGATTGGCTATATCGGCGGTTTCAACGTCGGGACGGAGTATTTGGGAATCGACGAAAAGTTTGGATACTGGCGCGACACCCACTTTCGGTTAGAAGGAGAAGTCGTACATGATCAACTGGACCGATTTATCTTGGATTGGAATCAGGCGAGTGACAGCTATACCGAAAAAAATACTTTTTATTACAGCGCCCACTCGATTGAAAAGGAATTGCCGATGCAAATTGTCACATCAGGTCCGGATTCGAAGACGGAGCATCTCAAGAATCTACTGATAAAAATGATTTCATCCGCCAAGCAATCGATTTATATCCAGTCGCCCTATTTTATTCCAGATATCAGTTACATGGATGCCTGTAAAATGGCATTACTGTCAGGTGTCGAAATCAGAATCATGATTCCGAACAAACCGGATCATCCATTTGTCTATTGGGCGACGACAGCGGCAGCCGGGGAACTGATTGATTACGGAGCAAAGATCTACACGTATGAACCCGGATTTTTACATGCCAAAACGATTGTCGTCGATCAAGCAATCGCCTCCGTCGGAACGACTAACATCGATGCCCGCAGTTTCAGATTAAATTTTGAGATGAATTCGGTTGTTTACGATCCACATGTCGCCTCTGAATTAGCACAGCTGTTTGAAGAAGATTGTCTCGTCTGTGAGCGGTTGACGGCGGAAAAATATGCAGAGCGCTCCCGGATGATTAAATTCAAAGAGAGCATTTCAAGACTCTTGTCTCCGATTTTGTAAAGGAAGAAGGAGGATTTGGTAAAGGAACAAGGATGAGAACAGGAAACTGAGAAGAGAAATGGTATAGTGGAACTGAAAAAGACAAAGGAGAGTGAACGTTTTGGCAAAAGCAATCAAATTATTGATCTCAGACATGGATGGTACCGTATTATCCAGCAAACAGAAAATAGAACCGGAAACGATTGCGGCGATTGAAGCGGCAAAAGAACAAGGCATTGATTTTGCGATTGCAACAGGACGAAATTACTTAAATGCAAAAGAATTGACGGATCAGGCAGGAATCACGTGTCCGATCATCGCGTCGAACGGTGCACGCGTTTTGACCGTCGACGGGGAAGAGTTAAGTGCGACGACGCTGACATCGGAGCAAGCCCAGCAGATTTATGGCATCATCAGCCAATACGAAGTATTTTTTGAGATGTTTTGTGACCAAGGTCTCGTCACGGCACAAGGATCAACAATTGACGCCGCCTATGATTCGCTCAAGGAAATGAGTCAGGAAAGTGATCGGGCAAAGGATGTGCTCGACTTCTTCCACAATCGTTATTATGTCAATGAAGACGTCAAGATGATTGATGGATTCCGCTCATTCATTCGTAATCAAGCGGGACAAGTCTTTAAGTTCATCTCCTTCTCTTTTGATCAGGACTTGATGAAGAAGATTTGGGAAGAAATCGAACAAAAAGTGGACGGGATTTATGTGACGTCATCCGGTCATGACAACATCGAAGTCATGGCGCTTGGAGCAGACAAAGGAACGGCTGTCAAAACACTGGCGAAGCATCTTGGGGTGTCAATCGAAGAGGTCGCTGTCATCGGAGACAACTTAAACGATGTGCCGATGTTCAAAGTCGCCGGAATGGCGATAGCGATGGGAAATGGACATGAAGATGCAAAAGCGATTGCGCATCAAGTGACGAAAACCAACGACGAACATGGGGTCGGATATGCGATTCGTCAATTGGCCGATCGGGCATGGACGTAACAAGAGAGGGGTAAGTTTCATTGTTCAAAGCGTTTAAGGAGTTTGCGTTTCGCGGGAATGTAATTGATTTGGCAGTCGGTGTCATCTTAGGGGCAGCCTTCAGCGGGATCATTAAATCCTTGGTCGACAGTATATTCATGCCGTTGATCGGTATCATCATCGGCGGGATTAACGTCAAGGAGTTATCCGTCACGGTCGGTAACGCCAACTTATTGTACGGCCAGTTTTTGCAGGCAAGCATCGAATTCATCTTGATTGCCTTTGCATTGTTCCTGTTTGTGAAAGGTATCAATGCGTTTCGTCGAAAAGAGGAAACACCGGAGGAAGTGGTGGTTCCGACAACGGAAGAAAAATTACTCACGGAAATCCGTGATGCACTGGTGCGTCAAAATGATAACCGCATGACATGATAAAAAAAGACTCATTTTTCACCGGACGAACTCCAGTGGAAAATGAGTCTTTTGTTTAAAGAATCGTTAACAACTGATTTTCAGAACAGACTTGAAGGGACAGTTGTTTATCGATACCCTTGTCAAACTGAATCTCCAGAACATCGTCCATCAAATGCACGATGGTTCCTTCTCCAAAGGATTTATGCCGAATTCGCATATTCTTCTCGACCGCAAGAAGCGGACCAGCTGATTTATGCTTCAAACGCGGAGCATAGCGGGCTTCTTTTTGTACCTTTTGATCCGGATTGAGAATCTGCCGGATATTCGTGATGAATAAAGATTCTTCGACCGGTTTTGACTTATACCGGTAAGACAACAGATGAAGATCATGCCGTGCCCGGGTCATACCAACGTAAAACAGGCGGACCGCTTCTTCCATCTCTTCAAGTTGCCCGTCTTTGTAGGACTTAATGTTATCCGATGATGGAAGGACGCCGTTAATCAAGTCAATCATGAAGACACGATTAAATTCGAGTCCTTTGGCACTGTGAAAGGTCGATAAGGTGACAGCATTTTGATGTTTGTTGGATTTTGCCTGACGCATTAAGTTTTCGAGGTGTAAAATCCGTTCTTTAAAAGCAAGTGCAGTCGGCAGGTCACTGGCGACATTTTCGATTGTATTGAGCATTTCAAGTAAAAAATCAATACTGAATCCAAGGCTGTCACTCATCTTTTTCAGATTTTTTTCATAGCCCAGTTCGTTTCGGATCAGTGTTAAAGCCGCAGCAGGACGGGCTGTTTGCATGGCAGCAAAAACCGATTTAATCGTTTTCAACTGTTTTTTTTGGTAAAACTTCATATCGACATGTTGGATCAGTAAATCAAATACATTCTCTCCGTTACGCAGTTCATAAAGACGTTGTAATTGAACTTTTGAGATGTATCCTGCAAATTTCGTATGAATTTGCGCTAAAATTTCAACATTCGAAGGGTCGTTTGCCAGTTCGATGAAATGTAAGACATCCTTTAAAACCCAATGGCTAAAGAATTTATGATCAACATCCTTGATATAAAAAGGGATTCCGGCTAAATCGAGTGCATTCATCATGTTGATGGATGATGAGTTGTTACGGTATAAAATCGCCACTTCTTTAAAGTTCGTTTCCTCGCCTAATTGACGAATGACATAGCGCGTTTGGTCTTCATAAGCCGGTAAAGTCTCGACCGTGATAGGGCACGAAGGCGGATTCTCTGTATACATCTTTTTAGGATAACGCACTTTGTTACGTTGGATGAACCGATTGGCCGTTTCGACAATTTCTTTTGAGGAACGATAGTTTTGTTCCATATACAGTACAGTTGCATCAGGATACGTGTCCTTGAAATGAATGATCTTCGATACATCCGCACCACGCCAACTGTAAAGCGTTTGATCATCATCGGCGACGACACAAAGATTATTGTGGGGCAACGCTAATTTTTCGACAAGTTGATGCTGGACTAAAGAAGTATCCTGACTTTCGTCCGTCAAAATATATTCGAAGCGTCGCTGATATGAAGCAAGTAACGTTGCGTCCTCGGCAAGGATGGTATTGGCATACGTCAACATGTCATCAAAATCCATCAACGGGTGAGACGGATCCTGTAATTTAAACTGTTCATAAGCAGAGTAAATTGCCGGAAACTGTTTGATGGTTGTCTTTAATGTTTCGAGATCTTTTGGCAACAACAAACGATTTTTGACGAAAGAGATCATTCGTAATAATTCGTCCATTTGATCTTCCGTAATGACACTTCGGTTGATCTCTTGGAAGATACGACGCAACACCATTCGTTTGTGCAGGGGTTGGTCTGTACGATGTATTGCTGATTTTTCGATGGTACCTTCAATGATTGTATATTGAAGGCGATTCGCGGATGCATAATCGCGGACGACTTGAAAGGCAAAACTATGAATGGTTGAGAAGGAAGCAGTCGTTCCAATCAAATGATGAAACCAATCGTGAAAACGTTCCGCCATCTCGTGTGCAGCAGCTTTACTAAACGTTAATCCTAGAATCGATCGTGGATTCACCTTTTTTTCAAGAATCAAGTAAGCGATTTTAAAGTTGAGTGTCGTTGTTTTTCCTGAACCGGGAGCAGCCAGTAATAAAAGAGGACCTTGATCATGTTCGATTGCTTGACGTTGGACCGCGTTCAATCTAGTGCCGGTTTCTTGTTCCATGCGTTCAAAAAAGTCTGGAGACATCGTTCTGTTCACCTCTTACCTCTATAAACTCAATTTTTCTTTTCTTAGTTTAGCACTTTCGGTCTAACAATTGATTAAGTCTACAAAAGAAGTGGAATATAAGTAAAGATATAACCTTTCACTTGAACGGTTCGGAAGCATTGGCTAAAAACATCTAGAACATGTAAAATGGAAATAGATGTAAGGGGAGCAACATGTCTCTTCGACGAATGGAAGGCGGAGAAATTATGTCTCAAGTCAAATTATTTATGTATACCAATGAACATTATGAGCAGTGCGACGCGTTTATTCTTCCGGAGGAACAAATCCAGTTTACGACGTTTCCGACTGAGGTCGTGTCGGAAGCGTTAAACAATCCGGATAAATTCCCTGTCGTCATAAAAAAAGAATCGGAAGTCGTAGGCTTTTTCATTTTGCATTTGAATCCGCCTAAAACACATCGTACGGATGAACGAAGTGTTCTGTTACGGGCATTTTCAATCGATGCAAGACATCAGCAGCAAGGATACGCCAAAGAAGCGATGATGCAATTGCCTGCATTCGTGAATAAACATTTTCCTGAAGTGACTGCGATTACCTTGGCTGTGAATAAAAAAAATATTGCAGCAAAGTCGTTATATTTTAAAACCGGTTATGTCGATACTTTACAATCAGTGATGGGTCCAATCGGAGAACAACATATCTTGGCATTTGATCTTCAAAAGGAAATCTCGTTTGGTTGAAATCGTCAGGTTAATCCCATTATTTTGACGTGTGAAGATGGAATGTGTTCGTTTGCCCTCTTAAGGCTCGTTTCTGCTTTTTGTTCGCGGAAGGGAAACGTCTCATTTGAAAAAAGCACATTCCTCAGCAATTTGTAGCTGGACAGGAATGTGCTTTTCACTTTGTCAGAGGGTATAAATCGCAAGATGACCTGTTGCTTCACCCGCCAAGATAATATCTTGACTAGTTGACTTCGGGAAAATCCGAGCGGAAGCAACCGCTTCACCATCATTTAAAAAGACTTCAACGGAAGAACGGTCGACGAACAGACGTAAAGCGTGTAAAGGCTCGACTAATGTAACGGAGCGGGTGGTGCCGTAATCCGTTGCTGGAATTTCGGCTCCAGAATGTGTCCGGTCGAATGTAAATCGTCTGGTTTGCGCCTCGTACCGCAGAACGGTTTCTTCCTGATCGCTTACACGAAGTTTGAATGTCAACGTATCTGAAAGAAGTTGAAGGTGAGAGAGTTCCAGTTCAAACGTTTCCGCGTGAGCGGGTGAAAAAGAATGTTCCAAAACAAACTCGTCCGCATACAGTGTTTCTTTTCGTAAGGCGGTCAGTTCACGGACCGGTCGTTGGCGCAAGTGTTGATTTTCAAGTGTCAATTCGCGGGGTAATGTCAAACCATGAGCCCAATTGTAACGATCGCTTGGATACGTAATATCTGGTAATCCCATCCAACCAACAAGAATCCGGCGTCCGTCAGCTGCGAGCGTCGTCTGCGGTGCATAAAAGTCAAATCCAAAATCCAGTTCAACAAAATCCTCATGTTGGAACGTTAAATCCGGAAGCGTGAGTGGTTTTCCGATGAAGTAGCCGGACTGGAAGATATTTTGAAAGTGATCGCCTTTCGGCTCAATCCCTTGCGGACTGAACAGCAATACACCCTGTCCTTCAAGCTCAAAGTAATCCGGGCATTCCCACATGTAACCAAAGCGGGGATAGTCCGTCTGCAGTTCACCGATCAGTGTCCACTGCTCGGCGTCTTCTGATTGGTAGATCACTGCACAGCCTGTCAAATCGGTTCGCTGGGCACCAATGATGCAGTACCAAGTTCCTTCAGATTGAAAGACTTTCGGATCACGGAAATGTTCCGTATAACCATTCGGGACAGTCGGAATGGCGGGAGGAAGGTGTTTTTCAATCCGACCGTCTGAACGAAGATGTCCGACGATTTGACTCGTATGACGCGTCCACTCCGCATCCCGTTTATTTCCAGTGTACATGATGTGGACTTGGTCGTTTTTAATGAATCCACTGCCGGAGTAGGCACCGTGTGAATCAGGATCGTCATTTGGAATGAGAGCGGCTCCTTCATCGAACCAGTGCACTAAATCTTTGGAAGTCATATGGTACCAGTATTTCAACCCGTGAACAGGACCAAGGGGGAACCATTGATAAAAAAGATGGTAGGTCCCGTTATGATAAATAAATCCATTCGGATCATTTAACAGACCGGTTGGTGGTTGGATATGAAAAGAAAAACGCCAAGGTGATGTCCGGACTTCTTCTTTCATAAGTTGATACACTTCCGGTGCGAGGTCGGAAAGCGGGCGGTAGCGTGCTTCGCGTGTCCACTGATTCATGCTGTCAGCTCCTTGTTGTAAGTAGTTGGATCGGTTGTTCTATGCGTTCACATTACGAAGAACCTTTGATCTTGTCAATGCCGATTCTCACCCGTGGAAGGTCAAGCGTCCTTTCCCGCGTTTTTTAGAATCATAGAGGGCGATATCTGCACGATGAAGGACTTGTTCGATTGATTCTTCCGGTGAGCGGACAGAAATGCCGATACTGGCTCCGATTTGAAGGAATTGTTGATTTAAGATATACGGATAAGAAAGGGTATGGATGATATCCTTTCCATAACGGTCCACTTCCGCTATCGAAAGTTCTACGTTGAGAACAATCAAAAATTCATCCCCCCCGAGACGGGCAACGATTCCTTTATAACGTAACGATTTTTGAAGACGGTCCGCAACTTCGATGAGTAAAAGATCACCCATCGCATGACCGTATTGATCATTGATTGCCTTAAATCCATCTAAATCGAGATAAAGATAGATTTGGCGGGAGGCATGGATTGATTCTAAATACTCCGCCAACCCGTTCCGGTTAGGCAAGCCCGTCAGCGCATCATGAAGGGCGAGTGATTCATATGTCGTACGTTCCTGTTCAGAATCTTTTAGTTGGGTCGTCAGTTTTTGAAGAGCAATCGACAGCACCTCCACTTCACGAATTCCAGTATGGGAAGGAAGGGTCTTGGACGGATCCTGTTGCATCACTTCGGCAGCGTCTGTGATTTTTTGCAACGGGCGTGTCAACAGTCTGGCCATGAAACAACCGATGACAGCGGTCAACAAAGAAGCGAGCAGACCGGCGATTAAGATGTAGGATCGTAGCGTACTGGCATCTGAAAACGCGATTTGTGTCGGTTGGCGGACGAGGATTGTCCAACCGAGACCGTCATAGTTTTTGTAGCCCTTACTCTGAGCGATTCCAGTCAAGTACTCTTGTCCGTTCTCCCAATCGGAGATCCGGTATCCAGTGGAGTGTCCGGGTGACCAATCCGCCGGAAGTTGTTTTCCGCGCCATTGTTTTGGTCCCAGTAAAACAGTTCGATTTTGTTTGCTGACGATAAAAAATTCGACATCTTTGATTTGAGCAGTCGAACTTTGAAAGCTTTGTTCGATTTCCTTGGCCCATGTAAAGCTTAAGTGGGTAGCGAGTACTTCCGTTTTCCCCTTGTTCGGTGACAAGGGGGTACTGATATCAACAAACTGTAAAGGTTCTCCACTCGGATTCGGAAGCAGCTTGGCAAGCAAGACGGCATCATGGACGTCACCAATGAAAGGTTTCTCCTGTGCCTCTTGAAAAACAGGGCGTTCTTTAATGGATTTTCCTTCTAGAATCTTTCCTGTTGAAGCAAATACACGACCGTCTTTATCCATGACACCAATCCAGGAAAAGTCAGGAATTTGACGTTGTAGCTCTTCTAACGTATTCCGTGTCGCAGTACGATCGGTTCTGGACTGAATCGTCGGCAATGTTCGTAAGACGTTGACTTCAGCTTTTCGTGACCACATGTAATGATCGAGCTTATCAGACAATTGAAAAGCAGTGGCAGACAATGTGGTTCCGACTTCATTTTGTAAACGATCTGTTGCACGGTCACTGATTAAAAATGTCAGACAGAGTGTCATAATAAAAAAAAGACCTGCAATCAATGAAGCCAACAAAACATCAAAACGGATGGACAGTTTTTGCATGTAATAAACTCCAATTCAAAAATAAAATAAAACAGTTCCTTATTATTTTAGCATATGATCCTCAAAAGATTGGATACGAAAAAACTTTGGTTGTCACTTATCTGAATTTGAACTACCTCCACCTACGCTTCACTTAGAGGTGAAGGATTCCTGAGTTATCCGACCTAACGGTCGAAACCTGATCAGGCTAACCCCGTCGTCCCGACGGTTGAAGAAGCTAAGATGCGTTCGGCTTCTTGTTTGAGATTCAGTCCTGCGTTCACATCCCGGTCGTGATGGATGCCGCAACTCGGGCATGTCCATTCACGCAAGCCAAGATGTTTCACGTCTTTGTGTTGATGTCCGCAACTCGAGCACAATTGGCTCGAAGCGAAGGTCTTGCCGACCTTCACGACGGTCTTCCCGTACCAGTCCGCCTTGTACTCCAGCATCCGGAAGAACTCCGACCAGCTGACGTCCGAGATGGCCTTACTCAACTTGCGGTTCTTCTGCATGTTCTTCACCTGCAAGGTCTCGATCGCGATGACGTCGTGGTTTTGGACGATCTCGGTCGATACCTTGTGCAGGAAGTCAGTGCGCTTGTTGGCGATCTTCTCGTGGATACGAGCGACCTTCCGCTTTTGCTTCTGATAGTTCTTCGCCTCGGACAGCTTCACTTTCTTGTTCAAGGCGATGTGTTGACGGCGGGAGAGCTTACGCTGTTCGCGCGCCAGTTTCTTCTCAAGCGAACGGAAGTAACGGTCGTTTTGGTATACCGTGCCGTCCGACAGGATGGCGAAGTTCTTGAGTCCAACGTCGACGCCGACGGATGAACCGGTCTTCGGCAGCTCGTTGATCTCCTGCTCGACGAGCAGGGAGACGAAATATTTGCCTGAAGCGTTACGTCGGATCGTGGCGTTCAAGATACGGCCTGTGACCTGTTTCGAGTGGGCGAAACGAACCCATTTCAGCTTTGGAAGTTTGAGCTGGTTGCATCCAATCGAGACTTCAGGAAGCTGGTTTTTGCCTTGGATGTTGGTCTTGTACGACTGGACGGGATTACGCTTCGACTTGAAACGAGGGCGTTCGTTCTGCTTCTTGAAGAAGCGGTCAAACGCATCAGCAAGATGTTTGACGCTGATCTGAACAGAGGTGCTATCGACTTCCTTCAACCAGTCGAACTCCTGCTTCAACAAAGGAATTTCTTTCGAACAAGAACCGTAGGACAGTCCTTTTCCAGTGGTCTTGTACGTTTCATCCCACTTCGCCAAGAAGTGATTGAAGACGAAACGCGAACACCCGATTGTCTTCGCGATCAGAATTTCCTGCTCTTTTGTCGGATAGATTCTGAATTTGTAGGCTTTGTGTTTCAACACCATTTTTCACCTCCTTCAAAGGGAATATACCCGAAAGGCAGGCTGGCGATTCATCTCCCACTTTCACTTCGTTTAGAAGTGGGCGTATTCTCGCCTAATTTTGATAAAATAAAAGCAATTTTTTTCTTGTTATCTGCACCAAATGAAGACTAAGCGTTTGTACATTTAAATTGGAAACGGATTACATAATTGTAAGGATGGGAACTTTTTCGGTCAAAATGGCGTACACTAGAAATAAGAAGCACAGTAAAGGGAGGAAAAAAAGATGCTGAAGATTGAACACGTGTCAAAGCGTTTAGGTAAAGACCAGATTTTAAAAGATGTCAGTTTTGAAGTGGCACCCGGAGAAGTCTTTGGATTTTTAGGACCGAATGGTGCGGGAAAAACCACGACGATACGAATCATTACGGGACTGCTCGAGCAGGATGCAGGGAAGGTTACAGTCAATGGTTTTGACGTTGTCAGTGAACGCTCAAAAGCATTGACACAGATTGGCGCTATTGTCGAGAACCCGGCATTTTACACCTACATGACAGGGAAACAAAATCTTGTTCAGGCGAAGAATCTGATTCCAGGTTTGGCTCAGGTCGATTATGAGGCATTGGCGCAACTCGTCGGACTTGAAGGAAAGCTGTCTAAAAAAGTTGGCGAATATTCACTCGGGATGAAACAACGTCTTGGAATTGCACGTGCCTTGTTACATAATCCACGGGTTTTGATTTTGGATGAACCGACGAATGGACTGGATCCGGCAGGAATTGCGGAATTGCGTGAATATCTCCGGAAGATGGCACGGGAACAGGATATTGCCATTTTGATCTCCAGCCACATGTTAGGTGAGATGGAGCAGATCAGCGACCGGTACGCGATCATCGACCAAGGTGTCATTAAATCGGTCGAATCTGTCCGAAATGAGACGGGAGCTAAAATCATGATCCGTGTTTCGGAAACGAGTACAGTGGAGGTCATCGAAGTATTACGGGGTGCCAATTATCCGGCAGAACGTTGGAATGACAAGATCGTCATTACAGCACCGGAGAGTGAAACACCGGCGATTGCCCGGTTAATCGTGCCGATCGCTGATTTGCATGAACTGACGGTTAAACGTCTGACACTCGAAGAACAATTTTTACAAGTTACGAAAAAAGAGGGGGATTCACATGCTTTCGCTCATACAAAATGAATGGATGAAATGGTGGACGATGAAAAAATCAAAAATCGTTTTAGCTCTATACGTCGTTATCGTCGTTGGAACCGTCATTCTTGCCAAAATAAATGATGTAGATTTTACACGCAGCGAGTATTACACATTGGCTTCGACGATTTTATTTGGCTTGCTTGGCATCATTACGATTGTCTTCACGGCAGAGACGGTCGGGAATGAAGTCCGCTATGATACGATGAAACATCTGTTGATGAGTCCGTATTCGCGGATGATGATATATTTCTCAAAACTGTTGTTTTCAATTTTAGTCATGCTCGGTCAATTCATCTTTATTGCCGTCATTACGTACGCTGCCTCGTTTGCCTTTTCTGAAGCGGGTGAATCCCTCCAGTTGCGCGATACGGTGTTGTCACTCGTCAGTCCGATCTTTACAATTTTCATGACGTTATTTTTCTCACTGGTCTTCCGTTCTGTCGGAATGATTATCGGGTTTACTGTTCTCGCCCAGTTCTTTACGTCGATTGCCGGTAATGTGTTGCTCGCCCTTAAGCCGGAAATCGCCAAATGGATTGTCTTGATGCATTTGGACTGGTCAATGTACTTCAAAGGTGCATTGACGTATGGAACGGCAGAACCGATGGGAACGACATTGACGTTTTCCGTCATTTTCGTTTTGGCACACATCCTTGTGTTATTCGGCGGTTCAATCTTAATTTTCCAAAAGAAATCATATCTTTAAAAAATCCTGTATCCACTTGTAAGTTTCACAGTGGATACAGGATTTTTTTCATCAGGTGACGCGACGTGTGATTGGAAAAGTTTTTTGGAAAAATTCAATCAGCGGACCGTTTAACAAAAGAAATACGAACGTTCCGACACCAATTCCGATCAACTCGTGTTCTACAAGCGACAAAATACTGGCAATCAAAAAAGGAATTGCCAAGCTGACTGTTGCACCAACCGACGTACTTTTGAACCGGCTGATCAAAGATTTCATCAAATAATCCGGCGGCATCAAGACAAAACCAATCTGAAGGTATAGAGCCAGTCCCAGTGAAATTAACGGCATTCCGATGACCATATACAAAATACGTGCCCACAGGGCGACGGGAGTATAGAGCAACTGGTGAATGGACAAGAAGAAATCAATGGCCGTCCCGAACAGGACGACAAGTGAAAAGCTAAGTAAAATGGTCCACCAACTGAAGCGGCTGCCAAGAAGCAGAGCACTTCCGAGTGCCAAGATATGCAGGACGACGATGGCAAGCCCGACGGTCAAAGGTGAAATGCGGGCCAACGCCTCACTGGCAGATGTCCAAGGTGCACTCCCGATGGCGGCCGTGACCATAAAACTGTTTCCGAGGGCGTTGATTAAAATTGAAAACAAATAAATAATGATTCTTTTTTGCTGACTCATACGAGGCACAGGCGACGAACCTGTACTTCTCACCTCCATTTTAAACGGTATCGTTAAGCTATACCCTATTTTTATTGTTCTTTTCAGTAGTTTTCATAAAAAGAAGATTGCGAAAACCATTGAACAGACGACATACTAAAACAAATTAAAGAAATGGGGACGTTACATGACGTACTTTGGTCAAAAAATTCTGCCGTCTGTCAGGAAGTTAGAAGATTTCGAGAAAATGCTGAAAAGTCCGTATGAGTATGGGGTGTTGCTAGAAATGCATGTATCCCGTTTGAAGGCGGTTTATGAGCTGGCTCACCGCTATGATAAAAAAATGTTTTTGCATATGGATTTGGTCCAAGGATTAAAAAATGATGAATTTGCGACGGAATACGTCTGTCAAGAACTGAAGCCATACGGCGTCATCTCGACAAAGGCAAGTGTCATTTTAAAAGCGCGTCAAAAAAAGGTCAAAACGATGCAACGGATGTTTTTGCTCGATTCGAGTTCACTCGAAAAAAGTTATCATTTGATGGAGCGGACACAACCCGACTATATCGAAGTACTACCGGGATTGATGCCGAAGTACATTGAAGAGGTCAAACAAAAAACTGGTAAATTAGTGTTTGCCGGCGGATTGATTGATACGGTGGAAGAAGTGGAACAAGCCATAGCGGCTGGAGCATCCAGTATCACGACATCCAATAAAGAGTTGTGGAAATACTTTGAACCAAACAAATGAAAACGCTATGATAAAAATCACATAAATCGTTTGACAGCGTTTTCATCGATTGTTATAGTGAAAACAAGTTGATACGAAGTGACGGAGAAATCGGAGATTCACGCTTTCATGCTTTTTGAGAACATTCAAAAAGCCGAGGCGCGAATCTCCTTTTTGTTGCTTTTTTCACATACAAAGGGGGAAGAACACATGTCACCAGTACTAGCAGAATTTTTAGGAACGGCTCTTCTTGTGGCACTCGGGAACGGTGTCGGAGCAGGTGTCACGTTATCGAAATCCTATGCAAAAGATGCAGGATGGATCGTCATCACCTTCGCTTGGGGATTTGCGGTCGCATTATCTGTCTACGCAGTCGGGCAATTCAGCGGGGCGCATCTTAATCCAGCCGTGACGTTAGGTCTTGCGTTTGATGGTTCGTTTGCTTGGTCAGATGTTCCAGGTTACGTCATTGCACAACTATTAGGTGGAATTGTTGGTGCCAGTATCGTTTTTGTACATTACTTACCGCACTGGGCGGAAACAAAAGATCCAGGAGCAAAATTAGGCGTTTTTGCAACATCACCTGCCATTCCGCATACGTTTGCGAATGTAATGAGTGAATTGATTGCGACATTTTTACTTGTCGTCGGTATTTTATCGATCGGCGCCAATACGTTTTCGGATGGTTTGAATCCATTGATCGTCGGCTTCTTGATCGTCAGTCTAGGGATGTCATTTGGTGGAACGACGGGTTACGCGATGAACCCGGCACGTGATTTAGGTCCGCGAATCGCGCACTTCCTTCTGCCGATTGCAGGAAAAGGTTCTTCGAACTGGGCCTACTCGTGGATTCCGGTCATCGGTCCTATTCTTGGCGGAAGTCTAGGCGGGTTGTTTTACCGTTCGGTCTTCTCCGGAAAAGATACACCGGCATTTGTGGTCGTTGGGCTTGTGACGATTGTCATATTAGGTTTATGCTATAAGTTCGGTGTTCGTCCGAATAAATCAACGTCAGTGAAGTCGAAGTCAGCTTAAGCTTAACTTACTAGATACAAAGGATGGGGAAGAGATGGAGAACTACATTTTGTCATTAGATCAAGGAACAACCAGTACACGGGCGATTTTATTCAACCGTTCCGGAGAAATTGTTCATTCCGCACAACGTGAGTTTACGCAGTACTTTCCAAAACCAGGCTGGGTTGAACACAATGCCAATGAAATTTGGGGCAGTGTCCTTGCCGTCGTTGCGACATGTTTAACGGAAGCAAACGTCAAGGCGACGCAAATCGCTGGTATCGGAATCACGAATCAACGGGAAACGGCTGTCGTCTGGGAGAAAGAGACGGGAAAACCAATTCATAATGCCGTTGTCTGGCAATCGAGACAAACCGCTGAAATTTGTGAGGAGTTGCGACAAGCCGGGCATGCAGAACTGTTCCGTTCGAAAACGGGACTGTTGATCGATGCTTACTTCTCTGGTACGAAAGTAAAATGGATCCTTGATCACGTCGAAGGTTCACGTGAGCGGGCTGAACGCGGGGAACTTTTATTTGGAACGATTGATACGTGGTTGATTTGGAAACTGTCAGGTGGGAAAGCCCACGTCACAGACTATTCCAATGCCAGTCGGACGTTAATGTATAACATTCATGAACTAAAATGGGACGACGAATTGTTGGACATTCTCGATGTGCCGAAAGCGATGCTTCCGGAAGTCCGCCCATCGTCTGAAGTGTATGCGCAGACAGCCGGTTATCATTTCTTTGGTGAATCCGTGCCGATCGCAGGCGCAGCAGGCGACCAACAGGCGGCTTTATTCGGACAGGCGTGTTTCGAGCAAGGTATGGCCAAAAACACGTATGGAACGGGTTGTTTCATGTTGCTTAATACAGGTGACAAAGCCGTGACGTCTGAACACGGATTATTGACGACAATCGCTTGGGGAATCGACGGGAAAGTCCAATACGCCCTCGAAGGCAGTATCTTTGTTGCCGGTTCAGCAATTCAATGGTTACGCGACGGTCTTCGTCTCATTAACGATGCGAAAGAAACAGAAGCCTACGCGACGCGTGTGACGTCTTCGGACGGAGTCTATGTCGTACCGGCCTTCGTTGGTCTCGGGACACCATACTGGGACAGTGACGTGCGCGGTGCGGTCTTCGGTCTGACACGGGGAACAGAAAAAGAACACTTCATCCGGGCAACTCTTGAGTCGTTGGCTTATCAGACGCGTGACGTCCTGACAGCGATGGAACAGGATTCTGGAATTGAGATGTCTGCTTTACGTGTCGACGGTGGTGCCGTCAAAAATGATTTCCTCATGCAATTCCAAAGTGATATCATTCAAGCACCGGTCGAACGTCCGGAAATCAATGAGACGACAGCGCTCGGAGCGGCTTACCTTGCAGGTCTTGCTGTCGGATTCTTCGAAAATCAAGAACAGATTGCCGCGCAGTGGCAGATGGATCGCCGTTTTGAGATGGACATGGCGGAAGCAGAAAGCGAAGATCTTTACGCTGGATGGAAAAAAGCTGTTCAAGCGGCGATGTTGTTTAAATGATGTGACATATGTTATAGTAAGGACAAGTTAATAAACCGGTCGGAGAATATGGAGAGACCACAGCAACAGTTGACACCGTCAGCCTGTTTGTTGTGGTCTCTTTTTTTTCGAACCCAAACAGGAGGAACTATTCATGGCAAACCAATTATTTTCAAGCAAAAACCGTGCAGAGGTCTACAATCGATTAACGCGTGAAGAACTGGATCTACTTGTCGTAGGTGGAGGGATCACAGGAGCTGGAATCGCACTTGATGCCGCGTCACGTGGCATGAAAATTGGACTCGTTGAAATGCAGGACTTCGCAGCCGGAACGTCAAGCCGTTCAACGAAATTGGTGCATGGTGGTTTACGTTATTTAAAACAATTCGAAATCCAAATGGTCGCTGAGGTCGGGAAAGAACGTGCCATTGTGTATGAAAACGGACCACACGTCACGACACCGGAATGGATGTTGTTACCGATGCATAAAGGCGGTACGTTTGGACCGTTCAGTACGTCGATCGGTTTACGTGTCTACGACTTCTTGGCAGGCGTTAAACGCTCAGAGTGGCGTTCGATGTTATCGTCAAAAGAGACGCTTGCAAAAGAACCACTTGTGAAACAAGACGGTTTGAAAGGCGGCGGTTACTACGTCGAATACCGGACAGATGATGCCCGTTTAACAATCGAAGTCATGAAAGAGGCTGTTGCGCACGGAGCACGTGTCGTCAACTATACGAAAGCGGAAGAAATTCTGTATGAAAACGGAAAAGTCGTCGGAATGCGTGTGACGGATCTCGCGACAGGAGACGTTCACGAAATTCGTGCGAAAAAAGTCGTCAATGCAACAGGTCCTTGGGTCGATGAATTACGTGAAAAAGACGGTTCAAAAGTCGGTAAACAACTGCGTTTGACAAAAGGGGTTCACGTCGTCATCGACCAGTCGAAGTTCCCGTTAAAACAAGCGGTCTACTTTGATACACCGGACGGTCGGATGATCTTTGCGATTCCACGTGACGGAAAAGCTTATGTTGGAACAACAGATACGTTCTTCGACAAAGATACATCACATCCGAAATTTACGGTCGAAGACCAAAAGTATGTCCTCGATGCGATCCATTACATGTTCCCTGAAGTCAAAGTGACGGCGGAAGATGTGGAATCGAGCTGGGCTGGCGTTCGTCCATTGATTTACGAACAAGGAAAAGACCCGTCTGAAATTTCACGGAAAGACGAAGTGTGGCAGTCTGAATCCGGTTTGATCACGATTGCCGGCGGAAAACTGACTGGTTACCGTAAAATGGGTGAGCACGTCGTTGATCTCGTTGCAAAACTATTGAAAAAAGAAGACAATGTGGCGTATGCCCGTTGTTCGACAAAAAATATGCCAATCTCAGGCGGTCATGTCGGAGGCGCGGCTGGATACGCGAAGTTCTTGAAATCGCAAGCACCCGCAAACGGATTAACTTCGGAAGAAGTGTTGTTCCTCGCGAAACGATATGGTTCAAACGTACCGGTTGTTCTTGAATATGCGGCAGAGTATGATGCAGCTGAAACAGCATTACCGCGTGATGTTTACGCACAGCTTCACTACGGAATCAACCACGAAATGGTGGCACGTCCAATCGACTTCTTCATCCGCCGGACAGGTGCAGTTTTCTTTGATATTGCTTGGGCACGTCAGCATAAAGAAGCAGTCATCAAAGAAATGGCTCGTCACTTGAACTGGACATCTGCACAAACAGCAGAGTATACAAAAGAACTCGACATCGAAATTGAGGACGCGGCGCACGCGCTCGTCACAGAGTAAATCTCGCTTGACTAAAGACTCCTTCGCTTGAGTGTGAAGGAGTCTTTGTCTTGTTTTGTCTTGAATCAGATTCATTGCAAGCGATGGCTCAGGCGATTATGCTAAATGTACACAACATACCAATAAAGGAGCTGGAACAAGATGAAAGTAGAAGTTTGGTCAGATTACGCATGTCCATTTTGTTATATCGGTAAAAAACGTTTGGAAAAAGCGATTGAGGAAAACGGAGCAACGAACGTTGAAGTGGAATTCAAGAGTTTTGAGCTTGACCCGGCAGCACCCGAAACACCGACGATGGGGCTGTATGAAATTTTAGCGGCGAAGTACGGGACATCCGTTGAACAGGCACGATCAATGTCACAAGGAGTCGTCGATTCGGCGAAGGCAGACGGTCTGGCATACGAAATGGATCGTGTCATTCCGGCAAACACATTTAAAGCTCACCGTCTGACTCAACTCGCTAAAAAACATGATAAAATGGATGAGGTATCAGAAGGATTGTTCCAAGCCTATTTCATGAACGGTGAAAATTTAAATGATGATTCGATTTTGATGCGGATTGCGACCGAAGCCGGACTGGAGACAGCCACCGTCGAGGCATTTCTCGCATCTGACGAGTCTTCTGATGAAGTTCGCCAAGAAGAAGACATGGCTCGTGAACTAGGTGTCACCGGTGTACCGTTCTTTGTATTCGACCGGAAATATGCTGTTTCGGGTGCGCAACCGGTAGAGGCATTCAGTCAAGTGTTGGAACGAGTCCAACAGGAACACAAAGTAGAAATCGTTGCCGAAGGTGATGCCTGTGGTGTCGACGGCTGCAACTAAATTCGATTGTAAAAGGAGCACATGAAACTTATGAAATTCATTTTTCATCCAGAAATTCACGATGCACGGATTAATCTTGCTGTAGAGGATTTCATCTTAAACAATCTGAACGTCAGCGAAGAGGATTATTTCCTGTTTTACATCAATGGTCCATCGATCATTGTCGGGAAGAATCAAAACACGAGTGAAGAAGTTAACTTAAAGTATGTCGAAGAGAACGGGATTCACGTCGTCCGCCGTCTGTCGGGCGGGGGGGCCGTGTATCATGATCTGGGGAACTTGAACTTCAGTTTCTTGACGAAAGATGACGGGGACTCCTTCAACAACTATAAAAAGTTCACGGAACCGGTTGTTCAAGCGCTTCATAAACTTGGAGTGGAAGCAGAGCTGTCAGGTCGAAACGACATCCATGTCGGGACACGGAAAATCAGCGGTAACGCCCAGTTTACGACAAAAGGTCGAATGTTCAGCCACGGCACATTGATGCTCGATTCAAACATTGAAGAAGTCGTCAATGCTCTTGTCGTCAGTGAAGAAAAAATGCGTTCAAAAGGAATCAAATCCGTCCGCAGCCGTGTCGCAAACATCTCTGAATTTTTGACAGAACCGTTGACAATGGATGAGTTTGTTGAACATCTGTTGGCTTCGATTTACGAAGGCAAAGAAATGGAACGTTATGTTTTGACGGAGGAAGACTGGGCGAAAGTGCATGCGATTTCAGCAGAACGTTACGGGAACTGGGATTGGAATTTTGGTAAATCACCGAAGTTTGATGTCATTCACAAAAAACGTTTCCCAATCGGAACGATTGATTTCCGTCTGAATGTTAAAAAGGGAATCATTGAAGAAGCAAAGATTTACGGTGATTTCTTCGGTGTCGAGGATGCGTCAGAAATTGCACGGGCATTGGAAGGAAAACGGTACGATCGGTCTTCGTTACGTGAAGTCCTCAGTCAATATGAACTTAAGAAATATTTTGGTGCCGTTGAACTGGACGAAGTGCTTGACGTTTTAGCATAAGCTTTTTTGGGAAAACTCTCTCTATCAACTTGCATAGGGGGAGCTTTTTTCATGGGCTACAATAAAGATAACTTTTTAAAGGGTACATTAAACGACTTCATCAATTTTGAAAAAGTTTCCGAAGGTTTACCGAAAACAGAAGACCAACAGCCGTTACCGTATTATGAGCGGGACGATTATCGTGCTGCCGGAAAATTAAAAGGAAAAGTCGCAATCGTGACAGGCGGGAATTCAGGAATCGGACGGGCCATCTCGATTGCTTATACATTAGAAGGTGCTAAAATCGTCATCGCGTTTTACGGAGATCAAGAAGGCGCAGAAGAAACAAAAGCCCGTCTCGAAGAATTGGGTGGAGAAGTATTACTTTCGCAAGGAGACATCGGTGACGGTGCTTACTGTGAAGAGCTTGTCAAGAAAACAATCGACCGGTTCGGACGTCTCGATATCGTCGTCAACAATGCGAGCATGCAAAAACCGGAAGAATCGTTGCTCGACATCACGGACGAATCGATGGAAAAAACGTTCAAGACGAACATCTTCGGGATGATGCGTTTGGCACGGGCAGCTCTGCCACATTTGACACTCGGATCAGCCATCATCAACACGACGTCTTCAACGGCATATGAAGGAAACTCTTTACTGATTGATTATTCGTCGACAAAAGGGGCAATCGTCAGCTTCACACGCAGTCTGTCGATGAATCTCGCCAAACAAGGGATTCGTGTCAATGCTGTCGCACCGGGACCGATTTGGACACCGTTGATTACGGACACGTTCCCGGATGAGTCTGTGAAGACGTTCGGTAAGAATACACCAATGGACCGTCCCGGACAGCCGGCAGAAATGGCTTCCGCTTATGTGTTCTTGGCGTGTAACGACTCCAGTTATATGACAGGCCAAGTTCTCCATCTAAACGGTGGCGTCATCGTCAACGGCTAAAAAGAAAGAACGTGAAAACGTTTCCATAAAATGCTACACTATCCATACAGGCGGACACGTCATGTATGGATTTTTTTACGCTAAAAATGAACCGCTATTCATTTGGAGGGGGAAACAAGTTATGATGGGATTGATTCATTCGGTGGAAGAAACGGCACGGCAACGTCCGGACAGCATCGCGTATGTATTTGAAGATGTGCCGGTCAGCTATCGTGAATTCGTTGAAAAATTTCACCGGGCCGCAGGTGCGCTTGAGTCGCACGGGATACGTAAAGGGGATCATGTTGCCTTAATACTCGGAAATAGTCCGGCATTTTTAATCGGTTATTACGCTGTCATGAAACAAGGAGCAGTTGCAATACCAATCAATCCAACGTATACACCGGATGAACTCGGCTATATCTTGATGAACGGGGATGTCAAGGGAATCTTAGGGATTGCACCACTTGTCGAGGCGGCCAAAGAGCGTTTGGTGCAGTTGCCACATCTTGCGGTTGTCGTATCCGTTCCATTTAACGGACAGAACGGTCCGGAAGAGCAACGGGGAAATGTGCGTTTTACGACACTCGAAAGTTGGCTTGAAATCGAACATCCGATTCAGGAAGTGACGTATGAACTGGATGAAACCGCAGTTATTTTGTACACGAGTGGAACGACCGGAAAACCAAAAGGTGCGATGTTGTCACATCGTAATCTGACATCGAATGCGCGCTCCATCGGGGAATATTTGCATGTCTCGGAAAAAGATCGGACGCTCGCTGTCCTACCGATGTTCCACGTCTTTTGTTTGACAGTTGTCGTTAATGCGTCGCTTGCACATGGAGCAACAATTGTCATCGCCTCCCGTTTTTCACCACAGGAGACCTTTGAACTGGCGAAAAAAGAACGCGTGACGATTTTTGCCGGTGTACCGACGATGTACAACTTCTTGTTACAAACAGTGAAAGCACATCCGACATACGCCGACCATTTTGCGACGACACGGTTATTTGTTTCCGGTGGCGCAAGTTTACCGGTTCCGTTACTGCAAGCGTTTGACCAGACGTTTAATTGTCATATTCTTGAAGGATATGGATTATCAGAAGCGTCGCCGGTGACGTGTTTTAATCCACTGAACGGGATCCAAAAACCGGGATCGATTGGTCCGTCAATCATCGATGTCGAAAATAAGGTCGTCGATGAATTGGGTCAGGACGTACCGGTTGGTCAGGTCGGCGAATTGATCGTGCGTGGACCAAACGTCATGACAGGATATTATAAAATGCCGGAAGAAACACAAGCGACGTTAAAAGAAGGGTGGTTGTATACAGGGGATTTAGCAAGACGTGATGAAGACGGATATTTCTATATCGTGGACCGGAAAAAAGACATGATCATCGTCGGCGGATACAATGTTTACCCGCGTGAAGTCGAAGAGGTGCTGTACCAACATCCTGCTGTCGTCGAAGCAGCCGTCATCGGTGTACCAGACGAAGAAATGGGAGAAGCGGTGAAGGCATTTGTAGTCATGCGTGAACCGTTGACTGAAACAGAAGTCCTCGACTTCTGTGCCATTTCACTTGCAAAGTATAAATGTCCGACTTGCATTGAATTTATCGATCAATTGCCGCGGAATACGACCGGTAAAATTTTACGGACGGTTTTGAAAAAACAACCGACCAATTCATGATTCACATAGAGAACCAAGAACTTCAGGTTTCTGAAGTTCTTTTTGTGTGCATATACATAGGGAGGAGGGAGTAACATGAATATTGCTTTAATTGCACATGATGAAAAAAAGGACGAGATGATGATGTTTACGCGAGCATATGAAACGTACTTCAGTAAAAATAGATTGTATGCCACAGGGACGACAGGACAACGAATCATGGAGGCGACGGCGTTGACGGTTCACCGTTGTAAGTCAGGACCGCTTGGGGGAGATCAGGAAATCGGTGCGATGGTCGCACGAGGGGAAATTGACATCGTGATTTTTTTGCGCGATCCGCTGACCGCTCAGCCCCACGAACCGGATGTATCCGCCCTAATCCGACTGTGTGACGTCTACGATTTGCCTCTTGCGACGAATGTCGGGACGGCTGAGATCTTAATTAACGGATTGGAACAGGGAGAATTCCAATGGCGGGAAATTATTCGTAAGCGACATGAAGTGGAACAACAAAAATTTTTAACCGATTAATTATCTGAGAATGCTTCTCATTTTCTATCAGCCGTGATATAGTCATCTTGAGGATGATACTGATTATCAATTGCGATAGAAAAGGGTGGCGAAAACAATGGAGATTATTTTAATGGCTGGTGTAACCGTTTTACTAGGCGGCGGTGCCACGTTCCTGACACACGTAGTGAAAACGGAACGTCGTCATGTATCGGCAAATACAAAAACACATGCAGAACGCGCGACATATCCGTCGTTGCGCCTTGTAAAATAATTAGTTGGACTGTACGCCGCTCTTTTCTTCAGAAAAGAGCGTTTTTTTTATACATTTTTAAATTCTCCCATAATTCTGCGGAAATCCTTTGTTACACTGAAAAAAAGAACTTAAGCAGGAGTGATGATGATGCATACGATTTATTTAGTTGACGATGAAGTGAACTTGAACCGCGTCTTGGTCAAGTATTTGGAACAGGAAGGCTGGCAAGTTAAATCGTTTACATCCGGAGAAGCGGCAGCAGCTGCGATCGTCGATAAACCTGATTTATGGATCCTCGATATCATGTTGCCGGACTTGGATGGTTTTCAATTGATCAAACGGATCAAAGCTCATGATGAGACGACACCTGTCATCTTCATCTCAGCCCGGGATGAAGATATTGATAAGATCATCGGTCTTGAGATGGGATCAGACGATTACATCGCTAAACCGTTTTTACCGCGCGAACTAGTCATTCGTGTAAAGAAAATTTTGGCTCGTGCTTATGCAGCACCCAAAACCGGTCTCATCCGGTACGGAGATTACACGATTTATCCGGAAAAACGAATTATTGAAGAAAACGGTCAAGAGATTGATTTGACCTCAAAAGAGTATGACTTACTAATTTTGTTTGCGACACAAATCGGAACACCGATGTCACGGGAACAAATTTTAGTAAGTGTATGGGGCGACGATTATTTTGGGTCAGACCGTGTTGTCGATGACTTGGTACGGCGTGTACGGAAAAAGCTATCAAAGCTTGAACTCGAAACGATTTACGGGATCGGATACCGTCTGGTGGCTGCATGAAAAATCGGAGTCTGGGTTTTCAAATCTGGGCGATGTTCCTGCTTGTCATTGCGACGCTTTCGGTAGTCATATTAGTCGTCATGCGTTCATCGATCGGCAACTTCATCGACGAGCAGGTCTATGCGACGCTTGAAAACAGCGAAGTCTTTTTTTCGGAAGATGCTTCTGTCATCGAGATGTTACAAGATAATCCGATTGAATTTGACCGACGGAAGCAGGAATCACGTTCTGTTAATGTGTTGTTGTTATCCAAAAATGGAAAACTGTATTACGGCGGTGCTCCACAACAATTGGTGAATCAAATGTATCGGGATGCCATTGCGCAAGAAGATGAGATGGAAAAATATACGACACGTCTCGACAAGGAAGATGTCTACTACAGCATCTTAAAGATGGAAATCAAGGGGGAGACGTATTACCGCGTGTCCTACGTTTGGGATGCATATCGGCAAGAACTGATCACCCAGTTGTTTTCGAAGATTGGATGGGTGGTTGCCGTCGTGAGTGTTCTGACACTGTTCATCGCGTTTTGGTTGGCGAGACGACTGACGCATCCCTTGATTGAAATTGAACAGGCAGTCGGTAAAATTGCAGCACAAAAATGGGATACGCCGCTTCCGCTTGATCGTGGAGACGAAATCGGACGCTTGGCGCGATCCGTTGATGCGATGCGAATGGACTTGGAAAAACAGGATAAAGCGCAAAAGTCTTTACTGCAAAATATCTCTCATGATTTGAAAACACCGATCATGGTCATTCGCAGTTATGCCCAGTCAATTTCGGACGGTATTTACCCGGATGGAGATTTGACGGGTTCCGTCTCCGTCATTGAAGAAGAGGCGGAACGATTGGAGAAAAAAGTAGCCGCCTTATTATATGTAACGAAACTGGATTATTTTGAACTTGATCGTTCAAAATGGGATCATGTAGATTTGGATCGAATGATTCATTTGCTCCAAAAACGGTTTATCGGAACAAAAATCTTAACCTGGAAAATTTCCGGGGAGGCGGGAATCGTCCTCGGAGACGGTGAACAATTGCGTGTTGCCCTTGAAAATGTGTTGGACAATGCTATTCGTTATACCGAAACGACGATTGAAATCCATCTTTCCGGAACAGAAGAAACCGCAACGGTTGAAATCAGGAATGATGGTCCGCCGCTTGAGTCTGCATCCCCTTTGTTCCATCAATTTTCACGTGGAAAAGAAGGGAAGTTTGGTCTCGGTTTATATATCGTCAAACGGATCGTTGAAAGACACGAAGGGGAAGTGACGATTGAGAATCAAACAGCGGGAAATGAAAAAGATAAAGTTTGTGTGAAATTCAATTTTCCGCGCCATATAAAGGCAGAATTGTCTGAAAAAAAATAAGATCTTTAAAAACGGGATAGAGATATCTCGTTTTTTATTTCGGGAAATAATCGACGGAAGCAAACGAAGCGAATTTAAATTTGGTATAAACAAATTAATATAAGAGAGGAGCAATCAAGATGACACATAAAATCACGGAAAAAACGTTAGCTTTAGTACCTAAGTATGGACCATACGGTGAACCGCAAACCTTACTTATTCAAGAACAATCGGAAGTAGTGTTAGAAGGTCATCCCATTAAGTTGATTGAAGAATCCTGTTTATATTTCGGTTCCTCTATGCGGGGACGGATTGAGGCAGCCCGTCATATTTTAGGACCGAATCGAAAAACACCGGTTTTGATTGATTGGAAAGCCCAAACGATTTTTTTCCCGACCACTGCTAAGGAAAAAGCAGAATGTGTCTGGATTAATTTTAAGCAGATGAAAACTGTTCAAAAAAAGGGGGATACGGTTCAAGTCGAATTTCAGACAGGACAACGGATTTCGACCGATGCTTCCGCTTACAGCATTGAGCGACAACGGATCAAAACACTGGAATTAGCGTATGAAATGCAACGGAGATTTCAGGAAGAACGGCCAATGACGTTTAATAAAGTACAATAAGTGGAACATTGTAACAGGAATCTTCATTAAAAATCACGAATACAAAAGTAGCGTATGAGAGAGAGAATTAAAGGGAGGTGAAGCGGTCAAAAGACCGCTGCACAATGAATGAATCATATGAATGGTTAAACAGAAGAAAATTACAACCCGGATTTGGCGTAAATGGTGGTCGTCGTTTTATTAGCTCACGGATTGTTCGTCCGGAAAATACTCCGGGTAAACGTGTCAAGGGTGTCAAACGCGCCCGTCAGCTGATTGTAGATGATGCCGGGAACCGTCGTTGGGTGACGAAGCGAATCGTCGTAACGGATGCGGCAAAACACATGACCATCAACCGTCGCGCATCAGTTGCACAAAAAGAAGTGACAGAATCCCGCTTAGAGCAAGTCAAGAAAACAATTACTTCGAAAAAGGTTCTGCTTCCTGTACTTGCGGCAACTGGATTAGCTGTTGCCGGTGGTGTGTTGGCTTACGTCATCCGACGGAAAAAACGAAATTCAACGGAACCAAAATAAGCGTGAACTGCCAGACTGGTGCATAAAAAAGCCGTGCCTTCCCCATGAATCATGAGGAAAACACGGCTTTTCTGTTAGAATTGGGAAAAATCTTATAAGAATCGTTTTCGAATCGATGTCGCAAGCGCCTTCTCAGAAATTTCTTCCAATTCCTGTTGGTTGGTAGGATCAAAACTGTCGTTGTAAAAACGACCAACAAATTCTACCCGATCATAATCCAACTCTTTGAAAATCAAATGTTTATGATCATCGTAGAATACGACGCGGTAATAATCAGATCCACGTTCAAGCGTAACGAGTGCCCGAATGTGTTCCAGACGTTTTTGCTCGTCGGATTTTTCTTCTTCGACTGCCTCGTCCGTTGCATTTGCAGCTTCCGCTTGCTCAAGCACATTTTTCACCAATTCGCTTTTATTATCTTGTTCTTCAGTCATAGTTATCGCCTCCATTCCTTATTTTACATTGAATCGTACGGATGAGAAAGAAAAATCCCTTATTCACTTTGATGGGCTTCACAAATTCGAAGGACATTCGCTGCCCCGATTTGCAGTCGTTCAGTCAGGCGATCACGAGCATCCGGATCCGGAACGGTCTCTTTGATCGTCAATGTCATCAGCTCAATCCAACGTAGGGCATGCGTATGTTGAATCGGTAATAGACGATGGATCATTGCAAGATTCAGGCGTGGATCGTAGGAGTCGTATTGTTTTGGACCACCTGTGAGCTGGGTTAAAAACTTAATTTGAGCGTGTTCGACATGGGTACGATCGGGCGGGAACAAAGGACGAAGTACATCGTCCTCATAAACACGATCATAAAAGCACTGGACGAGCCGTTCAACGGTGGCGTGACCACCCAATTCTTCGTAAAGCATTCGTGTTCCTCTTTTCGTGAAAGGATCTGATGAAGATAACAATTATCTCAGTCTTTACCCGCTTTTTGCAACGGCATACAGGTGAATTTGAAAATGATTTAAACTAGACAGAGCAATGAAAAAATATATCTCTTAAAAGCGGACATTCGTTCGTATTTGTGAGATGATATTACATAGAAGCAGCAAATAAACGAACCGTTTCCAGCTAATAGACAAGGGAGGTGAGGGTGAGTTTTTCCCAAAGGCATATTGTCGGGGAAAAGACTTAACCCGGGAGCAGTATGAATTATATGCACTTAGGTCGTGCCGGTACAGGTAAGACGACTACATTCATCGAACGTATCGTGGAGATGCTCAGTAAACAACCGTTAGGACCATCAATGTATCTACTTGTACCGGATCAAATGTCATTTGAGATGGAACGGCGTCTCGCGACGGATCCGCGGTTATCCGGTCTTGTCCGAATGGAAGTCATGAGTTTACGACGTTTTGCATTCCATATTTTACGGGATCATGGAAATCAAGCGATCCCTTTTTTAGATGAGACCGGAACCCAGTTGTTACTGCGTCAAGTTGTAGAAGAGGCAGAAGAAGAACTAAAGATCTTTAAGCGGACCAAAAACATGCCGGGATTCTATAAAGGATTAGACGAGCTGATTGCATCGTTCAAACGTTCGTTGGTCGAGCCGGATATGTTGCGTAAAATCAGTAGTGCCTCACCCGAGCGATCGCCTAAAATCAATGATTTGGCGCTGATTTATGAACGTTTTACTGAACGGATTGCGGACAAGGCGCTTCATGCCGACGATTATTTTACGACATTGATTGATTTACTGCCGAAAGCCAGTCTGCAAGAAGTCACGGTATTCGTTGATGGTTTTTATGAATTTTCCTTACAAGAACAGCAGGTTCTGCTTCGATTGATGGAGCTGACACAAGAGATGCATCTCAGTTTTACACTTGATGTTGGAGACATCTACGCCAAACAGTCTGATTTTGGCGTATCACAACGCTGCTACATGCAATTGATCGAGCAGATGACAGAACGGCGGATTGACCACGAAGAAATTCATTATACGGATGCTTATAAATTTCAAACGGCGGGGTTACGGCATCTTGAACAGGCCTTGTTGTCACCGGGATACCCGGCAACGGATGAAGAAGTGGAAGGTGTCACAATTTCAGCAGCGGTCAATCGTCAAGTCGAGACGGAAGCTGCTGTTCGAAAAACCATTGAGTTAGTACGTGGACAAGGATACCGTTTTAACGAGATTGCGTTTCTTGTACGCCATCTTGAACCGTACGCTGATCATTTGGAACGGGCTTTTCGTTTGTATGATGTTCCTTATTTTCTCGATCAACGGGAGTCCATGGTACATCATCCGATTGTCGAATTGGTACATGCCGTCCTTGATATCGTATTGACCGGTTACCGTGAAGAATCTGTGTTCCGACTACTGAAAACGGAATTAATTCCACTTCCAGCAGCGGATTCTCGTTTAGCGCTTGATCGTTTAGAAACGTTTGTCCTCGAGCGGGGCATTAAAGGTTCCATGTGGAAAAAACCTTGGCAATTAAAACGCCGGCTGGCGGATGAAGTCAGTTTGACGGATGCAGAATTGCAGGAGGAACGTGAGTTAAACGAGTGGCGTCAATTTGTACTAGATGCTATTGAACCGCTTGAGAAACGATTCAAGTCTTCAAAAACGATGAGTGAGTATACACGGTCTCTTTACCGCTTTTTAGAGGAGCATCGCTTGACCGACCGTTTGACGGTTTGGAAACAACAAGCACTGGAGGTCAACGAGCTCAGTCAGGTGCGGGAACATGATCAAGTATATGAAGCGGTCCTGCATCTGTTTGAACAATTGGAAGCAGCGGCACCCGAGACGGTGTTGACGACGGAACTGTTTATTCAAATGGTTGAGACCGGACTGGAAAGCCTCCGTTTTTCCCTTGTGCCTCCTTCGCTTGATCAGGTCATTGCAACGGACTATGTCCGGGGACGTCTGCAGCAAGTAAAAGTCGTTTTCCTGCTTGGTGCGAACGACGGTCTGATTCCGCTTGTCGAGGATCAGTCCAAATTATTATCAGAAGGCGATCATGATTTTTTACATGATCAAGGAATTCCCGTCGGTAAAGCGTCATTAGATGTGTTTGATGATGAACTGTATTATCTGTATCAAGGAGTGACCGCTCCAAGTGATGCCCTTCACATTAGTTATGCACTTGTGGATGAGGACGGCAAAGCGCTTCAGCCGGCATCGGTCGTCAAACAAATCAAACGTCAACTGTTGCAAGATCGTCCTGTTAAAACTTCTTTTGCCGAAGCGGGTGATCATGCACCAAATGATCAGCTGCAGTTCGTGACGAGTCCGGAACGTGCCGCCGCCGCGACAGCAATCGAACTGAGACGCTTACAGCGTCGTTATCCGATTCAACAATCTTGGTTCGACGTCTATAACCTCTTGCTTGAGAACGGTCGTGGGCGGGAACGGATGGCATTATTTTCACATGCATTGTTTTATCAAAATCAGGCAGAAGCATTGCCTGATGATTTGGCACGCACATTGTACGGGGATACGATCAAAGCCAGTGTTTCACGGTTTGAAACGTACAATGCCTGCTCTTATAAACATTTCGCACGGTATGGTTTACGATTAAAGGAACGAAAGCTCTATAAATTCGAGGCGCCTGATATCGGAAATCTCTTCCATGGGGCACTGAATGATGTATCGGTGAACATCAAGGATTCGGGGAAACGATGGCGGGATTTGGATGATCAGTACTGCAGTGATCTTGCGAAACAGGCGGTCGAAAAAGTGACACCGGAGATTCAAAATGCCATTTTGATGAGTTCGAATCGTTTTGGATATATTAAGAAAAAATTGACCGATGTAGTTGAGCAAACTGCAAAAATGCTCGTCAAACAAGCAGAACGGTCTGATTTTGAACCGGACTTGTTTGAAATCAGTTTTGGTAATGCGATGTTCCCGCCACTTCGGTTTACGTTACCGGACGGGACTGAAATTGAATTCACGGGGCGAATCGATCGGGTCGATCAGGCAACGATCGGCGACCAGTTATACGTCCGGATCGTCGATTATAAATCGAGTGCGAAGGAACTGGATTTCGCTGAAATCTACTACGGATTAGCCATTCAAATGTTGCTGTATTTAAAAACTGTCGTTGAACAATCAGAAGTCCTGTTCAATCAGCAGGCGAAACCGGCCGGAGCTTTGTATTTCCATGTGAAAAATCCAATGTTACGGGGCGATTTATCTGCGGACGACATCGAACGGAATCGTCTTCTCCTTGAATCGTATCAAATGCAAGGAGTAATCGTAGAAAATGATGAGGTGTTACGGGCAATGGATCAGATTGCCTACGATGAACGAAAAAAATCACCACTCGTCAAAGTAACGTTTACGAAGACGGGTCTTCATAAATCCCATACAAAAGGCGTTGTGAAGGAAGAACAGTTAAACGCTTTGATGGATTACGCCTGGGATGAATTGAAGACGAGTAGTCAATCGATGTATGAAGGTGATATCGCCATTGATCCGTTTGATTATCATGAACGAACACCGTGCACGTTTTGTGAGTACCGTTCTGTCTGTCAATTTGATCAGTCGCTTGGAAATGACTATCGGAAACTCGATTCCTTGTCGGAAAAAGAAGTATTAGAACGATTGAAGGAGGAGACAGAATGAGTGTGACATGGACAGGGGAACAACAACAGGCCATCGAGGCGAGAGGCGGGCACATTTTAGTGTCTGCCGCCGCCGGGTCAGGTAAAACAGCTGTTTTGGTCGAACGATTGACACAACGTGTCATCAATCAAGAAGATCCACTGACAGCAGACCGGATTCTCGTTGCCACGTTCACGAACGCGGCAGCAAAAGAGATGAAGACACGTGTCATTGAAGCCATCGAGGAAAAAATCAAGCAGACGCCGGACGACATCTATCTGAAAAAGCAACGGCAGATGATGAATCGTGCCCAAATCACAACCATCCATTCATTTTGTCTGTCCATTTTACGTGAAAACTATTACCGGATTGGTCTTGATCCGGCATTCCGGATTGCGGAAGAGGCAGAACTGTTACTGTTGCAGGATGATGTGTTAGAGGAAGTGTTTGAGCAGTTTTATGCCGAAGCAGATCCGGCATTTTATGAACTGATTGACAGTTATACATCGGATCGAGACGATCAAGCGATGTTGAATTTGATTTCGAATCTTTACCGGTTTTCCCGTTCTTTGCCGAAGCCAGAAGCCTTTTACGAGGATTTGATCAGTCAGTATGATCCACCGATTGATCCAGATGAGTCAGATCTGCTGACACGGTTATTCGAACTGGAATGGCAACGTGTTCGTCCTGTCATTCACCGGTATTTAGAGTTGGCCTATCGTCTCCGACAATCTGGATATGAAGAAATGGCAGATATGTTGTCACAAGAAATCACGCCCATTCAATCGATCGATCCGAAAAAGGATCGCTGGACGACGGTTGCTTTGGCTTTTCAAGCTGTTGAATTCGGACGATGGAAAGGGATCCGTGGAGACGAAGAAATGAAAATTTTTCAGACAGAGCGGACCCGTCTAGTCAGCGAGTTAAAAAAGATGCGTGATGTATTTATTGAAAAAGATGGTGTCGATTACCTTGAGGATTTGCGTTCTCAACTGGGACATGTCCAAATGATTGTCGCGCTCGTCCGAAGTTTTTCAAAAGCATATTTGGAAGCCAAACAGCAACGGGGAATCGTTGACTTCTCTGACCTTGAACATTTTGCCTTGGCCGTGCTGGAAGAAGACGGGGAGGCGACGGACGTTGCTCGTCTCCTTCAAGAACGTTTCATCGAAGTATTAGTGGATGAATATCAGGATACGAACGAAGTACAGGAGCGAATTTTACAACTCGTTTCGAAATCGGATGAAGCGACGGGGAATTTATTTATGGTCGGTGATGTCAAACAATCGATTTATAAGTTTCGTCATGCGGAACCGGGGTTGTTTCTTGATAAATTTAAACGGTTCCAGCAAACGGAAATCGGAACACGCATTGATTTGACAAAAAATTTCCGGAGTCGGTTGGAGGTGCTGGACGGGACGAATCATATCTTCCGTCAAGTCATGGATGAAGCAGTCGGTGAAATCGATTATGATGAAGCCGCATATTTGCGACTGGGTAATCTCGGATATGTCGAATCAGACCAAGTAGCACCGGAATTGCTGTTAGTAAATCAAACAGAGACCAATAAAGAAGAGCTGGAGGCACAAGTCATTGCGACACGCATTCTTGAAATGGTGAACGATGACCATCCGTATTTAGTCTTCGATGCCAAGCAAAATCGATTTCGGAAATGTGAATACCGTGACATTGTTGTACTTGTCCGGTCAAGAGGAAAACGAGTACAGGCACTCGTTGATGTCTTTGAACAATATGAACTACCGGTTTACGCAGACACGACAGGCGGTTACTTCCAAGCAACTGAAATTCAGATCATGATGTCGTTGCTCAAGACGATTGATAATCCGTTGCAAGATATTCCATTTGCAAGTGTTTTGCGATCACCGATTTTTGGACTGACCGATCAGGATTTAGGACGTATTCGTGCGAAGTCGAAGGACACTTCTTTTTATGAAGCAGCGGTAGTAGTAGCAAAAGAACAGACACCGCTTGGAATGCGAATCGATGAAGCATTGCAAAAATTGCAAGCTTGGCGGACAGAAGCTCGCGGTAAATCGCTTTCGAGTCTCATTCGCTCTTTATTTGACCAGACGGGATACTTTGAATATGTCGGTTGTTTAAATGGTGGACGAAGTCGTCAGGCGAACTTAAATGCGCTTTACGAACGAGCTCACCAATATGAGACTTCCGGATATCGGGGGTTATACCGATTCTTACGTTTGATTCAGCGTTTGGTCGAGCGGGGAGAAGACTTTTCAGAAGCCCGATCGCTTGGTGAGGATGAAGATGTTGTTCGAATCATGACGATCCATCAGTCAAAGGGACTCGAGTTTCCGGTGACGATTGTCAGTCAATTGGGGAAACAATTTAATAAGCAGGATCAAATTCAAGCTATCCAATTGCATAAAACATACGGTATTGCCTTGGATGCAATTGATCCGGTCAAGCGTCTGCGTTCCGGCACACTCCTAAAAGAAGTCATTCGACGGGAAATGGACCGTGAGATGAAAGCGGAAGAAATGCGTGTTCTCTATGTAGCGATGACACGTGCAAAAGAAAAATTGATTCTGGTGGGGGTCATTAAAGAATTGGAAGATCAACTGGCCAAATGGCGCGATCAACCGCTTGATGAATTACTTTTACCTGAAATGGACCGAAGAAACGCTAAAACGTATGCCGACTGGGTGTCTCCTGCCGTTCTTCGTCATCACTTGTCCGGTGAACAGCATGACTGGTCTCTGCGTGTCATGTCGCTTGAAGACATCGCACCTTATCAAGAACTGACGAAGATGATTGATCAGCTCGAACATGTCCGTGTCCTCGAAAAAATTAATTTTGAAGGTGACGATTCGTTAAAAGAGAAAATTCAAGCAGCCTTTACGTATCAGTATCCACGTCAGATGGCGACAGATACAGCAGCAAAACAGACTGTAACGGAACTGAAGCGGACGGAACAACTGGAGCGGGCGGCATTTGAATCGACCCACCGGCAAGCAACATATTTCCGGACACCTCAATTTTTAGGACCGACATTAACCGGAGCAGAACGCGGAACGGTTCTTCACTTGGCAATGCAATTGTATGAACCGGGACGTTCAGTGGACGATCAGATTCTTGAATGGGAACAAGCGGAACGGATATCCGCTGTGGAAGCCCGGACGATGCAGGACGCATTACCGGAATTAACGATGTTTTTCTCTTCCGAGATTGGACAGTTACTGGAGAAACGATTAAAAACGGGGGATGTATACCGGGAGTTGCCTTTCACGTACAAAATTGATGCATCGCGATTCCGGACGGATTGGCATGGTCCGGACGATCAAGCTGTCATGCAGGGGATCGTGGACTGTTTGATTCGCGATGAAGAGACATATATTTTATTGGATTATAAATCCGATCAAGTATTTGAAGCATCTGCCGGACAAGCGCAAGCAAATATTCTGCGTGAACGTTATGCGACACAACTGAATTTGTACCAAGAAGCGTTGGAAGCTATTTTAAAAATTAAGATTAGTAAAAAATTGATTTATGCTTTTGCTCTTCATGAAGTGATTGAAATTTATTAACCCAAAGACGTCTAACAAATCAATTCTGTCACATCTGAAAGGACAGACTGAGTTTGTTAGGCGTTTTTCATTTCTAAATGTGACGGAACTGTGTAAAATAAGAAGGTATGCACACAAAACAGCTGAATACCATTAGGAGGTTTTATAGATGGCACGTATTTTATTGGCGGAAGACGAAGATGTGTTACGCATGTTGGTTCTCGATACATTGGAAGACGAAGGGTACACGATTGATGAAGCGACAGATGGTGACGAAGCTTATCAAAAAATCATGAGTCAATCATATGATCTCGTTTTACTTGATTATATGATGCCAGGGATGACAGGCATTGAGGTGATTGAAAAGGTGCGACGTCATCCGGACAAACAAAATTTAAAAATCATGATGTTGACGGCTAAAAGCCAACAGTCTGACCGAGAACGAGCAGAAGAAATCGGTGCCAATTATTTCTTCTCTAAACCATTTAGTCCACTAGAATTAATTGATGTCGTAGGAGGGATTCTGAGTGATCATCCAGTGGATTAATCGAAAAATTGGACGCCAGTTGATGGCTTCTTTTTATATCGTATTAACGACACTGATGATTTCTTCACTGATTGTCTACAACTATACCGATACAAAGTTGCAGGAAACGCGGTTAAAACTTGAAGATATTCGGGAACGAAGCGCACGTGCAGGTGCGCTTTGGGAAGAATGGCAGGATCTGCAATTCAATATGCGGGGATATGCACTCATCGGGGATCAGAACATGTATCAAAAAATGATCGATCAGCGGGCAACGATTGATGAACAAACACGTTGGTTCGAAAAAAATGCGATTTACGATCAAGGAAAAGATTACGCCCGTTCTTCCCGCGAATTATATGGTTATTATTTCAAAGCGATTTTGCCGTTGATTCAGTCTTACGTTGAGGCAAAAGAGTCGGGCGCAGTGGAAGAGTCTTTTTTGAAAGGTAAAACGCTGACATCACTCCCGCTCGGAAAAGAATTACTCGCAAACGGTCAAATCAAGCTGGATGCGTCAGGAAATATCGATGTGTTATCAGAAATCAATAAAAGCGAACTTGCACTCGGCGGATACCGTGACTTTCTGGAAGACTGGTCGGAAAAGACCAGCCGTCAGTTGGCAAGAGAAATTCAGACGACTCAATTCATTTGGCTGTCAAACATCATCGTATTGATCGGGGTGTTGATTTTCTTTATCTATCCGTTTATTCGAAAAATTACGATAGAGTTGCTGTCGCTTGTAAAAAACAGCCAACGTCTCGCAAGCGGAGAAGACATTTCACATGTTGACGTGCCGGACAGAAAAGATGAGATTGGTATTTTGGCATTATCCTTTAACCAAATGGCCAGCGCGATTTCAGATAACAAACAACATTTGTTGGCAAAAAATGAAGAATTACAGGCCCAGCAAGAGGAATTACAAGCGCAACAGGAAGAACTGCAGGCCCAACAACAGGAGTTGGAAGAAGCACTCGAACTGACGATGCGAAATGAACAGCATCTTCAGTATCGCAATGATCTGACAGAGACGTTAGCGGCTCGAGAAGCCTTGACAGCTTATCCGGAAATCATTGAAAAACTGATTACCATCACGGATTCTGAAATCGGGGCACTTGTTTTTGTGGATGACAGTGCCGCTTATTCTATTGTGACGCACGGGATGACAGAAGAGTTGTCCGAACAGTTACTAGGAAGCGATTTTTCATTACTAAAACGGGCGGAGTCCTTGAAAAAAGCTGTTCACTCTTCAAAACAAGTCGCAAGTGATCATCCATTGCCTTATCCGTATTATATGTATGAGACGGCAGTGCCGATTCTTGATCCGGCATCGGGAGAAGCCATTGCATTTATCTATTTGGTCCGTTACCGGGATCAGTTTACGAATGAACAGATGCGCGATATCATGTCATTTTCGCGTCAACTGTCGCTTTCCTTGCTCCGGATGCGGTTATTTGATGAAATGAACCGTGAAAAAACGAAAACGGAGCGGATTTTGGATTCGATTCGGGAAGCCGTTATCTATATCGAACCTGGAAAAGACGAAGTGTTCGTCAATCGTCCGTTGTATGATTTGTTTCCGGAGTTGCAGCATGGAACGAAGAAAACGGAAACGCTTCAAGGATGTCTGGATCTCATTCATGCTGTTGTCGACGAACCCGAAGTATTTTCACGATATATGGAAGGAATTCTACGTGGCGAAGTTCCAAAAGACAGTCTCCAGTTTTCGATTCATGGACAAGTCGTATTCATCCAGTTTTATGTAGAGACGATTGAAGTCGAAGGAATTCGTAAAGGGACGATGCTGGTCTTGCGTGATGTGACGAAAGAAACGGAGATGGATCGCCTTAAGTCAGAATTGGTCTCAACAGTGTCACATGAGCTGCGGACGCCGCTGTCATCTATTTACGGATTTACGGAACTGATGTTGAATCGTAATATTGATTTATCGAAACAGGATAAATACTTACAAACCATTCACTCCGAAACAGAGCGGTTGACGAATCTCGTCAATGACTTTTTGGATGTCCAGCGAATGGAAGCAAGAACACAATCTTATCAAAAAAAATTACTTGATTTGCGTCCGCTTCTTGAAGAGACGACACAATTTTATGCAGCATCAACAGCGAAGCACCTCATTACGTTCCATTCACAGATCGAGACATGTCCACTGATTGAAGCAGACGAAGAAAAAATGAAACAATTGATGAATAATTTATTGAACAATGCAGTGAAGTATTCTCCGCTTGGAGGAAACATCGAAGTGGTCTTGCAGGCGGATCAGCATTATGTTCATGTTATGATCCGTGACGAAGGGATTGGAATACCGAAAACAGCGTTAGCCAAATTGTTTGATAAGTTTTACCGTGTTGATAATTCTGACAGCCGAAAAATTGGCGGGACAGGTCTCGGTCTTGCGATTTGTAAAGAAATCGTTCACGGACATAATGGTGAAATTACTGTTGAGTCCATTGAAAAACAAGGGAGTACGTTTACGGTATCACTACCGCAAACAGTTACAGAATACATGGTTGTTTCTGATACGGTTGATATGTCAGGAAAATAATACTATGTCTTGTGTGAAAAATCAGCTACGATAAGTAAGGAACGATTAAACAAAGGAGGAACTAAAATGCCAATTACTGCATTTGTACACACACACGTCTTATTATGGGTTTTATTATTGGTCACATTTTTTGTTGCATTTTCCATGTATAAAAACGGAAAAAGTGCTGCGAAAGGTGTCCATATGGCGTTCCGTTTGTTGTTACTTTTAACGTTTGCCACTGGTCTTTATCTATACATCACAATCATGGGACTGTCTGAAAATCCAGACGGTTTATACCATGCAAAAATTACTGCCGGTCTTCTCGTCTTGATTTTTGGTGAACTGACACTGGTTCGTCTGAAAAAAGGGAAATCGTATTCCGGATTCCTGCTTGGTTTTGCGGTGCTCGCTATAGTCACGATTTTCCTCGGTTACTCATTACCATACGGAATGCAATTCTTCTAAGCGACTTTAAGTTTAGAGTGAAGAGAAAAGAGGCATTTGATTGACTGAAATACACGTTTCATCCTTTTGTGATGAAACGTGTATTTTTTTGTGGTTACAATCTGTTGTTATTTGGGAAAAGGGATATATTACGCAATCGAGAGGGGAACGCTTGTGGCACAATTGAAAGAATGGACAAAAGTTTTCCGGGCAAGAAAGTGGATGAAACGAGCAGAACCAATTTTACCGTTATGGCATGGGTACATCGGCTATAAATACGGTTTGTTTGACGTACTTGGAGCAGGGGCCACGCAAGCGGAAGCGCAAATCCGCTTGAAACAGCCGTTGACGACAGAAGCCTTATCACGCTGGTTTGAAGTCGGATTGGCTGTCGGTCACTTGAAAAAGAAAGATCTGCGTTATACGGCGACACGTCATGTTTTACCTGAGTTGTCGAAATCGGATGACCGGAGTATTGGCTTTATGTTGTCAGAATTAATGGAACTCCATTTACCCGCGCTGTTTTCTTATCCGAAGTTCTTGGAAGAGGGGCAGCAAAAAACATTTGATGGGGAAGAGCATGGGGACATCGTTGCGGAAACCTCTGCTTTGGTAGAGACCGTTGCCTTTCCTGCAGTCCGGCATATCATTCGCAGTCGAAACGTAACTTCCTTACTCGATATCGGCTGTGCCTACGGGGGTTACTTACGTAAGATTCATGAAGCCTTGCCGGAACTTCGTTTGGCTGGTATTGACATCGAAGAGTCTGTCATCGCAGAAGCGAAACGCCGGGATACAACCGGAGAAATCGACTTTGCGGTTGGAGATATTAAAACATTTGACGTCAAAGAAACATATGACGGTGTCATGATGAATAATATTTTATACTACTTCCCGAAAGAAGAACGCCTTCGTCTGTTGGAAGGAGTCCGGCGTTTTGTCAAGGATGACGGAACGGTCATCCTTGTCACACCATTACGGGACAGTGAATACGGTGCACCGTTCTCGGCTGCATTTAATGCCTTCATGACCTTACATGAAAATTTATATCCGTTACCAGGTAAAGAGGAATTAACGGAACAACTGCACGCTGCTGGTTTTGAAAATGTCTCGATTTCGCCATTTTTAAAAGAAGGAGCTTGGTATATTGTGACAGCTAACGCCACTTCCTAAAGGAAGCTTGGCGTTTTTACAGTTTTAGGGCAGTTCAAATTTGTGGGGATTAGTATGTGATTAGTATAATAGTTAAAACGAGTAGAGATAAAAAGGAGAGATTCGTGTGAAGCAGCGTGTAGCCGTTATTGGAGCAGGACCTGGAGGGCTCGCTTGTGCGATGTTGCTTGCGGGCAGAGGAGTAGACGTGACCGTTTATGAAAAACAATCCATTGTTGGGGGACGAACGTCACGCGTTCAAGTGGGAGACTATCAATTTGATCGAGGTCCTACGTTTTTGAATATGCCGCATATCTTAGAGAATCTTTTTACGAGCATCGGATTGAATATGCATGATTATTTGGATTTAAAGGCGCTTGATCCGATGTATACGTTGTATTTCAACGGTGGAAAAGAGCACTTTACGATGACGACAGACCGCGATCGGATGAAACAGACGATTGAAGAACATTTTCCGGGAAATGGAGAAGGGTACGATCGTTTCATGGCGGAACAAGCCTTGAAGCTGGCTAAACTCATGCCGATTTTACAGACGAAACACGATAAGTTGACGGATTACCTGTCACCCCGTGTCATCACAGCTCTTCCACGACTGTCGTTGGGTCGTTCCTTGTATGATGTTTTGTCAGATTATTTTACGAGTGAAGAGTTAAAATATGCATTCACCTTTCAAGCGAAATATTTAGGTATGTCGGCGTGGGAATGCCCGGGTGGTTTCTCGATTTTATCGTATATGGAGCATGCGTACGGTGTTCATCATCCAATCGGAGGAATGAATCAGATTCCAGAAGCGATGAAGCGGGCAATTGAAGAATTGGGTGGAACAGTTCAGCTCAATACCGGCATCAGTCAACTGATTTTAGACGGAAAGTCCGCGACAGGAGTTATCTTGGAGTCGGGAGAACACGTAATGTATGACGATGTCGTCGTCGGTGCCGACTTTGCTCATGCGATGAATCATCTTGTTCCGGAAGGTGTCTTAAAAAAATGGTCACGACCAAAAATTGACCGGAAAAAGTTCTCTTGTTCAACATTCATGCTGTACTTAGGCGTCGATAAAACGTTTGATGCACCGCATCATACGATTTATTTTGCTGATGATTATGAGAAAAACGTGCGTGAGATGACACAGACGCTCGAATTATCCGATGACTTTTCATTCTACGTTCAAAATCCATCTGTAATTGATGCGACACTTGCACCGGAAGGCAAATCAGCCTTGTATGTGCTGGTACCGGTCCCAAATAATTACTCGGAACTTGATTGGGCGATTGAAGGACCCAAATTACGTCGCCGTGTGTTGGATGCTCTCGAACACCGCTCACCTTATAAAGGTGTCGAAGCTGCGATCGAAGTGGAAGAAATGTTCACACCGGATGACTGGGAAGCGATGGGTGTACACCAAGGGGCAACCTTTAACCTGGGCCATCAATTGACACAGATGATGTATTTCAGACCACATAACCGTTTTGAAGAATTAGATCATGTTTATTTAGTAGGCGGGGGAACGCATCCCGGAAGCGGACTGCCGACGATTTTTGAATCGGCCCGGATTACAGCCGACTTATTGACAAGTGAAGTAGGTGCTTTGAAATGAAGATCGGATTCGTTGGAGCAGGCGTCGGTACGTTACATGCCGCGTTATTATTAACAAAACGTTATCCGGAAGTTGAAATCACGATTTTTGAGAAGGAAGCACGAGCTGGCGGCAGACTGACATCCGTTGATTTTCAGTCCGGTGGCCGGATTGATCAAGGTCCGACGATTGTGTTAATGCCAGGGAAACTACAGGAACAATTAAAAGAGGCGGGTCTCGACGGGGTTGAACTGGAGCGGATTGATCCGTTGTATGACCTTCATTTCGACGACGGGACAGTCGTCACGAAACAAGCCGATGTCGTCGCTCAAGCGGTAGCGATTGAGCGCCAGTTTGGTGAAGGTCGCGGTTTTCAAGAATTTATGAATCAAAAAGCAAAGGATTATGACGTCAGCGTATCGAAATTTTTAGAGCGGAGTTATTTCCGCAAAACGGAATTGTTGCAACCGAGTATGTTAGCGCCACTTGTGAAAATGCATGCACTTGAGACGGCGCACGATCATTTGAAGCGTTATTTCAAAAGTAAGTATTTACGGATGGCTTACAGTTTTCCGACGTTTTACATCGGCGGAAATCCGTATACGACTCCTTCAATTTATGGCTTGATTCCTTACCGGGAACAGGAAGAAGGTGTCTGGTACGTCAAAGGCGGTTACTTCTCCTTGGCGGAGCGGATGTACGAGGAACTTGTTCGACGGGGTGTGCGGTTCGAGTTTAACCAACCGGTCGAACGTGTAATGATTAGAGAAGGCCAAGCTAAAGGAGTGCTTGTCAACGGACAGGAACATCTGTATGACAGCGTTGTGTTGAATGGTGAGTTCCCGCTGATGGAATATTTGGTGGAAGGCAAGCAACCTAAACAATATGTCCCATCCGGCGGTACACTGTTATTGTACTTTAAGATAAAGGGAAAAGTGGATCTACCGGTGCATCGTTTCCTAATGCCAAGTGATCTTCAACCTTTGATGACATCCATCTTTAAAAAAGATGAGTTACCGGAGCATCCGGCGGTGTATCTGTTTAATCCGAGCAAGGTGGATGATACATTAACGGAAGCGGATGATAGTGTCGTTTACGCCCTAGTTCCATCACCACGCGGTTTTGACCGGGACCGGTACGAGGCGCATGGATTCATCGACCGGATTTTGGCCAAAATCGAGCAGCATGTGCCCGGGTTCGAACAGCAGGTCATGGAAATGCAGGTTCGAACACCTCAAGATGCAAAAGAATTTGGATTGTATGAGGGCGGAAGTTTTGGAATCGCACCGACGATTCGCCAATCTGCTGCCTTGAAGACACAAGCAAAACCATACGCTGATATTGAACGATTATATGCAGTCGGCGCATCTGTCCATCCATGTGGAGGCGTTCCGATCGTCATGATGGGAGCGACATTACTTGTCAATCGAATGGAACAAGAGATGAGGTGGAAAAGTGGATACAGTGACGAACGCGTACGTAGTATGTGAACAGACGATTCAAAGCGGATCTAAAACGTTTTATAAGGCCTTTTCCTTATTGCCGAAGCAAGACCGGATGGCGGTGTATGCCATTTACACATTTTGTCGGTTCCTCGACGATACGGTAGATGAATCCGCCACGCCAAAAGAAAGTTTAGCGGAATTTTTAGAAGAGTTTCGTTTGTTCCGATCCGGTCAGTCCATCGAAAAACCATTATGGATTGCCCTCTCAGACGTCTTTTCTAGATATGAAATGGATGAGACACCTTTCTTAGAGCTGGCAGAAGGTATGCGGTGGGACATTGAGAAAAATCGTTATCAGTCTCTAGAGGAAACGGAAAAGTACAGCTATTATGTAGCGAGTACGGTCGGTTTGATGTTACTGCCAATCCTTGCCCCAAACCAACCCGATTTACGTGAATCCGCGGTTCAACTCGGCATTGCCATGCAACTGACGAACATTCTGCGCGATGTTGGGGAAGATGCGAAACGTGGACGTGTCTATTTGCCGAAAGACTGGATGGATCAATATGGTGTCACGACCGAATCGTTGCTTGCAGGAAGACCGTCCGGTAATTTTGAAGGGTTGTGGGAGGCTTTGGCATTAAGAGCCGAATACCTCTACGATGCAGCAACGCCTTCGTTTGACCGTTATCCGAAAGAAAGCCGTCGGGCGCTGAAAGTTGCCGCGTTACTATATCGTGGCATCTTGGATGCAGCACGTGATAATCAGTACGATGTCTTTACGAAACGCGCTTACGTCAGCCGGTGGCAAAAGATGAAGTTACTTGCTACCATCTAAAACGAAAAAAATGTCATAAAAAAAAGACCTCGGCGGGGACCAAGGTCTTTTTTTTATGACGTTTAGACCGGGGAGTCTAAACTAAGTTCTGTGTGTACCTAATTTGATACCAAATACCAAATAAGGCAGGTCGACGATCCACGGGGATGGATCTGATGATGATTGAGCTGCCTGTAAACGAAACAGGATGAGACGATCTAAGGGGGAACGTCGTAAGTCATGCCGAGTCGTTTACGTTGGTGTATCTGTTGAACAAGTGGGTCTTGATCAAACAATTAAGACACAACAGACGGGTTAAGTTCCTAAACGCGTTTGACTCGGGGAAGTCACCATGCGCTTGATTGAGGATGTGGGGTCAATCACTACCTCTTGAACTCGAAGTAATCGTATCAAATCTTAGTTGTCCGTACAAGTGATTGATACGCAATTCACATAACGTTCACAGGGTAGAGGCGACGGCGGACACAATCCGTTCGCTCGCTAGTTTTCCTGAAAGCGTTACCATTGGACTACCACCACCGGGATGCGTTGATCCACCGGCAAAAAATAAATTGTGAACATTTTTTGAACGGTTGCTTGGACGCAGGAAAGCACCGCGTGTACCGTTTGAAGAAAGTCCATAAAGCGATCCGTGATAGGCTGAAAATTTCTGTTCAATGTCTTGCGGTGTGATGCGTTGTTCAAATAAGACGTCGGTCGTAACATCGATACCGAACTGTTGCAGACGTTGATTAATGATTTTGTCATACGTATCAAAATCAATGACCGTTCCCTTATGTGTAGCAGGAGCATTCACGAGCAGAAACAGATTATCTCCGGCTACCCCCATCTCGGGTGCCGTGACGGACGAATTGGAAATATAAATAGTCGGCTCCTCGGCATAACGATTTTCCTGAAACAGTGCTTGAAACTCAGCTTTGTAATCTGACGAGAAAAATACATTATGATGTGCCAAACCTTCAATTCGACGTGACAGTCCGATACAGCGGACATAAGCCGAAATCGAAGGCTCCATTTGAGAAGGCGTCGGATTTTTGAAATCCGGTCGGACGGTTTCGGAAATTAGCCGTGGGTATTGCGTCAAGAGATCCCCGTTTAAGACGATAAAATCAACAGCCAGATAATCAACATGATTTAATTCAATTTCAGTCGCCAACTGATTGGTTACTTCAATTTGTGTCACTTCTTCTCCGAGGCGGAAGACGACACCGAGTTCACGCGCACGACGGGCAAATCCTTCGGCAATGGCCGTATTTCCTCCGCGGGTGAAGTAGACACCATCGTTCAGCTCGAGATGGGCAATCAGACCAAAAGTAGCTGGTGCTTGAAACGGACTGCTGCCAATATAAGTGGCATAACGATCGAATGCTTGAATCAACTGCGGATCCTTAAAGTATTTCTTGTGCAATCCGTGTAAGGTCTTTAACGGATGAACTTTTGCCATATCACGCAATAACGAAAAATTAAAATAAGAGTCGATATTGATGAAAAATTGCTGTTTGGCAATACGGTACAGTTGTGCGACTTCTTCTTGATAACCGGTAATGTCATTTTTAGAAAGTTTTCCGTTCGTAAACCGATCCACTTCAGTACGCATGGCTTCCCGACCGCTTGCAAAAGTCAAAGACCGCCCATCTGAAAAATGATTGACGGTATGGCGTGCCAATTTTTCAAATGTAAAATAGTCGTCTGGATCTGCTCCCGACTCTAAAATGACCGATTGAAAGATCTCAGGCATTGTAATCGTGTTTGGACCAAAATCAAAACGGTGTCCCTCTGATTGAATCGACATCATCTTTCCGCCAATATGATCATTGCGTTCAATGACTGTAACGTTGAACCCTTTTGAAGCAAGTGAGATAGCGGCACTCAGACCACCAAGTCCGGCTCCAATGACTGCGATATGTTTCATAACCGTAAAGCCTCCTTAAGAATATGTCCGACCCTTCCAAGTGATTTCCCTTTTCTTTAGTCTTCGAATCATTGCCGTCGCAAGCAGTACAACGTAAAGAACCGCCGAGACAGGATGCCAAAACCAAGCGTGGACAATTCGGGCATTACGATCGATCCGGTAGCGGGCGAGCATCATCAAAACAAAGGCACCAGCCGTCCAAATGGAAGGAGACCAAATCAATAATGGGAGAACTGCCGCCTGAATAAGATAAAACAATAAGAAATAACTGCCTACCAAATAAGAGTCGTTCATACCGCGGAAGACATTTTTCAAAAACCCTTGCCAAACGTCCTGATTGGTGGCGTACATATCACAACTGACATAGGGGGCCACGTGAACGAGTGTCGTCGTAAAGCCCTTTTTCTTGAAGGCGCGGCACAACTCCAAATCATCGACCAGTGCCAGTTGAATAGCTTGATGTCCACCAACCTGTTCGTAAGCGTGACGTTCCACTAACACCACCATACCGTTCGCAGCAGCAAATGCAGGATGGCGGACTTTCCGAAATGCAATCGGCAGATGTTGAGCGATCAAGACATGCTGCATGGGAATCAGGCATTTCCCTAAAAATGTTGGGACGGGAAACGAAGGGAAGCCGGATAAGAAAACTGCCCGCTCTTGTAACAATGTCGCATAGAGACGGGGAATGGTGTCCGCTTCGAGCGTAATATCGGCATCTAAAAACAACAGATAATCTTCCTGAGCGACTCGTGACAATTGATGACACGCATGGACCTTGCCGGCCCACCCGGATGGCAGTTCGAGACCATCAATGATGGTAAACCGACTATCCTGACCAACGAGTTGAATTAATAAAGGACGTGTCTGATCGGTTGAACGGTCCTCGTATAGGTAGACGTGCGTGTTTGGAGTGATGGCTTGTTTTAACGAGTAGATCAATTTGCTGACATTCCGTTCTTCGTTTCGAAGTGGAATACAGACAGCAAGACTAGGCGGAGGGACGGGGTCCGTCAATCGCGGTAAAAAGGATAAATTAATGAAAGTGTAAAGACAAATTAGCGCGATAATACAAAACAGAAAAATCATCATGTCCGGATGGCCTGTAACCACTGTTCTGTTTTAGCTGGGAGCGGCTCCTTTCGTGCAGTCAGTAAACAATAGGCATCAGTTCGTTCCTCGATGGCATCTATTCGGACATCGTCATACAGGCGGGTCATTTCCTCGGTCAGATAACGAAGTTGCACCGAACTGCGCGCATCGGGTAACTGAATCGTTCTAGTTCGAATATAAACGTCAGGTTGCTGTTCGTGGGCAAACGAATAATAAAACGAAAACAGCGAAATCGAACGAGCGATTTTGGCAAGGTGAATCGCCCCGCTGCTGAGCTGTAACGGTCGCTCTTCTTGGTGACGCTCCTCGCCTTGAGGAAACATCCAGACACTGCTGCCGTTTAACAGCTGATCTTTTGCATATTGTAAGCTTTGCTTAATTTCCGCAAAAGAACCGCGATCAATCGAAAAACCGCCGAGTCGGGTAAAGAAAGGAAAACGTGCCAATCCCTGCTCATCAATCATGACGTAAGGGTCATGATGCAATACTGTCTGATCAAGATGAAACAGAATCATTCCGTCCCACCAAGAACCATGCGTGGCGAGCATTAATCCGGGTGTCGGCAAGTCATCTGCCCTGTATAGAATCCGATGGAATTGTTTACGGATTAAACGTTCTTTAACATACAGATGAAAAGCATGTTCAGCTAATTTGTTTTTGTTTGCTTTTTGCAAATCGATCGCCTCCTCGCGTATACCAGTAGAGGATACCAGCACTAAGACTGATGCATGTGACACCGTATAATCCTGCCATTCCGGCTGTCAGACCAAACAGGGCATGAAGCATTAAGAAAAGATACTGGTTATTGTGTTCCAGTACTTTCAGGTTTACCGGTTGTTCGAATCGAGCAAGCAAAACAGAAAAGAACAGAGCAGTTCCGTACCAACCGATGAAGTTTTGCGTCGGAATATCGTAATACCAACCTCCGTCCTGCCAAAGCCAATAAGATTTGACGTTCGCTGCAACCGGATCAATCGCAAGATCAAGCCAGACTGCAAATAAGGGAACGAGAAGGACTGTACGATAACGAAACGAAAACCGGCGTGAGAAAGCGTGGCTGGCTCCAATGACCGACAGCCAGGCAGCGCCAATCGTAATCGGTACACCAAGAAGTTTCACCCCGAAGTCTGCCTCATACGCATAAGTCCCGAACGGCCAGCCTGTATGTACACCGATCGATTCGATGATGATCGAGCCGAAGAAAATGACAGGAATGATAAACCGTCCTTTTGGAACGACGTCCCAAAGATAAAGGGCGGCGTAAAGACCGGATGCAAACAGAAAAACAGAGTTGGCCCATTCCAGCCAAGGTGGTAATAAAGAAAAACCGACTAAAACTAAACCGATGAAGAACCAAATTGTGAAAAATAACCATAGATTTTTTTGAAACCGATCCATAATGAGTGAGCCCTCCATATCCAATGTTCTACTATTAGTATACCTGTTGCGAAGGGAGTCAAGCCAGAACGGAGGTGGAAATCAATGGGACAAAAAAGACAGACCGAATGAACCGGTCTGTCCTTTAGTCAAGCTGATGATTTTTTTGTTTTTTCTTTTTGATGAATGAGAACAGCAGAAACGCGATATACAATGGGACTGCCACGAACCAAAACGTCGACCACTCATTACTGCGCGCCACCATGACATAAGTGACATAAAGAAGCGTAAATGTGATGACAAACGTATGTCTTGGAACCGGTATGTCTTTGAAACTCGGAATTTTAACACGACTCACCATCAAGAACGCTAGAGCAGTAAAGACGAGTGGAACCATTAAATCGTTCATCCGTCCGCTAAACAGCGTGACGACAGCTAAAATTCCACCTGCTGCCGTAATCGGAACACCGGAAAAATATGCAGAGGCGACATTGGTCGCTGATAAGTTAAAGCGGGCCAGACGAAACGCGCCGAACAGTGGGAATAAGGCCGCGATCAACAAACCAATTTCTCCAAAATCGTAAAAATACGTGTAATACGCCATCATGGCTGGCGCGACACCAAAGGTCACCACATCAGCCAACGAATCCAGTTCTTTTCCAAAATCACCTGCGACACCAAGCATACGAGCAATCCGACCGTCCAAACTGTCGAGCATCATGGCGATGACGATCAGCAAGGTCGCATTTTGAAAATCTCCCCGCGCAGCCATGACGATGGCGAGAAAACCGCAATATAAATTTCCGAACGTAAAGAGGTTCGGAATCGAGTTACGAACACGTTCTTTCCACAAAATGATTCCTCCTGCCACTTCTTCAATATCATTCATCATATCACAATAATTGGTGGATATCAGCGATTGATGAAGAGAATCCCATTCGTGAAGCGCAGAAAATCATCAGGAGCGAGTTTGATTTGCAAACCGCGTTTTCCAGCAGAAATAATGATGAATTCTTGATTTAAAGCCGAATCGGATAAAAGAACCGGAAATGATTTTTTGGCACCGATCGGGGCGACACCGCCTCGGATGTACCCCGTCAATTTCTTCAACTCTTTCATTGGCACTAAATGCGCTTTCTTGACGGACGCTGTTCGTGCCACGGCCTTTAAACTCACTTCTTCTTCTCCGGAAATGACAGCAAAGACATGTTGATGTGTATCTGTTTCTAAAACTAATGTTTTAAAAATAGACGAAAGCGGGTAACTAATTTTTCTAGAGACATTTTGAGCGGATAAATCCTGTTCATCGACAGGATATGAAAGCAAGTCAAACGGAATATTAGACTGCTTTAGAAGCCTCGCGGCGTTCGTTATGGTCATGTTGGTCTCCTTTGACGACAGCATATTGTGCCCATTTACGGCTGTTCCAACGTTTTAAAGCAAAGATGCCGCGGAACCACTCGTCGGCAGAGAAAGCAATCCAAATCCCGAGTAATCCGAGCCCGTATTGAAGTCCAAGTGTATAACTGAGGACAACAGCGACTCCCCACATCGAAAGAATGCCGATCGCGACAGGGAAACGGACATCACCGGCTGATTTTAACGTTCCCATCAGAACGATATTCATGGCACGGCCTGGTTCAAGGATGACACTTGCCCAGAGTAATGGTATACCGATGGCGATGATTTCCGGACTTGATGTAAACACGGACAAGATGGATGAGCCGACAGATGCCAAAGCGACGGCAGAAACGAAGCTTGCAAAAACAGCAATTTTCAACGTTTTTACAGCACGAGCGTGTGCTGCTTCAAATTGTTGAGCCCCAACTTGGCGGGCAACTAATAATTGTGTTCCTTGTGCGATGGCTAACGTGAACAAGAAACAAAGCATTGTGATATTCGAAACATAAACGCGTGCGGACAGGGCAGATTCCCCGATGGTCGCAATGAATCCAGTGATGATCAATTGAGAGAACTGATAAGAAATTCCTTCACCAGCAGAAGGAATACCAATATTCATGATGCTTCTAATATCACGTCGGTTGATGTGAAGCAAATCTTTTAATTTAAAGCGTAAGGAAAGCTTGCGATAGACAACAAAAAAGAGTAAAACGACTGCGACTGTTCGAGCAATGACGATGGACCAAGCGACTCCAGCGACTCCAAGTACAGGAATGCCGAATAATCCGAGGACAGCAATGACATTACCGAATGCACTGACGAAGTTCATCAGTAGCGTGACATACATAGCATTTTTTGTGAAACCATGACTGCGTAAGATGGCACCTAGTGTAAGAGAGATGGCTTCTAAGAATAAGAAGAGACCAACAATCTTTAAAAACGTTTCGCCATACACTAATGTTTCTCCTTCTAAAGAGAAGAATCCAAGCAATTGTTTTCCGAACAAGGCAACGAGTACGGAAATGATTAAACCAATGTATAAGTTGATGGAAAAAGCGGAGCGGGCAGTCTGACGGGCATCTTGAATCCGTTTTGCACCGAGGTATTGACCGATGATGATGGTTGCTCCGACTGAGGTGATGTTAAATAAAATAATGAAGATATTTAGCACCTGATTGGAGACACCGACGGCAGCCGCAGCACCGTCAGAATAATAACTAAGAATCAATGTGGCAATGATCCCTAAGCTCATATGAAGTGCGATTTCAATGAATAGCGGCCATGTAATTTGGAATAATGACTGTTGTTTAATTGTTTTCATAAATTTAATTCCCCTTTAAGTCCGTAAAACGTATTGTCTTTCTGTATCTTTTGGAAACTATACGCCTTCAATTTTTATAATGAAAGAGGTAAAGTCGAGCTTTCATAAAAAAAGAGGTTATTTAAAAGGATTTTCATAAAACATCACGAATACATCATAATGAATGGATGTTCATTTTTGAAATGGAGGGAAATGGAATGAAAAGTGAAGTCAGTTATACAGTTAAAGAGCAGATCGCGACCATCACGCTGTCGCGTCCCGAACGATTGAATGCACTCACCTCGACCATGTTGACGGAATTAGCCGACTCGATCGAAGAAGCGAATCAAGATGAAAGTGTTCGGGTCATCGTCTTAACAGGGGAAGGCCGTGGATTTTGTGCCGGACAAGATTTGAAGACCGTCCAACCCGGCATGGATCATGGAGAATACTTAAAGCACTACTATCATCCGGTCATTCGAGCACTTGCGACAACGAAAAAACCGACAGTTGCTGCCATTAACGGGGTTGCTGCAGGGGCAGGGTTATCTTTAACATTGGCCTGTGATTTCCGAATCGTGCGTGACGATGCGAAATTATCACTCGGCTTCATCAATATCGGATTAGTTCCGGATGCCGGTGCACCGTATTTTTTACCTCGATTGATTGGGTCGGCTAAAGCACTGGAACTGGCCTTGTTAGGTGAAACGATTACGGCACAGCAAGCATACGACTACCATTTGGTGACAAAAAGCATTGCCGCCGAACAGTTTGAACAGGAAGTGGCTTCTTTTGCCAAACTTCTTGCCAATCGACCGACGAAAGTCATTGGGTATATCAAACAATTACAAACAGCCAGTTCTGAATCGACACTCGAGGATATGTTGACTCAAGAAATCATTTACCAATCACGAGCCGGAAAGACAGAAGACCATCAGCAAGCCGTTCAAGCTTTTTTAGAAAAAAAAGCGCCCGTCTTCATTGGGCGTTGATGAAATGAATGCTAAAAAGGGCTTTCCGATAAGATGCCGGGAAGTCCTTTTTAGCATTCATTTGATTTTCTGTTTGATCTTTTGGGCGGTTGCATGAGTACGATCCGTTAATGCGGTCGAGGTTCTGAATAAAATGATTCCGAGAAAAGCAGAAACGAAAATATACAATCCAGTTAACGTGACGAAAGCTCCGCTAGCAAGCGTGATGAAGAGAATCGAGAATTCTCCGCGTGGTCCTAAACAAAACCCGGACTCAATTGCATGATAGTTGGAGAGTCCAAACGATCGTCCACCAAGGAAACCAACAAGGAATTTCGACAAAAGTCCCCAAACGACTAATGCAAAGAAAAACCAGTCTAATGGAAGTCCTTCCGTCATCTCAAACGACATCCCGAACGAAATGAAGAATAAAGGTAACAGTAGATCTTGGAATGGTGTGACTAGTCTTTTTAAATAACGTGTCTCTTTAATTTCAGTTAGTAAAATTCCGACGATGAACGCACCAAGGACTTCGGACAAACCAAACATGATTCCAATTCCTGAGAAAGTCAAAATTAATCCGATGATTCCGATCCCGGCGTCCGGGTGCCGATAAAGGGAGTCGACGACTCTCGATTTTTGGCGGATGAAGACTGTTAAAAAAATCAATGCACTGAATAAGAAAATAAATCCAAGAAAAATCGTTCCGACTTTTACGAAGGTGAACTCTTGTGTTCCAAGAACAAACGGGGCACTTGTTAATAAAAGGGGTGCCGCCAAATCTTCAAAGATGAGTAACGAGAGGACAAATCGATTCACGTCTTTGTGTTTGTCTGGCTCCCGGTCGAGCAGACGAGCGGAAATCGATGAACTTGTTGCATAAAGGACACAACCAATTAAAAATGCCTCGGGTACGGAAAACCCAAAGGCCAAGGTCAAGAGGAAGGTACCGCCAAACGACAGGATAAGATCAATCAGTCCTGCTTTCCAGATATTCCGAAACTGGATTAATAAGTCAGCGACAGAAAACTTTAGACCTAACAGGAAAAACAAGACGATGATGCCAGCTTCCCCACCCAGCTTTAACTCTTCCGGCAAATCGTAGTAAAGGCCAAGTACGATTCCGATCAGGATGAAGGCAAGAATGCTCGGGAGATGAAACCGTTCACTGAGATAACTGACTGCGAATAAGCCAATCAGAATCAACCCCGCATAAAGAAATATTTCCATGAGAGAGTATTCCCTCCTTTCTTTCCTCTTTACCCTAAATCAAAAGCCTTAATTGGCTTGTAACAGAAATGAAAAAAGACAGCCTTTTTGCTCAATAGCAAAAAGGCTGTCTGAAAATCAAATTACTTGAATGATTGTTCCGGTATATGGAGCGAGCGTCACCTCTAATGAAGGAAGCGGCGTATTTGAAAAGAGATCCATTCCTTGACCAGATTGAGGAGCTGGAATCGTAGCTTGATGATTGGAGTTATTAAAGTAGACGTAATACGTCCCGTCTTGACTCATACGACGCATGATGATGGTATTCGTTTCATCGTCGGCATGGACGAATGAGATATGTCCGTGATTGGCAAGTGTCTTATGCTGCTTTCGCAACTGAAGTAAATGTTTCGTGTACATCAGTAGGTTCAAATCCTGCTCTTCCGGATTCCACGGCATGCATTTCCGGCAACCTGGATCTTGATCACCATCTAGTCCGATTTCATCTCCATAATAGATGACTGGGCTTCCGGAGAATGTCAGCATGGATAAAAGTAGCAGGCGCATCTTATTTTTATCGTTTCCGGCACGCGTCAAGGCACGTGGCGTATCATGTGAGCCAATCAAGTTAAACGTCACTTCATTAACGTTAACCGTATTCGAGAAGAGGACATGCGACATGTCATTCGCATAAGCAGAGGCAGATGTTTTGTCGAGTGCAAAGAAATTGAGCGCAGCATTCGTGAACGGATAGTTCATGACCGCATCAAATTGATCACCGAGCAACCATTCCTGTGAGTCATGCCAAATTTCGCCGAGAATATAGGTCTCCGGATTTGCTTCCTTGACAACAGAACGGAAATCACGCCAGAAAGCATGGTCGACTTCATTGGCAACATCAAGACGCCAGCCGTCAATTCCAAACTCTTCAACCCAGTAACGGGCAACATGGAGTAAGTAGGCTTTGACTTCCGGGTGTTCTGTATTGAATTTTGGCATTTCCGGAACGAAAGCGAAGGTATCATAGTTTGGCATCGGTTCCGTCACGAGCGGGAAGTTACGTAAGTGGAACCAATCCCGGTATGACGAATTACTGCCATGCTCGCGGATATCGGCAAATGCTTTATGGTGGAAACCGGCATGATTGAAGACGGCATCCAGCATGATGCGAATACCATTTGCATGAAGTAAATCGACCATTTCTTTGAACTTTTCTTTTGTTCCAAACTGTGGATCGATTTCTAAGTAATCAATCGTGTCATATTTATGATTAGACTTGGCTTCAAAAATCGGACAGAAATAAATGCCGGTGATGCCGAGTTCAACCAAGTAGTCAATGTGATCGATGACACCTTGAAAGTCGCCGCCGAACAAGTTCGTTGTCGTAGGAGCCGTACTGTTCCAAGGGAGTGTGCCGGCCGGATCATTCGTGGAATCACCATTCGCAAACCGGTCAGGAAAAATTTGATACCATACTGTATCTTTGACCCAGTCAGGAGCATGGAACACGTCAATCTTGTTTAAGTAGGGAACGCAGAAGTAGTATCCTGTATCATCCAACGGTTTGTCATCAAACCAGCCACGTTCAGTAAGAACTTGACTCGAATGCTTATCATGCAAGCGGAAACCGTAGCGAAGACGCCGGAACGGCGGTACAACATCAATGAACCAGTAATCAAACAACTCGTCCGAACCACTTCGTTTCATAGGTGTTTCGAAAGTGTTCCAATAGTTTGCTTTGGATGGATCAAAGTTCCAATCGGCATCATCCGGATTTTCCGTATGCCAATCGTAAGGATCGCCCCAAATTAAATCAACGTGATCAACATCATTTTTTTTCGTTTGTAATCGCACGTGGATCGTTTTATCGTCATATTTGTAAACGAATGGAGACATGGCGCGATGGAAAACAGCTTCTTTCAGCATTGTGGTCACTCCCTATGTGCAATCGCTTGCGTTGTAATAAAATGGTCTTCGACCTAAGGATAGTGAAGCGCTTTCTTAAAGTCAATTGGAATTCCGGAAAAGACAGGCAAATAAATAGAATCTATACTGAATGCGCAATCGATTGCATCTATTTGTGCAAATGAAAAAAATGAAAACGTTTTCTTTTTTTAGTGATTTAACTAATGTATCTAATTTGTTTTTGAGAATACTTTTTGAGAATCTTTTTTGAATGTAAGGAAATATTTGAAGAAAAGGACTTGTCAAAAGGATTTTAGATTGTATAATAAAAATGTAAAGGTGATGCAAACGTTTTCATAAAACGCTTACAACCGCTCGGTTGTTCTCACGAGAAGATGGTTGTGCCTTTATGCAAACGTTGTGCATCAGAGCTTATCATTCGCACGTTAACTTGGGGAGGAATTTTAAATCATGGAAATTAAAAAATTAGTAGCTGGTCTTTCAGTATCTGTCATGGCTGTCGGTGCGCTTGCAGCATGTGGTGGCGGCACGGATTCAGGTTCTTCGGACACAAGTTCAGAGGGCGGAAAAAAACCAGCTAAAATCGTCATTTGGGAAGATACAGAAAAAGCGGAAACAACTAAAGCGGCTGCGAAAGCGTTTGAAGAAAAAGAAGGCGTCAAAGTTGAAGTCAAAGAAGTTAAAATGACGGATCAACAAAAGAAAGTCGCTCTTGACGGTCCAGCAGGAAAAGGTCCTGATATCATTCTTCTTCCGCATGACCAAATCGGAACAGTTGTTGACCAAGGATTGATTGCTGAACTCAAAGACGACGAAAAAGCACTTGAGCCATTCATTGATACAGCAAAATCAGCCGTTACATTCGACGGCAAAGTATACGGCTATCCTAAAGCAGTCGAAACACCAATTCTTCTTTTCAACAAAGACGAGTTAAAAGAAGCACCAGCTTCAATGGATGATTTGTATAAAGTATCAACAGAACAGAAAAAAGACGGCAAGTACGGTTTCCTCGCACTTTGGGATAACTTCTACTTCGCACACGGTCCAATCGGCGGATACGGCGGATACGTCTTTAAAGATAACGGTGGAAAACTTGATCCTGCTGACATCGGTCTCAACAACGAGGGTGCTGTTGAAGGAATGGATTACATCGGTAAATGGTATAAAGAAGGTCTCTTCCCGAAAGGTTTGATCGGCGGTGGCGGTGGTCAAGCAATGGACCAACTGTTCGGCGACAAGAAAGCAGTCGCAGTCATGAACGGACCATGGGCAGTTGCAAGCTATAAAGAAAAAGGCATCAACTTAGGTGCAGCAGCACTTCCAAAGCTTCCAAACGGTGAAGCGATCAAAACGTTTGTAGGTGTTAAGACATACGCTGTTTCAGCTTACTCTGAAAACCAAGAATGGGCAGAAAAGTTCCTCGCGTCACTGACTGGCGAAGAGAACGCAAAAGTAATGTTTGAAAAGTATAACGAGATTCCACCGATCACTTCACTTCAAGAAGACGCAACCATTAAAGACAACGAAGTTGCAGCAGCAGTCTTCGCACAGTCTAAAGACGGTGTACCAATGCCGAACATCGCTGAGATGGGTCAAGTTTGGGAGCCGATGGCAGCAGCACTTCAACTCGTTGCCACAAACAAACAAGATGCACAAAAATCAGCGGATGATGCTGTAAAACAAATCAAGCAACAAATCGAAGCAAACAAGCAATAAGCACTAAGCAATAAGCAACTGAATCATTGACACAGAATTAAAGAAAGGGGGATCTTGGATTCCCCCTTATCTTTATGGTTGGAAGAGAAGCCTGAGGTCAGACATGACCTTTGGAAAGGAGAACAGACGATGGCGGCCATTGCGACACCACAACCTACGAAAACACCAAAGCCTAAAACGAATCACCGGACGATTGCAGCAGCATTATCGATCGTTCCAGGATTGGGACAACTGTACAACAAACAATTTTTAAAGGGTGCGACATTTTTAATCGTCGTTTTATCGTATTTTTTAGTGAATTTCGAGCTGTTTTTTAAAGGTGCCGGGAACGGTCCTGGAGATCGCGGGGCGATCTGGGGATTGATTACACTCGGTGAGGTACCAGGCGTAAGGGGGGATCACTCGATCTTCTTGATGGTCGAGGGAATCATTGCGTTGATTCTGCTTGTGTTTGGTATCGCCATTTACGTCTGGAACTTTATCGATGCGTATCGAATCGGGAAACTTAGGGATTTAGAATTGGAAGTCCCTTCATTAAAAATGCAGTTGCGGAACTTCCGTGATAACGGATTCCCGTATGCAATGTTGATTCCATCATTGGTTCTCCTTGTTTTCACAGTTGTCTTACCATTGATTTTCACATTTTTGATTGCCTTTACGAACTATAAGTTCAACAACTCACCACCTGCAAAACTCGTCGACTGGATTGGGATTCAAAACTTCTTAAACATCTTCACCGTCGACATCTTCCGTGACACGTTCGTCAGCGTATTAGGCTGGACGCTCGTTTGGACAGTCGCTTCGACGACGGGTGTCATCGCGATCGGGATTGGTCTCGCCGTTCTGTTGAACCAAAAAGGTTTAAAAGGAAAACGTTTCTTCCGTTCGATTCTGATCCTATCGTGGGCAGTACCGGCATTCATCACAATCTTGATTTTCCGTTCGATGTTTAATGAGACGTTTGGTGTCTTTAATACGACATTGCTACCGGCAATCGGAATCGACGGCGGTGCCGAATGGATGACGGATCCGACATATACACGACTTGCCTTGATCGGCATACAGTGGTGGCTCGGATTCCCGTACATCATGACATTGACGACAGGAATCTTGCAGTCGATTCCGGAAGATCTATACGAAGCAGCAACGATTGACGGTGCGACGTCGGGCGAGAAGTTCCGCTTGATCACATTACCGATGATCTTGTTTGCAACAGCACCAATCTTAATCACGCAATATACGTTTAACTTCAACAACTTCAACATCATCTATCTCTTTAATAACGGGGGACCGGCTGTTCCGGGTCAATCGGCTGGCGGAACGGATATCCTGATCTCCTGGATTTACAAACTGTCGCTTGGTTCGAATCCGCAATATGGATTTGCCGCCGCGATTACGCTCGTGTTGTCGTTCTTTATCATGACGATTGCCGTCATTCAGTTTAAACGTTCAAAATCATTCAAAGATGAGGATATGATCTAATGAGAAAACAAAACCGAATCAATATGGCGTTGTCATACCTCATTTTGACGATCGCCTCGATAATTATCGTGTATCCACTGCTATGGGTTGTCGGGACATCACTAAACCCGGGGAAAAGCATCACTTCTGATATCTTCCCAAGCAATCCGACATTGATCCATTACTTTGACTTATTTGATGCGACACAAACGGATTATGGCATGTGGTATTTGAACACCATCAAAATCGCCGTGATTACGATGGTCGTCTCGGTGGCATTGATTACGCTGACAGGGTATATTTTTTCGCGGTACCGGTTCGTCGGACGGAAAAATTCACTGATCTTGTTCCTCGTGCTGCAAATGGTGCCACAATTCGTTGCCATCATCGCGATTTACGTCTTGTTGAACATGTTGCAACTGTTTGATACACATTTGGCATTGATTCTCTTGTACGCAGGTGGAGCGATTCCGATGAATACGTATCTTGCAAAAGGATATTTTGATACAATACCAAAGGAACTGGATGAAGCGGCACGGATGGATGGAGCAGGACATCTTCGGATCTTCTGGCAGATCATTCTTCCGCTCGCTAAACCAATGGTCGCGGTTATCGCCTTGTTTAACTTCATGGCACCATTTAACGATTTCATCTTGGCATCACTTGTTCTCCGTTCACCGGAGAAACAGACGTTAGCCGTTGGACTCTACAACATGGTTTCAGAGCAATTCGATAATAACTTCACATTGTTTGCGGCAGGTGCCGTGTTATCAGCAGTACCAATCGTTCTTCTGTTCTTCGCTTTCCAGCGCTTCTTCGTATCTGGATTGACGGCAGGCGGAACGAAAGGTTAATTAATCAAGGGGGAATCAGCGGCATGAGACGAGGCGTGATGCTTCTCCTCTTGCCGCTTCTCTTGTCTATCGGGACTTTTCCGCAGACGAGTGAAGCAGCAGGATGGGAAAAAGAACGGATGTACTTCATCATGGTCGACCGGTTTGAGAACGGTGACCCGAGTAACGATTTAGAAGCAAATCCCGAGGATCCAAAAGCTTTTCAAGGCGGGGATTTGGCGGGAGTCACAAAAAGGCTTGACTACATCAAAGATCAAGGATTCACATCGATTTGGTTGACGCCGATTTTTAAGAATCGACCGAATGGCTACCATGGTTACTGGACAGAAGATTATTACAAGATTGATCCACATTTCGGCACGAAAGAAGAATTTAAGACGCTGGTCAAAGAAGCGCATGAGCGCGACCTCAAAGTGGTATTGGATCTGGTCGTCAATCACCTCGGTCCAAATCATCCGCTCGTTGAGGAAAAACCGGACTGGTTCCATAAAGAACAAACCATCATGAACTGGAACAACCAAGCGGAAGTCGAGAACAACTGGCTGTTTGACTTACCGGACTTTAACACAGAAAACAAAGAAGTCGTCAATTATCTGATTGATGTCGCGAAGTATTGGGTCGATGAAACGGGGATCGACGGTTACCGTCTCGATACCGTCCGTCACGTTCCACCTGCTTTTTGGGAAAAATTCATTCCCGCCGTCAAACAAGACCATCCGGATTTATTTTTACTCGGAGAGGTTTTTGACGGGGATCCGCGAAAAATTGCGACGTATTCTAAAATAGGATTTGATTCAGTCACGAATTTTCCATTTTATTATGGTGTAAAAGATCAATTCACTCGAAAAAATGGTTCGGCGGAAGAGTTGGATTCAGTTTATAATCGAGATACTACGTTTAATCCGAAAGCAATCGCGTTGGCGAATTTCATCGATAATCATGATGTTAAACGCTTCATCACGGAAGCCAAAATCGGCGGGACCGAGGATGCAGAACGTCAATTGCGTTTAGCTTTGTTTGCGCTCTATGCAGCACCAGGCATGCCGATTGTCTATCAGGGGACGGAAGTGGCAATGCCGGGCGGCGATGATCCCGGAAACCGGATGATGATGGAGTTTGATAAAAATGACAAGATGCAGGAATATATTCAGACGCTCAATAAAATGCGACAGAACTATCCAGCATTTGAGACCGGGAAACAGCGGTTGGTCGCCAAGACGGATCATATGGCCGTTTATGAACGAAAAGTAAAAGACCAAACCGTCCTCTATGCCATCAACTTAGGAGAAAAGAAAACGACATTACGTGTTAAATCATCAGAAATCGGTGATGAACAGCGCCTTCGGGGATTGTTGTTTTCTGACGTCGTGCGTCAAGATGGAGATGCTTATGAGGTCACGCTTGATGCAAACAGCGCCAATGGATACGTGGTGGAACGTTCACAGGTCAACTGGATGTCGCTCGTTGCGATTGGATCAATCGCGCCAATCCTTGCCTTAATCATTTTGTTCGTTCATCGAAGACGGATTAATCGAACAAAAGAAATACACTAAAATACATTTGTAGGGAAATGATGAGGTGAAAGGGATGCAAGTAACTATCAAGGATGTCGCAAGAGAGGCGAACGTTGCACCATCAACGGTTTCGCGTGTCATTGCCAACAGTCCACGCATCAGTCAAAAAACGAAAGAACGTGTCCGTCAAGCGATGGAAGAACTCGGTTACCATCCGAACGTGCACGCTCGGAGTCTGGCGAATCGGACGACGCAGGCAATTGGACTCGTCATGCCAAGCGCGGCAACGAAAACACTCCAGAATCCGTTTTTTTCGGAAGTAATCCGGGGAATCAGCACGAAAGCGCATCAAAATGGCTATTCCTTGTATATGACGACGGGAGTATCGGAAGAAGAGGTCTACGAAGGAGTCGTCTCGATGGTTCAGGGTCGTCGTGTCGATGGGGTCGTCGTCTTATATTCGCGGACCGATGATAAAGTTGTCCAGTTTTTGCAGGATTCTAAATTTCCATTTGTCGTCGTCGGCAAACCATTCAGTGATTCGTCACATGTCACGTATGTCGATACAGACAATTATCTCGCGGGACGCGAAGTCACGAAATATTTACATCAACTCGGACATGAATGTATCGCTTTCGTCGGAGGGGCACAAGATCTTGCGGTGACGCAGGAGCGTGTCGGCGGTTACAAGACAGCACTAATGGAAGAAGGAATCCCGATTCATGAATCCTACATCGTCAGTGCCCCGTTCATGACGACTGGCGGAGCAGACGCAGTCAAACGGCTGATGTCGCTCGAACATCCACCGACGGCCGTTGTCGTCAGTGATGACATGATGGCGCTGGGTGTCATGAGCACGTTGAATGAGATGGAAATCAGTGTGCCGGATCAGATGGCAGTCGTTAGTTTCAACAACTTATTTATTGCCGAATTTTCGAGTCCTCCTTTGACCTCGGTCGAAATCAACATCTTTGGTTTAGGATTTGAGGCGACGAATTGTCTGATCGAACAGATGAATGAAGAGGCGACACCATACGGAAAGCGTGTCATCGTACCTCATTATTTAGTCGTTCGTCAATCGTGCGGTGGTACGATAAACTAAATAATACTATTTCCCAAACATCACTTTTCCGAGACGGACAAGTGATGTTTTTTTGAAAAAAATCAAAGAAAAAATCAATTAAAAATATGAAATGATGAAGCGAATGAAAAAAGATTTTTATTTTCGTGCAAACGATTGCATTAACGGTGATTATGTGTAGAATAAAGAAGGTAGAGTAAATAAAAACGCTTACAAAAAAGCTTTTTGTGCATCCGTGTGATTAAGAATAAAGGAGCGACTTATAATGAAAAGATTGTTTGATATTAATGAGTGGAAAATTACTGAGCAGGGTTTCCATCCGGAAGATAACCGTCTTGCTGAATCAATGACAGCGATTGGGAACGGTCATATGGGAATGCGCGGAAATTTTGAAGAAGATTACTCCGGAGATACGCACCAAGGGATGTATGTCGCAGGCGTTTACTATCCGGATAAAACACGAGTCGGATGGTGGAAAAATGGCTATCCGGAATACTTCGCAAAAGTGTTGAATGCTGTGAACATCATGGGACTTCGTATTTCAATCAACGGTAAAAAAGTGGATTTGAATGAGTGGGAAGTTGTCGATTTCAAGAGAGAACTCGATATGCAACATGGTGTTTTGACACGTACGATGCTGATTAGAAATGGTGTCGAGGAAACAAAAATTGAAGCAAAACGTTTTTTCTCAATCGTTGATAAAGAATTGGCCGCTCTTCGATATACGGTCACGCCGGTCAACTTTGATGCGGATGTGGTCATCGAATCTTACCTTGACGCGGATGTCGAAAACGAGGATTCGAACTACGATGAAAAATTCTGGCTGCCGGTAGAGCACGGGGCAGAAGAACGATTTGCCTATGTCACGTCGAAAACGAAGAAGCTGGACTGGCACGTCACGGCTGCGATGATCACAGATGTCGAAGGTGCTAAATGTGAAGTGCTTGAGAGCACGTTACAGTACGTCGCAAACCGCTTCACGAAACAGGTGAAGGCAGGAGAAGCGGTGACGGCTGAAAAATTAGTGGCACTCGTGACAAATCGGGACTATGAGATTGAAGACTTATTGGCACAGGCGATGAAACGTGTCAATGATGCTTTTGATACCGGCTTTGATGGGCTGCTTGCAGCGCATGAAACGGCCTGGTTGAAACACTGGGAAGAAGCGGATGTGAAGATTGAAGGTGATATCGAAGCCCAACAAGGGATTCGATTTAACATCTTCCACATGTTCCAAACGTATACTGGCGAAGATTCCCGCCTGAACATTGGACCAAAAGGATTTACGGGAGAAAAGTATGGTGGGGCGACATACTGGGATACGGAAGCGTACTGCTTGAACTTCTATCTGGCGACATCGAAGCCGGACGTTGCTTGGAACTTGTTGAAGTATCGTCATAACCAATTGCCGCAAGCGAAAGAAAACGCGGAGAAGAACGTCGGGATGAAGGGTGCTCTATACCCGATGGTGACGATGAACGGAGAAGAGTGCCACAACGAGTGGGAAATCACGCATGAGGAAATCCACCGGAACGGTGCGATTGCCCATGCAATTTATAACTATACGAACTACACAGGAGATACATCTTACCTCGGACAATACGGATTTGAAGTACTTGTTGAAATCGCGCGCTACTGGGCAAGCCGTGTGAACTATGTCCCGCACAAAGATGCCTACATGATCCTTGGTGTCACGGGACCAAACGAGTACGAAAACAATGTCAATAACAACTGGTATACGAACTTGATGGCCGCTTGGTGCCTGGAGTACGCCCAAACAGTGCACCGTCATCTTGAGCAAGAAGAACCAGCGCGTCTGGAAGAATTGATTCACCAATTGGCTATAACGGATGATGAATTAGCGCACTGGGCTGATATCAATCAAAAAATGTATTATCCGAAAGACGATTTCGTTCCGGATGTATTCATGCAACAAGACGGTTTCATGGATAAAGAACAGATTATGGTCGCCGATCTTGATCCAAAACATCTTCCATTGAATCAAAACTGGTCGTGGGACCGTGTCTTGCGTTCTGTCTTCATCAAACAAGCCGATGTTTTGCAAGGACTCTATTTCCTGACGGATCGTTTCTCGATTGAAGAGAAGAAGAAAAACTTTGATTTTTATGAGCCGCGGACGGTTCATGAATCATCACTTTCACCGTGTATCTATTCGATCATCGCGGCCGAAGTCGGTTATGAAGAAAAAGCGATGGAACTCTATCAACGTTCGGCACGTCTCGATCTTGATAACTACAACAATGATACTGAAGACGGTCTCCATATCACATCAATGGTCGGATCGTGGATGTCGATCGTTCATGGATTTGCCGGACTTCGGGTCGAGCAGGGAACGTTATCCTTCAAACCGATGTTGCCGAAGGGTTGGACCAGTTATTCGTTCCGGATGCAATGGCGCGGGCATCACATTCTGGTTCAGGTCAAACAAAACGAAGTGTGCATCGAACAGAGTACAGGTGGAGCATTTACGTTGCAGCTTCATGGTGAAACGGTTGAAGTCCCGGCAGAAGGCACGGTTACGATTCCGTCTTCCATGACCGTTTAATGAAATTGAGATGAGACAAACAGTAGTTTCTATATGAATCAAGGTGGCGGATTTCAAATCTGCCGCCTTTTTTCTTACTTGAAAGAGAAAGTGTTCAACTTCTGAAAATGAGAGCGTTACCAAAAAAAGAAATGAAATTCTTTCGTCATCTTGACTATCCGGACTCATTTGTTATGTGCTAAAGTGTTCCAAGATAGTTTACGAATGAGAGGAGAACAAGGTGTGACAGCGGTTGTAAAGGAAAGTATCTTAAAAGTAATTGTCGCCTCGATTGGCGGGTTCGTCATCGCAGTAGCAATGAACTGGTTCTTGATTCCAAGTGGTGTTTACTCGACAGGATTTACAGGACTTGCTCAGATTTTAACGCAAGTGTTACAAGGAACGGCATTCGCTTTTGGGGAAAACGTTTGGTTTTTAGTTTTGAACCTACCATTGATTGTTTTGGCATGGATTATGCTCGGACGCAGTTTTACCATCATTACATTGATTTCCGTTTTGGCGACAACCATTTTTATCGGACTTATTCCTCAGTTTGCTGTCATTCCGGGTGATCAAACCCTCAATGCCGTATTCGGCGGTGTCTTGCTGGCAATCGGAACCGGGATTACGATTAAATTCGGGGCATCTACGGGTGGTTTTGATATCGTAGCGTTGATTTTCGCGCGTTTCTCTGACCGTAGCGTCGGGTTATATCTGTTTGTGTTGAACTTCCTGATTGCGATTCTCGCGGGAGCGCTGTTTGGCTGGTCGACGGCACTGTACACGATTGTCTTCATTTATGTCACCTCAAAAGTCGTGGATGAAATTCATACAAGCAATCAACGCCTGACGATTTTCATCATTACAAATCATGCCGACGATATTACGACGGCACTGCACCAGCACATCATTCGAGGCATCACGCAGATGCCGGCAATCGGAACGTATTCGCGGGCTGAAAAGTCGACGCTGATGATGGTCATCGAACGGCATGAGTTGCGTGACATCGAGCGGATTTGCCGGGACGCTGACGAAACGGTATTCATCAACGTTGTCGCAACAGACTCTGTAGTCGGGTACTTCCGCAAAGGATAAGGTAAAAAAAGAAGCCGGCTTTTCTGTCTGATGGACAGAGAGACCGGCTTCTTTTGCTGGCATTAAATCACACCAAGGACATGTTTCAGATAGTAGGCGATTCCATCTTCTTGGTTCGACTTTGTTGTGCCGTTGGCAACCAATTTTAACGCACCGATAGCGTTGCCCATTGCGACGCCATGCCCAACATATTCGAGCATTTCCAAATCATTTTCTTCATCGCCAAAAGCAATGATCTGTTTTTGTTCAATCCCAAGATGACGCGAAATTTGTTGTAAGCCAATGGCTTTGCTTGTACCTTTTCGCATGACTTCCACCATATATTCCGGTTTGACCCACTGGCGGTTTAAGACCGTTTCAGCGTGAATGCTTGAAAGTTCGGATCGGATTTCCTGAACATGTTCGCCTTTGGCGTGAATCAACAGCGATGTCGGTTCGTGTTGCAACACCTTTCGTAAATCGCCGGTTGTCACGGACAAGGCATGATCCGTATAGAATTCATAAATACCGACCGGATTATGTTGGAAGTAAACATGATCGGTTACTTCACAGACGATATTTTGTGTTTTGGAGTCCGATACCGACTCTAGAATGTGTTGCACGGTTTTCAACGGAATCGGATGATGGCTGACTTCAAAGTGACGGTCTTGCGGATGGTGAACAAGTCCACCGTTAAAATTGACGATGGGTGTCGTCAATCCGAGTTCATCGTAATAGCGTTTAGCGTGCCGAAAAGGACGCCCGGTTGCGATGACGACTTCATGGCCATTGTCACGTGCAGTTCTCAACGCATGTAAGTTGGCCTGACTGATGGTCTTATCGTCGCGTAATAATGTTCCGTCCAAATCGACGGCGATTAGATGACGTTGCATGAGATACTCACTCCACTCTGGATTCATTACGCTTACTGTAGCATAATCAACTGAAAAATATGTAAAATTGTCTGCTTTTTGAATTCAGGAAAGCGTTTAAAAAAATCAGAGAAAAGCTGTCCGCCGTCTTAAAAAATGATATACTACGAAACGTAGGACATTAAAAAGTAAGTTAAGAAATGGAGGGGGAAGAATGCGTTTTCTCGTTACATTCTTCTGGTCGTTCTTACTCGTGAACACAGCCGTGTTCATCGTATCAGCGGTCGATGCAGTCACGTATAACTTCGGATTCGCGACAGCTATGTCAGTCGTGACTTCACTTGTCGTCTTCGCACTTGATGCAGTCAACGAAGATCTTGGTCTTGGTCAAGGGACAAAGGCAGAATAAGATAAAAGCGAGATATCGTCACTTGGACGATAGACTCGCTTTTTATAGTTTAGGAGGCAAGTGATGATATTACTTAAAAATGTGACATTGACCGGGAAATTGACGGATGTACTGATTGGTGGAGGAAAGATTCTTGCAATCGGTTCCTACGCGATGGACGAACGGCTGATGAGTCAGATAATCGACGGGTCAGGCAAACAATTGGTCCCGGGATTGATCGATGGACATGTTCATCCAATCGGCGGGGGCGGAGAAGGTGGTTTTGCCACAAGGACACCACCGCTTTCCGCACATGATTTTCTGGAAGGTGGTGTCACGACCGTTATCGGATTGCTTGGGACAGATGGGTGGACACGAACTGGAATCGATCTGCTTGCACACGTGCGGGGATATACGATTCAAGGTATCCGCTCTTTCCTCTTGTCAGGAAGTTACGCTGTCCCACCGGTTTCGATTACGAAGTCGATTGCGGAAGACATCCTGTTGATCAACGAAGTCATCGGGGTGGGTGAGATTGCCATCAACGACCATCGTTCGACACAACCGACTGTCCATGAGTTGGCACGCCTTGCGTCGCAAGCGCGGATCGCAGGTCTTTTAAAAGGGGTCCGGGGAACGATGAATGTTCATGTCGGTGACGGTAAAGATGCCCTTGACCTGCTGGAAGAAGTGGTCGAAACGACCGATATTCCGATCACGCAGTTTTTACCGACACACATCAACCGCAGTGAACGGATTTTTGATGCCGGTTTACGTTGGGCGAAAAAAGGCGGGCGAATTGATTTTACGACCTGTACGACAGAGGCGTTCATTGAAGAAGGGGAAATACCAGCAGGCCAGGCACTACAGCGTGCTCTTACTGCCGGTATCCCGTTACGCCAGATTACGATGTCGAGTGACGCTGGCGCCAGCTTACCAGCCTTTGATGAGAGTGGGAAATTGCTTCGTCTTGAGACCGGCAAACCGACATCGATTTTTGATGCGGTCCGTGATGCTGTGCAGCATGGTGTACGTATAGAGGATGCCATCCAAACGGTCACGTCAAACGTCGCAGAAGCATACGGCATTTCTGGGGGAGACATCCGGCAAGGTGAACGTGCCGATCTGTTACTGATTGATGACGCTTTGCAAATCGATACGATTCTTGCAGAGGGGCATGCTATAATGATTCAGAAAAAATGGCTGTTGCCAAAATGACGGAGGGATATTGTGTCGAAGAAATCTAACCGTGTAAAACCAACAAAAAAACCGCAGTCGAAAGCTAACTGGATTACAGCTGGTGTGATTGCGCTGATCGTCTTGATCGGGGCAACGATGTTACTGTTTACGGATCGAGAGGATTCTGCATCGAAAAACGGAAACTTAACGGCCGGTCAAGTAGCGGATAAGCTGAAGTCCGGTGATGAATTTTATACGTATTTTTATCAGACGGGATGCGTACACTGTGAAAAAGTAAAACCGTATTTAGTACCACTCGGTGAGAAGCAGGACATTCCATTTGAACAAATTGATCTGGCAGTCGAACAGTCGGCTTGGGATACATTTGCGATCGAAGGGACACCAACTGTCGTTCACTTCAAAGATGGAAAAGAAGTTAGCCGGGTATCCGGTGAGCAGACAGAAGACGCCTACAAAGAATTTTTCGCCGGTAAAGCCGTTAAAAATTCTGAAGAAGAGTCGTCAGGTGATTTAAATGATTAAAAAATGGTTCTTTACGCAACTGTTTGAACTGAACGGCCATCCAACCGTCGCGAAACAACTGCGCCGCTTTGCGATGAGTCCGATCAGTCGACCGCTGATCCAACCTTTCGTCAAGATGTATGATTTACAGATGCAAGAGGCAAGTCAGCCGCTTGAATCGTATACGACGTTACATGAATTGTTCGTTCGAAACTTAAATGAAACGGTTCGTCCGATTGATCGGTCAGAACAAGCGGTCGTCAGTCCGTGTGACGGTGTCTTATCCGTTGTCGAGGATTTGACGGAAGAAAGTCGTTTTACTGTCAAAGGGCAGACGTATTCGGTTTCCGAACTGCTTGGTTCGCACCATGAAGCCGATCACTACATCGGGGGGCGGGTATTGATTTTTTACCTCAGTCCGCAAAATTACCACCGTGTTCATGTACCGATTGACGGGACAATCCGGACAAGTTATACGCTTGGACGTGATTCGGCACCGGTTAATGATCTGGGTCTTTCTTATGGAAAACGACCGTTGACGCGGAACTATCGTCGGGTCACCCGTATCACACATGGTGAACACGCGCTTGAACACGTCATGGTTGGTGCCTTGAATGTGAATACAATCGTCCGGACGAATCAAAATCGAGAAGTTAAACGGGGCGACGAGTTCGGTTATTTTTCATTTGGTTCAACGGTCGTCTTGATTTGTCCGAAAGATGCCATCACATTAGAAGAGGACATCAAAGGTCCGGTTTTGATGGGGCAACGCATCGGTTATTGGAATTCATGAATGAAGACGCTCCCGTCACGAAGGGAGCGTTTCGTCATGCTTAGGAGGAATCTGTCATGCAGGTTTTAATGTTTACGGAAGCATCGAGCTCGTCGCTTCAAATTTACGGGGCCTTATTCATTTTTTTAGTAACCTACGCTTTCATCATCAGTGAAAAAATCAGCCGGGCCATCGTTGCGTTGTTAGGGGCTTTGGCGATGGTGATATTCGGTATTGTCCGTTTGGAATCTGCCTTGTTTGAATATGTCGAATGGGGAACAATCGTCTTATTGATCGGGATGATGATTTTAGTGACGATTGCCAATCAATCGGGACTGTTTGAATATATCGCGATTCGAGCGGCGAAACGGACAAAGGGAGATCCGGTAAAAATCTTGTTTTTACTGTCCGGATTGACGGCACTCGGATCTGCCTTTTTAGACAACGTCACGACGGTTCTCTTGATCGTTCCGATTACGTTTTCGATCACGAAGGTCCTGAAAATCAAACCGTTTCCGTTTTTATTGGCGGAAGTCTTATTCGCTAATATCGGTGGAACGGCAACTTTGATTGGTGACCCTCCGAACATCATGATTGGAGCGGCCAATCCGCATTTGACGTTTAATGCCTTTTTATTGAATTTAGCACCTGTGATTGTGTTGATTACAATCGTGACGATGGGTATTTTGTATATGATTTTCCGGAAACAACTGCACGTGGAACCGGAAGATCAACAAAAATTAATGGAAATCGACGAGAACAGCTATATTATCAGCCGTAAGTTGGTCATGCGCAGCAGCATCGTCTTGTTAAGTACGATTGCGCTGTTCATCATTCATCCGTTACTGAGTCGCATCGGTCTTCATTTGGAAGCACCGGCAATCGCGATCCTTGGAGCGACCGTCTTGATGTTGCTGACGATTGAAAACAATCACCAACTGGAAGAAGTATTCGCCCGTGTAGAGTGGACGACAATCTTTTTCTTCGCTGGACTTTTTATCTTAGTAGGTGGGATTCAAGAAGTAGGAATCATCCGCTTCTTGGCGGAAAAAACGATCACGTTGACAGGAGGAGATATCCAGACGACAGCAACAGCTGTTCTTTGGTTATCCGGAATTGCCAGTGCGACGATCGATAATATTCCGTTCGTAGCGACGATGATTCCTTTAATCAACGATGTTGCAACAGGAATCGGTTTGTCGCCAGACAGTCAACAAGTCGACGTGTTATGGTGGTCCTTGTCGCTTGGAGCATGTCTTGGAGGGAATGGTACATTGATTGGAGCATCAGCCAATGTGATTGTCGCTGGATTAGCCACACGGAAAGGGGAGAAGTTCACATACGGACGATTTTTACTTTACGGTGCCCCGATCACTATCGTAACGCTGATTATTTCACAACTTTATTTATGGATCCGCTATTATTGAACAGAAATTACGAAACGGAAGAGACCTGTGCTCTTTCGTTTTCTTTTGGTCGTCGCTCTATCAAATGGATTGTGCTATAATCGAACGATAAGAACATAACTGTTTCTTAAACTTAACTATAGAGCTAGACCATTATCTGGAGGTTTTCTTCTTGTTTAAACGACTTTATCCAAAACATTTTGTGGCGTCGATTTATGATATCGACTTAGAGATGTTAAAACGAAACGGTGTCAAAGCAATTTTGACGGATCTTGATAATACACTTGTTGCTTGGAATATTGCCGATGCTCCAGACGAATTGGTGTCATGGCTCGATATGGTGAATAACCAATATGGATTTGACGTCATCATCGTCTCGAATAACAACGGCGATCGAGTCAAGAAATTTGCGGATCCACTTGGCTTACATTATATTGCACCGGCCCGTAAACCTTTACCGATTGGTTTCAAACGCGCGTTGACGGAATTTGGTTATCACGCGAAGGAAGTTGTTTTCCTTGGAGATCAACTGTTTACGGATGTGTTAGGCGCAAATTCAGTAGGTATCGAAGTAATCCACGTTCAACCCGTCGTCAAGACAGACGGTGTCGTCACAAAATTTAATCGCTTGATGGAACGGTTGATTTTCCGTCGGATGAAACGTAAAGGAATCTACAAATTGACGCAACGTGTCAAAGAAGATCCGGCAGCGTTAAAACACCCGATTGAAACACTCCGTCAAGATAAGCAGCAATGACCCTGTCATACCGGTAGATGAAAGGATAGGCAGCAGTCGCAACATGTACGGCGAAAGGTCGGAAGTTACGCTCTTGGAGTGGCGTGCAGGGCGCTACGTTGAATAGAGAAGGGAAAGTCCCGATGCGGCTCAACACACACATGGAAGAAATCAATTGCGCAGGCTGTGGTGTCGCGATCCAAACAGAGGATCCAAAAGCACCTGGTTATGCGCCTAAATCTGCACTTGACCGGGAAATGGTCATTTGCCAACGTTGTTTTAAACTGAAGCATTACAACCAAATTCAAGACGTCGCATTAACGGACGATGATTTTGTCAAAATCTTAGATGGAATCGGTCAAAAAGATGCATTAGTCGTTAAAATCGTTGATATCTTTGATTTTAATGGAAGTTGGTTACCGGGATTACACCGTTTTGTCGGAAAAAATGATGTCCTGTTAGTCGGCAACAAAGCCGATCTGCTACCGAAATCACTTAATCCGAACCGCCTGATGAACTGGATGCGTCAAACGTCAAAAGAACTTGGATTGCGTCCAGTCGATGTCCATCTGATCAGTGCGAAAAAAGGACATGGTGTGGATGAATTGGCAGAGAAAATCGATTATTACCGCAAAGGACGCGACGTCTACGTCGTCGGCTGTACGAACGTCGGGAAATCGACATTAATCAATCAGGTCATCAAACGATTCGGGGAAGAAGAAGAGGCTGTCATCACAGTCAGTCACTTCCCGGGAACGACACTTGATTTGATTGATATTCCGCTGGACGATAACTGTAACCTGTACGATACACCAGGTATCATCAATCATCACCAAATGGCACATTATGTGGATGCAAGAGACTTGAAATTAATTACGCCGAAAAAAGAAATCAAGCCGCAAGTATTCCAAATTCATCCACAACAAACGTTGTTCTTCGGTGGCCTTGCTCGTCTAGATTACATGGAAGGCAACAAACGGTCATTCGTCATCTATATGTCAAATGACTTAAAAGTACACCGGACGAAGCTCGATAAAGCAGACGATCTGTATGCGAATCATAACGGAGAATTGTTATCACCGCCGAATGAGAAGACGCTTGAGATGCTTCCGCCGCTCGTTCGACACGAGTTTAGTCTACGCGATAACATGAAAACAGATATCGTTTTCAGTGGACTCGGTTGGGTTGCAGTTCACGGAAAAGGCGGACGAGTTGCTGCCTATGCACCAAAAGGTGTCGCTGTCTCATTACGTGAGGCGCTCGTCTGATGCAATTTGCTGTCATCGGTCATCCGATTGCCCATTCGCTTTCACCCATGTTGCACGAAACATGGCTGAAGGCGGCTGGGCTTTTCGGTTGTTATACTACGATAGACGTTGCAGTGAATGAGTTGGAAGCATTCGTTCAGAAGGTAAAAACTAGACAGTTGGATGGAATCAATGTAACGATTCCCCATAAGTCGGCCATCATTCCGTTTCTCGATCGTCTCGAGCCGGCAGCCGCACGGGCTGGTGCCGTCAATACCGTCTATTGGGACGGGGATGAATTGGTCGGTGCGAATACAGATGGAACCGGGTTTGCGCGTGCACTTGCGACGCGAACGAACGCGATGAACAGTTTAGTGATTGGGGCAGGCGGAGCGGCACGTGGCATTATTCCGATGCTTCCCGGTCGCGTCACGATCATGAACCGGACGAATCAGACAGCTGAGCGTGTTGCAACCGAATTTGGACAATCTACTGTTCCATGGTCGAGCACACTGGATTTGACGCCGTATGATGTCATCATTAATACGACTTCTGTCGGGATGGCTCCTGGCATCGATCAGACACCGATTGAATTGACAGCGACGACAGCCTTGATTTGTGATATTATTTATCGACCGACCCCGACCCGTCTCTTGCGGGAAGCGACCGCAAATGGGCTTGATACACTAGATGGTGTTTTGATGTTTGTACTACAAGCGGCTGAAGCGTTTGAACGCTTCACCGGTCATAAACCTGACATCGCTCTCGGCGAACAGGTGATTAGAAAGCAATTGGAGGAATTATAATATGTTAACAGGTAAACAAAAACGGTATTTACGCGCGACGGCTCATGATTTAAGCCCGATTTTCCAAGTCGGAAAAAATGGTGTAGGGGAAGCGATGTGTGCGGACTTGATGGACGCGCTCGAAAAACGTGAACTCTTAAAAGTTCAAGTGTTACAAAACTGTGCCGATGCACCAAAAGATGTCGCGGCTGAACTCGTTGACGGGACGAACGCAGAACTGGTTCAAGTCATCGGGAAAGTCATCGTTCTCTACAAGGAATCGAAAGAGAATAAGACACTTCAATTACCACGATGAAGATTGGGTTGATGGGTGGAACGTTTGATCCGCCGCATATCGGTCATCTGTTGATTGCCGAGCAGGCGAAAGAACAACTCCAGTTGGATGCGGTTTGGTTTTTGCCGGCAAAGCTTCCGCCCCATAAACAATCGACAGGAACAAGTGCGGAGAAGCGGCTTCAGCTTGTTGAAGCGGCGATCCAGTGTAATGAAGCCTTTTCTGTCTCGGATATCGAGTTTGAACGGGAAACGAAATCGTACACGTTTGATACGATTCGTGAACTGAAAGACCGGTATCCCGAACATGACTTCTTTTTCCTGATTGGTGCGGATTCGCTCGTGAGTCTAGGGACGTGGTACCGGGCGGACGACTTGTATCAAGAAGTCCGGTTCGGTGCCGTCGCACGACCGGGGAGCCGCTATCTGATTCCGGAGGGAGCGCAAGTCACGGCAGTCGATATGCCGTTGCTTGAAGTCTCTTCGACCGATATCCGTCAACGCGTGGCGAGAGACCGCAGTATCCGTTATCTCGTACCGGAACCGGTCCGACAATTAATCGAGGAGTGGAAACTCTATGCGACTTGAAGAAGCGAGACGAATCATTGAGGAAACATTACCTGCCAAACGCTACATCCATACGCTCGGAGTTGTCGAGACAGCCATTCAACTGGCCCGGCGATACGGGGTACAAGAAGAGAAGGTTGCCTTGGCAGCTATGCTGCATGACTATGCCAAATATCGGAATGTATCCGAGATGCAGACGATTGCAGTGGAACTCGGTTTGAATCATTTGCTTGAGTATGAGGATGAATTGTTGCATGCGCCTGTTGGGGCTGAACTCGTCAAGCGGGAGCTTGGCGTCGAGGACGTCGAGATTTATCAAGCGATTGCAAACCATACAACGGGTGCACCCGGTATGCCTCTGCTCGATCAAATCATTTTTGTGGCGGATGCGATTGAACCGAATCGCCAGTACCCCGGTGTGGATCAGCTTCGAGAGATTGCGCAAGAAGATCTCACACAAGCTGTCATCGCCACACTTGGACAGACGATCACATTTTTATGTAAAAAACAAACAGTGATTTTTCCGCTGACGATCGAGACATACAATGCGTTCATCACGGAAAAACGAAAGGGGACCGTCCTATGACAGTCGAACAAGAATTAAAATTAATCGTAAATGCAATTGATGATAAACGTGCCGAGGACATCGTCGTACTCGACATGTCGAAGATTTCACCAATCGCAGATTACTTCGTCATTTGCGAAGGAAACTCGGAGAAACAAGTTCAGGCCATCGCGCGTGAAGTGAAAGAAGTCGCCCATAAAAACGAATTGCCGATCAAACGACTAGAAGGAATGGATGCGGCACGTTGGGTCCTCGCTGACCTTGAGAATGTCGTCGTCCACGTCTTCCACCGGGATGACCGTGACTACTATAACCTTGAGAAATTATGGGCAGACGCACCTAAAGTAGAAGTCGAGATCGACTAATGGCGTACGAACAGTTTGCGTATGTCTATGACGAACTGATGCAGGATGTCCCTTACCCCGAGTGGGTCGCTTGGGTGCTCGAACAGGTAGAACCCGGTAAAAAGATTGCGGATATCGGTTGCGGCACAGGAACAGCAACCTTGTTACTTGCCGACCATTACGAGGTCACCGGCGTCGATTTGTCGGAAGAAATGCTTGAAATCGCCCAAGAAAAGGCAATGGAAACAGACCGTCACGTTGCGTTTTGGGTGCAGGACATGCGGGAACTCGAATTACCGGAACCTGTTGATGCAATCACGATTTTGTGTGATTCATTAAATTACTTGCAAACCGAAGCCGACGTCAAGCAGACGTTTGACAGTGCGGCCCGTCTTCTGACAGACGGTGGGAAGTTGCTGTTTGACGTACATTCGCCGTACAAGATGGAAACGTTGTTTAACGGCAAGACGTACGCCACTCATGCGGAACAGAGTTCGTATATTTGGTTCGCGGATCCTGGTGAAGCACCGTTATCGGTCGTTCACGAATTAACCTTCTTTATCGAAGATGAGGACGGGCGGTACGATCGGGTTGACGAGACACACCATCAACGGACGTATCCACCGGAACAATACATCACGTGGTTACGTGAAGCCGGTTTCCGTGTGCGTGCCGTGACGGGTGATTTTACGACAGATGCTCCGACGGAAACAGCTGAACGAATCTTTTTTGTCGCTGAAAAATTATAAAGTATCGAACCATCAACGGATATCCTGTTGATGGTTTTTTTTATGTTGTTTTGGATTAGAAAGACAGATGGTTTGATCAAGGAGAACAAAAACGGGCGTAGGGAGAGGAACATCATTGGATAATGGAGGTTAGTCCTGTTCAGAACAGGAGGAAAGATTGCTACAGTCGAAGGGACAGGAGGGATACAGATGACGATTCCACGCTTACAACAAGTGGCAACGATGGCAGTTGTTCTCCTGCTGCTCGTTGTCTTATTCGTTCCGCTGCCTTCATGTTCAAATGAGGCACTAGTTGAAAAACCGGCAATCGTTGAACGAGAACAGGAGGCACAGGCAGAAGACCGTTCAGCGGATCAGACACTGGTCCAAAAAAAAATCATGGTTGATATCAAAGGGGCGGTCAAACGACCCGGTCCCTACAGTTTTCGACTCGGTGATCGAGTTCAAGATGCCATTAAACGTGCAGCAGTGACTGCAGAAGCAGACATCAAACAACTCAATCTGGCAGCACGTTTAATCGATGGTCAGGAAGTGATTGTTCCGACTAAGAAAAAGACCAAGGCATTAAAGAAGGCAGCAACGGAAAAGTCTGAACAAGCGGAAGTGCCGAAAGGATTGCTCGATTTAAATGCAGCGACTGAAGATCAACTATTGGAAGTGCCGGGGATTGGTCCTGCGAAGGTCAGTGCGATTGTAAAATACCGGGAAGAAAAAGGTGGTTTTGCAACGTACGAGAATCTCGGGGATGTGAAAGGGTTTGGACCTAAGACATTGGAAAATCTGAAAGCTTATCTTATCGTCTACTGATGCCGCTGTTGCCTTTGTTTTTTATGATCGGGCTCATCGCCTTAAAAGAATCCCTTTGGCTGGTCACAGTCTGTTCGATAATTCTTGTATTGAGATCTTGGTCGATGTCGACGTATTCTGTTTTATCGCTCGTAGGACTGACTGTCGTGTTTTTACTAAGTATGAAGACAGAACAGCCTATCGCTCCAATCACGGTCATCGATATTTTGGACGCGAAGCAGAATGGGGACAGGATTCGTTATCTCGCGGAATTCCAAAACAAGCAAATCGTTGTCGCAGCCACATTGGATGAAAAAACAGATCGCGACTATGAGCGAATCGGACAACGTTGTGAAGTTGAGTTGGAAGAACGACCGGTATTGCCCCGAGTCAATCTGGGCGGGTTTGATGAAGCCCGTTGGATGCGGGTTGAACAGTTACAAGGGAAATATGATGTCGCACGGTGGGGAGAGTGTTCCGAGACGCCAGGATTCGAAGCAAACGGACGGCGTATTCGTCAGCAGTGGATGACGCGGATCGAACAACTTCCCATCAAACAAGCACTGTATGTGGAAGCCTTAGTATTAGGGGAAGATCGTTTAATGGATCAGATGACGATGGAGCGTTTCAAAAAGTTCGGTTTGCTCCATGCGATTGTCATCTCCGGTTCACATATTGCGTTTTTGATTGTAACGATGTTATGGCTTTTAAAAAAACTACGGTTGACGCGGGAGCGGAGATTTGAATTTCTATTGTTGACCCTGCCGTTATATGGATGGTTGACGGAGTGGAGTGCTCCAGTCACACGTGCGGTGTGTGTCGCCATGGTATTGTTATTCTGTCACAGGATTAACCGGCGACCTGATCCCTTATTGGTCGTTGGTTCGATTGGAGCGCTTCAATTGGCGGTCTCGTATACTTATCTATATGACGTTGGGTTTCAACTGACCGTCGGATTGACGATATTCTTATTACTGTCCCGCAAGATGTGGGAAACGATCAAACGTCCCTGGAACTGGTTGTTGATTAGCCTTTGGGCTCAAATCATGACAAGTCTTGTCCTGCAATTAGCCCAACAGACGGAGGTTTCCCTTTGGTCACCGCTGTTAAATTTGATTGTCGGAGGATGGATTGAGTGGGTGATTCTACCGCTGTCTTTCCTTGTCAGTGCAGCCGTGCTGATTCCGTCGTCTGATAATCTAGTCCACCTGCATGGTCAGGCTACTTCATTTTTGGATCAAGTATTGGCTGGGGCTGAAAATTTACCCGTCCCGACGGTTGCCGTTCATCTTTTTTCGCTCCCTGTGTTTCTTGTAGTGACGGGAACAGTCTTTGCAGGCTGGTGGTTGGCCGAACACAAATGGTACGGACATTTGGTACCTCTTGTCGGGCTGCTCGTGGCAAGCATCTATATGGATCAGCAAACGCCGGAACAAATCACCTTTCTTGACGTCGGACAGGGCGACAGTACCATCATCGAAAAAGCGGGAGAAACGTTTGTCATCGATACCGGAGGGGCGTTCTCTTTATCGATCCGTCCTCCTTTAAGACCGTTCGATCCGGGTGGACAAATCGTAGCCCCGTTTTTGAACACACGGGGAGAAACACACATTGAAGGATTGGTCGTCACACATGCAGACCATGATCATATCGGCGGCTTGCTAGGTGTATTGCGAAAAATTCAAGTGGACACCATTTACATGGGACAGTTCGACAATCAAGATCCAAAACGGCACGCGTTGATTGAGCAGATTGAAGCGACAGGAACAAAAATTGAATACATTCGTTCAGGACAGCAGATTCGTCCCTGGCTCAAGGTGTTGGCTCCTGCAGCAAGCGAAGAAGAAGAAAATGACCGGTCGGTCGTGTTACTTGCCGACATTGCCGGGAAGCGCGTCTTATTGACAGGAGATGCGAGTATTGATCAAGAGGAGACATGGTCTGTCCAAAGAGTCGATATTTTAAAAGCGGGGCATCATGGTTCGAAAACGTCAACCGGAGAACAGCTTTTGCAGAAAACGGATCCGAACCTGATCATCATATCAGCAGGACGAAACAACCGGTATGGTCATCCTCATGCAGAAGTACTGGAGCGAACGAGGAACCGGACGGTCATGCGGACCGATCAATCGGGAATGATAACTTGTTCTGCAACGGGCTGTGAACCTATGCTAAAATAAAAAACAGCAACCCCCCAAGGTTGCTGTTTTACTGATTATAGGCTTAAGAATTTAATTACAACGCCAATGATGAACAAGACTGCGAAAAAACCGAACGATGCGCCAAAACCGACCGCTGAGTCAAGCGCGTCATTACGTTTTGACTGAATATCGTTTTCAAACGCATTCTCACTTGGTGGACGTACTGAATGTGCCATGCTGCATTCCCCCTAAAAATAGATTCCGCTTCTAGTATAGCGGAATAAAAGAGGATTATCTATGATGAAGTTAAGAACAAACTGTGAAATGTGGTGGGGAAGATGAAAACACCTTGGCTTGTCAACGGAAAACTGGCGAACCTTTATTTATTATATGGAACGGAACGACACCTTTTGGAAGAGTGGGAACGTGAAATCGTCAAAGCTGCGTTGCCGGATGGTGAACGCTTTGATTACATGAAGATTGATTTAAACGATCAACCCCTCGATGCGGTACTCGATGAAGCGGAAACGGTTCCTTTTTTGAGTGATTACCGTGTCGTCATCGCCAAACCGGCGACTTTTTTGACCGGTGTAAAAGATAAGAAAACGCATAATGTGGAACGATTGGCCGAATACATCGTTCAGCCCGCGGACTATGCAGTTGTCGTCTTGATTGTCGAAGCGGAAAAACTGGATGAGCGAAAAACGATCGTCAAACGGTTAAAAGACCGGGCTGTCGTACTCGAAGCAAAAAAACCGACGACGGAAGAACTGTTTCGTTTCGTGATGGATGCTGTCAATGACAAAGGGTACCGGATGGAACGGCCTGCCATCGAACGATTGATTTTCCTGACGGGTGAGATGTGGGCGACGCTGACACGTGAACTGGATAAACTCATGCTCTATGCCGGAGATCATTCGACGATTGAACTGGAAGATGTTAATTTACTGGTGCCACGGACGTTAGAGGATAATGTGTTCCAACTGACGGATTATCTAATGAAACGACAACTTGAACCGGCGATTCGATTGATTCGCGATCTCGAAAAGCAGGGACAGGAAGTGTTGGCGTTACTTGGTCTGATGGCACGACAGTACCGGATGATGTTGTTGTCCAAACGTCTGGCAGAACAAGGGTACGGGGAACGGCAAATCGCGTCCAAAGTCGGGGCGCATCCATATGCGATCAAACTCGCCCTGCAGGCTGGTAAACGATTTACGTTCGCGCAGCTCGAACAAGCATTGGTCGCAATCACGACGACAGACGAGGGTATGAAGACGGGCCGAGGGGACAAACGGATCTTGTTTGACGCCCTGATTGTCCGGCTCGCTACATTATAGGAGGCAGAGCAGATGGAGATTCGAATCATTTCAGCAACAGAGGTCATTCCACTTCGAAAAGAAGTGTTACGTCCCAACCAGCCGATTGAAATGTGTGTCTATCCGGACGATGATCTCGAATCCACTTTTCATTTAGGAGCCGTCAAAGACGGACGGATTGTAGCTATCGGTACTTTCTCCAATCGTCCTCATGAGGCGTATCCGGAATTGACCTATCAATTACGCGGGATGGCATCGAGTCCTGCTGTCCGTGGAGAAGGATACGGAAAAGCATTGTTAGAAGAGGCACGGAATCGACTGAAAGCAAAAGGTGCAGACGGTTGGTGGTGTAACGCCCGACTCAATGCCGTTCCTTTTTACGAACGATTGGGGTTGACGGTTGCGAGCGAGTCATTCGAAATCGAAGGAATCGGTCCACATCATGTCATGGTGGATTGCTTCTGACGGAAATCAAAAACCATCCGACAAACAGCCGGATGGTTTTTTAAACATAAAAAAATCACCACTGGAGCAAGCTCCTAGTGGCGATCGATCACTGTATCCTTCAAAGAAGAATTAAAGTGCGTTTACGAGACGAGCGAGACGTGATTTGTCACGACCAGCTTTGTTGCTGTGGATAAGACCTTTAGCAGCAGCTTTGTCGATTTTCTTAGATGCTGTGTTGAAAGCTACGAGCGCTTGCTCTTTGTTGCCTTCAGTAGCGAAAGTTTCGACTGCTTTGATAGCTGAACGCATAGACGATTTACGTTGTACGTTAGCGACGCGGCGTTTTTCAGCTGTTTTAACACGCTTGATTGCTGATTTAATGTTAGCCATGGATGATTCACCTCCAAGAAAACTCATTCGAGATTTATATTCGCATATCTGCATTTATCGTTCAACAGAACAAACACAATTGTAGCAAACGTTTTTCTTAAAAGCAATAACAGCTCTAGGGTTTCTTTCGATTTTTGTTTTTTGGGAAAACAAAACGAGATGGTGCACCCCGTGTTATTTTTGGTATAATGAAGCGTATGTACGTTTGACTATAAGGTAAGGTGACTATAAACATGAATAATGCAGATCGTTTAAAGCGGCAAAAAAGTATTCGTAATTTCTCTATCATCGCCCATATCGACCACGGGAAATCGACGCTTGCAGACCGTATTTTAGAAAAAACAGGTGCTTTGACATCACGTGAGATGAAAGATCAGACACTGGATGCGATGGACTTGGAACGCGAACGCGGGATTACCATTAAATTGAATGCCGTTCAATTAAAGTATACGGCAAAAGATGGTGAGGAATATATCCTCCATCTGATTGATACACCAGGACACGTCGACTTCACATACGAAGTCTCCCGTTCACTCGCAGCATGTGAGGGCGCTGTACTCGTCGTCGATGCGGCGCAAGGAATCGAGGCGCAAACACTTGCTAACGTGTATTTGGCGCTCGATAACGACTTGGAAATCTTGCCGATCATCAATAAAATTGATTTGCCGTCGGCGGATGTGGAACGTGTCCGTCAAGAAATCGAAGATGTAATCGGACTCGATGCTTCAGAAGCCGTTCCGACGTCTGCGAAAGCAGGTATCGGGATTGAGGAAATTCTGGAACAAATCGTCGCAAAAGTGCCGGCACCGACCGGGGATCCGGAAGCGCCACTCGAAGCATTGATTTTTGATTCGTATTACGATGCATACCGTGGTGTTGTCGCGTCGATTCGTGTCGTCAATGGAACGGTTAAAGTCGGCGACAAGATTCGGATGATGTCGACCGAGAAAGACTTTGAAGTCCTGGAGCTCGCCGTGTCGACGCCAAAACCACTCCGTCAGAAAGAATTGACGGTCGGAGACGTTGGAACATTGTCTGCTTCCATTAAAACCGTCGGCGATGTCCGCGTCGGGGATACGATTACCTTGGCGAAACAACCGGCGACAGAAGCGTTACCGGGATACCGGAAGATGAACCCGATGGTGTACTGTGGTCTCTATCCGATTGATGCCGCACGTTACAACGATTTACGTGAAGCACTTGAACGTCTGCAGTTAAGTGACGCGGCACTCGAATTCGAGCCGGAAACGTCACAAGCACTCGGATTCGGTTTCCGTTGTGGTTTCCTTGGTATGCTTCACATGGAAATCATCCAGGAACGGATCGAACGTGAGTTCAACATTGATATGATTACGACGGCTCCATCGGTTATCTATCATGTGACGACGACGGCGGGAGAAGTGCTCCACGTCGACAACCCGTCGAAGATGCCGGAACAACAAAAAGTCGAGTTCATTGAAGAGCCTTACGTCAAAGCGGCGGTTATGACACCAAACGATTACGTCGGTGCCATCATGGAACTCTGTCAAAAGAAACGTGGGACATTCGTCGATATGGAGTACATCGATACGACACGTGTCAAAATCACGTATGAACTTCCATTGTCGGAAATCGTCTATGATTTCTTCGATCAGCTGAAGTCGAGTACAAAAGGATATGCGTCGCTGGATTACGAGTTGATTGGTTATCAGCAATCACGTCTCGTCAAGATGGATATTCTCTTGAATAACGAAAACGTCGATGCACTGAGCTTTATCGTTCACCGTGATTTTGCGTATGAACGTGGGAAAGTCATCGTTGATAAATTGAAAGAACTTATTCCACGGATGCAGTTTGAAGTACCGATTCAAGCCGCCGTCGGAACAAAAATCGTTGCCCGCTCGACAATCAAGGCGTTGCGGAAAAACGTTCTCGCCAAGTGTTACGGTGGAGATATCTCGCGTAAGCGTAAATTGCTCGAAAAGCAAAAAGAAGGTAAGAAACGGATGAAGATGGTAGGCTCGGTAGAGGTACCGCAAGAAGCCTTCATGTCGGTTCTGTCGATGGATGAAGATTGAGAGAAGAAACAAAGGGGGGCGTTTTGGCGCACCCTTTTTCTGTTTAAGTAAAGAAAGGATGAGGCGAAATGACTCCACGCGCCGCGTATGTGCACATTCCGTTTTGTGAACATATTTGTTACTATTGCGACTTTAACAAAGTCTTTTTAAAAAATCAGCCGGTCGCTGAATATCTGGATGCGTTAGAACGAGAAATCGAACTGACGTTACAACAGTACCCGACGGATCGACTCGAAACGATTTTTATCGGGGGAGGTACACCGACCGCCTTAAACGAAGATCAAATGCAACGTTTGATGGACATCATTAAAAAACATCTTTTACCGCTGACGGATGACACTCTTGAATATACGGTCGAATCCAATCCGGACGGCGTCTCGCCGGAAAAACTTGATATCATGAAAGCAGGCGGCGTCAACCGGGTCAGTTTTGGTGTCCAATCGTTTGACGACGGATTACTCGAACGGATCGGTCGGACGCATCGGGAAGCTAAAGTGGCTGAGACATTGGAGCATGCTGCGAAACGATTTGATAACATCTCGGTTGACCTAATGTTTGGTCTGCCGAATCAAACGCTCGAACAAGTCAAATATGATGTCGAACGGGCCTTGCGTTTACCAATCACCCATATCTCATCCTATTCCTTGATCCTTGAGCCGCATACAGTCTTTGCAATTCAAGAACGAAAAGGGAAGTTGCCGTTGCCGACACACGATCTAGAGGCGGACATGTATCGCTTAATGATTGAAACGATTGAAGCTGGCGGACTGCATCAATATGAAATTTCGAATTTTTCTTTACCGGGTCGAGAAAGTCGGCATAACCGGGTCTACTGGGAAAATGACGAGTATTACGGATTTGGTGCCGGTTCACACAGTTATATCAACAAGACGCGTCGGGCGAACATCGCACCGATTCCGCACTACATCAAAGCGGAGGGATTACCGGTCCGCAATGAGACGTTGTTGACGGAAGTGGAACGGATGGAAGAGGAGATGTTTCTCGGATTACGGATGAAAGAAGGGGTGTCTGAACAGCACTTCGAAGAGAAATATAGGTACTCGCTTGACCAAGTCTTTGGACAGACGATTGCGAAATTGTTGCCGCGCGGACTGGTCGAGCGGACAGCGACGCATATCCGTTTGACAGATGCCGGTGTACCACTCGCCAATGAAGTGTTTGCCGAGTTTATCGGCGAAGCAGAGATTGAAGAGCAGAAAACAGATCAAGCTTAAAGAATAAAACGGCGTCCATACAAAAGTATGCGGACGCCGTTTTATTTTTTTTGTTTTCGTAAAAAGTAAGCGGTTGTTCCGATGATGGCGATGAATACCCAGACGAACACACCGGCCATTGCAAACAGTTCCAGCATGGACCTCATCCTTTTCTTGTTTGTTTCACTGTATCGCAGAATGGGAAAGTCTTCAAAGGGTTCAGCAAATTGGTTGACATCATTTCCAGGATTCCTTATAGTAAAGATGTAATTAGCACTCGTTAAAAGTGAGTGCTAACAAAATAAGGTGGTGAAGAAGGTGCTGACGGATCGCCAATTGTTGATTTTACGTGCAATCGTCGATGATTATATCAAAACCGCTCAACCCGTCGGCTCACGGACGCTCTCAAAACGGAGTGACGTGACGTTCAGTTCCGCGACCATTCGAAATGAGATGGCGGACCTCGAAGAAATGGGATTGATTGAAAAGCCGCATACATCTGCCGGCCGAATTCCATCCGAGCTTGGATATCGATTTTATGTCGATCATCTGATTCGTCCGGAAAGCATCTCACCGCAAGAGGCAAAGGCGTTGAAATCGTTATTTGCCCATTCCGTGAATGAAAATGATCGGTTGATCCGACATACAGCGGACTTGTTGAGCGAATTGACACATTATACGACGCTTGTATTAGGTCCAAAAGAAGAAGGGCAACGCCTCCATCATTTAGAACTGATTCCCTTAGCGGAAGGCCGTGTCGTCATCGTTTTAGTGACGGAGACAGGGCATGTCGAACATAAGACACTTCAGCTCGCGGAAGCCCTCTCACGTGAGGCGGCAAGTCGCTTGATGGAACGATTGAACCAGACGTTACGCGGAACGCCGCTGAGCATGTTGCGTGGACGTCTGCTCGAAGAAATCAGACGGTTCCGTTCCGAGCATTCGGAACAGACGACCTTGCTGTCAAAAGCACTTGATATCGTCTTGACGGATCAGCATGAAGGACGTCCCTTGATTTATCTCGGGGGGAAAGCCAACATGTTTGATCAGCCGGAATTTCAGGATGTCGCGAAATTGCGTCCGGTTCTCGAGTTGATTGAACAGCAGGAAGCCTTGTTTGATTTTTTAAGTCCGAATCTCGATAATCAAATCTTGATTACGATTGGTAGCGAGAACAATGTCGATGCCCTGAAGGACTGTAGCGTGATCCGGGCGCATTATTCCGTAGATGGAATCTCACTCGGGACATTGGCGCTGATTGGTCCAAAACGGATGGATTACAATCGAGGCATTAACTCGATCATTCATCTTTTACAAGCATTCCAAACTGAGTTGCGTAAAAACAACTTAGATTGAATATAGAAAGGGGCTCGATTCAGAGTGGAAGAAAAAAAGCAGAATCAAAACCTCAATAATGAAGAAACTACCGAGCAACAAACAGAAGCAGTTGAAGTGACGGAAGAAGAAGTCGTACAGGCGGATCTCGTCGAAGAAGCACCGACACCGGATTTCGAAGCGCAACTGGCAGAAGCAAAAGCATCAGAATTACGCCTCCGTGCGGATTTCGACAACTTCAAACGTCGGAATCGGATTGAAGCCGAAAACCGTGCGAAGTACTCGTCCCAGACAATCGTCGAGAAGTTACTCCCGTTAGTGGATAACCTCGATCGTGCGTTGCAGATCGAATCGGACAACGAAGAAACGAAGTCTGTTTTAGCGGGTGTCGAGATGGTCAAACGTCAATTGGTGGAAACACTCCAAAATGAGGGCGTCGTTGAGATTCCAGCAGTTGGAGAAGCCTTTGATCCGAACCTGCATCAGGCAGTCGTTCAGGAGCCGAGTGAAGAGCACGAATCAGGCGTCGTGACAGCTGAATTCCAAAAAGGGTACAAATTACACGATCGTGTCATCCGCCCAAGTATGGTCAAAGTCGCAGAATAAGATGTCCTTGAAACTACAATAACTATTCGAAGGTGAGGAATTTATCATGGCAAAAATCATTGGTATTGACTTAGGAACTACAAACTCATGTGTCGCAGTAATGGAAGGCGGAGAGCCGGTCGTTATCGCAAACGCAGAAGGAAACCGGACGACACCATCTGTCGTTGCCTTTAAAAACGGTGAGCGTCAAGTCGGGGAAGTCGCAAAACGTCAAGCCATCACAAATCCAAACACAATCATGTCGATCAAACGTCACATGGGTACAGACTATAAAGTTGAAGTCGAAGGCAAAGACTACACGCCACAAGAAGTATCTGCGATCATTCTTCAAAAACTCAAAGCTCAAGCAGAAGATTACCTCGGTGAAAAAGTAACGGAAGCTGTCATCACGGTTCCTGCTTACTTCAACGATGCTGAGCGTCAAGCGACAAAAGACGCAGGAACAATCGCTGGTCTTGACGTCAAACGGATCATCAACGAGCCGACAGCAGCAGCACTTGCATACGGTCTTGAAAAAGGTGAAGACCACACGATCCTCATCTATGACCTAGGTGGCGGTACATTCGACGTTTCGATCCTTGAACTTGGAGACGGTGTCTTCGAAGTTGTTTCAACTGCCGGTGACAGCCGTCTTGGTGGCGATGACTTTGACCAAAAAATCATCGATCATCTAGTTGCAGAATTCAAAAAAGACAACGGCATTGATCTTGCACAAGATAAAATGGCGCTTCAACGTCTAAAAGATGCTGCTGAAAAAGCGAAGAAAGATCTTTCTGGTGTCTCTTCGACACAAATCAGCCTTCCGTTCATCACGGCCGGCGCAGCAGGTCCGCTTCACCTTGAAATGACATTGTCACGTGCGAAGTTCGACGATCTGACAGCTGATCTCGTAGAACGCACGATGGCTCCAACACGTCGTGCCCTCAGCGATGCTGGCATGACACCGGACAAAATCGACAAAATCATCCTCGTCGGTGGATCAACTCGTATTCCTGCTGTTCAAAAAGCAGTTCAAGACTTCACAGGCAAAGAATCATTCAAAGGGGTTAACCCGGATGAAGTAGTTGCCCTCGGAGCAGCTGTTCAAGGTGGCGTATTGACAGGGGACGTTAAAGATGTTGTCCTTCTCGACGTAACACCACTCTCACTCGGAATCGAAACAATGGGTAGCGTGATGACGAAACTGATCGACCGTAACACGACGATCCCGACTTCGAAATCACAAGTCTTCTCAACAGCAGCTGACAATCAGCCGGCAGTAGACATCCATGTTCTTCAAGGGGAACGTCCGATGGCGTCAGACAACAAAACGCTTGGTCGTTTCCAATTGACAGACATTCCGCCAGCACAACGTGGTGTGCCGCAAATCGAAGTTAAATTCGACATCGATGCAAACGGAATCGTTAACGTATCAGCGAAAGATCTTGGTACGAACAAAGAACAATCGATCACAATCCAATCATCAAGCGGCTTGACTGAAGCAGACATCGACCAAATGGTCAAAGATGCTGAAGCGAACGCAGATGCAGACAACAAGCGTAAAGAAGAAGTGGAACTTCGCAATGAAGCGGATCAACTCGTCTTCGCAACAGATAAAGCGGTCAAAGACCTCGGTGAGCAAATTGACGCAGCAGATAAAGAAAAAGCAGAAGCAGCGAAAGAAAAAGTCACGACTGCACTTGCAGGAACAGACATCGAAGCGATTCGTGCTGCGAAAGACGAATTATCGACAGTCGTTCAAGAGTTGACACAAAAAGTCTACGAAAACATGGCTCAACAACAAGCTGGCGCTGAAGGCGCACAAGCAGGCGGACAAGACGACAACGTCATGGACGCTGAATTCGAAGAAGTCGACGACAAAGACAACAAATAAGTAACCGACCGATTTTTCGGGCGCTAGAGAGAGCCAAAGCGTAATCCGCGCTTTGGCTCTTTCCATGTCGCATGAAGTTCGGTAAAATCAAACAGTATGAATTGAATCGGAACCAAAGAGAGGGAGAATGCACGTGGAAAAACGCGATTATTATGAAGTGTTGGGCGTCGCGCGCGATGCCTCAGCAGCAGAAATCAAACGAGCTTACCGAAAACTCGCCCGGACATACCATCCGGACGTTAACAAGGAAGCTGATGCCGACCAAAAATTCAAAGAGCTGTCTGAAGCGTATGAAGTATTGTCAGACGACAATCAACGGGCCCGCTACGACCAGTTTGGTCACCAAGATCCATCACAAGGTGGCGGCGGCTTCGGCGGAGCGGAAGGGTTCGGCGACATCTTTGACATGTTCTTCGGCGGCGGACGCCGTCAAGATCCGAATGCTCCACGCAAAGGGCAGGATTTGCAATATGTCGAAGAAATCGACTTCATGGAAGCGTTCGCGGGTGTTGAGAAAGTCATCACGATTCCGGTCGAAGAAGACTGCGGAACGTGTCACGGTTCAGGTGCCAAACCGGGAACACATCCGGAAACATGTAAACGTTGTGGTGGATCAGGACACATCAACGTCGAGCAAAACACGATGTTTGGTCGTGTCGTCAATCAAACGACATGTTCAACGTGTCATGGACGCGGACAAATCGTTAAAGAACCATGTGAAACATGTCGTGGTGCCGGACGTGTCCGTAAAAACAAAGATGTCCGTGTCAAGATTCCAGCCGGGATCGACAACGGGCAACAGATCCGCTTGGCCGGTAAAGGGGAAGCGGGCGTCAATGGTGGACCGTTCGGAGATCTGTACGTCGTCGTTCGTGTACGGGAACATGAATTGTTTGAACGGGTCGACGATCATATCGTCATGGACATGCCGTTGACATTCACACAAGCGACGCTTGGAGACGAAATCGAAGTACCGACTGTTCACGGAAAGGTCAGTTTGAAAATTCCAGCCGGCACACAAACGGGTTCACGTTTCCGTCTGCGCGGCAAAGGGATGCCAAACGTCCGTTCAGGTCATCACGGGGATCAATACGTCAACGTCGTCATCATCACGCCAAAAAATCTGACGGACCGTCAAAAGGAATTACTCCGTGAGTTTAACGAAATCAGTGACGAAAAAGGTGTCGAGGAACAGCACGAAGGCGTATTCAGCCGGATCAAAACATTCTTTACAGGGTGATTCACTAAAGGAGCGTGACAGGAAATGAAATGGTCAGAAGTCTGTGTCCATACGACACAAGAAGCGATCGAAGCAGTTTCAAACATCTTACATGAGGCAGGAGCGAGTGGTGTCGTCATCGAGGATGTAGAGGATTTCGAGATGATGTCGCATCGTGAAGACAACTTCGGTGAAATTTGGGATGAGAAGAAGCGCGATGAATATCCGGACAGCGGTGTCCTAGTCAAAGCGTATCTTGCGGAAAGCAGCGATTTGACGGATACGATCAAAGGAATCGAGCGCGATGTTCAGATGCTGACGAAATTCGGTCTGACGATTGGTGCAGGAACTGTCACGCTGACACAAGTGGACGAAGAAGACTGGGCCCATTCGTGGAAACAGTTTTACAAACCCGTTAAAATCAGCCGTCATCTGACGGTCGTTCCAATGTGGGAAGACTACACACCGCAACCGGATGAAAAGATCATCGAACTCGATCCCGGGATGGCATTTGGAACAGGAACACATCCGACGACAGTCCTTTGTATTCAGGCGATTGAAAATTACCTGAAAGACAACGACCGTGTCGTCGATGTCGGAACGGGTTCAGGTGTTCTGGCGATTGCAGCAGCCAAACTCGGGGCAAAGGATGTCTTTGCACTTGATTTGGATGAAGTGGCGGTTCGTTCGGCAACGGATAACGTAGCACTAAATCAAGTCAGTCAGCAAGTGACCGTCCGTCAAGGCGATTTGATGAAGGAACTGAAAGAACCGGTCGAACTGATTGTCGCCAATATCCTGGCGGAAGTCATCTTACTGTTCGTGAACGATGCGTATAAATTGACGCTTCCGGGCGGACACTTCATTGCATCGGGCATCATTGGTCAGAAAAAAGACATGGTGCGTGACGCAATGATCGCTGCCGGGTTCACGATCGTTGAGACGACGAAGCTCGAGGACTGGGTCGCGATTATCGCGAAACGCGAGGCTTAAGCCGATGCAACGATATTTCATAGATCCGACCGCACGTGTAGGAAATACCTTCACGCTTTCAAAAGACGAAGCCCATCATATGAAAAACGTCATGCGGATGGATGTCGGCGATGAGATTTTGGTGTTAGACGGAACGGGACTGTTCCGTTGCCGAATCGACCAACTCGAAAAGCAAACGGCCGTCGCGGAAATGATTGAAGAATTACCGATCGAAACGGAACTCCCGATCCAGGTGACGATTGCGTACGCGTTACCGAAAGGGGATAAAGTGGAACTGGTTGCTCAAAAAGCGACGGAGCTTGGCGTCAGTCAGCTGCTTGTTTTTGAATCGGCCCGCTCGGTCTCGAAATGGGATGCCAAAAAAATCCCGAAAAAGCTTGAACGGCTCCAGAAAATCATCAAAGAAGCAGCCGAACAATCGTACCGGGCGCACTTGCCGACGGTTGACTATGTGACGTATGATGAAGTCCTACAAGACGCGGTCAACTATACGGCGTGTCTGATCGCCTATGAAGAAGCGGCGAAAGACGGGGAAGCGGCAGCTTTCGCTTCTACGCTGTCACGGTTGCAAGCCGGTGATTCCTTATTGGTCGTAATCGGTCCGGAAGGTGGACTCACGGAAACGGAAGTATCGCGTTTAACCGATGTGGGCTTCGTGCCGGCATCACTCGGACGACGGATTTTACGGACGGAAACGGCACCACTTTATGTCCTGTCCGCCGTATCGTATCATTTTGAATTGAAAGGGTGAGTGAAATGGCAACTGTTGCCTTTCAAACGCTTGGTTGTAAAGTCAATCATTACGAGACAGAAGCCGTCTGGCAACTGTTCAAGGATGCGGGATATGGACGTGTTGACTTTGCAGATCATGCCGACGTTTATGTCGTCAATACATGTACAGTAACAAATACGGGCGACAAAAAGAGCCGCCAAGTCATTCGACGGGCAATCCGTCAAAATCCAGACAGTGTCATCTGTGTCACCGGTTGTTATGCCCAGACATCTCCTGCTGAAATCATGGCGATTCCCGGAGTCGATGTCGTCGTCGGGACACAGGACCGGCACAAGATGATCGGTTACATCGAACAATTCCGCGAAGAACGGATGCCGATCAACGCCGTCGGTAACATCATGAAGGCAAAAGTGTATGAAGAACTCGACGTACCGGCCTTTACGGACCGGACGCGGGCTTCCTTGAAGATTCAAGAAGGCTGCAACAACTTCTGTACGTTTTGTATCATTCCGTGGGCACGTGGTCTGATGCGTTCCCGTCAACCGGAAGATGTCTTAAAGCAAGCACAACAATTAGTCGATGCAGGTTATAAGGAAATCGTTCTGACCGGTATTCACACGGGCGGTTACGGGGAAGACCTCAAAGACTACAACTTAGCAAAATTGTTAAAGGCGCTCGAGTCCGTGACAGGTCTCGAACGGCTTCGGATTTCTTCGATTGAAGCAAGCCAAATCACAGATGAGGTACTGGACGTCTTAAAAGATTCGCCGATCGTCGTCCGACATCTTCATGTTCCGATTCAATCGGCATCGGATACGGTCTTGCGCCGCATGCGCCGGAAGTATACGATGGCGGAGTTCGGTGAACGGATCACGCGCTTAAAAGAAGTCTTACCGGATTGTGCGATCACGTCTGACGTCATCGTCGGTTTCCCGGGAGAGACGGAAGAAGAGTTTATGGAGACGTTTAACTTCATCAACGATCATAAGTTCAGTGAACTGCATGTCTTCCCGTATTCGAAACGGACCGGCACACCAGCTGCAATGATGGATGATCAAGTGGAAGAACAGGTGAAGGAACAACGTGTCGCCCGGTTGATTGCTTTGTCGGATCAACTGGCGAAAGAATATGCGTCGAAATACGAGGGAGAACTGCTTGAAATCATTCCGGAAGAATTTTCGGAAGAAGCAGGCGGTCGTCTCGTCGGTTATACCGATAATTACTTACGTGTCGCGATCGAAGGGGACGAATCATTGATTGGTCAACTCGTTCGTGTCAAAATTACCAAAGCCGGTTATCCAATGAACGACGGACAATTTGTCCGTGTCATGGAGACATTAAAAGAACAAGCGATCTGAAATGAGTTCGTCTTCCGGTAACCGGAAGACGAACTTTATTTTTGATGTGACAAATTATTTTGTTTTCAAGTAACGGATACGCTACACTGAGTAAAGATTATAAAAGAGAAAGAGGACACAAACTTATGCGAATCAATAAATTCATCAGTGAAACAGGATATTGTTCCCGGCGGGCAGCCGATAAATTAATCGATGCCGGACGTGTGACGATCAATGGAAACGTGGCCGAGCTCGGCTCACAGGCCGAAAAAACAGATGCCGTCGAGATCGATGGACAACCGTTACAAGCGAAGCCGGAACTTGAGTATTTGATCTTAAACAAACCGGTCGGGATCACGTGTACGACAGAGCGTGACATCGAAGGTAACATCATTGATTTCGTCAATCATCCGAAACGGATTTTCCCGATTGGGCGACTCGATAAAGATTCTGACGGACTGATCATCCTGACGAACGACGGGGATATCGTCAACCGGATTTTACGTGCGGAAAACAACCACGATAAAGAGTACATCGTAACGGTCGACGCACCGATTACGGAAACGTTTATCGAAGGTATGGCGAGCGGCGTCGACATTCTTGGAACGACGACGAAGGAATGTGTCGTTGAACAGCTCGAGTCGCGGACGTTCCGAATCGTTTTGACACAAGGGTTGAACCGACAAATTCGCCGGATGTGCAAAGAATTCGGTTACCGGGTCAAACGTCTGCAACGTGTCCGGATCATGAACGTCGAACTCGGTGATTTACCGATTGGGGAATGGCGCGACTTGACGGAGTCGGAAATGAAGACATTGTTCCAGATTCTCGATCAACAATAAGCTGAAAAAGTCGCCATGATGATGGCGGCTTTACTTGTATACATATAAGGAAAAGGGGGTTCATCGTGGATAAACGGGGAATGAGTGCGACGTTCGTCGCCTACGTAATCGGCGGATTGCTGCCGATCTACAAACTGTTTGCGGATGAGGTACCGGCGTGGACAGTCGTCTCAATCCGAATCATCAGTGCCTTTATCTTTGTTACGTTGTTACTGCGACTGACAGGGAAGTTTAAGCACGTCAAGCAACTCTGGCGAAGTAAACGTCAACGGAATACTGTTTTAGCGGCAGGACTTGTCCTTGGGGGAAACTGGACCTTGTACCTGTACGCGATTGGCGAAGGATACATCGTCGAGTCCTCGCTCGGCTATTACATCAATCCACTCGTCAGTGTCTTGTTCGGCCTATTGTTTTTTGGTGAACGTCTGAACCGGGCCCAGCTACTTGCGATGGCGAGCGCCATCACTGGTGTCCTGATTTTAACGTTTGGCTACGGAAAGTTTCCGATCATCGCGTTTTCACTTGCCATCTCGTTTGCTTTTTATGGTGTCCTCAAAAAAAAGGCGGCCGCCGAGCCGTTATCGGGTCTGTTTCTCGAGACGCTTATCACGTTGCCGTTTGCCATGTTGACGCTCGGCATTACAGGAGCGAACCCGATTGCTCTTCCGACAGAAGCCTTGTTCGCCGTCGTCATGCTTGGTGTAGCGACTGCGGTGCAATTGATGCTGTTCGGATACGGAATGCCGAAAATTCCGTTTGTCTACGTCGGAATTTTACAATATATCGCACCAACCTTGACCTTGATTCTCGGTGTTTTTTTATTCAATGACATCTTTACACCGATTCACTTCATCGCGTTCTTGTTCATTTGGTTGGCTGTCGCTGTCTTTACAATCAGCGGGATCTCCAATGGTCGGATGAAGATGAAAAAAGTATCGTGATCCAGAAAAGAGGGAACTAACAATGAATAAATCGGGTTTGTTTGCGACATTAGCTGCCTACGTCATTTGGGGGTTGTTGCCGATTTACTGGAAGTTGCTCGCCAGTGTCTCGAGCGAAGAAATTTTAGCACACCGGATTGTTTGGTCGTTCATTTTTTTACTACTGTTATTATATGTTCAAAAGGCGTTGCCAAAGTTTACCGGAGCCTTGAAAAATCCTTTTACCCGAAGACTTTTTTTCCTGAACGGGCTGATCATCAGCATGAACTGGTTCATCTACATCTGGGCGGTCAATCATAATTTCATCGTCGAGGCCTCGCTCGGCTATTACATCAATCCGATCGTTAGCATCATCTTCGGCGTGTTCTTTTTCCGGGAAAAACTATCGCGGATCGAATGGCTTGCGATTTTGCTCGCGACAATTGGGGTCTTGATTTTGACGATTGGTTACGGAAAGTTTCCGTGGATTTCACTGGCGCTTGCCTTCAGTTTTGGCTTTTACGGTGTCGTCAAAAAACAACGTCCTTTAGAATCAACGGTCAGTTTGACGATTGAGACGCTCGCGCCGTTACCTATTGCTCTCTTGTTCCTCGGCTACATGGGTGTCAGTGGACAAGAAACGTTTACGTCGTCCGGTTTTGTGACGACTGGACTTGTATTGACCGGTATCATCACGGCCGTTCCGTTGTTATTGTTCGGATTTGGCGCCCAACGGATCCCGTTTACGGTCGTCGGTTTTCTGCAGTTCGTCGCTCCGACATTGTCGCTTGCGATCGGAGTTCTCTTATATGGTGAACCCTTTACGAGAACTCACTTGGTTGCGTTTACATTCATTTGGTCGGCTGCTTTCGTCTTTACACTAAACGGTTTGTTGATTCGAAAAAAACAACTGCGGAAAGTAGCGTAAAAAGATAGAAGTCTGACCTCTTGCGTGATAGAATGGAAACAGAGTATAAGGGATACCCTTAAGGAGGAACTAATCATGAATTTAGCAGCAATGATCGACCACACGGCTTTAAAAGCAGAAACGTCACGTGCCCAAATCGAAACACTTTGTAAAGAAGCACTCGAATACAAATTTGCAAGCGTTTGTGTTAACCCGACAAACGTTGCACTCGCAGCAGAACTTTTAAAATCAGATGATGCTGTCAAAGTATGTACAGTCATCGGCTTCCCACTTGGTGCGAACACACCAGAAGTGAAAGCATTTGAAACACAAGATGCAATCAAAAACGGCGCAACAGAAATCGATATGGTCTTAAACATCGGTGCGTTAAAAGACGGCGATCTTTCACTCGTCGAACGCGATATCCGTGCGGTTGTCGAAGCGGCAAACGGTACACTTGTTAAAGTCATCTTCGAAAACTGTCTCTTAACAAAAGAAGAAATCAAAACAGCTGCTGAATTATCAGTCAAAGCAGGAGCAGATTTCGTTAAGACGTCAACTGGTTTCTCAACAGGCGGCGCAACAGTAGAAGACATTCGTCTCATGCGTGAGACGGTCGGACCTGACATCGGTGTGAAAGCATCAGGTGGTGTCCGTGATTTCGAAGGAGCAAAAGCGATGATCGATGCAGGCGCAACGCGCATCGGTGCTTCTGCCGGAATCGCAATCGTCACAGGCGGTTCTTCTGACAGCGATTATTAATTTAATTTGATGTACGGCGTGTCCTTTTTGCAACGTTTGTTGCGAGAAGGGCACGCTTTTTGTTTTAAAACAATTCTGAATTTGGTTTTTAAGGTTAAGAAGTCAGACAACCTTTCCGATAATCCAGTGTAGAACAGGGAGGGGAAGTGGAAAAATGTCAAAACAAATTGGTTTATCCTTACTTGCGCTGACAGTTGGTCTAGCGGGGTGTGGCAGCGTCATTGATGACCCACAACAAGCAGTGAAGGAGCGCCGGGAGATGGCGGTCGTCTTATCGGACGTCGGATTAGGGGATCAGTCGTTCAGCGACGCAGCGATGAGTGGCATGTCCTTACTTCGTGAAAAAGAAGACTGGTTTATCGATTACCGGGAATTGAATGAAACAAAATCATATAAAGTAGCATTTGAGACTTTGGCAAAACAAAAGCCGACTGTTATCGTTGGTCTTGGATTCATGGGACAAGCGGATTTAGAAAAGGTTGCCAAACAACATCCAAAACAACAGTTTGCCTTAATTGATGCAGTATCTGAGTTGCCGAATGTCTTATCCGTTACATTCAAAGAAGATGAGGGAAGCTATTTGGCAGGAGCGGCGGCAGCCATTCAGTCCGACAGTGAAACGATCGGTTTTATTGGCGGCATGAAATCACCACTCATCGAAAAATTTGAAAAAGGATACCGGGCAGGCGCAACAGCCGTTAATCCGGATATCCGTGTCCTCGTGGATTACGCGGAAGACTTTGCCGCACCGGATAAAGGACGGGAACTGGCGAATGCTCAAATGAAAAAAGACGCGGATGTGTTGTTTGCAGCAGCAGGTTTAACAGGCAGCGGTGTTCTTGAAGCCGCAGAAGACAACGGCAAAAAAGCCATCGGCGTCGACAGTGACCAGACGACGATTGCGCCAGACGCGGTCATGACATCCATGCTGAAGCAGGTCGATCTTGCGATTACGAAAATCGGTGATGCCGTTAAAGCACCCGATCTTCAATCCGGTCAAATTGTGTTAGGGGTAAAGGACGGAGCGATTCAACTGGCACCGATTCGAAATGCTAACTTCACACCAAAAGAACTGAAACAGCTGGAACAACTGAAACAAGATGTGTTGGAAGGAAAGGTGAAGGTACAATGACGTTACGAAAACGATTTTTGATTTCGACGCTCGTGACAATCGTCAGTGTCGTCGCCTTGATGGGCTGGACGTTGTTTGAGCTTCGTCAAATTCAATCCTACAATGAAGATTATGGAAAACAGCTGGTCGAGATCTCTGAACTTGAAACAAAATTATTGTATGAGCAAGCCGCATGGAACCGTCTGGCGAGCCAGCCTTCAAAAAATCAAAAAGAACAAGCACTCGCACTCAGTCAGAAAAATGAAGCGGCATTGAATACGCTTCAAAAAGCGTACTTAATTGATCGTTTCAAGCAAGATTTAGACCGCGCACAAATGAAATATACAGGATTAGCGACTGAACGAGACAGCGTTCTCAGTGAACTCAACCCCATCACGATCCGTTCGTATGCGGCCCGTATTGAAGGCGTATTGAGTGATTTGTATACACTACATACAAAAAACGGCGAATTTTATGATGTCTTGCAACAAGAGGCGAAAGACAAGACGTTGAATCTGACACGTTCTGTCTTGATTGCAACATTTGTTCTTCTCATTGCTTTGGCACTCTATAACTGGTACTTTGCTCGCAGCATCACCCGCCCAATCAGCCGTGTCGTTCAAACAGCGGAGCAAATTTCACAGGGTGACGTTTCGCAACAGCTGCAAGTCTCAGGACGCACGGATGAAATCGGGCGACTCGAGTCGGCGATTGCCCAAATGCAAGGAACGCTTCACGGCGTTATCGGAACCATCAGCCAAACATCGACAACCATCAATCAGATGAGTGAACAGGCGACCGGAGAAAATGCGAATATCGTCGAGGTATCCGGAAACATGACACATGCAATCAATGAAATGGCGAGTGGAACCCAGACCGTCTCAGATGATTTACAGACGACAGTCAGTACCATCACAGATATGAGCACACTGTTTGAGCAAAGTGAGCAGCGGGCACAACAAGCGTTAAGCCAAGGGCAACTTGCGGATACAACGATGGGGAAAAGTGTTGCAGTCATGCATGAACAGGCGAAGTCACTCGAGACGGCGGCTCTTCAAAATCAAGAATTGGGCCATAAACTAGCAGGATTCTTGCAACAAACACAACAAATTGAACAGATGGCACAATTGGTTTCGAGTGTCTCCGCGCAAACTAATTTATTGTCGTTAAACGCGGCAATCGAAGCGGCGCGTGCCGGGGAAGCCGGACGAGGATTCGCCGTCGTTGCGAGTGAAGTGAAGAAGTTAGCGGATGAGACCCATCAAGCGACCCGTTCTATCTTCTCACTTGTCCGTTCGATTCGTGCGGATGGTGCAGTGTTACAAGAAGCGTTGCTTCGCTCGGAAAAAGAACAGGAACACCAAGTTCAGAATTTTGCAGAAGTCCAATCTGCTTTTGAAGAGACACGTCAACATGTGACGGACGTAACGGAAGCCGTCCGCTTCATGACGATGCAATTGCTTCAATCAAAAGAGCAGGCTAATCAAGTTGTGAATCAAGTCAGTTCGGTCAGTGGTGTGATGGAAGAGTTAGCCGCCGGTAATGAAGAAGTGGCAGCTTCGATGCGGGATCAGCAGGCATCGTTTGAACAAATTCATCAGCTGATGCAAGAACTGGAACAGACGACGACCTCACTTGATCATCAAACCAATCAGTTTACATTATGATCCTACATAAAAACCTCACCATAATGCGGTGAGGTTTTTATCGATTTTCAGAAAAAGTCACTCGGATTCAATTCATTGGTTCGTCCATTGGCATTGTATTGATAACCGCCATCGTGGATTTCAAAATGAAGGTGAGGTCCTGTTGAATTGCCGGTACTTCCGAGATTACCGATTTGTTGACCCTGCTTGACTTGTTGACCTTGTTTGACGGTCAGAGAATTCATATGCGCATAAACGGTCGTAAAGGTTTTTCCGCCAATGCTGTGCGAAAGGTAGACATGATTGCCATAAGGACCGCCGGAACTCGCTTGAATGACAGTTCCACCGGCAGAAGCAACGATTGGTGAATTGACAGGTCCTGCTAAATCAATCCCATTATGATACGCATAGCCGTTACTTCCACTAGCTGCCCCCATTCCTTGCGAAATAGAACCGGCAGCGGGTTTGATGAACTTTCCTTTTGCTTGTGAGAGGACTTTCGTACTCGCTTTCGTAACAGAAGCAGATGTTTTCGATTGCGCGACTGCTTGTTCTTCGGCGATTCTAGCGGCACGTGCTGCAGCTTCCTGTGCTTTCAGCTGATTGGCCGCGTCTTTTAAGCTTAAAATAGTCGTTTCAATGGTATGTTTTTCTGACTTCAATCGCTTCAACAAAGCAGTCCGCTTTGTTTTTTCAGCTTTTAATTCCCGTTGTTTCTTTTTTAAAAGGGCACGGTCGTGTATTAAATCAGCACGGGTTTGCTCCAAGTCTTTTTGAGCAACAGCTAATTGCTGTTTGTTTTGTTCGTAATCTTTTAATAAAGAAGCATCACTTTCAGCGATTGTATTAAAGGCATTGAACCGACTGATCATATCCCCGACATCCTTCGCACCAAAAACGGCTTCAAGGAGCGGATCTTGATCCGCTTTTGATTGGCGGACAGCTAACCGGTCACCCAACATTTTTTCCTGCTTATCGATTTTTTTTCGTAACGTCTCGATTTTTCTCTCGAGTAACTGAATTTGCTTTTGATTACGGTCTATCTTTTGTTGATTTTCTACGACTTGTAAGGTCAGTCCGTTGATTTGTTGATCAAGGGCATAGACTTCTTGCTGCGCCTTTGATAACTGATTTTTTTTATCGGAAAGTGCACGCTTTTGTTTGGATTGTTGCTGTTGGTTTTGCTGTTGTTTTTCTTTATAAGAACTTGCGGCACTGACAGGGTGCGCAAGGGGGGTAATGAGTAATGTCATCGTTATAAACGAAAGACCAAACATCTGTTTAAAAGAAGATTTCATAGTTGAATCATTCATTCCTTCCTGTACATACGTAGAACTTTTTAAATAATATACCTGTTCTACTTTAACAAGAAATACGATGCATCTACGTTACAATCTCTTTAAAAATATTATATGGAAATTATCAGGATTTATCACTTTTTTATACGGAGAAGATGGGTTCATTTTCAAAAAAACAACGTGAGAATAAAGAAAAAATGACAAAACAAAAAAGTGAATGCTTCCATTCACTTTAAAAAATACGTTGATATATTTTTGTAACATTGAGTAAGAGATTAGACAAGAAGTTTCATTTTTCTCGGAAAAGGCAATAATAGTTGTTTTATTCCTCGTAGATCATCTTCCGGGTCATCCCACCGTCAAGAACCAACGTTTCGCCCGTAATAAAGTCATTTTCGGGATTTGTCAAAAACAAAGCAGCCCGTGCAACGTCTTCCGGTTTTCCGACGCGACCGGCAGGATGCTGACTGTGATCTTCCGGCGACAGTTCTTGATAGTTTCCGGTTTCGATCCAACCGGGAGCAACGGCGTTAACAAAAATTCGATCCGGACCTAGAGAGACGGCTAAGGCATGGGTCAAAGCGACGATACCTCCTTTTGTCGCCGCGTAGGATTCGGTGTCGGGTTCCGACATGAAGGCGCGGGTCGAAGCAAGATTGATGATGCGACCGCCGGCAGGATTCTTCTTCAGGTAAGGAGCTGCTGCTTTGGTCGTCAAGAAAATACTTCGGAGATTAGTGTGTTGTACACGGTCCCATTCCTCAATCGATAATTCGAGAAGCGGTTTACGGACGATGATTCCCGCATTGTTGATGACGATATCAATACGACCTGTATGTTCCACAGCTTTTTGAATCAAAAGATCGACATCTTGTGCGACTTGGACATCCAAATGATAAAAATAAGCTGTTCCACCATCTGCTTCGATTTCTGCTGCGATGTCATCTCCCGTCATTTGGTCAATGTCTGCAAGAATGACTGTCGCACCTTCTTTGGCGTATGTTTTTGCAAGCGTCGCACCGATTCCGTTGGCAGCGCCGGTAATGATGACAGTATGGTTGACATGGTTCATCTGAATCACTCCTAATATGAAAATCATGAGTCTGAGGTGACTGCTTTAATCCATTAGCCGAAAACGATAGGATTAAAACGTATCGTCCCTAGAAAGAGAGGATTATGTAAAGGGGCTTTAGGGAAGATAAAAATTAGAAACAGTTACTACTATATTGAATGGGGGATTTTTGATGGATTTATCAAATCAAAAGCTTGAGACAGAACAAGAAAAATATGCTGATCAAGCTAAAGCGTACATTAACCAACCTAAAAAAACCAACTCGATGCTGAGACGTGCACTTGATAAAATAAACAATAACAGCAGTTTATCCGTTGTTTTTTCACCGGTCCGACTGTTTGTTGATATGGTTCGTGCGTATCAAGCAGGTGAATACCGGAATATCCGCCGAACGACCATCTTAAAAGTAATCGGTGCCTTGATTTATCTCGTATCACCGATTGATCTTGTGCCTGATTTTGTGCTTGGTTTTGGATTCGCTGATGACATCGCGATCATACTGTTTGTCACAAAAACAGTTTTTGAAGAATTGACACGTTTCAGTGACTGGCAGGATGAACAACAAAAAGCACAAACGCAACCGCTTCAAAGCGAAGACGCGTATTAAAATTCCTCCCTGTAGCTGACATGAAATCAGCCACAGGGATTTTTGATTCTGTAACGGAACGTCATTCCTGTACGCTGTCCGAAAAGTTCGTTACACTAAAACCAAGCAGAGTTTGCTACGAAGGAGGTATGTAATGGCTTGGCATGCATGGATTGAGTCATATGGATATTTCGGAATAATGCTGACGTTGATGTTTCCATTTTTACCGAGTGAAGTCCCGTTGGCCTATGCGGGGTATCTCGTTCATACTACGGAGTTTAATTTAGTGATCATGTTAGTAGTTGCCGTTTTGAGTTTTGTAATCAGTCAAAATATATTTTTTACGATTGGTCGACTTGGCAGTGATCGATTACTGTCCCGGGTGTTCAAGTGGTTTCGGATTTCAGAGACCAAGATGGTCCAGTTTCAGCGTCAAATGGATACCCGAGGACGATTTATTCTGTTGTTGTCACCGATGTGGCGGATGGGTTTCGCGATTGGTGCAGGATTAACCGGTGTATCGCGTTTGACCTTTACGATTGCCACAACAATCTCATTTTTTGTCTGGTCGGCTTTTTTTATTTGGGGCGGGAAAAAATTAGGTCACGGAATGATGGGGCGACCACACGAAGTGCACCACTATATGCCGTGGTTCATCGGACTGGTTATTTTTGGTGCGGGATATGTCTATTTTAGAAAAAGAACATTGTTGAAAAAACAGAAGATCTCAAGAAAATAGAGGAGTGTTGACATGGCAGTTGTTTTATTTGATATTGACGGAACATTAATCGACTCGACGGATCAGATGACGGAAGCGATTCATTTAGCGATGGAGGATATGCCTCACTTAACGAAACCGTCTAAGGCAAGTGTTCAATCCAGTTACGGTTTAGCCGGAAATGCTTTTTGGAGAAAGGCGATTCCGGATGCCTCTGAAGAAGATATCCGTGAAATTCGTCAAAAGCGTCATCATCACTTGGAGCAGACAATGCAGGATCAGGATGTTTTATTCGCCGGTATTCGTAAGATGCTTGAGCAATTGACGACAGAGGGACATATCGTCTCGACAGCGAGTAACTGTGGTGTGCATTACCTGAATCTGGTTCTTGACAGTCAAGACATCCGTTCGTATTTCACGAGCCCAAAATGCCTCGAATCCGTTAACGGAACACAAAAAGCAGATATTTTAGCCGCACACCGGGAAGAGTTCGGTGACGTTCCGTATTTGATGGTAGGAGACCGTTACTCAGACGTTGAAGCAGCGCGATTACAACGGATGCCGGTCGCGATTTGCCGTTTTGGATTTGGGACGGAAGAAGAATGGTCGACGGCAGATTATCAACTGGATACTCCGCTTGACGTACTAAAACACGTGTAAAGAGAAACAGAAAAAAGCAACGCGGGCTGCGTTGCTTTTTTCTGTTTAGTCAAAATCAAGACGATATTGATCATGATTCGTCCAGGGACGGAAACGACGGAACAGTTGATGAAACAGGAGGCACAGAATGATCGGGAGGATAATGAAAAGACCAAGTACAAGTGAAACATTCATCCAAGTCCAGCCACCCGACATTAAATGCAAGGCGTTGATTGGACCGATCAAACCCGACATACCGAATCCAGCACTGAACGGTGTTCCTTCAATACCAAGAACACCTGCCAGTCCGCCCAAAACGGCAGCACTGCACATAACCGGTAGAATCATGATTGGATTTCGGACGAAGTTCGCCATCTGAATTTTTGGTGATCCTAAAAAATGAGCAATGGATGTACCGCGTGAATTCGCCTGCCATCCGGCGATTGCCAGTCCGAAACCGGCAGCACAGACACCAAGGTTAGCAGCACCCGCCGCGACACCGGACAAGCTGATGGCAGTGGCGATACCGACCGTTGAGAGCGGTGAAACAATCAAAACAGAAAATGTAACAGCTAAAGTGATGCCCATCCATACCGGTTGAAGAACAGTGAGATGCGTAATCCACTGACCGATGTATGCAGTGATTTTTGTGACGTAAGGGTATGTAAGCACACCGACTCCGCCTGCTCCGACAATGATTATGGTTGGAATGACGAGGACTGTATAGGTCTTGAACCGATTACCGAGCCAAAGGACAAGAGCGGTCGCGACCGCTGCCGTTAATCCGGCATTGATGACATCACCGGTTCCGATAAATAAGTAACCTGCCGTTTCAGTGCGGCTCGCAACACCTGATCCAACGACGGTTGCAAGACCAATAGAGGTCGTTTCAATGGGATTCGTCTTGAATTGCATGGCGACAGCGACACCGATTACCATTGGTAATAACCGCATGGCTATAGCGGTTGAGTCAATGATATGTTGAGCTGCTGAAAAATAAGGAAGCAGGGCTTTGGCAAGTTCGCTGAGCAAGGCGCCGGGAATAAGTGCCACTAAGATGCCGATGCTAAGACCGTTCAAGACATGAAGACCAAACTGGCGGTTTAACCTGATGGAAGACGTAGGCATAAAAAATCACTCCTTATGTACTGCTTTTATGCATAAAAGTATAAAAGCGATGAATTGTTTTCAATCATACGGAAGTCTTACGAATACGTCAATACAAAAATGGAATTTTCTGAAAAAACAAAAGCAAAGTATTCGCACTTAGCGAATCAGACTGCTAGAGTGGAGAGGTAAAAAGTCGGGGAGGGAATCGTTATGTCAGAACAACAGATTGTATTAGCAAGCAGACCCAAAGGACGTCCTACAGAAGAAACGTTTCGGTATGAGACCATCGAGTTGAAACCGCTCGAAGCCGATCATGTGCTGTTGCAGACACTATACATCTCAGTGGACCCGTATATGCGTGGTCGCATGAACGACTCACGCTCTTACTCGCAACCTTTTGAACTGGATGCGCCGATTCAAGGCGGTGTTGTCGCGCGGGTCATCGAATCCCAAAGTGAATCATTGGCAGTGGGTGACATCGTCGTCGGAATGCTCGATTGGGCAACGAAACTGGTAGTGAATGCAAAGCAAGTCCGGAAAATCGATGAATCACTGGCACCTGTTTCGACAGCACTTGGTGTACTCGGAATGACCGGCATGACGGCGTACTTCGGATTGCTCGATATCGGGAATCCACAACCGGGAGAAACGGTGGTCGTCTCGGCAGCGGCCGGTGCAGTCGGTTCGATTGTCGGTCAAATCGCTAAAATTAAAGGAGCACGTGTCGTCGGTATTGCCGGAAGTGCCGAAAAAATTCAGTATCTCAAAGATGAACTTGGTTTTGATGAGGTTATTAATTATAAAACTGAATCAATTGGTGAAGCCTTGGACCGTGCTTGCCCGGACGGGATCGATGTCTACTTTGAAAATGTCGGCGGTGAAATTGGAGATGCGGTTCTCGATCGACTGAATCCATTTGCCCGGATACCGGTTTGCGGTGCGATTTCCGGCTATAATGAACAGGCAGATGTCGGTCCGCGTGTTCAGTCGAAACTCATCATTGCCCGGGCCCGGATGCAAGGCTTTTTGGTCGGGGATTACGGCAATCGCTTTAAAGAAGCGGCTGAACAACTCGGTCAGTGGGTCAGTCGAGGCGAATTAAAGTATGAAGAGACTATTTTTGAAGGATTTGATCAAGTGCCAAGCGCATTTCTTGGTTTGTTCGACGGCTCAAATACCGGAAAATTATTAGTGAAGCTATAAGAAAATGTCAAAAAGGTTTTGCTTTCCTTCGTTGGAGAGCAAAACCTTTTTTTTGAAAAAAACACGCTTATTGATCAGCAGGATCTGTTTGTAGTTCCTCGACATCTGGATCCGGATGTTGTGTTTCGGCCGGTTTAATACCGGGATCAGATGTTTCCGCCGGTTCTGGATCCGGATGTAAACCGACATCAGCTGTTTCGTTTGGTACATCTTGTTTTTTATTCGTCATGATTCATTCATCTCCCTATCCTCGATATTCTTATTTGTACCCCGAACGATTATTCTGAAACAAAAAACCACACGTTTGAGATGGATGTTTTGCTTGAAATACGTGGTGAACCAACTGGACTCCACACCATCGCATCCCCTTTTCATGATGAATGTAAGGGAAACCGTCAAACGCTTCACCAACTCTTTACAAAAACCTTGCACATCCTTTAAGTCTCCTTTGAACTGGACTCGTAGACTGAAAGGGAGATGAAACAAGGAAGGGTGTATAGGCGTGAGTGAACAAAAGTGGAAGAACAGCATCGTCGAACAACTGAACTGGGTGCGAATGGAACAGAAGCGGATCAAATCCGAACCCGCTGCAAATCAAGCTTCCGTCGCTGGATTAAAGCAGTTTGAGGTTTTACGCATGAAAACGACGGTTCGCACTAACCGATCACGGCTTGAACCGCAAACAAAGCGTTATCATCAGGAAAGTAACAGTGACTTGCTAGAGGAAATCGCATACTCGGAAATACCGGTGACGAGTGGATCACGTTATTTTGAACGTCGGCCGCTGAAAGTCGCCATTGTGTGTTCAGAATTTATGCATGCCTATTATCAGGATGCTTTAGATTTACATTATGTTAATCCGGCCACGTTTACAGACGTTTTTCAAGAGCCGATTGATTTATTTCTTGTCGTCACTTCTTGGAAGGGTCTGAACGGAGATGACTGGAAAGGTATTGCGACACCCACCTCAAAAAATCGACAGCGTTTGCTGGATATGATGAAACAGGTGAAAGCAAAAGGAATTCCGGTTGTCTTTCAATCAACGGAAGATCCAAGTAACTTTGAACGGTTTAGTGATGTGGCGAAAGAAGCGGATTACATTTTGACATCCGACGAAGCGATGATTCCAGAATACCGTGTTTTATGCGGACATGACCGGATTGAAGCCACTTCATTTGGCGTCAATCCAATCATTCATAATCCAGTCGGGGCGACGCGGAGTCGAAAAAAACATGTCCTGTTTGCAGGAAGTTGGATGGCGAAGTATCCGGAACGTGTCAAAGATACGGAAATGTTATTTGATGGGGTGTTACGTTCCAATCACACACTTGATATCGTGGATCGCAATTATCAGTTGAATTTACCGGACTATCATTTTCCGGAACGCTACGTGTCGCGGGTCGCGCCGGCCATTCCCTATGAGACGTTACAACAAGTCAGTAAATGTTATGACTGGGTGTTGAATTTAAACAGTATCAAGTACAGCAAGACGATGTGTGCGCGTCGTGTCTATGAATCACAAGCACTCGGGAATCTGATTTTGTCGAATTACAGCATTGCGGTCAATAACGATTTCCCGAACGTCTTTACCATCCATGACCACCAAGAAGTACAGGCGATTCTTGAGCGGACGACACAAGAGGAGATTGATCGACTCCGGGCGGAAGGTATTCGTTCTGTCATGTCGTCGCATACGGTCTATGACCGGATTGATCAATTGACGCGGCTTCTGCAGCTGGACATGCCGCCGGTCAAACGGACGCTTCTCGTTGTCTTGCGCAATGCGACGCCGGAACTTGAACAGATGCTCGCACGTCAATCGATCACCGCTGATGTAATCTGTCACGAATCAGAGTTGACCGGAGCGCTTTATGCCTCAGCCGATCTCGTCACTGTACTCGACGGAGCTGAATCATACGGAGAATACTACCTGGAAGACTTGGTGAACGGGTTCAAATACAGTGATGTATCGATCACCCGCAAAACGCGGACTGACGAAGCTCATTTCGTAATCCAGGAAGCGGAAGGGTCGACAGCGAACGCCATGATTTGGCGTGAGGCGTTCCCGTATGAACAGTTCACCGAAGGAAAGATTGAGGGAGAGACGTTGTTCCTCGATGCGCTGGAGTGGAACGAAGGTGTCGGTACTGCAAGGGTCGAATCGCCGGTGCTATCTGTCGTCGTCCCCATCTTCAACAATGGCAGGCATTTGACGTATAAATGTTTTGCCAGCCTCAAACGGATGGACCGGTTCGAGGAGACGGAAATCATCTTGGTCGACGATGGGTCGACGGATCGCTTCACCCGCCAAGCAATTGACCGACTGGCTCGCCGGCATGGGAACATCGTGACCCATCTGTTTCCGACAGGCGGCAGCGGCAGTGCCTCGCGTCCGCGCAATAAAGGGGTCGAACTGGCCCGCTCGGAACGGATCGCTTTCCTTGATCCTGATAATGAGGTTTTGAGTGATCGGTATGCTGAATTGTTGGCAGAGTTGGACCAAGATCCGACACTCGACTTTGCTGTCGGACATATGAAGAAACTGGCAGAAAAAACAAGCATCATCGCGTTGCCGAAGATCCGTAAACAAGGGCGGACGGTATGTGATCAACCAAAAGCTTACTTATTGGAAAATCGCTTTGCTGTCCAAAGTATCCAAGCGTTGGTCGTCAACCGTCAGTTTCTGCAGGAGCATCAACTGGAGCAGGTGGTCGGTGCCGTCGGACAAGATTCCCTGTTTTTCCAAGAGATGATGCTGCACGCGAACCGTGTCCTGCTCGTCAATCGTGTCATCCATTATTACTATGCCGCGGTTGCCGGTTCGACCGTCAACTCCTTAACGGTTCGTTTCTTCGAACGAAGTGTCGTCCGGGAAAAGGCGCGGGCAGAGAAATTTGCCCGTTACGGTGTGCTCGATGCGTATAAGACAACACGTTTTGAACATTTCTTTGAACATTGGTATTTAGTGAAGCTTCGGTATTGCAGCGACAAGGATTTTGCCCCAAGTGTCGCATTACTGCGCATGATTGTTGCTTTTTATGAACCAATGAACTTAACGAATCCGCTGATTCGTCAATTCGTGGAGTTGGCGGACATGAAACGGACGGATGCGATTCAAACATTGTTACTGGAGGAGGTCAGATGATGCAGACAAAACAGATGATGCGACCGAAAGATGAAATTCGGGCCGCCTATTATGATCAACTCGGAGTCGCATTCGGGAAAAAGGTCCGGTCTCGGGTCCACTGGATCATCCGGGAAACAAAAGGGAGTCAAATTCTCGATATCGGCTGTTCCGGTGGACTGGTCCCGATTTTGCTCGGGCGCGAAGGCAAGCAGGTGGTCGGTATCGATGTCTCGCCAGAAGCGATCGAGGAAGCGGCGGCGGCATTGAGAGAAGAAGCGCATTCCGTTCAAGAATTGATTCAATTGGAAGAGGCCAATCTGATGACCTTCCAAACGTCTCAACGATTCGATACGGTATTGATGACCGAGGTCTTAGAACATATCGGGGAACCGGAACGATTCGTGGAAAAAGCGTGTTCCTTCTTAAAACCCGGTGGTCGGCTCGTCGTGACGGTTCCATTCGGAGTGAACGATTATGCCGACCATAAACGGACGTATTATTTGCGGCATCTGCTGGAACAGTTGACACCATACGGGACGATTGAGCAACTGGAGCGCATCGATAAATGGCTCGGTGTGGCGTTGACGCTTCATCCGAAAAAACAACCGTCCCGTCCCGTCACCGAACAAGAAGTCAGCTGGCTCGAAACAGCCTTCGAAGCGATTGAACGGTTGCATCTTACTGAAATCATCCGTTTGAAACAACTGAATAAAAAATGGGAACAAAAGCAGCAAAAACAGCAGAACATCGAGCAGGAACGAGCGGAGTTGATGTTAGGGCAAGATCAACTCAGACGAGAACTCCTGGAGAAAGAAGAAGCGATTGAGTTGTTGACGCAACAGTATCAACTGGTACTCGAACGATACGAAGGCGCACTTGTATCAAATTTAGATGTCTTGGAGGCGAATGCACAATGGAAATCAAAATACCGGTCACTCGCAAGTTCAAAGCTCGGGAAAGTCGCCGTCCATTATTGGAAGTTCAGACGAAAACTCAAACGAAGACGGGACCTGAAATGAAGAACGTCTTGATGATTTGTCAAAATTTTTATCCTGAAATCGGAAGTGCTGCGAATCGGATGAAAAACATCTTCAAGCGGATGGAACAACAAGGAAGCGAAGTCCATGTGCTGACATCCGAACCGTTGTATCCGACGGCTGAACTGTATACGGATGCGATGTTTTGGGATGAACCGAGTTTAGACGCTGCCAACATCACCAGGATTCAACCTCGCGATCTCCGGGCGACGACGAATTTATGGCGACGGCTTCGTTTGTTCTTAGAACAGTTTGTTTTAGCCGTCCAGGAAGTACGGCGGGATAAAAAAAACTATGCCTACATTTACGCGACGACACCTTCCATCTTTATGGGATTAGTCGGAGTCGTTGCCAAGTTCATAAAAAAAGCACCACTTGTTTTAGACGTTCGTGACCTGTGGCCGGAATCATTGATTGGCGTGGGCATTACAAAATCACGTCTCTTACTCGCTCCACTTTATTGGCTTGAAAAATGGATGTACCACCAAGCGGACCAAATTGTCATCAACAGTGAAGGATTCCGTTCGTATATCGAAAGCAAAGGCATTGAGGCGGAGAAGATCCACTACATTCCGAATTCAATTGAGGAGAACGAGTGGTTGATCAAACGTCGGAAAGTGTCAGAACAGGTGCGTGTCGTCTATACCGGCAACATCGGATTGGCGCAGGATGTCTTCTTATTACTCGATGTAGCAGAACAGTTAAAACAAGATGAAAAAATTGAATTTCACGTCGTTGGTTATGGATATCATAAGGAGAAATTCGAAACACATGTCTTGGAGCGCGGACTGACGAACATTCATTTCATGGATGCGATGCCGCGTTGGGATGCACTCAAGCAACTTGCCAAAAGTGATATCGCTTTTGCGACGTTGGTCGAGAGTACGGCGTTTGATACGGTGACGCCGGGGAAAATCATCGACTATATGGCGATGGGGTGTGCGATTGTCGGAGCCGTCTCGGGACATGCGGCAAAAGTAATCGAAGACGCCGGGGCAGGATTTGTTTCGCGCGAAAGGTGCCGCGATACGATTGTCGGACAGATCCGCTACCTTGCGGAACATCCGGAAGCACGCAATGCAATGGGGCAATCGGGTGTTTCCTACGTCCAGACGCATTTTGACTGGGAACAAAACCAGGAACGGTTGTTTGAAGCGATTCGTCAAACCGATTTTCGAGTAGCAGGGGTGAGTAAATGAAACGGGTCGGCATGTTTGTTTGGAATACGTTTACGAATGATGCACGTGTTTTGCGGGAATGTACGGCGCTCGCGGAAGCAGGATATCAAGTTGATTTGTATTGCCTCAATGATGGGACTTTACCTGAGGTGGAGCGACATCCGTCAGGTTTTCAGATTCTTCGGATTGACCGGACACCCCCGTTTGACAACATCCTGCGCCGAATCGGAAAGCGTAATCCTTTTACGCTGATGATTGGTGCAGGATTATTGTTGTTATTTCCTTGGCTAATTCCCTTATTAGTGCTGTTGTATCTAGTACAGAAAAGCCGGTTTGTCCGCTATGCCCTGTACAACAGTTTCGGTATTGTCCGCATGACACGGGCGGCTCGCAAGCATCCGTACGATATCATGCATGCGAATGACTTAAACACGTTACCTCAAGCGATTTTTGCCGCAAGAGGAGCGAAGATTATTTACGATTCACACGAGGTGCAGACGGACCGGACAGGATACGGAAAGGGGCAGGGCAAGTTGGAACGTCATTTGTTACGATTTGTCGATCAGACGATGGTCGAAAATGCCACCCGTGCTGATTATCATACGTCACTTTACGGGAAACGACCGGCTGTCCTACACAATTATCCGTTTTATCAAGAGACGTTACCGAAAGCACGACCTCTGCATCAAGAGCTCGGTATTGCTGAAGGTGAACCGATATTACTGTATCAAGGTGGTATTCAGGAAGGACGGGGGCTTAACCGGCTGATTGAAGCGATGCCGTTTATCGAGCGCGGGACATTAGTGTTTATCGGAGATGGAAAAATCAAGACAGAGCTCCAACAGTCAGCCGATCAATCACCGGAACGAGAGCGCATTCGTTTTGTTGACAAAGTACCGCTTGATCAGCTGCCAAGTTATACGGCGGCTGCGACAGTTGGTTTTCAAGTATTGCAAAACGTTTGTTTTAATCATTATTCAGCTTCTTCCAACAAGTTGTTTGAGTATATGGCGGCGCTTGTGCCAGTCGTTGCAGCAGATTTACCGGAAATCCGTCGTGTCGTCGAGACGGAAGGTGTCGGTTTACTCGTTAATGTCGAGTCTCCGAAAGAGATTGCCGTTGCCGTGAACCAAATCGTCGAGGAAGACGGCTTGCGTCAGGCGATGAAAGAACAGACAAAGCAGGCGCGCCGGAAATACAACTGGGATAAAGAAAAACACCATTTGTTGGACGTCTACCGTGAAGTGACGATGTAAACAAGTGGAGAACGAAGAGGGAAACAAGATAGATACAGGCAAATCCATGGCAGAAAACAACGAAAAGAACCGGATTTGGTTGTTTGTTTACCGATTACGATGAATGTTCGTTGATTATTTACAAGCTTTACAAAAAGTACAGGAAACACCTTGAATGTAAGGTCTGTGAAGAATGGTTTAAGAGATGGTTAGAACCATTGGAAACACAAGCAATTGTCGTTATGGTCTAGTTACAGCCACGACACAGTCAGCGATGTGCTGGCGTGAAGGACTAACTCGTAACTAGATGGAGGAATGACAAAATGAAACTTTGTACAATCGGACTCGGATATATTGGATTACCTTCTTCAGCCATGTTTGCAGATCACGGAACGGACGTCGTCGGGGTCGACATCGACCCACGCATCGTCCAGATGTTGAATGCGGGAGACATTCATATCGAAGAACCGGGACTTGAAGAGGTCATCAAACGTGTCGTCGCAAACGGAAAGTTTCGGGCAACACTGACACCGGAACCGGCAGATGTCTTTTTGATTGCTGTTCCAACACCTAATTTGAATGATATGTACAAATCGTGTGACTTGAAATACGTCCTCGCAGCCGTTCGGAACATGTTGCCACACGTTCAAAAAGGCAATGTCATCATCGTTGAATCAACGATTGCTCCGCGGACGATGGATGATCATGTCCGACCATTGATTGAAGCAGCCGGTTTCGTCATCGGTCAAGACGTCTTCGTCGTTCATTGTCCGGAACGTGTACTTCCGGGACAAATCTTACATGAACTCATTCACAATAACCGGATTGTCGGTGGATTGACACCGGCTTGTGCTGATGCCGGAGCAGCGGTATATGAAACATTCGTTCAAGGTGAGATTGTTAAGACGGACGCGAAGACGGCAGAGATGTCGAAGCTGATGGAAAACACGTTCCGGGATGTCAATATCGCTTTAGCCAACGAACTGACGCAAGTCTGCCATAAACTCGAGATTAACGTGCTTGATGTGATCGAGATGGCGAACATGCATCCACGTGTCAATCTACATCATCCGGGACCAGGAGTCGGCGGACACTGTCTGGCGGTCGATCCGTACTTTATCGTCGCAAAAGCACCGTCCCTTGCACGGATCATTCATACGGCACGGGAAACGAACGTCAACATGCCGCACTTCGTTGCTGAACAGGCAGAACGCCTTGTTTCTTCTCACGTCCGACCAAAAATCGCAGTGTTCGGCGTCACCTACAAAGGCAACGTCGATGACATGCGCGAAAGTCCGGCTGTCGATGTCATCGAGCAACTGATTGATCGCGGACTGGATGTGTCAGTCTGTGATCCACACGTCGAACGTTCGATTTCGTCACGCTTTGAGCTCGTTGATGAGATTGAAGCAATTCAAGGTGCGGACCTTGCACTTGTACTCGTCGATCATGACGAATTCAAACAGTTTGATTCACGGCGTCTTGCGAATCATATGCGGACACCAGTCTTGTTTGATACAAAAGGAATCGTCCAACCACTTGAGGACATCACTGTACTGAATTTCGGTAACTTGCATACGTATCAAACGATGGAAGTGGATGCGAAGGCAATATGAACGGGGTCGGTACAATCGGGAAAGAGCTGAAAGATCATTTTTACCTGATCTTTCGCCTTTCGCTTTATGAAACAAAAAGTCAGTACAGTATGCAATACCTCGGATGGTTCTGGGAAATCATGACGCCGCTCTTACAGATTGGTGTCTACTGGGTCGTATTTGGTTTTGGTATTCGTGGCGGCAATCCGGTCGATGGGATTCCATTCGTCTTTTGGTTGGTCAGTGGATTGATTGCCTGGTTTTTCATCGGCAGTACGATTCCGAGCGGCTCTCGGTCGATTTACGGTCGGGTTGCACTTGTTTCGAAAATGCATTTTCCACTCAGCACGATCCCGGCGTATGTCATCTTGGCTCAGTTCTATCGCCACCTCGCAATGATCGCCTTAACGATTGTTCTCGGTATGGCATTTGGTTATTTTCCAGGTTGGCACACGTTTGAATTGCTTTACATTGTCCCGGCAGGTGTGATTTTTCTGTATGCCGTTTCACTGTTGTTATCCGCACTGGCGACAATGATTCGGGATGTGCAAAATATGGTAACTTCGGCAATCCGGATGTTAATGTATTTGACGCCTATCATGTGGATTCCGCCTGACCACAGTCTGTTTAAGACGTTGTTGATGATCAATCCTCTCGTCTATTTGATCGAAGGATACCGTTCGGCGTTAATCGGGACTGGTTATCTGCTCGATCACGTTTGGTATGGAGTTTACTTCTGGACTGTGACGTCCGTTTTGTTAATAGTGGGAGCTGCCGTTCATCTGCGGTTCCGGCGGTACTTCATTGATTATGTCTAGGAGGAAAAAACATGAGTCACGTCGTATTCGAGAATGTTTCAAAACGTTACGTCTTGTATGCCCGACCGATTGATAAATTAAAAGAAGTGTTGTTCGGTAAAATCAGCGGCAAACCATTTTATGCTTTAAAAAATATCTCCTTTTCCGTCGAACAAGGCGAAATCGTCGGCGTGGTCGGAATCAACGGAAGTGGAAAGTCGACCTTGTCGCATCTGCTCGCCAACGTCACGCCACCGACATATGGTCGTGTGACGCTTGGCGGCAAATCGGCATTGATCGCGATTTCCAGTGGTCTCAACAATCAGCTGACCGGACGGGACAACATCGAACTAAAAGGATTGATGATGGGACTGACCAAAAAACAGATTCAGGAGATTACGCCGGAAATTCTGGAGTTTGCGGATATCGGGGATTTCATCGATCAACCCGTCAAAACGTATTCAAGCGGGATGCGGGCGCGGCTTGGTTTTGCCATTTCCATCAACATCAATCCAGATATCCTGATCATCGATGAGGCGCTGTCGGTTGGTGACCAGACATTTACGGAAAAATGTCTCGATAAGATGCGGGAGTTTCGCGACCAAGGTAAAACGATCTTTTTTGTCAGCCATTCCTTGAATCAAGTCAAAAGTTTTTGTACAAAAATCCTTTGGCTCGAGTATGGAGAAGTTCGGATGTTTGGACCGACAGCGGAAACGATGGCGGAGTATAACAAATATTTATACTGGTACAAGCAACTGACGAAAAAACAAGCTGCACATTATGTCATGAAAAAAAGAACAGGACGAAGTGATGAAATCGAGCGTTCGGCACGCGGTGAAACGATTGAATTGTCGTCATGAATAACGGATAGGGGATGGAACGAATGAAACGAGTCATGTTAGTGTTCGGAACGAGACCGGAAGCAATCAAGATGGCGCCTGTCGTCAAAGCATTGGAAAAACGAGAAGGAGTCGAACCGATTGTCGTCGTGACGGCACAACACCGGGAAATGCTCGATCAAGTCCTTGAACTGTTCCAAATCGTTCCGGACCATGATTTAGACTTGATGCGTCCACGTCAGACACTCGAAGAGATGACGGCACGAATTTTAAATGCGATGCGTCGTGTTCTGGAAAAAGAGCAACCGGATTTGGTGTTGGTCCATGGGGATACGACAACGACATTCGCGGCTTCGCTCGCGGCTTTTTATCAACAGATTCCGGTTGGTCATGTCGAAGCCGGTTTACGGACGTATCAGAAGTATGCGCCATTTCCGGAAGAGATGAACCGTCAATTAACGGGTATACTCGCTGATTATCATTTTGCTCCGACTGATCAGGCGGCAGAAAATCTACGGTTGGAAAATAAACAGACTCCGATCATCGTGACGGGAAATACGGTCATCGACGCGTTAAAAACAACGGTTTCGAAGGACTACACGCATCCGGTGTTGACAGATCTTACAGCAAACGGACGGAAGTTGGTGTTGTTGACCGTTCACCGACGGGAAAATCACCTGCAATTATCGCAAATTTTTGATGCTGTCGAACGATTGGCGGACAGTCATCCGGACATCGAAATCGTTTATCCAGTCCATCCGAACCCGATTGTCCTCGAGGCGGCGGAACAATTGAAACACCATCCGCGCATTCGATTGATTGAACCGCTCGATGTCTTTGATTTTCATAACCTGGCAGCCCGGGCAACCTTGATTTTGACGGATTCTGGCGGTATCCAAGAAGAAGCACCTTCGCTTGGTGTGCCGGTTCTCGTCTTGCGTGATACGACCGAACGTCCGGAAGGTGTCGCGGCAGGTACATTGAAGCTTGTTGGGACAGATCCGGAACGTATCTATGAAACGGGTCATCTGTTACTGACGGATCAAGCTGCCTATGACGCGATGGCGCAGGCAGCGAATCCATACGGAGACGGTCATGCGGCAGAACGTATTGTTGACGCGATTTTAAGCGAGGTACCGGTATGAATGTACGTCCACTGGAACTGGCAAGTTATCAGTTTTTTCCGCAAGGGAACCGCGATAAAATTCTGCTCGAAGAAGATGCGGATGGTGTTTGGTTCGATTTTCAACAGGCGGATCCGACCGATAAGCTGTACATCCAATTATTTGATCAGGGATTTCAATATCCTCCCTCGAAGTTGTATCGTGCCGACGCCTCTTTTGGACAGGCCGAGTCCGTCACACTGACGTGCGAGCTGGAAGCGGAATCGTCGTGCGACGTCCAGATGTTCAAGATGCAATACGGACAAAAAAAACGGATGCATTCCGAGACAGAATGGCTGACAGTAGACGGAAAAACGACATGTTCCTTACAACTGAAACGAGTCAAGGGCGCCGACTATTTCAAAGTTGCATTCAAGTTTTTACTCGAAGGGAACATGCGGGTTCGGTTGACAGCGTTACACGTCAACCGGCTTGTTCCAATCAAGCAGGAGGAATCCTATCATGTTATTTAGTTCGACGATTTTTTTATTTCTATTCTTACCGATCGTGTTGCTTGTCTACCACTTGTTGCCACGCACGTTTCGGAACGGCTGGCTCCTTGTAGCGAGCCTTTTCTTTTATGCCTGGGGTGAACCAAGATTCGTCCTATTGATGTTGACCAGTATTTTGATCAACTATCTGTTTGCATTGGCTGTACACACGTACCGGACGCGAATCGGTGTCAAGTGGATCATGTTCAGTATGATCGCCGTCAACCTGGGATTGCTCGGTTGGTTTAAATACAGCGGATTTTTTGTGACGTCAATCAACGACACATTTCAAACGACGTTGTTTGTCCCGGAAGTCGTTTTACCGATTGGGATTTCATTTTTTACTTTCCAGGCGATGAGTTACGTCATCGATGTGTACCGTCAAGCGGGACAGGTCCAAAAAAACCCGCTCGATCTCGCTTTGTACATCGCATTGTTTCCGCAGTTGATTGCCGGTCCGATTGTCCGGTATGAGACGGTTGCGGACGAAATCAATCACCGGCGGGAAACCTTGCCTGAATTTGCACAAGGCGTCCGTCGCTTTATCATCGGCTTATCCAAAAAATTGATTTTAGCGAACGGATGCGGGCAAGTCGCGGATACGATTTTCAATATGAAGGATTTATCGATGGGTCTCGCTTGGATTGGAATCATCGCCTATGCCTTACAAATTTATTTTGACTTTTCCGGCTACAGTGACATGGCGATTGGACTGGGGTTGATGTTCGGTTTTCATTTTCTTGAAAACTTTAACTATCCGTATATCTCAAAATCAGTCTCTGAATTTTGGCGCCGGTGGCATATTTCATTAGGCTCTTGGTTCCGGGACTATGTCTACATTCCTCTTGGAGGAAACCGGGTGTCGCCGTGGAAACAGTACCGCAATCTCGGAATCGTCTGGATGTTGACCGGACTTTGGCACGGCGCAAGCTGGACGTTTGTTGCCTGGGGAGTCTACTACGGAATTTGGATCATGCTCGAAAAAGCTTTCCTCGGAAAACTGTTGGCGCGGGTTCCCGTGTTCGCGACGGTGTGGACGCTGGTGCTCGTTTTGGTCGGATGGGTCTTTTTCCGGGCGGAAACGTTCCCGGAAGCGATCACGTACATTCAAGCGATGTTCTTACCGGATGTGCTGTGGGATGACCGCGCGAGTTATCAACTCGTCCAAAATGGTGTTATTTTAGCGCTGGCATGTCTTGCTGCGACCCCGATTCCAAAACGGATTGGTGAACGATTTGTCGAATCCTCGGGAAAAATCGGACAGACGATCCAATACGGATACGCGATGGTCTTGTTGTTCCTCTCGACATCGGCACTCGTCGCAAGTACGTTTAATCCCTTTATTTACTTTCGTTTCTAGAAAGGAGAAGACGACATGGCACAACCAATTGAACGCAAATTAAAGCCAAAAGCGGACGCTCAACCGTCCTCATCCTTTGAACGGAAGATGATGTGGCTGACGACGATCAGTTTTTTCGTCATCTTGATGGTGATTGGCGTAGGGACGATTCTTCGGGAAGACCGCGTCAGTTCCCAACTAGAAAATCGAACCCTTGCACAGTCTGTCAAACCGACCGTCCAAGGCGTGATTTCGGGTGACGATATGGTGAAGATGGAAAGTTATTTCACCGATCAATTGGTGTTGCGTGGAACTCTTGTTGAAATGCAGGCCCGATTATCAAAAAGTGTCCTACGTCAACCGTTCCGTAATGGCATTTATACGGCAGAAGACGGTTACTTGATTGAACCGAGTCAAGCGGCGCAGCCGATCGTCCCGGACGCTTTCCAACAGTTCACGCAAGATGTTGACCGTCCGGTCTACTTTGCCCTTGCACCATCCAAAACCGTTATTGCGGAACGGGATGGAATCATTCCGGACTACGTCGCATCAAACGCCGAGCAACGGTACAAAACGATGCAAGGCGGTTTTACGAAAGCAGGAATGACATCGATTCCCCTTGATGCGTTAAAGTTAACGGATTACTTTAAGACAGACCATCACTGGAACATAGATGGTGCCTATCAAGCGTATGATGAGATTATCCGAACGGTTGAGAAAACAGAACCGACCTTAAAAAAAGTCGCAATGGATCCTCAGGCAAAACGGTCATCGGAACATCCTTACTTTGGTTCACTCGCCCGTAAGACAACACTCGCGTATGCGAGCGCAGGAGACAAGATGGAATACTATGATGCCAATCAATTTAACGGCATCGATGTCTGTTACGACAACAAATGTGGTCAGCCGCTGATTGATGAGCAATTCATCAAGGAAGAGGGCGATTATGCCGATCGGTACGAAGTGTTCATGCGCGGCAATCACGGTATTTTATCGATGACGTCGAAGACGAAAGGACCAAAGCTGCTTGTCCTCAAAGACTCGTTTGCGAATCCTGTTCTTCCGTTTCTCGCAAACAGTGCCAATTTGGAGGTCGTCGATATTCGTTATGTCAACAAAGACTTTGATGCATCTGAATTTGCGAAGCAAAAAAACGTAGATGCCGTCGTCTTTTTACACAATGCGAATATCGCCGGACTAATGAAGACGTATCAGCAGAAATTATAGGAGGTCCCGCTGTGAAATCACGTTTGCGAAAGAGGCAACCTTGGATCGGGTGGCGTATAATCAGTGCATTGTCATTAGCATGCATCTTGCTTGTCAGCGCTACGACCGGGTATGCCTTCTTAAAGTTGCAACATACGGCGGACGGTTTCATTACTCCGCTAAAAGGGCAAAAAAAGCTTCCACTTGAAGTGATGCAACCAGTCAATGTTCTATTGATTGGAGTCGATGAACGAAAAAATGATTCAGGGCGAGCGGATGCCATCATGTTGTTATCGTTTAATCCAAAAACGAAACAAGCGACTTCCCTCTCGATTCCGCGTGACATGCAAGTGACAATTGGAAATGGTGAAAAAACAAAAATCAACCATACGTATGCTTACGGCGGTGTAGAAGAGACGATTGAGACAGTCGAGCAGACGTTTGAGACCAAAGTCCCGTACTATGCCAAAATCAATATGGATGGATTGATTGAACTCGTTGATGCAGTTGGTGGGGTGACGGTTGACAATCCATCTGCTTTCAGTTGGAACGATCGCCGTCTTCAAAAAGACTACGCGGAAGGGAAAATCCAACTGGACGGGCTTGAGGCGAGTGGATATGCCCGTATGCGCAAACAAGATCCCCTCGGCGATATGGGACGTCAAATCCGTCAACGTCAGGTTTTGGAAGCGGTCGGCATGAAACTGGCTGGTCCCAATGTCTTGGCGAACTTGGAAGACGTCAGTCGTGTCCTGAAAAACAACTTCAGCACGAATATCACGTTTTCAGAAGCGGCACAACTGGCGCAAGAAAATCAAACCGGGTTTGAACGTCTGAAACCGCTCAAACTGGACGGTGAAGGATATATCGCGAGTGATGGCGTCTGGTACTTTTTTGCGTCGGATCAATCGATGCAAGAAACCAAACAAGCAATCGATGAATTGGTGAAAAGTTAATTCAATCGCCGACAAAGGCTGTGTAAAAGGGAGTCCCTTTTATGCAGTTTTTTTGCGGATTCGCTTGTTGGTCCAAAAGTCTTATTTTCTTTAGTCAGCTAAAATAAGCTTTGACAGACCGGATGAACGAATGGAGAATGAAAATGAAAACGATTACATAAATCCAAGGAGGATACGGCATGAATCGATGGAAATCAGTCTGTGCAGTTGTGCTAACGTTTGCACTGATGTTTAGTTTGTTTCCAGTAAACAGCTTGGCACTGGAAAAAGGCAAATCGACACTCGTCATCATTCACTACAAAGAAGATAAAACGTCAGAAAAAGATTGGAATCTTTGGTTATGGGCGAACGGACCGGATTATTTCCCGGACAAGGCACATGCCTTTAACGGTGAAGATGCTTATGGAAAAATCGCAGCTTATGAATTTCCAGTGGATCAACCGGAAAAAATCGGTTTTATCGTCCGCGATGATTCGTGGAACAAAGATCCTGGTTCGGAAAACGACCGTTTCATCACAAAAGATATGATCAAGGACGGGGTCGCAGAAGTTTGGATCGAATCGGGCAGTAAAGAAGTATCGCCTGTCAATCCAACAGGTGGCAGTGACGTCGAGTCTGTCAACACGAACGTTCATTATTACCGTTATGACAATGACTATGAGAAGTACGGCGTATGGGCATTTCCGAATGCCCAGGACGGAAAACGATTTGAATTTGATGGACAAGATGAGTTTGGAGCTGTTGCAAACGTCACACTGACGAATTCGACAAAGGAACGTCTTGTCGGAATCATTCCCCACGTCGAAGGATGGTCTGAGAAAGACGGGGCGGATCGTTTTTATTATGCGGGAGCCAAAGATATTTGGTTGATCGAAGGCGATCAAACCATTTATTACAGCAAACCGGATATCGATCGGACGCCGAAGTTCACAAGTTTCTTGGCAGATGACTTTAAAACGATGACGCTGAAAACGAACTCGCCGATCACGGCGGAGGAGTTGAAAACGCTGACATTCAATGGACTTGTCAATCCGGTTGTCACGCAAGTGGATGCAAAGACATTACAAGTGACGGTTACATCGGACATTGAGCTGGCAAATGTCGTCACCGTATCACATCCGGTCTTTGGCGAAGGTGTGTTAGAAGCTGGAAAAGTCCTGCGTTCCGATGCCTTTGATCAAAAGTATGCGTACGATGGTAAACTCGGTACGGTCTATCAAAAAGACAAAACGACGTTCCGCGTCTGGGCACCGACTGCTCAAACGGTTGAACTCGAACTGTACAAACTTCCGAAAAAACAAGCGGCAACAACAAAGGATATCGTCCGCGAAGTGAAGATGATCCGCGGCGACCGCGGTGTCTTCAGTGTGACGCTCAAAGGCGACCTTGACGGAACAGGATACACATACGAAGTCAAACATGCGAAGGAAACGACACGGGCAGTAGATCCCTATGCGACAGCCGTAGCTGTCAACGGAGATCAAGGTGTCGTTGTTGATTTAAACGAAACGAATCCAAAACGTTGGACAAAAACAAAAATGCCGCTGAAAAAAGCGACGGACGCCATCATTTACGAAACGCACGTCCGTGACTTGTCGATGTTTGATGTCACAGGTACAACATACGATTCAGGCATCAAACAAAAAGGGAAGTATCTCGGTGTCATCGAACCGGGAACACGTCTGCTGAAAGACGGTAAAAAAACAAAAACGAAAACAGGACTTGATCACTTAAAAGAGCTTGGCATCACGCATGTTCAGTTCATTCCGGTCTATGATTTCAATACGGCTTCGGTCGACGAGACAAATCCGCTCAAAACATATAACTGGGGATATGATCCGAAAAACTACAATGCACCGGAAGGGTCATATGCCACTAATCCGTACGATCCAAAAGTCCGTATCAAAGAGATGAAACAGATGATTCAAGGACTACACGACAACGGACTCCGCGCCGTCATGGATGTTGTCTACAATCATATGTTTGATGCAAAAGCTTCGAATTTGGATAAAATCGTTCCGGGTTATTACTACCGCTATACTGAAGGCGGAGATCTCGCGAACGGGACAGGTGTCGGGAACGATACAGCTTCTGAACGCAAAATGATGCACAAATTGATTGTCGATTCAGTTGACTACTGGGCAAAAGAATACCATTGGGATGGATTCCGATTTGATCTGATGGGGATTCATGATGTCAAGACAATGAATGCCGTCAAACGGACGACAACTAAAATTGATCCATCGATTCTTGTCTTCGGGGAAGGCTGGAGTCTCGGGACGCCGCTTCCGGAAGCAGAAAAAGCCAATCAAACAAATGCGAAACAGATGCCGGGTATCGCACATTTCAACGATAACTTGCGGGATGCACTTAAAGGAAGTGTCTTCGAAGACACGGATGCCGGTTTCATCAACGGCAAAATGGGTCTTGAGACACGCATCAAACGTGGAATCGTCGGTGAGATTGCTTATAACACGGATATCACGGGATTTGCGGCAGAGCCGAATCAAGCGATTACGTACGTCGAAGCCCATGATAACCACACATTGTGGGACAAATTGAACTTAACGAATCCAACCGATAGCGATGTGACGAAGACAAAAATGCATCGCTTGGCGTCAAGCATCCTGCTGACGTCGCAAGGAACAACGTTCATCCATGCCGGTCAAGATTTCATGCGGACAAAAGGTGGCGACCACAACTCGTACAAGTCACCGGATTCCGTCAATCAACTGGATTGGAAATTAAAAATGGATCGTCAAGCTGATGTCGACTACATGAAAGGATTGATTCAAGTCCGGAAAGCGAACCCTGCCTTACATCTTGATTCAGCAAAAGATATCCGACGCTACTTGACGTTCAAGGACGCACCGGAACAAGTCGTTGCTTATCAGTTGGCAGATCAAGCACCCCGACAAAAAAACGAGCTGTATGTTGTCCATAATGCGAAACGCGAGCCTGTCAAAATGACGTTGCCAAAAGGGACGTGGAACGTAATCGTGGATGGTAAAACCGCTGGAACGAAAACACTTAAAAAAGTATCAGGCAGCCTGACGGTCGATCCGCTCAGCTCTTACGTGTTAAAAAAATAAACAAGCAAAAAACGTGTCGCCTCTGTGAATGAATCACAGAGGCGACACGTTTTTTTATGAGGAAAAATTAAGCGTAACGCTCGTCTTCTTCCTCTTCTTCGTTCAAGTTACCTTCTTCCGATTTTGCAACGATGACGGCACAAGCAGCGTCACCTGTGATGTTGACAGCTGTCCGCATCATATCGAGCAGACGGTCGACACCGATGATTAAGGCGATCCCTTCAACAGGCAGGTTGACCGATTGGAGAACCATCGTCAGCATGACGAGACCGACACCCGGTACACCGGCTGTTCCGACAGACGCGAGAACGGCTGTCAAGACAACGGTTGCGAGTTGAGCAGGAGTTAAATCAATTCCATATACTTGAGCGATAAAGACGGTGGCAACCCCTTGCATGATGGCCGTTCCATCCATGTTGATCGTTGCACCAAGCGGTTGGACGAAACTCGACACCGAACGTGGCACTTTTAATTCACGTTGTGCGGTTTGCATGGCAACCGGCAACGTCGCATTCGATGATGAAGTCGAGAAGGCGAAAAGCATAACCGGCGCAAATTTTTTAAAGAAGAAAAACGGATTCATCTTTCCGAGCAACGAGACGGTCGAACCGTACGTCAACAGGGAATGGACAATCAATGCCAGGATGACGACGCCCATATAGAGACCCATCGCTTTCAAGGAATCAAACCCTTGTGCACCGACGGCTGAGGCAATCAAAGCAAATGCGCCGAGCGGGGCCATCTTCATGACAAGACTAATCAAATACGTCATCAAGTCATTTCCTTGTTCGATGAACGAGCGTAATGTGGACGCTTTGCTGCCGAGGAAAGTGATTCCGAAACCGATGAAGACACTGAAGACGATCAGTTGCAGCATATTGCCTTCAGCCATCGAGGCAATTGGATTCGTCGGGAACATCCCGACAATCGTATTGATTAAGCTTGTATCCGGTAGGTTTCCTTGATCATATTTCAAATTGTCTGTCGCAAAGTTGCCGAACGTACCCGGCTTGATCAGTAACGACAAACCAAGTGCGATGACGATGGCAACAGCCGTCGTCGTCATGAAATACGTAATGGCTTTACCGCCGACCCGTCCAAGTTCTTTTGGATTACCGAGTCCCATGACACCAAGGGAAATCGAGAAGAAGACGATCGGTACGACGAGCATCTTAATCAAGTTCAAGAATATTGTTCCAATCGGTTGGAGCGCATACTTATTCAATCCTTCATAGATTGATTTGTCAGGTAACGTCGCGAGAATGATTCCGAGAATGATCCCGAGAATCAGCCCCCAAATGATTCGTTTGGCTTCTTTCATAATGAGAACAACTCCTTTTTCAGATAACTGTGTCTATTTTGACACATTATTCACCATTTTGACAAAACATTTCAAAAATATTACGAAAACGCTTACAAAATATTTTGGTTTTTTTCAGTAAAAAATCATGAATCTGTTGTAAATAATGGGGTGACATGAGAGGATAGAAAAGAACAAAAAGGAACATCTCAGGAATCAGGCAAAAGCGGTTAATCAACTATTGACCATTTTGTATATTCCTACTATAATGTTGTATGACGTGTCTGACACGTTTCCTTTAGTCGGTAATATCGGAGGGAGGGAAAACTAGTGGAAACTCGTGTACGTAAAAATGAATCACTTGAAGACGCACTTCGTCGCTTCAAACGTGGTGTTTCAAAAGATGGTACGCTTGCTGAAGTTCGTAAACGTAAACACTACGAAAAGCCAAGTGTAAAACGTAAGCTTAAATCGGAGGCTGCGCGTAAGCGTAAGAAGTTCTAACGTAAGAGAGGGTGTATCCTCATGAGTCTTCAAGAGCGTTTGACAGTGGATATGAAGGAAGCCATGCGTTCGCGTGAGAAAGATCGTCTTACGACGATTCGGATGGTGAAGTCGTCCCTGCAAAATGAAGCGATTAAACTCGGTAAGCAAGAATTAACTGATGAGGAAGAGCTAACTATACTCTCACGTGAGATGAAACAGCGCAACGACTCCCTCCGAGAATTCGAACGCGCTGATCGTCACGACCTTGTCGAGAAGATTCAAGCAGAGATAATCGTGCTCGAAGCTTATATGCCAAAACAACTTTCGGAAGAAGAAGTTCAAGAAATCGTCAACGCAGCAATTGCGCAGACGGGTGCTTCGGCTCCTTCTGATATGGGGAAAGTAATGGGTGTCGTCATGCCGCAACTCAAGGGTAAAGCGGACGGTGCTTTAATTAATCGCCTTGTTAAACAACAACTGCATTAACCCGTTTTGAAAGGTATCCTTCGGGATGCCTTTTTTTCATGTAATAAATTCGGAAAATTCAAAACTTGGTAAAAGTTATGAAACCTTTTTAAAGATGAAAGCGTATATAATAATAGTAACAATGAGCCATGTTCAGAAAGAGGAAAAATGTTGCTGTCTGATTCTGATGAAAAAGGGGTGAATGAAGTAATGTCTTTTAGCTTAGGGATGATTTTAGCGGTCTTCATGATTGGTGTTATCATGTTGCTGGTCGAAATATTCGTGACAGGATTCGGTATATTCGGTGTCCTTGGCATCGGTGCTGTCCTTGCCAGCTTGATTATGGCGGGAGCGACGGTCGGGCAAGTCGGATTAGCTGTCGGGTTAGCTGTCTTTCTATCACTGGCTGCCGGATTTTGGGCATATCGTCGCATTAAGTCCAATCAGTCCTTGTTATGGAGAGGATTGATTTTGACGGATTCCACATCGTCTGAAAGAGGATATCTTTCTCATCAAGATAAAGAACAACTGCGTGGCAAAATCGGGATCAGTTTAACACAGCTCCGTCCGGCAGGAACGATTGAAATCGACGGAAATCGGGTCGATGCGGTCACGGAAGGTAGCTTCATCAATTCTGGCGAACAAGTTGTCGTTCAAGACGTCACACACGGACGAGTCATCGTTCGAGTCCAAAAAACGAAGGAGGAGTCACTCACATGACACCTGAATTATTGACCGTTCTACTCATATCAGGAGGAATACTTATTTTCCTCGCGATCTTCTTTACACTCGTTCCGATTCCGCTCTGGATCAGCTCACTTGCAGCCGGTGTCCGGATCTCGATCTTTACGCTCGTCGGGATGAGACTCCGTCGCGTTACACCGTCAAAAATCGTCAATCCATTGATCAAGGCCGTCAAAGCCGGGATCAACCTCAATACGAACCAACTGGAAAGTCACTTCCTTGCCGGTGGTAACGTTGACCGTGTCGTCAACGCCTTGATTGCAGCGCACCGCGCCAACATCGAACTCAGTTTCGAACGAGCGGCAGCGATTGATTTAGCAGGTCGAAACGTACTTGAAGCCGTTCAGATGTCTGTTAACCCAAAAGTCATTGAAACACCATTCATCGCAGGTGTCGCGATGAACGGGATTGAAGTAAAAGCAAAAGCACGGATTACCGTACGTGCCAATATCGATCGTCTCGTCGGTGGTGCGGGTGAAGAAACCGTTATCGCGCGTGTCGGCGAAGGTGTCATTTCGACAATCGGTTCATGTCAAGATCAAAAAGAAGTGCTTGAAAACCCGGAAATGATTTCGCGGACAGTTCTTGCGAAAGGTCTAGATTCAGGCACGGCATTTGAAATTCTGTCGATCGATATCGCGGACATCGATATCGGTAAAAACATTGGTGCGGTTCTTCAAACGGATCAGGCGGAAGCCGACAAAAACATCGCCCAAGCAAAGGCCGAAGAACGTCGGGCAATGGCGATTGCGAGCGAACAAGAAATGAAATCACGTGTCGAAGAAATGCGTGCCAAAGTTGTTGCGGCAGAAGCCGAAGTTCCACTAGCAATCGCAGAAGCATTGCGTGACGGAAACTTCAGTGTAATGGATTATGCCAACTACTTGAACGTGACGGCGGATACAAAAATGCGTCAAGCCATTGGTGGGCAGTCTTCGCCGAACGACTCACAATAAAGGGTGATCTAGGATGGAAAGCTTAATTTGGGTCGGTTTGATGATTGCCTTTGGTGTCATCTCGGTTATCTCAAAAGCAGCCGATCAGAAGAAGACCAGTTCTTCAACACGTGTTCCTTCTAAAGAATTTGGCGACTATGTCAAGAAAATGGTCGATCAAGTGGAAACGAAGCTTCCTGAAAGTCGAGAGGTTCCGCCTCCGATCAAACGGAAACAACAAAAACAAACACAACCGGTCAAGCATCAGCGGACCGAATTGCAACAGCGCTTAGACGAGCGGGATCGTGTGAAAGCTCAAAAACAAGCACGATCGAATCTTGGCAAGATCACGGGAAGTATATCAAGTGATGAGATTGGAAAAAGACGGGACGGGAAAAAAGGGATGCAGACAACGCAAGAGGAAATCCGACAGGCGATCATCTGGAGCGAAGTCCTAGGTCCACCCGTTTCGAAACGAACGTCTAAATCACCTCATCGTTAAGACAAGGTTGACTCTCATCGAAATGGGAGTCAGCTTTTTTTGATGAGCGAAAGTCGAGGAAGTCATACGGGTAGGACAGACTTTGGACAGAACTAGTTAAAATGAGGAAAACAAGCATCCGAGGTGGGTTTTTCTTTCCATCCATTCTTTGAAAATGATAAAGTGGACTAGAACAGATTTATAGAGATGACGTACTGTTATCCATCATTAGGAGGCCAATCATAACGTGATATTCAATGAAAGAATCCCATTCGCTTTTTCGAATTCAGAACAGATTCAAGCATTTGTAGGACCGAACGATGCCGTACTAAAAACGATGGAAGCGGAGCTTGAAGTCCAACTCACGCACCGGGGCGATGAATTGCTTGCGCAGGCAGAAGAAGAACGATCCGTCGTTTTAGCGAAACAGGTCGTCAGTGTCTTGAAGCAACTGGTCGATCGAGGAGCCGTCTTAACGGAACGTGATGCGACGAGCGCGATTCAACTGGCACGACAAGACCGGGTTGACGAGTTGTTGGAACTTTATGATACGGTCATCCATACGAATCATAAAGGAAAGCCGCTCCGGGCAAAAACGCTGGGTCAAGCACGTTACGTCCGTGGAATCGAGAAATGTGATTTGACGTTCGGAATCGGACCGGCGGGCACAGGGAAAACATATCTGGCGGTCGTCATGGCGGCAAAAGCGTTAAAAGAAGGTTATGTCAAACGGCTTGTCCTCACGCGACCTGCAGTTGAAGCGGGGGAAAATCTCGGATTCTTACCGGGAGACTTAAAGGAAAAAGTCGATCCTTATTTACGTCCGCTGTACGATGCGTTACATGATGTGCTCGGTGTGGAACATACAGCCCGTTTATTAGAGCGAGGTGTCATTGAGATTGCACCACTTGCGTATATGCGGGGACGGACACTTGAACATGCTTTTGTTATTTTGGATGAAGCTCAGAATACAACAAGAGAGCAAATGAAGATGTTTTTAACACGTCTTGGATTCCATTCGAAAATGATCGTTACCGGAGACTTGACGCAAGTGGATCTGCCACGCGGGAAAGCTTCAGGACTACAAGAAGCGTTGAACTTGCTTGGAAATGTCCGTGGTATTCATTTTGAGCATTTCAGTTCAGCCGATGTCGTACGACATCCACTAGTCCGGAAAATCATTGATGCCTACAGTCAAGAACTCGACTAAAACGCAACAGGTGAGTCTTGGAGTGGAAAGGAGACGAACGGATGCGAAAAGTAGGTGTATGGGTCAGTCTGCTGACAATCGGATTTTATGTCATCATCTCAACGATGATGTATGTCAGTGTCCGACCTGAAGCATTGTCGGCAGATCCGTTTTCGATAGCGGAAGAAGACATCCGATCGCCATTAACGATCGAAGATCGGGAAGCCACCCGGTTGCTCAAGGAAAATACTGTAGCCGCAATTGACAGTCAATATACAATCAAACAAGAATATGCTACCCAGCAAATTGAAAAAGCAGAGCAATTATTCGCAAGTTTGAAAGGGGTTAAAACAGCAGAAGATATCGGTCGCATCAAACAGCGTCTCAGGGGAACAGAAGCAGCAGATTTACTGCAAGACGATGAACTACGACTGCTTGCGACTGCCTCCACCGCTATGCGGACTACGGCACGCGATGTCGTCATTACGGCTGTCGAAGAGGCGATGCGACAACGGATTTCTTCCGATGGTGGTGAAGTGGCAGAAGCACGGGAAGAGGCACGGCTTGATATTGAACGGTCTGCTTTGTCCTTTGCAATGAAAACAGTCGGAAAAACATTGACCGATCAGTTAATCGTGACCAACTATGTATATGATCCGGAAAAAACCGATCAATTGCGTAAGCAAACGAGCGATAAGGTGGAACCGGTGTTGATTTCCGAAGGAGAAGTCATCGTCAAACGGGGAGAGGTCATTTCTCAAGATGCGTATCGTCAATTACAACTCGTAGGGCTGATTTCTGATCGTCAGTCATTTAAACCGTTGATGGGAACTTTGATTTTAAGCGCCTTGATGACTTTCTTGTTGTTCGGTTTTATCAGCCGTTCCAATCTGCGTTATGCAAAGATGGGGAAAGTGAAATTGTTCAGTCTAGTATATTTAGTCGTCATTTTACAGCTAGTCGTAATATATGGAATGGCCTTTTTGGCAGATGATATTAACCCTGCCCTCTATTTACTTACACCAACAGCATTTTCTGCATTGGTTTTGCGGAATTTATTGAACGAACGAATTGCGTTGTTGAGTACTTTGTTTACGGCTTTAGCAGGTACGTTCTTTTACAGTACCAATCAGAACTTTAGTTTTAACATTGCGATCTATTTACTGGCCGGAGGACTCGTTGCAACGTATTTCTTGCGTTCGAGTTTGTCACGGCGGCGTATCTTTGTCAGTAGTTTAACGATTGCATTGGCGAATGTGGCCGTTTTCTTTGCATTTCTTTTCATGCGCAGCGGACAAGTGGAAGTCAAAGAAACTTCCATTTTGGTCGGATTTGCGGTTGCCAGCGGGGTTTTAAGTGCGATTCTTTCGATTGGCCTGTTGCCGTTTCTTGAAATGACGTTCGGTATATTAGCTCCGACCCGTCTTTTGGAGTTATTAAACCCGACGCATCCGCTGTTAAAAAAATTATTGGTTGAAGCACCGGGGACGTATCACCACAGTATGATGGTCGCAAATCTTGCCGAGACAGCTTGTGAAGCGATTGGAGCCGACGGGTTGCTCGCACGGGTGGGTGCTTACTACCATGATTTAGGGAAAACGCGGCGACCGCTCTATTTTATTGAAAATCAACATGGTCTGAATCCTCATGACCGTCTGACACCGAAAGAATCCGCACGGGTCATTCTCGCGCACACCGACGACGGGGTCGAACTGCTCGAAGAAGCCAAATTACCAAATGTTATCGTCGATATTTGCCGGGAACATCACGGCACGTCATTATTACGGTACTTTTATGTTAAGGCGACAGAGCAAGGGGAGGTTGACGAAAAGGATTTCCGGTATACGGGTCCAAAGCCGCAAACACGAGAAGCGGCCGTCATCATGATTGTAGATTCAATCGAGGCAGCTGTCCGGTCCATGAAATCTCCGACAGAAGCCGGTATTCAGGAACTGGTCAAAAAAATCATCCGGGAAAAACTGATGGATGATCAATTTTCGGAATGTGAGATGACGACACGTGATATTTACCGGGTCGGAGAAAGCGCCTGCCATACACTGTCCGGGTTATTCCATGAACGAATCGAATATCCTGAATTAAAGAAAGAGGAACTTACATGAACATTTACATGACAGACGAAGGTGCTTTATTAACAGAACAACAAATGAAACTGGTGGAATCTATTTTAGTCTACACGGCAAAAGAAGAGGACATCGAAGACAATAGTGAATTATCGGTCACGTTCGTAACAAACGATGAAATCCAGCAGATTAACCGCGAGTGGCGGGGGAAAGATCAAGCGACAGATGTGATTTCCTTTGCGATGGATGAACTGGGAGAAGATGAAATCGATTTTGAATTGCTGGAAGATGAACCGGTTATTCTTGGAGATCTGATCATTTCAGTGGAACGCTGCCGGGAACAGGCGGCGGAATACGGGAATCATTTTGAACGCGAACTTGGTTTCTTGGCTGTTCACGGTTTTCTGCATCTTCTCGGATATGATCATATCGAAAAAGCAGATGAAGACATCATGACGAAACGCCAGGAGGAAATTTTACATCACTTCGAATTGTATCGAGGAAAATTGTGAAAAGATGGTGGTTACCGTTTGTCCATGCGATGAACGGGATACGTCAAGCCATTAAAGAAGAGCGGCATATGAAAGTGCATGCCGTGATTGGTTTGATGGTGTTAGTCGCTGCTTTTTACTTGCCGCTTACTTCAGTCGAACGCGCCGTTCTTTGTTTGACGATTGGTGTCGTCCTTAGTGCAGAAATGTTCAATACCGCCTTTGAGCGGACGGTTGATCTCGTCACGCAAGAATGGCATCCGCTCGCAAAAGCGGTGAAAGATATCGCCAGTGGAGCAGTTCTTGTGTTGGCGCTTACATCGATTGTGATTGCACTATGCATCTTCGTCCCATATTTGGTACAATAAGAATCCGGCCTTTTTTTGGCCAATACCGTTCCTAAAAGGGGAAAATGACATGAAAACAGAACAATTACTCGAACAAGCTAAATTGGCACGCGAAAAAGCGTATGTTCCATATTCGAAGTTCCAGGTCGGAGCAGCTCTGCTCACAAAAGACGGACAAGTTTTCCATGGTTGTAACATTGAGAATGCAGCGTACGGTCTCTGCAACTGTGCTGAGCGGACGGCTATCTTTTCTGCTTGGGCTCAGGATGCACGGGAGTATAAGGCGATGGCAGTTGTAGCGGATACAGAAGGACCAGTCGCACCATGCGGACAATGCCGTCAAGTTTTGTCTGAAATGTGTGATGCCGATATGCCGATCTATTTGACGAACCTCAAAGGGGATGTCACGGAAACAACAGTGGGTGCCCTCTTGCCAGGAGCATTTACGAAAGGGGATTTACATGTTTAAAGAAGGATTCAAATCGGGATTCGTCTCGATCATCGGTCGTCCGAACGTCGGGAAATCGACATTCCTCAACCGCGTCATCGGGCAGAAAATTGCCATCATGTCGGATAAGCCGCAAACGACGCGGAATAAGATTCAAGGGGTTTATACGACGGAAGATCTGCAAACGATTTTTATCGATACGCCGGGGATTCACAAACCAAAACATAAACTGGGCGATTTCATGATGAAAGTCGCAACCAATGCCTTACGGGAAGTTGATGCGATCCTCTTTATGATCAATGTGACGGAACCAAAAGGAAAAGGTGACGAGTTCATCATCGAGAAGCTGAAAGAACTGGATACACCCATCATCCTCGTCATGAACAAGGTGGATTTGATTCACCCGAATGACATTCCGCCAATCATCGAATCGTATCAAAATGAACTGAACTTTGCTGCGGTCGTTCCGATCTCGGCATTGCAAGGGAATAACGTGGAACCCCTTCTGCAAGAAATCGCCAAGATTCTTCCGGAAGGACCGATGTACTATCCGGCCGATCAAATTACCGATCACCCGGAACGATTCATCATCTCGGAAATGATTCGGGAAAAAGTCCTGCAAAAGACGCGTGACGAAGTCCCGCACTCGATTGCTGTGGCGATTGATCAAATCAAGACACGGGAAGATGGGAACATGGTTGATATCCATGCGACGATCATGATTGAGCGCGATTCACAAAAAGGTATCATCATCGGAAAACGCGGGGCGTTGTTAAAAGAAATTGGTTCAGAAGCCCGGACGGACATCGAGATGTTACTTGGTACAAAAGTTTACTTGAACCTTTGGGTGAAAGTGCAAAAAGACTGGCGCAACAAGGCCGGTCAATTGCGCGAACTCGGCTTCCGCGACGACGAGTATTAAACGATGATTGATAAGGCGGAAGGGCTTGTACTACGAACGGTCGTGTATGGTGAATCGAATAAGATCATTACGCTGTTGACACGTGAATATGGCAAGCTCGCCGTCATGGCCCGGGGTGCAAAAAAACCAGGAAGCCGGTTTAATGCAGCGAGTCAGCCGTTTATTCGAGCGGTCTACGTCTATCCGCGCTCACGTGGTCTCGGCCAACTAAAATCAGCAGACGTCATCACCGGTTATTCGAACATTCGCCAAGATGTTTTCCTGATGGCGTATGCCATGTATGTGTTGGAACTTGCCGATAAGGCGCTTGATGAGCGGGTACCGCAACCGGCACTGTATGACTTGTTCGTTGATGGTCTCGAGGCGATGGACGAAGGACTTGATCCGGACGTCGTTTCTTTTATCATCGAGTTACGGTTATTACGCCATTTAGGGATTGCCCCGCACCTAAATGGCTGTACGATTTGCGGCAGTGCTGAAGCTCCGTTTGCTTTCTCATTGAACCACGGTGGTTTGCTGTGTAAACGTCACCGGCACGAAGACGAGCAGGCTGTGTATTTAACAGAAGCAGTGGCTAAGATGTTATACGTCTTTTCTGTTTATGATTTTTCCCGGATTGGGAAGGTTGAAGTGAAGCCGGATACAAAACGATTGTTACGGCAAATCATGGATGCCTATATGGAGCGATACAGCGGACTCCGGCTCCGTTCGAAACGGGTTCTTGATCAATTACTCAATCTTGGAGACGATTGACAGACTAGTCGAACGTTCGGTAGAATAAGTGCGGAAGAACTAACTAAACGAACACGATGAGAAAAAGGAGTAACACCTGATGTTCAGTCAAGCGATTTCGGGATAGTGCGAGCCGGAAATGAAGCAGGTGTGAACGGCATTTTTGAGTGTTCCTGATCAAAGAGTGGCATGCTGAGTCATGCAAGTAGGGTGGAACCGCGGGCTAGTCTCGTCCCTATGTACAACCTTGTTGTACATAGGGACGTTTTTGCGTTCCCTCATAAATTTGGAGGTGGAAGTCTTGAAGATGACAGTACAGGAAATGATCTTAACACTGCAAAAATTTTGGGCTGAGCAAGGATGCTTGACGATGCAAGCCTATGACGTGGAGAAAGGCGCCGGGACGATGAATCCGATGACGTTTTTACGAAGTCTTGGACCAGAACCATGGAACGTCTGTTATACAGAACCATCCCGTCGCCCAGCAGATGGACGTTACGGAGAAAACCCGAACCGGTTGTATCAACATCACCAGTTCCAAGTCATCATGAAACCGTCACCGGACAATATTCAGGAGCTTTATTTACAAAGTCTTGAATTGCTCGGCATCAATCCGCTCGAACATGATATTCGTTTCGTAGAAGACAACTGGGAAAACCCGACGTTCGGTGCGGCAGGTCTCGGTTGGGAAGTCTGGTTAAACGGAATGGAAATCACGCAGTTTACGTACTTCCAGCAAGTCGGTGGGATTGAATGTAATCCGATTGCCGTTGAAATCACATACGGGATCGAACGTCTTGCTTCCTACATTCAAGATGTCGAGAGTGTCTTTGATTTAGTCTGGACGGATGGATTCAAGTACGGTGATATCTTCTATCAACCGGAATTCGAACATTCGAAATACACGTTCGAAACATCGGATGTCGATCTTTTATTCACATTGTTTGACCAGTATGAGAAAGAAGCAAACCGGGCACTCGACGAGAACCTGGTCTTTCCGGCATATGATTATATTTTGAAATGTTCCCATACGTTTAACCTGTTGGATGCTAAAGGAGCGATTTCCGTTACGGAACGAACGGGATTCATTCACCGTGTCCGGAACATGTCGCGCCGCTGCGCTCAAAGTTTCATCGAAGAACGGGAACGTTTAGGCTTCCCATTGATTAAATCGAAAGCTGGTGAATCGCATGCATGAGTTGTTACTTGAAATCGGTCTTGAAGAAATGCCGGCCCGTTTCGTCCTGCAATCGGAGACACAATTAAAAGAACGTGTGACGACATTTTTGAACGAAGCACGCATCACATTCGACACGATTGAATCGTTTTCGACGCCTCGTCGTTTAGCTGTTCTTGTGACAGGCATGTCGGAACGTCAAACTGATTTAGAAGAGACGTTAAAAGGACCTGCTAAACGGATTGCTCAGGATGCAGACGGAAATTGGACGAAAGCAGCCCAGGGATTTGCCCGTGGAAAAGGGTTGACGACGGACGATTTATTCTTACAAGAAGAAAAAGGCGAGGAATATATCTTTGCGGTACGTAAAGAGTCGGGACAAGAAACAGCGGCACTCATGACGGGGCTAAAACAAATCGTAGAAGCGATGTCGTTCCCGAAAAATATGCGCTGGAGTACACAATCGTTACGTTACATGCGTCCGATTCGTTGGATGATTGCTTTGCTGGACGATCAGGTCATTCCGTTTGAAGTGGCAGATGTCGTAACCGGACGGACGTCACGCGGACACCGTTTCCTCGGTCAAGACATTACGATTCTTCGCCCGAACGCCTATGTCGAGGCACTCGCGGCAGAACATGTCATCGTCAGTTATGACAAACGTCGGGCGTTGATTGAAGATCAAATCCATGCATTGAGTGAACAAGAAGGGTTCGAGGTACCAATCGATGCGTCACTGCTCGAAGAAGTCACGAATCTTGTCGAATACCCGACTGCTTTGTTCGGCGCTTTTGACGAGTCCTATCTTGAACTTCCGGAAGAGGTCTTGATCACGACGATGAAGGAACATCAACGGTATTTCCCGGTCAAGAAAAATGGAACGTTGTTACACTATTTCGTAACGGTCCGCAACGGAAACGCGCATCACATCGAGAACGTGGCCCGCGGAAACGAAAAAGTCATCCGGGCCCGCCTTGCGGATGCCCAGTTCTTCTACGAAGAAGATAAAAAGGCGGATATCGATGCGCAAGCAGCACGTTTGGATAAAATCGTCTTCCATGAAAAGCTTGGGACGACAGGCGAAAAAGTGCGTCGTGTACGTGAGATGGCGCTTCAATTAGCGGAACGTTTCAGTGCGGATGAAACGAAAGTCGAACGTGCCGGAACGATTTATAAATTCGATCTTGTCAGTCAAATGGTATATGAATTTACAGAACTGCAAGGTATGATGGGCGAACGCTACGCCAATATGAAAGGTGAAGACGCTGAAGTCGCAGCTGCGATCCGGGAACATTATTTGCCTCGTTTCGCAGGCGATGAGAGTCCGGCTACACCGACAGGTACGGTATTGGCTGTACTGGATAAAATGGACAGTGTGGCAGGGTTCTTCGGCGTCGGAATGATTCCGAGCGGATCGGCTGATCCATATGCATTGCGTCGTCAAGCGCAAGGAATTGTCCAGATTCTGTCCGATCGCCAGATTGAGATGACATTGTCAGAACTGATTGATTTCGTCGTATCGGCTCAATTAAAAGCAGGTCTTTACGAGGCGGATGCAGAAACAGTTAAAGCAGCGATGGAAGACTTCTTCAATCAGCGTTTGAAATTCCGTTTGTCGGAAACAGGATACCGCCATGATGTCATTGAAGCGGCACTTGATCCGAAATTGACGGTCGAAGCAAATGAAAAACGTGCATCGATGCTTGAGCAGGCGACACAGCAACCAACCTTTAAGAAAACGGTGGAGCAGCTCAGCCGTGTCTTGAACATCTCGAAAAAAGCAGAGACGGTTGTTGCGGTAAATCCGGTGCTCTTTGAAAACGAAGCCGAACGTGCCCTGCATGAACAAATCGAACAGCTGATTCCAAAAGTCGAAGCAGCAGTTCAAGCCTCTGATTATGACCAAGCGATTCACGTGCTTGAGTCCAGTGTTCCTGCGATCACTGCATACTTCGACGGTACGATGATCATGGCGGATGATGAAGCTGTCCGGACGAATCGTCTCAGCGAAATGAAACGATTTGCAACGGCAATCGAACACGTCGCACGATTCAATGCTCTCACTTTAGGGTGAATAAAGGACGGATGAGCCGATGAAGTTAAATGAACGGCAAAATAAAATACTCCAAATCGTCAAAGAAAACGGTCCGATCACAGGAGAGCAAATTGCGTCTGAGCTCTCCTTGACACGGGCGACATTGCGACCCGATTTATCCATTTTGACGATGACGGGAATGCTCGAAGCACGTCCACGTGTCGGTTATATGTATGTCGGTAAAAAAAATGCCTCCATGTTGCACGAAAAACTGGATACGTTGACTGTCGGGGAGTTTATGTCTTCAGCGAAAGTCATTCACGAGGGAATGACCGTCTATGATGCAATCGTTCACTTGTTTCTCGAAGACGTCGGATCGCTGTTTGTCGTCGGAAAAGATCATGCATTAGTCGGTGTCCTGTCACGAAAAGACTTTTTACGGGCAGCAATCGGCAATCAAGAACTCGACTCGTTACCTGTCAACATCATTATGACCCGTATGCCGAATTTGACGGTTTGCGAAAAATCAGAAACGTTGATCGGTGCTGGTATGAAATTGATTGAAAAGCAGATTGACTCGATGCCGGTCGTTGAACAAGTGGACGGCATCTTAAAGGTCGTCGGTCGGATGACGAAGACAAACATGACGAAAGTACTGGTCGCGCTTGCGCGAGACGAGGAACTGTAAGAGGAGGTTCGCAGATGAGACAACGTATTTATGTAGTGAGTGACTCGGTCGGGGAAACATGTGAACTGGTCGTGCGGGCAGCCGCGATTCAATTTCCGGAACAAGCAATTGAAACGGTCCGGATTCCGTTTGTTGATGATGACCAGGTCATCTATGATTTGGTATTACATGCGAAAGAAGAACAGGCGACGATTGTCTATACCATCGTCCATGCCAAGCATCGCCGTCTTCTTGCTGAGACAGCTCAGGCTCATGATGTCAAAGCGATTGATTTACTAGGACCGTTGCTCGATACGATGGAAGGACGTCTTGGTCTGCAACCGAAGGAAGAGCCTGGTTTGATTTATCGATTGGACGAAGAATATTTCCGGAAAATCGAAGCCGTTGAATTTGCGGTGAAATATGACGATGGTCGTGATCCGCGCGGCATTAAACGGGCGGATATCGTATTGATTGGTGTGTCCCGGACGTCGAAGACGCCTCTTTCTCAATACCTCGCCTTGAAACGTTATAAAGTAGCGAATGTTCCGCTTGTGCCGGAATCGATTCCACCGGAGGAGCTATTTGATATCCCGAAAGAAAAATGTTTCGGGTTATTGATTTCCCCGGAAAAGTTGATTGATATTCGGATGGAACGGTTACGCTCACTTGGCTTGAAGCCGGAAGCAGCTTACGCACAAATCGATCGGATCAATCGGGAACTCGACTATGCGAGAAATTTGTATGAGCGGATCGGCTGTCAAGTCATTGATGTGACGAATAAAGCAGTCGAAGAAACAGCGAATTTGATTTTGACCGGAATTTCAGGAAAATCGCATGACTAGTAAAGTGCTGCTTTGCATAGTATACTAGTCTAGCTGACTAATGAGATGATGCAGTTTTTCTAATGAAACGGAACGAGTATTCGTTCCGTTTCATTGCGGGTATATGTATATAAACGTTCGAAAGGAGAGGTGACGGATTGAAACGGCTTCCTGACGAATTAGTGGATCAAGTTCGACAAGCAACGGATATCGTAGAATTGATATCAGAACGTGTAGAATTAAAAAAACAAGGGAATCGTTATTCAGGGCTGTGTCCTTTTCATTCTGAAAAATCCCCTTCTTTTTCTGTTTCTCCGGACAAAGGCATGTATTATTGTTTTGGTTGTGGAGCAGGTGGAAATGCCATTACTTTTGTGATGGAAACGGAAGGGATGAGCTTTCCTGAAGCTGTCGTAAAGTTGGCAGACCGAACGGATATTCAATTACCCGAGTTTGAACGGTCTGATCAATCCGAGTCTACACCGGATCAAGAAAAGAAATACCGAATGCGTGAAGCGCACAGGATTGTCGCAGATTTGTATCATGAAGTCATGTTACAGACAGCGGCTGGTGACGCAGGACGGGAGTATCTGGAGCAACGGGGGATTCAAGAATCCGCCATGCGGGAGTTTAAACTCGGCTATGCGCCTGACCAAGACCGTTTCACAGTGGATTCTCTGGCAAGAAGAAATTTTGATTTAGATGAGATGGTGGAGGCAGGCTTGATTTCTGTTGGCCGGGATGGCGATTATCGCGACCGGTTTAATGGCAGAGTGGTCTTTCCCATTTCTGATCGTGATGGCACGATTGTTGGATTCAGTGGACGTTCCATTGATGGAAGAGATCCGAAATATGTCAATACGGCAGAAACACCACTTTTTAATAAAAGTGAACTGTTATTCGGTTTTGCTCAAGCACGGGGAGCCATGCGAAAGAGTAAACAAGTTGTATTGGTAGAAGGAAACTTAGATGTTGTACGTGTCGCTCAAGCGGGTATACCCTATACGGTAGCTTCTTTAGGAACCGCCTTGACACCCGTTCATGCTCAAAATCTGGCACGAATCGTCGATGAAGTCATTGTTTGTTATGACGGAGACAAGGCGGGACGAGCCGCGACATTAAAGGCACTGCGTCTTTTGGAAGATGTAGCAGTGGATTGTTCCGTAATTCGCTTACCAGACGAGGAAGATCCTGACTCCTTTATCGGTACCCGTTCAGAGGAAGCCTTCCTCCGTTTGATCGAACAAGAACGAATTTCAAGCCTTGAATTTAAATCTTTTTATTTTCGGCAAGAAAAAAACCTTCGATTAGAAGGAGAACGGGTTCGTTATATTGAAACTATGCTTGAGGAGATTGGCCGGACGGCCAATCCGTTGTTACGTGACATTTATTTAGGGAAACTGGCGGAAGAGTTTCATTTGTCGAAAGAATCATTGTTGTCGCAAGTTAAACCGTTGCTGACGCAAGGAATGCAACCGAAACAGGAGCGACGCCAAGAAACGCAGGCAATCTTCTCCGCGCCGCAAGACCGGACTTTTTCGAACTGGAAAAAAGCAGAACGTTTTTTACTTGCCTATATGATCCGGTCTGAAGAGGTAGGGCTTGAGGTACGTGATCAGCTCGGTGTCGCATTTAATGACCCGGCACATCAATTAATCGCAGGTAAATTATATGAATTTTACGGAACAGATACAACAGCGGACCCCGATCGATTTTTGACGATGTTGCAGGATGCATCGCTTCAGCGAATCGTAGCAGATCTAGAGTTTATGTTAATGCCGGAATATGATCCGGATTTATTGAGTCATTATATTCGTGCCGTTCGAAACGAACGACAGCGACGGACGTTGGACGAAGAAAAAACTCAATTGAGTCAACAAACAGATATCCGCGCTCAAGCGGAACTAATGCAGGCGATCATCGAACGGAAACGGCGTTTGAAAGATCGGTGACCTGCATGATGTGGAAGGAGTGTATGGTTCGATGGCAGAAAAAGCAAGATCAGAAGCGGAAATACTCCGTCTCGCGAAGGATGAACTCATCGCGCTCGGACACAAGAATGGTGAACTATCGCATCAAAAAATCGAGGACAAACTCAGTTCGTTCGAATCGATGGATGCACAACAATTTGAAGAGTTTCTTCAACTGCTTGAAACCGAGGGCATCAAAGTCAATAATGATGGAACGGGTGACGACAAAGAAGAAGCAGATTTAAACGATTTGTCTGTTCCGCCTGGCGTCAAAATTAATGACCCTGTCCGTATGTATTTAAAAGAAATCGGCCGTGTTGACTTACTGAACGCAGAGGACGAGGTTGAACTCGCAAAACGAATCGAACAAAACGATGAAGAAGCGAAAAAACGCCTTGCTGAAGCCAACTTACGTCTCGTTGTATCGATTGCTAAACGCTATGTCGGTCGTGGTATGTTGTTCCTTGATTTAATTCAAGAAGGAAACATGGGACTGATCAAAGCGGTTGAAAAGTTTGACTATACAAAGGGCTATAAATTCTCGACGTACGCCACGTGGTGGATTCGTCAAGCGATTACACGTGCGATTGCCGACCAAGCACGGACGATCCGGATTCCGGTTCATATGGTCGAAACCATCAATAAATTGATTCGTGTCCAGCGTCAATTGTTGCAAGATTTAGGACGTGAACCGACGCCGGAAGAGATTTCGAAAGAAATGGAGATCACGCCGGAAAAAGTTCGCGAAATCCTCAAGATTGCACAAGAACCAGTTTCGCTTGAAACACCAATCGGGGAAGAAGACGATTCACATCTCGGAGACTTCATCGAAGACCAAGATGCGACAGCTCCTCAAGATGCAGCTGCTTATGAATTGCTGAAAGAACAGTTGGAAGACGTCCTTGATACGTTGACGGATCGCGAAGAAAATGTGTTGCGTCTCCGCTTCGGACTAGACGACGGTCGGACACGGACACTCGAAGAAGTAGGGAAAGTATTTGGTGTTACCCGTGAGCGGATTCGTCAGATTGAAGCGAAAGCGTTACGAAAATTACGCCATCCAAGTCGTTCAAAACGATTAAAAGATTTCCTCGATTAATTCAAAGTGTGAAGAAAATATGAAATTTTAGTGGGAAGGAAGAAAAAGTTTTGTTTTTTTCTTCCTTCTCTGTTTTTTTTACAGTAGAATAGTAACGGGGAATACCATTCAGTCACCAACTTGGTTGGGTAGAGAATATGGGGGGGAATCCAAATGCGTAATCCGTTAGTACCGTTCGCATCGATTGCGATCATCGCCATCATCGCCATGATTTCATTGTCATACTTTGGGGTCGATCAGGTAAAACAAGCTGAAAAAGGTCCATCAACAGCTGAAATGAAGCCGGAAGATCTGTTTGCATCTAAAGGATGTACAGGATGCCACGGTGGAAATCTTGAAGGTGGAGTCGGTCCGAACTTAACAAAGATCGGCGCGAAGCTGAAAGAAGAAGAAATTAAAGAAATCGTAATCAACGGTAAAGGGCAAATGCCTGGCGGTCTTGCGAATGATGAAGAAGCCACTATGTTAGCAAAATGGCTCGCTGCAAAGAAATAAGTGAATCAACATCCGTCTCTTCTCCGAGATGGATGTTTTTTTGTAGTGAATTTTAGAGAAACGACTGTTTCTTTTTTACGTCAAGTCCGCTATTTTTAAATGAGAACATGAATCAGGAAGGATGAAATACATGCAAACGAACGTCATACTCGACCAACGTCTACAAAAAGTCGTGTCCTATATTCCACAAGGAGCAGTACTCGCGGATATTGGATCCGATCATGCTTTTGTGCCTTGTTACTGTATCCAACAAAACTTAATCGAACGAGCGATTGCTGGTGAAGTCAATGTGGGACCGATGGAAGCGGCCCAAGGACAGGTTGCGCTTGTTCAATTAGAAGACAAGATTGATGTCCGCCTCGGAAGCGGTCTGACCGTTCTGACACCGGGTGAAGTGACGGCTGTGACAATTGCCGGAATGGGCGGTACCTTGATTGCTTCGATCCTAGAAGAGGGCAAACATCACTTATCGGGAGAAGAACGATTGATTTTGCAACCGAATGTCGATGCAGTCGATGTTCGGAAGTGGTTGCTCGCTAACGGCTATTCTTTATTGTCGGAAGCGATTGTCAAAGAAAATGAGAAGATTTATGAAATTCTGGTTGCGGAAAAAGGAGAAGAATCGTTATATTCGGATGATGTCGAGCAACGAGGATGGGAATTGTATTTTGGTCCGCAATTGGCAAGGGAAAAGGCGCCGGCATTCATTGAAAAATGGCAGACTGAAAAACAAAAACGACAATACATCCTCGAACAAATGCAGCGTGGGAATGATTCGGACGTCTTACAGGAAAAAATTGCGAACATCGAACGGTTGATTCAAAAAATGGAAGAGGTGACGAACTGATGGCAAACGGTCAACAAGTCATCGAGCAGTTTGAGACATTTGCTCCGAAAAAATTCGCCTTTGAAGGAGATCCAATCGGCTTGCAAATCGGAACACTTAATAAAGAGATCAAACGTGTTCTCGTCACACTGGATGTACTGGAATCTGTCGTCGATGAAGCGATTGAAAAAGAGATTGACTTGATCATTGCCCACCATCCACCGATTTTCAGTAAGTTACCAAAAGTCACAGATCAATCAGCAGCAGGGCGCATCGTCATGAAGTGTATCAAACATGATATTGCCGTCTATGCTGCCCACACAAATTTGGATGTGGCAGAAGGTGGTGTCAATGATTTGATGGCACAAGCATTGGGTGTGACCGATACGACCGTTTTGGTTCCTTCGTTTGAAAACACGGTATATAAACTGGTAGTCTTCGTTCCGGAAGAAGCGGTTGCACAAGTATCGGAAGCATTAAGCAGAGCAGGAGCAGGGCATATCGGCGCGTACAGCGATTGTCAGTTTCACACAACGGGAACAGGACAATTTAAAGCAGCGATAGATACAACGCCTTATATTGGGCAGGCTGGAAAGTTGGAGCGTGTGACGGAAGTACGCATTGAAACCGTCGTGACGGAATTAAATCAAAAACAAGTCATTCGGGCGATGAAAAAAGCACACCCCTACGAAGAAGTAGCATACGACCTGATTCGCGAAGAAATCAACGCGCCTTCCCTTGGTCTCGGACGAATTGGATATCTCAAAGAAGCAATGCCATTAAAAGCATTTGCAGAACATGTACGGACAGTTTTTGCCGTCGATAATCTGCGTTTTGTCGGAGATGAAAAGCAAATGGTCCGAAAAGTTGCCGTATTAGGTGGAGACGGCAACAAATACGTATCGACGGCAGCTTTTGCAGGAGCGGACGTCTTAGTGACAGGTGATTTGTATTTCCATGTCGCACATGATGCGATGGCACTCGGATTGGCGGTCGTTGATCCGGGTCATCATGTCGAATCTGTCATGAAACAAGGAGTCGCTGATTTCTTGACCAAACGGTTCCATGATCAAAAGATAGATGTGGACGTGCTTATCTCCACGGCAAATACCAATCCGTTTCACTTTCTTTAAAAAAATCCCCGGCTGCATAAAGCAGTCAGGGATTTTTTAACGATTAAAGAATTTTGACTTTTGGTAAAATCCGACGCAATTCGAGGAATGGTGTCTTATCGTGTGTGCTGATGTCAGCAGGATCATATTGTTGTAAGAAATCGATTACTTTTTTAGTAATAGGTGTTGGTGTTGAAGCACCGGATGTTACACCAACTTGCTGAACGCCTTTGAGCCAGTTCAAATCGAGTTCCGTTAAATCACCGATTCGATGAGCCGGTGTTTCAGCAATATCAAAGGATACTTGAGCCAGGCGATTAGAGTTGTTCGAACGCGGATCACCAACAACGATGACTAAATCACAATCACCGGCTTGTTCGGCAACGGCTTCTTGACGAACTTGTGTCGCATTACAAATTTCATTATGCACTTCGACATGCGGATATTTTTTACGGACATGTTCCATCAACGCCTGAACGTCCCATTGACTCATCGTCGTCTGGTTCGTGACAATGATTTTTTTAGAAGCCAAATGAGCCGGAAGGGCATCGATGTCTTCAACCTTTTCAATTAAATGAACATGTTCCGGTGCAACACCGACAGCACCTTCTGGTTCTGGATGTCCGTGTTTTCCGACATAGATGACTTCGTAATCATCCGCGACGACCGTACGGATCAAATCATGCGTCCGTGTGACGTCAGGGCAAGTGGCGTCAACGACCGTTAAGTTCTTTTCCGCGGCACGTGCGTAGACGGCAGGGGAAATACCATGGGCTGTAAAAATAACAGTTCCTTGTTGGATGGTTTCAAGGGCTTCAAGACGATCGGGACCGTCAACAGTTAATACACCCATCCGTTCAAATTCACGGGTAACGTGGGCATTGTGAACAATCATGCCAAGAATATGGATTGGGCGCGGTAAACTATCATTCATTGCCGCTTGTTGTGCGAGCTTCATGGCATCAACGACACCGTAACAGTATCCGCGGGGGCTAATTTTTTTAACAAGCATAGTCTGGATTCTCCTTTAGTATAGAAAGAATGATTATTTAGAGTGTACCATTGATTTCAGCTGAATGAAAATAGAGGAGTCTGCCTGAAGCAGATAACATGATATACTGTTTGAGTTGCCAATAAATGAAGGAGAGGTGAAAAGATGGAGGCGAAAAAGATGATGCGGTCCTATTTTTTCCAAATCACGGCTGTTTTATTTATTCTCATTTGTCTTGTCATCTCGGCATTAGCCTTTACAGCGGATCGTGTCACGATTTCCCGGGTCGAACAACAAACGGAAAAGCAAAGTGAGAAAAGTGTTGAAGTATCAAGCAATGCGCTCCGTGACAGTGTCGGAAATCTACACGAAAAAATTATGGGTTTACAACTTAATGTGACGAATATGAAAAATCTGGATCAGGCGATCCGAGATTCAAATTTACTTGATATCGATACCGGTTTTAAAAGTTTCTTTTATTACGATCGGAAGACGGACAAGATTACTTGGTTCTCGAGTGAAGATCGTCGGGTCGAAAATTCGCTGATTCGACAAGATGATGCGTTTCTGCAAGCGTTAACGAGTACAGATTTTCATATGAGCGAACGGTACGACATAGAAAACGACTCTTTAAGTTATATGTATGTCTCTGTTCGGAACGGAAATGAGCGGGTCGGCGTATTTGGTGGAGGACTTAGTTTAATGAACTCCGTCGTATTTCGTAACTCATTGGAGTCATTTGACGATGATACGATGGCGTACCTTTTTAACAGTCAGGGAGAGCCGCTTGCGACATCAAGAAACCTTGTGACGGATAAAGAGCGTTTATTGACGAGAAGTGTTGTCGACCGTGCTTTTGAGAGTAATAAACCGTATGAGATTTTTAGTACAAATAAAGATATGTACTACTTTGCCCGGGATCTAAAAGTGACAGATTGGAAAATATTGGTCAGAACTCCGCGGAGTGTCTTTTATGAGCCTGTTTATACAACACGTCAACAATATCTCGTCATTGCGGCATTGACGTTAGTTCTTAGTCTGATTGTCGGTTATTTAATGTCGCGTCAATTGACAGCACCATTGCTTGAGCTTGTTCAAAAAATCGAAAAAAGTACGACGCCACAACCCATTTCATTGGAACGTTCTGGTTCCAACGAAGTCAAGACATTGATTTCAGCATACAACGAATATGCCCAACGAATGGAGCATTCCCGAGTCGAACAATTAAGTCAGCAACAAGTCATCCTGCATCAAGAAAAACTGGCATCTCTCGGACAACTGGCGGCAGGAATTGCCCACGAGATTCGAAATCCATTGACACCGGTCAAGATGGCATTACAACTGCTGTCAGAAAACAAGGAAAACGATCCGGATATGATTGAGACAGCCTTATCTGAACTCGACCGGGCCAATCAATTAATTCAGACGATGCTTGATTTACCTAAAAATGATAAAGCATTACTAGTGATGGCACAGATTGATATGAAAAAAATGATGGAAAAACTGACGTTCATTCTTGAATCAAAATCACATCTGTATAAGGCGGATTGTAAAATATACACGCCCGCACACATGCCGCAACTCTATGCATCTGAAGCCGGCTTATTACAGGTGTTGTCGAATTGTATCGGTAACGCGCTGGATGCTGTTGAATCGAAAGGAGCAGATGGGATTTGTCACGTACATCTGCATATCTATCCGGATCAATTTGTGTTTATCGTTCAAGACAACGGAGTTGGAATGAATGAAGAACAAATCAGTTTGATTGGTCAAGCGTTCAATACATCAAAAATGGATGGAAACGGCTTAGGGTTATTTATGTCGAGTCAAGTAATCCGTCAGCACAATGGGCGTATCGAAGTCGACAGTAAGGTCGGTGTCGGAACAACGATTCAATTGTTTTTCCCGAGACGGGAGGAAAAAGCATGAGATTCAATAAGTCCTGGCTGTTCGTCTTGATCGTTTGGATTTCATCTGTTCTCATCATTTCTAATATGTTTGTTCAAACAGAGACGAGTCCGAAACAAAACGTTGTTGCCTTCACGATCGTTAATGACAAACATGAATTCGCACAGCGTCTGATCAATGCGTTTAAAGAACAAGCGAAAGCAAATAAGTATGAAGCGCTGGTAGCGACGTCACAAAATTCACGAATCAGTGAACGCGAGCAGATCCGCGAGTTCATTCAACTGAAAGTGGATGCCATTTTCATTACAACACTTGACGATGTCTATATCGGCAGTGCGATCGAAGAAGCCAAAAGAGCCGGAATTCCCGTCTTTGCGATTGATCGGATGATTCGGTCCGATGCAGTCGTCAGTTCTGTGACATCTAATAATCAGTTGATCGGGGAACAACTGGCTTCTTATATAAAAAACGAATTAATTAAACGTACCGGTCAGTCCACAGGACGAATCGTCGAGATTACAGGCACAGCAAATGTTTATACGACAAATGAACGCCATCGTGGATTTGTAAACGGAATTGAAAATGAGGCAAGCCTGTCGGTCGTCGCGTCCGCCAGCGGAAACTATGATCCGGTGACATCGGAACGTGTCATGCGGCAGGTCATTGATTCCGGGATCGCCTTTGATGCGGTCTACTGTCACAATGACGATATTGCGATGGGCGTGCTTGAAGCATTGAAAAAAGCAAACATTTCCGGAAAAATAGTTGTCGGAATCGATGGGAATCGTGCTATATTAGAAGCTGTTGACATGAAATCGATGGACGCGACGGTCGTCCAGTCCGCTGAAGAGATGATGGAAGTCGCCTTCAGCGCGTTGAAGCTTCATACGAAAAACAAAAAAATTCCCGATCGATTCTATACGTATTCATATTTGTATGACGGTAGTAGACCAATACCCATGTTGAACTAAAGAAATAGATGGTGAAGGCGGACGATTCGCTTTTAATTGTTAAAGAAACAGAAAGGATGGTGACAAATATGAATGGATTCAGCCATTTTGATTTGCACCCGTTCGTCGTCGAAGCACTCGAAGACGCACGTATTAAAAAACCAACCGATATTCAATCCCGGATTATTCCTGCAGCGCTCAAAGGGCGGGATATCATCGGACAATCACAGACAGGGACTGGGAAAACGTTATCGTTCCTCCTGCCGATCGTTCAAAATGTCAATCCGGAACTTCAAGAAATGCAAGCCATCATCGTTGCGCCGACGCGTGAACTCGCTTGGCAGATTCACGAGGAATTGAAATCAATCCTCGTCAAACAACCGGACTATATCAAGACGAGTCTGATCACAGGTGGAATGGATCGTGAACGTCAAATCGGACGTGTCAAAGTCTCACCACAAATCGTGATTGGAACACCTGGACGTATCTTGGATCTCTTTAAAGAACAAGCATTGAAACCGCATTTCGTGAAACATTACATCATCGATGAAGCGGATCAAATGCTCGATATGGGATTCTTGCCGGAAGTTGACCGGATTGCTCAAGCGCTTCCTGAGAAGTTACAGATGATGGTGTTCTCTGCAACGATTCCTGAAAAATTACAACCGTTCTTGAAAAAATATATGAACAATCCACGTTATGCGCATGTGGATCCAAAACAACAGACGGCGAAAAAAATCGTACACCATACGGTTCCGGTCAAACACCGCGATCGTTCTGATTTGACGTTGAAGCTGGCGAAAGCCCTCAACCCGTATATCTGTCTTGTCTTTACGAATACGAAAACAGAAGCCATCGAACTCGAAGCTCTCTTCCTTGAAGCGGGACTAAACGTCGGTTCGCTTCACGGTGACTTGCCGGCCCGTCGTCGGAAACAAGCCATTAAAGAAATCAATGAAGCCAAATATCAGTATGTCATCGTAACGGATCTTGCTGCACGCGGTATCGATATTTCAGGTGTCTCCCACGTCATCAACCACGGGATTCCGAAAGATCTCGACTTTTATGTTCACCGTGTCGGTCGGACGGGTCGTGTCGATCAAGACGGATTGGCCTACACATTGTTTGAAGATCACGAGAATGGTTCCATCAACCGTCTCGAGGATCGTGGCATTGCATTCATCAACGTGGATGTCAAAAGTGGTCAAGTCAGCGAAGTCAAAGAACGCCGTCGCGCGAAACCACACATGAAGACGGCAGTTTCGAAAACAGCTCACAGTCGACTATCAGGTGAAGCGGCTAAAGCGAAAAAACGTGTTAAACCAGGTTATAAAAAGAAACACCAGTATAAGTTGAAAGAAACAGCGAAACGCGAACGAATCAAAGAACAGCGTGGAATCGGGCGTGCTGAGCGTAAAGCAAATGCAAGTAAATCGAAATAAGGAATTTGTGGTTTGATACCGAAACGGATTTCTCTCAACAAAGTTCACGCGATCCATCGTGGACTTTGTTTTTTCGTGTTTGGTACACTAGTAGTGAGAAGAAGGGTGGAGAGACAGAATGAAAATTGGTTCACATGTGTCCTTATCGGGAAAAAAGATGTTGCTTGGTGCAAGTGAGGAAGCAGCGTCCTACGGAGCGACGACGATGATGGTCTATACGGGTGCTCCCCAAAATACAAGACGAAAACCGATTTCTGATTTACGGATTCCAGAAGCTTTGTTACACATGGAGGCAAATGGAATCGAAGAAATCGTCGTTCATGCGCCGTATATCATCAATTTAGGCAATACGACGAAGCCGGAAACGTTCGAACTGGCTGTTTCATTTTTAGGTGAAGAAATTCGCCGTGCGGAAGCACTCGAAAAAGCCAAGCATATTGTTCTTCATCCAGGAGCGCATGTCGGCGCCGGGGAAGAAGTCGGAATTAAACGAATCATCGAAGGACTCAATGAGGTCTTGACCGGTGATGAACAGGTTAAGATTGCTCTCGAGACAATGGCCGGTAAAGGATCGGAGATTGGAAAAACGTTTGAAGAGATTGCGGAAATCATCGCGGGTGTAATCCATAACGATCGTCTATCCGTTTGTTTGGACACGTGTCACGTCCATGATGCTGGTTATGATTTGGTCCATGACTTGGATGGCGTTTTGGAACGGTTTGACCGGATTGTCGGTTTGGATCGTCTCGGTGTCATTCATGTCAATGACTCCAAAAACGTCCGCGGAGCCAAAAAAGACCGTCATGAGAACATTGGATTCGGTGAAATCGGTTTTGATCCGCTTCATCGGATTGTGCACCACCGGGATTTGGCACATTTGCCTAAAATCCTTGAGACACCCTACATTGGACTGGATCCGAAAAAGAAAGTTGCCCCGTATCAAGAAGAAATTGCGATGTTACGCTCTGGAAATTTTGATGCCGAGTGGCGTTTACCGCTGATTGGTACATCCATTTAAACGAGAGAGGTGTCTGCCGCGTGTGTCATCTACTAGTCATTGATGAATCGGAGTTTGCCTTACGTCAAGCGGTCGTCTTGTATTACGAAACGAAAGAACCGTTTTATTTACCGGCGGAATTAGCGGAGGGGGAAGAAGTGTTCTTGGCGACCCCGGATGGAATCGTCGCATACGCCGAAGTACTGTTCAGCGAGTATACGACACGACCAGCAGATCCCCACTGGATGAAGGAGGCAGATGAACAAGAACGCATCTATGCCTGTCTGGATTTAATCAGTGTTGACTTACGCCATCCGTTACTCGGTTCACCGCTGTCAAGCTTACAGATGAATTCGGGACGATTGGATCCAAAGCATCGCCAAAGGATTGTCGAAGCATGGCAGGCAGGACATTTCGAATCAGACGTAGCAACGATCGAGCAGGCAAAAAAGCGTCGCATGGAACGCTTTCGGGAACGTAATCATCCCGCACCATTAAAAAAGACATGCGAAAGATGTGGATTAACAAATTTTTCACTTTTGGAATGGCATGATCATCACGGTCAGTTTCAAACGCTTTGTCCAAACTGCCACCGCTTGGCACACCAGCAAATCGAAGTCATTCAAGATATTGCCGCGACGTCTGACCCAACGATTACGGAACAGTAAGTGTCTCAGAACTTTTTCCTGAGACACTTGCTGTTTTTTTTGAAGTCATCTGCATGATATAATCAAGACTGATAATTATTATCAGTGAAATTGGAGTAACTGGAGGAGCATGTATGACTGATTTAGCAATGATTCCGATTGATAAACCCGTAGTAATGACTGATTTGAATCATATAGAAGATCGACTGCGCAGACGGTTGTTAGCTCTCGGTTTTTATGAAGGTTGTCCAGTTGTTGTCAGACGACGGGCAAGCTTTCAAGGTCCGTTGACGATAGAACAACGTGATCATCATCAAATGATTGCGATTCGAAAAAATGATGCCAAAAAGATTGGAGTGTTTGTACCATGACTCCAACCATTGCGTTACTCGGCAATCCGAATACCGGAAAAACTTCTTTATTCAACCGATTAACTGGTTCATATGCCCACGTGGGAAACTGGTCTGGTGTAACAGTGGATAAGAAGGTCGGAAAGTTACATGGGAATCGGGGGCAACTGATTGACTTGCCCGGAGTATACGATTTAGACCCGTTGTCAGCAGACGAAGCTGTTGTTGCTCGTTTTTTGATGGAAGAGCCCTTTGATGGCATGATCAACATCATCGATGCTTCGCAGCTCGAACGAAATCTGCAATTGACGGCACAACTGTTGGAAATCGGTAAGCCGATTCAAATCGGTTTAAATATGATGGACGTTGCCCGGAATCGTGGGACGACGATTGATGCGGATGCACTGGCACAAGCACTTGGCGTTCCCGTATTTCCAATCGTCGCCCGTACAGGAGAAGGTTGTGAAGTATTACTGGCATCGATTCCCGATCAGGTTCAACGGCAGCTACCGCTAAAAATTAACTATGGTCAAGAAACAGAACAGGCGATTGCGATGATCATCGAGCAGGCTGACCTGCAAGAAAACGAACGATGGATGGCAGTCCAATATCTTGCCGGTAACCGTGTCTTCATCGAGTATTTGGAACGGAAGGCACCAGGAATCACTGAAGTACGAAAAGCACTGGAACAAGAGCTGGGTCGATTCATCCATGCGCATATCACGGAGTGCCGGAGAAACTGGGCGATCGCTATTCGGGCAAGTGCTGTGATGGAAGAAAAATCTGATCGGAAGACATGGACCGATCGTATCGATGCGGTCGTGACCCATCCGATTCTTGGATTACCCATCTTTTTTGCCGTTTTATATGCTCTGTTCCACGTTACGTTTAACTGGATTGGTGCTCCGTTATCTGACTTACTTGGAGCGTTCATCGAAGGTCCTCTTTCGACAGCGGTCGTCTTTGTTTTAAACCAGCTGGGAGCATCAGGATTCATTCAAGATTTATTGATTGATGGAGTGATCGCAGGGGTGGGCGGCGTACTTGTCTTCGTCCCGCAAATCTTTGTCCTGTTTTTCTTTATCTCGTTTCTCGAAGACTCCGGTTATATGGCGCGTGTCGCTATCGTCATGGATCGGTTTATGCAGATGGTTGGCTTAAACGGTAAAAGCTTTATTCCGATGATCATTGGATTCGGCTGTAATGTTCCGGGAATTATGGCAGCACGATCCGTGGAAGAAGAGCGGGAGCGTTTGGTTACGATCTTCATTTCTCCATTCATGTCCTGTTCGGCTCGTTTGCCGATTTATGCTGTGTTTGCAGGCAGTTTTTTTGCGAGTAATCAGGCAATGATTGTCTTGTCGCTGTATATATTAGGAATCGTTTTGGCGCTGCTTGCCGCCAAAGTTTTTTCAAAAGTATTGGCTGCTGAAGAAGCGACGAGTCTCTTTTTAGTTGAGCAACCGCCTTACCGGGTTCCGCAAGGCTTGACGCTATGGCGCAGCACGTGGCAAAAAGGAAAAGGTTTTGTCCGAAAAGCGGGTACATTCATTTTTGGAGGTTCGGTCATCATTTGGTTGCTTGCTTATACAGGACCAGGTGGTTTTGACGTCAATATGAACGATAGCTTCCTGGCCATGATTGGTGGCGTGATCGCTATGTTACTGATTCCGCTTGGATTTGGGACATGGCAAGCTGGAGCTGCTTTGATTACCGGATTCTTGGCGAAAGAAGTGGTCGTCTCGACGATGGCAATCATCTATGCCGTCAATGAATCAGAACTCGGACGACAGTTATCCGGACAGTTCACACCACTCAGCGCTTACAGTTTCATGGCGTTTGTCTTATTGTATGTCCCATGCCTCGCAACTGTAGCCGTCATCCGACGAGAAGTTGGAAGCGCAAAATGGACATGGATTGCGAGTCTTTACGGTTTATTCGTAGCATATGGTATTTCATTCTTGATTTATCAGGCTGGACACGCACTTGGATTTTCGTAAAAAGGAGGAATCATGATGCATATGATTGATATCTTGATTGGTTTGCTCGTATTTGGTTATGCTGGATTCTCACTCGTACGCTTTACGAAAAAAGCTAAAAAAGGAAAGTGTGCGACGTGTGAAGTGGAGCCGACGTGCCAAACAGCTTGTGATGACGTCAATTGGGACAAAGTCATTGCGGAAGCACTAAAGAAATAAAAAAAGCGTTTTTCTTTTCCGATTGGAGAAGAGAAACGCTTTTTTACGGTCTGTTAAAACGGCCAACGGTCGGCAATGAATAAAAACACTTTCATTCCGAGAAATACACCGAAGATCCCGACAATTGCCGGAAAAACAGGTGGGGCGGGAATCGGCAGCTTGAGTGCGGTAAAGACCACACCACAGATGATTCCGGCAAGTAAGGATAATAAAATTTGTTGAAGCATGAGGTCTCGTCCTTTCTGTATCGAAAAACCGCTTACATGCTTATTATATGAAGATGTCTGACGTTAAACAACGATTATTTTTTGAGAGTAGCGGAATCAAAAACGATTTTTTCTTCTGGTCGTTCGACGGGAATCCATTTATGTTCAAGCGGACGCTCAAACGTTGGTTTTGACTTTAATTTTCCGTTCGTATAATGCTGGATCAACACTTGTGATTCACAGGATTGTTTCCCTTTTGTGACGTAATGGTATACTCCTTTTGCGTCTTGTTCACGGGCTTTGACGTTATCCGCTAATGTTAACGCCAGACAATCTTTAATGTAGTTTTTTTGATCTTCATCGATGATCGGGAAAAGGATTTCAATTCGTTTTCGCATGTTACGGGTCATCCAATCTGCACTTGAACAATAAATCAGATCATCCCCGTTATGGTGGAAGTAAAAGATTCGTGAGTGCTCAAGGTAACGGTCGACGACAGACGTGACACGAATATTCTCTGAGATGTCTTTAATTTGCGGACGCAGACAACAGACGCCGCGAACAATCAATTCGATCTGGATACCCGCCTTAGACGCTTGATACAGTTTCAGGATGATATCTTTTTCAGTCAAGCTGTTCATTTTGGCGACAATCCGACCATTTCCATGTTTCTTATGGTACTTGATTTCTTCGTCAATCAAATCGATGAATTTCTCAAGCATGGAATTCGGTGAGGTATGAATAGCATTCCATTGCGGCTGTTCCCCGTAGCCCGACAACCAGTTAAAGAAGTTTGTCGCATCTTCGGCAATTTGTTCACGTGCTGTCAACAAACCGATGTCCGTATATAATTTTGCTGTGGAATCATTATAGTTGCCTGTCCCCAAGTGGACGAAACGTTGAATTCGACCTTCCTGAAGTCGGACAATCAGTGTGATTTTAGAGTGTGTCTTCAAATCACTGTATCCATAAATAACGTGAGCCCCCACTTTTTCGAGTTGTTTTGCCCATTCGATATTTTTCGCTTCATCAAAACGTGCTTTTAATTCAACGAGCACAGTGACCTGCTTGCCGTTTTCAGCAGCTGTTTTTAATGCCTTGATGATAGGTGAGTCGCCGGAGACGCGGTATAAGGTCTGTTTAATGGCAAGAACATTTGGATCATTGGCGGCTTGAACGATGAAGCGTACGACAGGATCAAACGTATGGTAAGGATGATGCAATAAATAATCCTGTTGTAAAATCTGATCAAACAGATTTTTTGACTTTTCAAGTGCTGGAGGTTCGACTGGCATGATTGTTTGATAAATCAAATGATCATATTCGACACCAATCTGACTATAAAAAGCAAAAGCAAACGTCAAATCAATCGGACCATCAACAGCATAGATATCGCGGTCCTGTAAATCAAGAACATCCCGCAACATGTTTAATAAGTTCGTATTGATGGCATTTTTTTGAATTTCGAGTCGGATGCCTACTCCCCACCGGCGTTTCTTCAATTCTTTTTCGATTAACTTTAATAAGTCATGTGTTCCTTCTTCATGAAACGGTAAATCTGCGTTTCGGGTGATGCGAAACGGCATGGCGGACAAAACACGGTAGCCTTTAAACAATGAGTCGATAAACGAAATGATGACGTCCTCGAGTAAGATTACCGCTGTCGTTTCCTCGTCATCAACCGGTAAATCAACGAAGCGTGGTAAGACGGCGGGAACTTGAACCAACGCTAAATTACGTTTTGAGCCATCTTCAGCTTCAAGGGCTGTTGCGATGTTCAATGATTTGGAGGATAACATGGGAAACGGACGATACGCATCGACCGCGACAGGCGTCAAAACCGGAAAAACCTGTTCGCGGAAAAACGCCTTCACGTACTCTGACTGTACTTCGTTTAATTCGTCATGTTTTAAGAAAGAGACGCCTTCTTTTTTTAAAGCAGCGGTTACTTCCTTAAACGCTTCGTACTGCTGATCGACCAATTCTTTTGTTTTTGCAGCGATTGCCCGCAACTGTTGTTTCGGTGTGAGTTGTTGCTTGTTTTCCGGTTTATTGAACCCGGCTAGAACTTCGTCTTTCAGTCCACCGACGCGAACCATATAAAATTCATCCAAATTAGAACTAAATATGCCTAGAAATTTAAATCGTTCCATTAACGGGTTTCGCGTATCCGTCACTTCTCCTAAAACACGTTCGTTGAACTGTAACCAGCTGATTTCCCGGTTATTAAAAAATTCGGGGGAGTCCATCTTCATGTAAGTCCGCCTCCTTTAGTATCCAATTGAATCGATCGATCAATGATTCGTTCCAAATGTTTTTTTTGTTTTTCGGCTTTTTCAACTTCAAATCCGTAATCATGATCACCGGTATCCAGAATGATTCGAACATTTTTCTTATCTTTATCCAGAACGAGCTCAAGACTGTCAACAGCCCGACGTTCTGTAACGTCAAGTGCTTCGGTCAATTTCAAAATGGAGCCGAGTAAATCAAATCGTTCAATCGATTTTTCGGTGAACCAATCTTTGAATGGTTTTAGCAGTTGTTGCATGCGTTTTGAAGAAGAATACGAACTGACGAGTGCCAGTGCCAAACGATCTTTATGTGTCATGCCTTTTAAGTCGGTATGCGTCAGCAGGTAAAAGGTTTGATTGGAACGCGTATCCGGATTGATATACTGTCCGCAATAAAGCAGACGGCTGGCGGAATCCAATAACCGTAAATCGGCTGCCCGTTCAGGTATGATATCGAGTGTGACGAGCTGGCGGTAGATGGATTTTGCAATCGTCCCGAGATAGTTCATCCGATCTCGGTTTACTTTATAATCACTTTCCAACTGATACAGACTTTCTTCCCGGACATTTTCGACGCGTCGTTGACTTTGATCATGCAAATCGTATTCGTAAACCAATCCTTCCCGTAATCCGTAATTACTCATCACGAACTGATCAGCCTCAATATGTAGTGCCAGTTCGTGAATTGCAATCAAAGCCGGTAAAAAGATATCAACGCGGTCTTTTGACAACCCTTCGATTTTAGCCAACTGTTTGGGTGGCTTATCTTCCAGCTCATCAATCAATCGTCCGAGCTCTTTTGAACGGATTTGGTACTGATGGATGCCGTGTAACGGATAATCCAGTGTCGACTGATGTATTCTAACGAAATTTCGTGCGGATCCACCAACCCCGATCAAAGGTAGTTTTTTACCTTTCAGCCAAGGAATTTCATCGAATTGTTCCCGTAAGAATTTAACCAGCTTTTTTTGTTCACCGGAAGTCATCGTTTCGCCGGACTGGAATTGTCGCGTCAATGTGACGGCACCAAACGGGAAGCTGTGGTAAGCGACCATTTCCCTGTTTTCGATTAAAGTCACTTCCATCGAACCTCCGCCGATATCGACGGAATACCCGTCCGTCAAGAAGGTGGAATTGATGATGGCGAAATAACCGTAGTAGGCTTCCTGTTCATCAGAGAGCACACGCACCGTAAAGGGTGTTTCCTGTTCGACGGCCTGAACGATAGCCTCTCGATTACCAGCATTTCGAATCGCAGCGGTCGCGACACAAATCGTTTCTTCAACGAAATGGGTGACGCCGATCTCATAAAAACGTTGCAATGTTTCGCAGAGCAACCGGATGCCGACAGCATCCAGTGCACCGTCCTCGTCAATATGTGCGGACAGGCGAGCGACAACTTTGACGTTGATTTTTTCGATATATCGGCCGGAATCGACCGGGTGAAAAATAACATATCGAATCGAGTTGGATCCAATATCGATGACTGCCAGTTCATTTTTCAAAACAAATCCGCCCCCTTTGAGTACTCCATGCCTCTTTTCCCGAATCAAAGACTCTGAAAACGGCAGCTTGTATAATAATATTGTACCTTGTACCTGTCTGAAAAACTGCTGATTCATAAAAAAGTTACATTGGTTGCACGGGAATAGAGCGGGCGCTATAATAAGACAGTTGATAAGGCGTAATTATTCCGTTTTAAAACGAGACGGAAGGAGAGATTAGATATGACTGAACCAATTATCGAAATTAAACAACTGACATATGACTACCCGGATCGACGTGTTTTAAATGAAGTGAGCTTTGAGGTCCAGCAAGGTCAGTTTCTGGCGATTGTCGGAGAAAATGGATCGGGAAAATCGACGTTGATCAAATGTATGCTTGGTCTACTAAAACCGAAGGGCACGATTCGACTGTTCGGTCAGGATCAAGCTGCATTCAGTGACTGGTGGCGAATCAGTTATGTATCGCAAAAAGCAGCTTCCTTTAATTCAGGATTTCCTGTTACGGTCGCAGAGGTCGTCGAGATGGGACTGTATGCGAAAAAAGGACTGTTTCGCCGTGTGACGAAACTGGATCGTCAAAAGGTCAAGATCGCTCTTGAAACCGTCGGCATGTGGGATCGCCGGGATTCAAAGGTCGGTGATTTATCCGGTGGGCAGCAACAACGGGTCTTCATTGCACGAGCGCTCGTCAATGATCCAGATTTGATGATTCTGGATGAGCCGACGGTCGGAGTTGACCAGCGGTATGTGAAGGAATTTTATGAAATTCTCGAAGAATTACGGCGTGACAAGAAACGGACCTTTGTTCTCGTTACACATGATATTCATTTCGTCAGTAAGCTCGTGACGGATGTGATTCATTTGGTTGACGGACGACTCGGTTGTAACTGCGGCATCAAGGAATATTGGGAACTCGATGAACAGACGATTCGTTCATTGTATCCTGTCCCGGGACGTGTCCTCGTCCACCAAGGGGAGGTTGTCCAGTGATTGAAGCATTCATGACATTGAAGTTTTTACAGTACGCGCTTGTGGCCGCAGTATTGATTGGATTTACGGCGCCGTTGATCGGTTCCTTTGTTGTCGTCCGCCGAATGAGTTTGATTGCGGATGCCTTGTCACACGTCACGCTGGCTGGGATAGCACTCAGTTTGTTGATTTCCGGGATGGTCGCGAGTCTCGCGGACTTGAATCCCCTGTATCTCGGAATCGTGACGTCGGTCATCGCAGCATTGACGATTGACTGGCTTCGAGCGAAATATAAACACTTTCAAGAACTGGCGATTCCGATCATCATGGCGACGGGAATGGGTCTCGGAGCAATTTTCATTAGTCTCGCCAACGGTTTTTCGATGGATCTCGTATCCTTTTTGTTTGGAACAGTCTCAGCGGTCACGCTGACGGATGTCTACACGATCTTCATCGTGACAGGCGTCGTCATTTTATTTGTCATCGCGTTTTATAAAGAGTTGCTCTTTTTGTCGTTTGACGAGGAACAAGCCAGGGTTTCCGGGATCCGACTACGTCTGGTCCATATTTTATTCATGATTGTCGTCGCTTTGGTCATTGCGATCAGCATGCGTGTCGTCGGTATCTTACTCGTTTCAAGTCTGATTACGTTACCTGTAGCGGCAGCCCTTCGATTCGCCAAAAGCTTTAAAGCAACGATTTTTTATGCGATTGTTTTTGGAGAAGTGGCGACGATTGCCGGCTTGATTCTTGCGTATCAGTTTGATTTGGCACCGGGCGGCATGATTGTCATGTTGGCGGTGATGGAACTGATTCTCGTCATGATCATCGAGCGGTTTTGGATGGGAGGAAAAACGCATGAAAAAAAACATCGAACAAGCGCGTGACCGGATGAAGGCGTCCGGATTTAAAATGACGCCAAAACGTCTGGATTTGTTGGCATATCTGTTTGAAGCCAACCGGTATGTCAGTGCACGGGAAGTGGCCGAGGAATTGCGGTTGTCACACCCGTCACTCAGCTACGATACGATTTACCGGAACTTAAACGATTTTGCGGAAATCGAGATTTTAGAGACAACGGAGTTGGATGGAGAAATGAAGTACCGGGCAGCGTGTCAATCGGGACATCATCACCACCATCTGATTTGCCGGACATGTGGAAAAACAGAAACACTGGACGTCTGTCCGATGCAATGGGTGGCTCCGATTAAAGATTCAGGCTTCGAAGTCGAAGATCATAAATTTGAAATCTACGGACGCTGTGCGGCGTGTCAAAAATAATAACCTCTATTTGAACGCAGTATTTTGAGTAAACGGCAGATTTCAATCTGTCGTTTTTTTGGCATGAAACGAATGAAAACGGGAATAGACGAACAGAGGTGATGGAGATGATTTATGATGCGCAGGAGGCAAGAAAAATCGATGAATGGGCAAAAACGTCCGGTTTACCACTGGAAGTATTGATGGAACGGGCCGGGAGTGAAGTGGCGAAACGCATCAAAGACAGACACAGTGTCAACGATCGAATAATCATTCTTTGTGGGACGGGTAATAATGGCGGCGATGGATATGTCATCGGACGAGAGTTGGTCCGGGATGGCTTTGATGTTACGCTACATGCACCTTTCGGAGATGCTAAATCAGAAACCGCCCGTTTGCATCAACGGTATGCTGAAGCATTTGGACTTGTATCGGAGACAATGTGTGGACAGTATGATGTTATCGTTGATGCACTGTTCGGGACGGGTGTTGATATATCCCGCTTGGATGCAGTGGTGGAAGTATTTGATTGGGTCAAGGAACAGCAACGGCAGAGAGCGAAGTTATATGCCGTCGATGTACCGAGTGGTGTACCATCCGATCATACGGTTGATTTCAAGGGACAGGCCTTGCAAGCGGATATGACATTTTTACTTCATGCTTATAAGCGGACTGCTTTTTTAATTAAAACTGCTCCGTTTTTTGGAGAATTGGAAAAAATTGATCTGGGGTTACCTGCATTGGGGGAGTGGGAAGTCTTATCAGAATCCATTTCACCTTTATTAGCACGCGATCCGTATGGACACAAAGGGACATACGGTACCGCATTGTTGATTGGTGGAAGCCAGACAATGCCCGGATCGATTCAACTGGCGGCACGTGCGGCTCTTAGAACCGGTATCGGAAAGCTTCAGGTATCAACGGTTTCGACTGCTCAAGTAGGATTAATGATCAATGCACCGGAGGCGATGCTACTGAACCAGACGACGGAAACGATTACAGGAGTGCTGCAACAAGTGAGTGTCGCTGGGATAGGTCCTGGTGTAACATCCGAATCCATTTCTGATTGGATTGCCCTTTTGTTGGAACAGGATATTCCGGTTGTTCTTGATGCCGGGGCATTGATTTTACAGGAATATCCGGAGCGAAAAGCTGCCATTGTCGTCACTCCTCATATTGGTGAATTTGCAAGGATGACAGGGCGGACGATTCTAGAAATTCAAGATGATTTATTTGGTCAGGCGAGTGAATATGCCAGTTTACATCAAGTCATTGTGGTCCTAAAAGCGCATATAATTCTTGTTGCTACACCGGATGGTGGAGGTTACGTAGTAAATGGTGCATCGAGCGGACTAGCAAAAGGCGGCAGTGGCGACACGCTGTTCGGTGTAATCACAAGTTTGCTTGGTCAAACCGATCATTATAAACACTTGTCGGTGGAACGGTTGATTGCCCTCGGCGTTTTTTGGTATGCAAAAGCATCCAAACAGGCGGAGCGACATGTTCATCCGAGCAGTATTCTTGCGACAGACGTGATTGATGAACTGGGACGGATTCATGATCAGTAAAGAAAATTCAGGAATAGGCATGTTTCTTCGGAATAGAAGAAAATGTCTATTCTTTTTTAAAGGAAATAATTGCTAGTTGTAGAAGAGCCGGAGTATGATAAAGTGACGCCAATTCGGCTAAGACTCTTTATTTTTTAGAAAGGAGGAGACAGATGCCCGTTAAAACAGTAAACGAGATGGTCCGCAATCAACAGCGGTGGATTGGGAACTTTTCATTTTTTTCCATGAGTGCCGGAGCGTTGATTTTTTGGATGACGACTGATGAAACGATGCAGAGTGCCTATTTAAGTCGCACGACGCTCGTTATGATTTTGTTGGCATTAGGTCTTTTGACTTTATGGATTAGCCGTAGTCGTTTGACGAATCGTTATCAATCGCATTTATTATCTATTATGTTCTTAGTGATTCCGATTACGTCCATCAGTCTTTTACCATATGCTGCAGTTACCGTCTGGGCAAGTTGCTTTTTATTTTTAATGATTGCATTGATTGCCTATGACCGGATTATGATATGGTATGCCGTCGTCATTACCGTCGCGACGAACGGGTATGTGATGTTTCGGGCAACGAAAGTAACGGTCGAAATTGATCCGACCGACCATTACGCGAGACTGGGGATGATTGCGATTGCTATTTGCATCGCTTTTGTCATCAATCATTTGCATCTTCGTCATTTACGTCACCTTCAAATGATGGCAGACCAGTTACATCATGCCGCCCGACATGATGCGCAGACACAACTCTTGAATATGCATGGACTAGAAGAAAGGTTTGGGGCGGAAAAGCATCAATCCCTCTTACTGGTAGGTGTTCAGCTTGAAAATTACTATGAGCTTGCCCGTTATTTTGGTGAGGAGATTCAAGAAAAGGTATTATTTGATTGTGTCGAACGTTTAAATAATTTGTTGCCGCCTTACTACGAAATGGTTCGTGTCGAAGGCGGGACACTTGTCGTCGTAATGGATAAACCACCGGGGGTCTCGTGTCAAGAAGAGATGGAACGGCTCAGCCATCAGATGTCTGCACCTTACCAAGTGGATCGGCATCAGATCTACGTCAACTTATACATCGTCATAGATGACGGTGACGTTGATCAAGCTACTGTGACGAAACGGGTCCAACAGATTACATCAGCATTTCCTGAAAGTATCCGCAACGCAGAAAAAGTCATGTGTTTGAATCGGGAGTGGAGGGCGGAACAAGCGCTTCGAGTTGAAGCAGCAAAAGCGTTATCCCGTGCGGACGTCAATCGCGACTTTTATCTTGTCTATCAGTTGCAATACGACTCTGATCAGGATCGCTTTGTGGGTCTTGAAGCCCTCGTACGTTGGAACAGTAAAATTCCAGGGGCTGGTCGACCAACAGTATTCATCCCCATTGCCGAAAAAAGTGATTTGATCATTCGTCTGGGGGAATGGATCTTTGAAGAAGGATGTAAGACGAGGAAACAACTGATTGATCTTGTTCCGGATGATTTCAGCCTGTCGGTCAACGTGTCACCCCGCCAACTGACGCACGAATCCTTCATGCCGTTTATTGAACGGATGTTGCTAAAGTATTCCCTCAAGCCAAAACAAATTAAAATCGAGATTACGGAAAGTCAATCACTTGATTTTGAGAGTCAGCCGATTTTAAGAGCGCTACGCCGGATCAAAACCCTTGATTTTCCGGTTTCATTGGATGATTTTGGAACAGGTCATGCTTCTTACCATGTGCTTGAACGGTTATTGCCGCTTCGTCAGTTGAAAGTACCTAAACAGTTCATCGAGCAGATTGAAGAGTCTGAGAAACGCCAGTCCATCTTGGAATCCATTTTTCAACTCAGTCGGTCGATGCATGTCGAGTGTATCGTTGAAGGTGTCGAGACGGGAGAGGAAGTCCGGATTGCGAAGAATCTTGGTGTTCACTTATTCCAAGGTTATTTTTTTGCAAAGCCCGTTAAGCTGGAAGAAATCATTTGTTTATTGAAAACCAAACAAACGGAAGCGGCAGAATGATGCGGCTTCCGTTTGTGTATTTGGAGCTTTTGATACCCATGAAGGAGATTTAACTGGTATAGACATAGGATTGATTCCGTCCATTTTGCTTTGCGGCATACAAGGCTGTATCCGCCTGTTTAAAGACCACACTGGCGGATTGGTGCCCGGCATAGGCGACGCCCGCCGAGACAGTGATTTCAAGTGCGTGATCCTGCATGACGAACGGTGTCCTCATTACTGTTGCGACAATTTGTTCCGCTAATTGGTCGGGTGATACACGCAAAGTATTGGGTAAGATGGCAATGAACTCTTCCCCGCCGTAACGTCCGACTGTTGTATCCTGCGGGCATTCTTGTGTCAATAAAACAGAGAAGTGACGTAAGACCGCATCTCCGACGGCATGACCGTACTGGTCGTTGACTGACTTGAAATAGTCTAAATCAAATAAAATCACACCCCACGGTGCTCTTTCCTGTTCCAACGTCGCAACTTTATCCATGATGACATGACGATTGGCCAATCGTGTCAGCTGATCGGTTGTCGCCAAATACGATTGGTAGGAATACAGGACGAAGTGATCCTGCAACATACGGGACAGGTGATAAAACAGAAGTGAAGCAAGAATCGTAATTAAAAAATAAGGAGCAAAAATCAATTGCCAGGCCTGAAATGCAGTATCACTCATCAACATACGAATCAAGACAAGCAGGGAACCAATCGTGACGATGACAGTAAACAGAGCCGCTTTCTGTTTAATAAAGCGTGTGCAAAGCAGAACGAGAATGACAAAACTGATCAGTGTGAGAATCGAAGTTTGTAGTGCTGTCATCGATTCTCCTGTATCGATGACGATCCGGTAAAACATGAGCAAAAAGCCGGTCGTCACGATGCTGATCGGTCCGCCGTATAAAGCAGATAAGGCGAGCGGTAATAGGCGCAAATCGATGAAAGCACCGTTAATTATAATGGAATTATGTATCAATAAAATCCCAGTTAGTCCATTAGCGAAACCAAAATACAATCGGGTCGAAAGCTTCGAATCTTGCTGAATCGGAAGCCGGTTACGTAATAAATAAAAGGTGAAAGACAAGATAAGAAAAATGATGCAGATATTAAGGAAAAAAATATTTAAAGTCGTCAGCATAATAAAGTCCTTTCACATTCAAAAAAATATTGGAAATGAGATAATATGGGAATCCTCTACAAGTGTACGATACTCGAATCAAAACATACAATTGAACTACCTCCACCTACGCTTCGCTAAGAGGTAGAAGATTCCTGAGTTATTCAACCGAGCGGTCAAAAATTTATCAGGCTAACCCCGTCGTCCCGACGGTTGAACGTTGATCTTGTCCGTTTCTTTTATGCGGATGCCTACTCTGCTTGGTTTTCGCTACTTCGGTCATCCGCAAGGTGAACGTTGAAGATTTTACGTGACAGACGAACTTCCTGTCACAACCCTATATCTTCAGTTTTCAAAGAACATGACTCTTTTTTTATTCCTGATGTTAATTGCTTTCAAACCAAGAGTGTCGGGCAATTGACGTGTCGCAAGACACGCTTTACCCGAAGACGATTCATCTCCCACTTGCACTAGGGTTTCACCCTGAACGTTTAGAAGTGGGAGTATTCTCGGCTGATTTTGATAAAATAAAAAAACAGCCGTGACGGCTGTTTTTAACGAATCGGTGCAAATTTATGAATGGTTTGAACAGCCTCATCCCAAGAAGACACGCGGACGATGTTTTCAGGAAGGGGACGTCGATTGTACGGTGCATCAAACAAAATGACGGGGATCGATGTATCTTCCGCAATTTGAATCGCATTTTCAAGCCGGTCCTCCATGAACAAATCGAGCGACAAATCCCGAACGACTTGTACTTTATCATGTGAGCCGGTCATGATGAGTGAATCAAGTGGGAGCTCGTGCTGTTTGATCCATTCTTCCGTCACAGGGCGAACGATTTCTGATCGCGCCGTCACATAGTGAAGATCATACTGTTTACGTAATGCCCACAGATGTTGTTTGACGAGTTCTTGCGGGATCGATTCACGATAAATACCGAGTTCGTGACCCGACTTGACCATGAACTCCCAAAATTCGATTTGCTCCATGTCTGTATAGGTATGAAGCTCGTATTCGGAAGCCATCTCAAAATCAATCGATGTCCCCAAATATTTGTTCATATAGTTAAAGCACGAAGAAGGATGAGTGATTGTTCCATCAATATCAATTCCGATTTTCACTTACATCACCAACATTCTATAAATTTTCTGCCACTAGTATAACATAGTCGAAATACAGACACGAAAAAAAGAGTCACTCCGTCGGAGGACTCTTTTTTATTACGATTGACTTGCTTTAGCAGCTTCTTTTTCCGCTTCTTTTTCCGCTTCTTTTTCGAGCACGATGGCGTCGATTTCTTTTTTTAATTCTTCGACCATTGTCGCTTCCGGCACTTTACGGATGATTTCTCCATGACGGAACAACAATCCTTCGTTACGGGCACCGGCGATACCAATGTCTGCTTCGCGTGCTTCACCAGGACCATTGACGGCACAACCGAGAACAGCCACTTTGATGTTGACTTGGATTTTATCGATGTAGTCCTCGATTTCAGCGGCGATTGCCATCAAGTCGATTTCAATCCGTCCGCATGTCGGGCAAGAAATCAATGTTGCAGCGTTTGCGGCAAGACCAAATGATTTCAAGACTTCTTTTGCGACTTTGACTTCTTCGACCGGGTCGGCAGAAAGTGAAACGCGGACCGTATTTCCGATACCACGCGATAGAATCGCGCCAAGACCGGCAGCGGATTTTAATGAACCGGTACGTAAAGGACCAGATTCCGTGATACCGACGTGCAGTGGGTAATCAAATGACTCAGAAGCGAGCTGATAGGCTTCGAGCGCCAACTGAACATCGGAAGCTTTTAAGGAAACGATGATATCGTGAAAATCGAGATCCTCAAGAATTTTGATGTGATGCAACGCACTTTCGACCATCCCACGGGCAGTCGGGTAACCGTATTTCTCGAGAATATGTTTCTCCAGTGAACCGGCATTGACTCCAATTCGAATCGGGATGTTTTTGGCCTTTGCTGCCGTGACGACAGCTTCGACTTTCTCGCGGCGTCCGATGTTACCCGGATTGATCCGGATTTTATCGACACCAGCTTCGATTGCCATGAGAGCCAGTTTATAGTTGAAATGGATGTCTACGACGAGTGGAATGTTGATCCGGCTTTTGATTTCTGCGAGGGCAAGTGCATCGCGTTCTTCCGGACAAGCGACGCGGACAATTTGGCATCCCGCTTCTTCAAGACGTAAAATTTCAGCGACAGTCGCTTCGACGTCGTGTGTTTTTGTTGTCGTCATACTTTGAATGATGACTTCATTACTTCCACCAATGACAAGGTCCCCAACACGAACGGGACGAGTCTTAGAGCGATGGACCATTTTCGGCATATCGAAAATCTCCTTTTGTGGCATAGCGCCAGATTGTTTATGACTACTTGTACTATCATATCGAACTATTCCCTAAAAATCGAGAAACAAGAACGAAAATTGAACATTTACAATTGTTTAACACAGACGGTTGGAAGTCAATCCGTCGTCAGACGGACAGTTCAGTCTGTAAATCGGTGTAAAAGATGTCATGTCCGCACACGTGACGGCTTTTTATTCTTCCGGGCCAAAAGAAGCGGAATCAGTGAATATAAAAAGTGGCCGGCTAACAGCACAACGACTCCGAACGTTGAATTTCCGAGTTGATAAATCAGAACGCCAATCGGAAAACTCCAGATGTTTGCAGCAACTGTATAAGGAAATACTTGCCGGAAAGCCCAAGGCTTCGGCAAAATCCACTGGATGAGCCAGCGATTCAAATAGGAAACGAACAGCAGATACAACAACACCGCAATCGCAATGAAGATGAAATGCAGGATGAACCAGACGATAAATGGAATCGATTGTTCAAGAAAGATGCTGTCGATGATTGTCACCCACAAGGAAATCCATGCCAATCCACAAAAATAAAGGGAAACATCAGCGAGGCGTGTCTTCAAAAACAGACGATTTGGAATTAAGGTGGTTTGTAAGTAATTAAGTAGTTGACTTAAAAAATGCAATATAATCACTCTTTCTTCTGTTTTATAACAATTGAAAATAGGTCATAAAATTCTTATAAATAAGCATTTTACTGTAGTGGTACAGATTAATAAAACCTTAACAATTGAATGTCTTAAAAACTGTTTACAAGTTCATTAGACCTTTACATAATAGGGGAGTTGAAACAATGGATTCTTAACAACAAATCAATTCCACTTTTTTATACGAGGAGATGACAAAATGAACTATGATTTACAGGAAATGATTTTCACCTTTATCGGTGGACTTGGTATTTTCCTATTCGGTATTAAGTATATGGGAGATGGTCTTCAAAAAACAGCGGGAGACCGTCTGCGGTATATTTTAGATAAATATACCTCAAACCCGTTTTTCGGAATTTTAGCCGGTATTGTCGTCACGGTCTTGATCCAGTCGTCATCCGGTACGACCGTTATCGTCGTTGGGTTAGTCAGTGCCGGCTTAATGAATTTGCGTCAAGCGATTGGTGTCGTCATGGGGGCGAACATCGGAACGACGATCACGGCTTTTATCATCGGATTTAACGTCAAGGAAGCAGCACTCCCGGCGATTGCGCTTGGAGCGTTCCTGATTTTCTTCTTCAATAAAGAACGGATTCAATACATCGGACAAATCTTCTTTGGTTTCGGAGCGCTCTTCTATGGATTGACCCTCATGGGAGACGGCATGGCACCACTCGAGTCAAGCGAATGGTTCCGAGAACTGACGGTATCGATGTCGGAAAGTCCATTGCTTGGTGTATTCGTCGGAACAATCTTTACGATGCTAGTCCAATCGTCTTCTGCGACGATCGGAATCTTACAAGAATTGTATGACGGCGGAATGATTGATATCAAAGCAGCGTTACCAGTCTTGTTTGGTGATAACATCGGGACGACGATCACTGCAGTTCTCGCAGCACTTGGTGCGTCGATTGCAGCGAAACGGACGGCAGCAGCGCACGTCATCTTCAATATCGTCGGAACGATTCTCTTCTTGATCGCCTTACCACTGTTTTCAGCGTTCATTACGTGGATTACCGGTGCACTGGATCTGGAACCAAAAATGCAGATTGCTTTTGCGCACGGAACGTTTAACGTCGTCAACACCTTGATTCAATGCTGGTTCATCGCACAAATTGCATGGCTTGTTCAAAAGGTCGTGCCGGGAACGGATACGACCGTCGACTCGAAACCACGCCACTTGGATCAAAACATCTTGAACCAGTCTTCGTCACTCGCCTTAAGTCAAGCGAAGCTCGAAGTATTACGGATGGGTGAGTTCTCGAAGGAAGCGCTTGGAAAAGCGCACCGTTACACACAGTCGCATGATAAAAAAGATGTATCGGAGGCAGACCAGATTGAATACGCCATCAACCATCTGAATACAGAAGTGACGAGTTATCTTGTCAAAGTCGCAGCGCATGACTTGTCGGAACGGGAATCAAATGACCATTCACTCTTGATGCATGCCGTCAATGACTTTGAACGGATCGGTGATCATGTTGAAAACGTCATCGAACTTGTTGATTTCCAAATCGTCAACCGCATCGAATTTACGGCACAAGCGGAAAAAGAGCTGGATGAGATGTATATCTTGACGCAAAAAATCGTTGAGACCGCCATCAAGGCAGTTGAACTGGATGATGTTTCATTGGCACGCCAAGTGCTTGAGCTCGAAGGGAAACTGGATTCGCTCGAACGGTCATTCCGCAAACACCATGTCTTGCGTGTCAATGCAGGCGATTGTACCGGTCAGGCTGGAATGATCTTCGTTGATCTGTTGTCGAACCTGGAACGCATCGGAGACCATGCCGTCAATATTACGGACTTGGTACTGGAGCAACGATCAGGAACAGCATGAAGTGAATATCCATCATAAAACAAGAGGAATTTCTGAAAAGAAATTCCTCTTTGTTTTTGTGAGATAATTTATTGACATTCAAGTCTACTTCCAGTAATCTGATATTAGCTGTTTTAATTCATCATGGCGGTGTAGCTCAGCTGGCTAGAGCGTACGGTTCATACCCGTGAGGTCGTGGGTTCGACTCCCTCCGCCGCTACTATTACTTAAGGACCCTTAGCTCAGCTGGTTAGAGCTGACGGCTCATAACCGTCCGGTCGCAGGTTCGAGTCCTGCAGGGTCCACTCCATAAACGCACACTCTTTTTTGGAGTGTGCGTTTATTTTTGGTTGCTTGGGGAATATTAAAGATATTGTAATAATGTTCATACAATAATATTCATACTATGGCAATTTAAGGGAGAGCGAAGAGAGATGGAACGTAACCATACGATGATGCAGTTTTTTGAGTGGCATGTAGAAAATGATGGAAAGCATTGGCAACGCTTAAAAGAGAGAGCGCCGGAACTGCGTGCTGCAGGCATCACATCTGTTTGGATTCCGCCAGCATCAAAGGGGCAATCAGATGAAGATACAGGGTATGGCATTTACGATGTCTATGATTTAGGGGAATTTGATCAAAAGGGAACGGTCCGGACAAAATACGGGACAAAAGATGAATTGGTCGAAGCAATTCAAGTCGCGCATGAAAATGACATCGCGGTTTATGCAGATGTCGTCATGAACCATAAAGCGGCTGCCGATGAACTTGAGACGATTAAAGTTGTGGAAGTCCACCCGGAAGACCGTTCGCAAGAAATTTCAGAAGAATTTGAAATCGATGCGTGGACGAAATTTACGTTCCCGGGTCGAAACGGAAAATATTCTGATTTCATCTGGACACACGAATTTTTCAATGGAACCGATTTTGATGCACGTGAAGAAAAAACAGGTGTTTTCAAAATTTCCGGTAAAAATAAAGATTGGAACGATCAAGTGGATGACGAATTCGGCAACTATGATTATCTGATGTTCGCCAACATTGATTACAACCACCCGGAAGTCCGCGAAGAGATGATTAACTGGGGAAACTGGTTCAAAGAAACGATCAATTGCCAAGGTTTCCGTTTGGACGCGATCAAACATATCAACTACGAATTCGTCAATGAGTTCGCCAAATCGATGATTGGAGACAATCCGGACGGTTTCTATATGGTCGGTGAGTTCTGGAAATCAGATTTAGATGATTGCCGCCAATTCTTAGACAGCGTTGATTATACGATTGATTTGTTTGATGTGCCGCTTCACTATAAATTCCACGAAGCATCGCAACAAGGACAGGACTTTGATTTAACGACGTTGTTTGCGGATACACTCGTTGAATCTCACCCGACGAATGCCGTGACATTTGTTGACAATCATGATTCACAACCAGGCGAATCGCTGGAGTCATGGATTGATGACTGGTTCAAACAGCATGCGTATGCTTCTGTTTTATTACGTAAAGATGGTTATCCATGTGTCTTCTACGGAGACTACTATGGTGTCCAAGGACCACATCCGGTAGAAGGTAAAAAAGAGATGATCGATGCCCTATTGTACGCCCGTTACCATAAAGCTTACGGTGAGCAAGAAGATTACCTGGACGATCCGCATTGTGTCGGATGGGTCCGTCGTGGCGTCGAAGAATTCCCGAACTCGGGTTGTGCCGTCTTGCTGTCGAACGCTGACATGTGCGAAAAGCGGATGTTCGTCGGCGAATCACGTGCCGGAGAACAATGGTTCGATTATACGAATCACCAAGAAGAACCTGTTGTCATCGATGACGAAGGATTCGGTGTGTTCCCGGTTCCGGGTGGCGGCGTCTCCGTATTCGCTCCACGCGACGAACAGTAATATCTAAGGGTCATTGCTTGCGTCTGACCAACTATTTTTGCTAGTCTTAAAGAGTATCGAAATTCCGAAAATAGGATAAAGGGGGACATGAAAATGTCAAAATTTGAATTACCAGAACTCGGCTACGCTTATGATGCGCTGGAGCCACATATCGACGCTCGTACGATGGAGATTCACCACTCAAAACACCACAACACATATGTCACGAACGTAAACGCGGCACTTGAAGGGTCAGAGCATGAAGGGAAATCACTTGAAGAATTACTTCAAAACCTCGATTCACTTCCTGCTAACATTCAAACAGCCGTCCGTAACAACGGTGGCGGTCATTGGAACCACTCGTTCTTCTGGAAACTCTTGAAAAAGAACGACGGAGCAACACCAACGGGTGATCTTGCTTCAGCAATCGACGAATCGTTCGGCTCGTTCGAAGGATTCAAAGATGCGTTCGCAAAAGCAGCTACAACACGTTTTGGTTCAGGTTGGGCGTGGCTCATCGTTGACGGTGGCAAATTGGCTGTCGTTTCAACACCAAACCAAGATACACCTGTCATGGAAGGTAAAACACCGATTCTTGGACTTGATGTCTGGGAACACGCGTATTACTTGAACTATCAAAACCGTCGTCCGGATTACATCAATGCGTTCTTTAACGTCATTGATTGGGATCACGTAGCAAAACTCTATGCTGACGCAAAATAAAAAGTAATATGAGAGCATCGGTTTTCCGAAAGGGAATCCGGTGCTTTTTTTAATGCGGAAAATGATGGGATAGGTTGTTATGGAAAGTTTCCTTCTATATAATGAAACAAGATGACTTTTGAACGATAGGGGAGTACGCCATGGCGAAACGAATCACGGTCAAGGGAAGACGGCGGAATCATCTGCCGCTTCGCTTGAACTTAATGTTTTTTGTAGTATTTTTATTGTTTGCGATTTTAATCTTTCGCTTAGGTGTCGTCCAGATTGTAAATGGCGAAAAGATTTCACGGGAAGTTCAAAAAACGGAGATGATTGCTTCGAAATACGAAGTACCGCGCGGAAAGATTTACGATCGAGACGGACGACTGTTAGTCGATACGATTTCCAAATACTCGATTGTTTACCGCCGGTCTCAAAATACGAAAGTCGATGAACGGATTGAAATCGCCTCGCGTCTTGCGGCGATCATCAACCTGCCGAAAGACGATTGGAAAGTAACAGAACGAGACATGAAGGATTACTGGGTAGCGGTCAACGGTGATGAATCAGATCGACGGTATAAAGAGGCAGTCACAAAACGTTATCCGAACGTAGAAAAGCGAAATAAATTATCGATTTCGGAACAAGATCAAATCCGTCTTGATACGATTACAAAAAAAGATATTGATTTTGATGACAAAACGATGGAAATCATCGCAATCAAACACAATATGGAAGTCGGTTACGCTCTCGATCCCCAACTCGTTAAATTAGGAGCCAGTGCAAAAGAAATGGCAATCATTGACGAGAATCTTGAAGATTTAAAAGGGGTGTCGGTCGAGCCGTTTTATGAGCGTTCGTATCCGTATGAAGGAACGCTCCGTAATATCTTTGGGAAGTACTCCAAAATTCCAGCTGAACAACAGGCGGAATTTAAAGCAAAAGGCTACAGTCTGAATGACCGTGTCGGGACATCGTTCCTTGAACAACAGTATGAAGATTTATTACGCGGTAAACCGGCTTACGATGTCTATGAAACGTTTAACGGCGAACCTGTCGGTGAACCGAATCGGGAAGAAGGCGAATCCGGTAAAGATCTCGTCCTGACCGTTGACGCGGAATACAATAAACAAGTCGATCAAATTTTACGACAAGCCATCAAAATGGGACGCGGTATGGGGAGTGGCTATCTCAAAGAAGGATATGCCGTCGTCATGAATCCGAAAACGGGTGAAATCTTGGCGATGTCCGGTCAGAAGCTTGACACGGCGACGAATAAATTCAGTGATGTTGCCATCAATAACGTCTTGACCTCCCTGCAAATCGGTTCAACGATCAAAGGGGCGACGGTCGCAATGGGACTTGAGGAAGGCGTTATCCGTCAAAACGAAGTCATTAATGATGCGCCGATCACGATTGGCGGCACGAAAAAAGGATCGTACGTCAATATGGGACCGATTACTGACTTGACGGCACTTGAACGTTCGTCAAACGTCTACATGTTTAACATTGCCATGCGGATGGCGAAGTATCCAAGTAACGGTGTAGCAGGTGCTAGTGTCGACGCAGCGGCAGCACTCATGCAAAACTATTACAGTCAGTTTGGTCTTGGTGTGACGACAGGTATTGATCTTCCGTATGAAGCAAAAGGGGTACAAGGTACACCGGATCGTGTCACACTCTTGATGGACCGGGTAATCGGACAGTACGATGCTTTTACACCACTTCAAGTAGCGCAGTATATTTCGACACTCGCTAACGGTGGATATCGGGTACAACCACATTTCTTGAAAGAAGTACTCGCTTCGAACTCGATTGAGGATGGAACAAAACAAGTCGATTACAGCTTTAAAACGAATTATTTGAATCGGATTGAAGTCAGCCAAGCGAACATCGATCATGTTCGTGAAGGATTACACCGCGTTGTCAAAGGAGAACGCGGAACAGCAAAAGTCATTGCGCAAACCGGTATCGATGCAGCGGCGAAAACAGGAACGGCTCAGGTCAGTGTTTACGGCGAAGATGGAATTGCTCTTCGGGATGGCAGTGGTCAACCTGTCCGCTCGCTAAACTCGAACTTGGTCGGTTGGGCCCCGTATGATAATCCGGAGATGGCATGGGCTGTGTTCCTTCCATATATGGAGCAGGAAACCGTCAACTCGAAAATTGGTCATGATTTAGTTAAAGCATATTTTAATGTCAAAGATGTTCCGTGGCAGACTAAGCCAAATTAACCAGTGTGGCGAAGGTGAGAAAACTCATCTTCGCTTTTTTTTGTATGGATTGACCTGTTTTTCTAATGGAGTTGAGTTTGTAAACGCAGAAATACACACCTTTACAATTCTTTTACGTTGGATTCATTTTGGTTTAATAGTTCATCCGTAGTATAAGTCTTGTAAGGAAAACGGATATAAAGTCGTAGCGTTACCAGCGACATACTTCGAGGAGGAAAATTAATCATGTCTTGGATGAAAAAAACAGCTCTTATCACAACGGTAGCGTCAATCGCAGTAGTCGGTGCGGCATGCGGAAATGACAAAGGTGGCTCTTCAAGTTCTTCTGATCTTTCAGGAAAGATCGCTGTAGACGGATCTTCAACAGTCTTCCCAATCATGGAAGCAGTCGGTGAAGAGTACTCAATCGAACAACCAGACGTCGATGTAACAGTCGGAGTATCCGGAACAGGTGGCGGATTCAAGCGTTTCGTCGTTGGTGAAACAGACCTCTCGAACGCATCACGCGAAATCAAAGATGAAGAAGCAGCAGAAGCTGAAAAAAATAATATTGAATTTACACGTCTCTCACTTGCACTCGACGGATTGACAGTCACAGTCAGCAAACAAAATACATGGGTCAAAGAATTGACACTCGATCAACTCAACAAAATGTGGCTTGATCCAAACGTCAAAACATGGAAAGATGTTGATCCATCTTATCCGGCAGAACCAATCAAATTCTTCAGCCCTGGTAAAGACTCAGGTACATTTGATTACTTCGACGAAGAAGTCCTTGACGAAAAAGATATGCGTAAAGACGTTCAACTCTCAGAAGACGATAACGTCCTCGTCAAAGGAGTGGAAGGAACAAAAGGTGCGATCGGCTACTTCGGTTATGCCTACTATGCAGAAAACAAAGATAAGTTAAAAGAAGTCCCGCTCTCAGCTGAAGGAAAAGATGCGGTTGATCCAACACCAGAAACAATCAATGATTTGTCTTACCCGCTGTCACGTGAAATCTACACGTACGTCAACAACAAGTCATTAAAAGATAAAAAACAAGTGGCTGATTTTGTTCAATTTACGAACGAAAACGCTGGTGATTTAGCTGAAGAAGTAGGCTATATCAAGATGAAACAAGATCGTTATGATGAAAATGCAAAAGCTATCGAAGACGCAATGAAATAAACATCACCAAATGAGGACGGCCCAAAAAAGGGGAAATTCCCTTTTTTCGGGTCCCGTTCTTATGTAGGCATGATGAAGTAGGGAGCGGAGAAGGATGAATCCATCATCAAACAAATCGGTTCGCGAGCTGATTCAACAGAACCGACAACAAAAATTTAGTATAAAAAACGTTATGGAACGGATCATGCCGATCGTACTTTTCCTTTGTGCGTTCGTTTCAGTCATTACGACCATCGGCATCATTCTCACGTTAGTTCTTGAGACACGCCACTTCTTTGAAGTCGTATCGATCAAAGAATTTTTCGGCAGTACGAACTGGTACCCGCTGAACTCTCAACCGGAGTACGGGATTTGGCCACTCGTCGTGGGAACACTTGAAATTACCGTGATTGCGATGCTAGTTGCCGTGCCGATTGGACTCACTTCTGCGATTTATTTAAGTGAGTATGCATCAGAGCGCGCACGCCGTGTTCTTAAACCCATTCTTGAAGTCTTAGCCGGTGTTCCGACAATCGTCTTCGGATTTTTCGCCTTGACGTTCGTTACACCATTACTCGTAAAACTTATTCCGGGTCTTGCCATCTACAATGCCTTAAGCCCGGGTATCGTCGTCGGAATCATGATCATCCCGATGATCGCCTCGATTTCGGAAGATGCGATGAGTTCGGTTCCGAAAAAAATCCGAGACGGTGCGCTCGCGCTTGGTTCAACACGTCTTGAAGTCGCTTTAAAAGTTGTTGTTCCGGCAGCACTCTCAGGAATCATCGCTTCGATCGTCCTCGGGATGTCGCGTGCGATTGGTGAGACGATGATCGTAACGATTGCTGGTGGATCCAATCCGACAGCTCTCGTCAACCCGTTAGAACCGGTTCAAACGATGACTGCTTATATCGTTCAGGTCGCACTTGGCGATGCTGGATTCGGTACGATTGAATACTATAGTATCTACGCTGTCGGTACGTTGTTGTTCGTCTTTACTCTTTTGATGAACTTACTCGCGAACTGGATTACGCGTCGTTTCAGAGAGGAGTACTAAGATGGCCTTACCAGAAAAACAACCCGTACAAAAAAAGTTTATCGATCCTGTTGCAGTTAAAAAGTCGATCAGTCAACGCTTGGTCGTCAACAATATCACAAAAATCATTTTCTTGATTGGACTGTTATTCGGTTTAGTCGTGCTGGGTATTCTTCTGTCTGGTGTCATTCGTGACGGAGCAGCCTGGTTATCACTCGACTTCCTTCAAAATGCGCCATCCCGCCGACCGGACCGTGCCGGGATCTATCCTGCGCTCATGGGCTCAATTTTCCTGATGTTGTTGATCATTCCAATGATCTTCATCCTCGGTGTCGGAGCCGCGATCTATTTGGAAGAGTACGCGAAAAAAGGGCGGATGACGTCATTCATTGAAGTCAACATCTCAAACTTAGCCGGTGTCCCGTCAATCGTCTTCGGATTACTCGGACTCACGTTCTTTGTCCGAAACATGGGCTTCGGCTCGACGTTGATTGCCGGAGCACTCACACTGGCACTGATGAGCTTGCCGGTCGTCATCGTCTCGTCGCAAGAAGCGATTCGAGCAGTTCCTCAAGCGATGCGTCACGCGTCACTCGCTCTTGGTGCCTCGAAATGGCAGACGACGTTTAAAGTTGTTTTACCGGCATCACTTCCAGGCGTCATCACAGGGATCATCCTTGCGGTATCACGGGCAATCGGAGAGACGGCACCACTCATCATGGTCGGTGCAGCCATCTTCATCGCCCGGGCACCAGAAGGTATTTTCTCAGAGTTTACAGCGTTACCGATTCAAATCTATAACTGGACAAGCCGTCCACAAGCCGATTTCCAAGGACTTGCGGCTGCAGGAATCATTGTCTTGATGGTCATCCTCTTGACGATGAACTCACTTGCGATTTGGATCCGGAACCGTTTCTCAAAACGATACTAATCAAACACCTATAATGAAATGAATCACGTTCTGAACCACGAAGGAGGAACACAGATGATGGATACGAAGCTGACGACGAAACCAGCCAAAGAAGGGGCAAAAACGATGAATCAACCACTAGCTGCACGACAAAGTGTCTACCGTGTAAATGATTTGAACTTATGGTACGGCGATGATCACGCCTTAAAAGATGTTAATCTCGACATCAAGCAAAATGAAGTCACGGCAATCATCGGACCGTCAGGATGCGGGAAATCAACGTTCATCAAGACCTTGAACCGGATGGTTGAACTTGTCCCGATCGTTCGCACGAACGGTGTCATCGAGTACCACGGTCGCAATATCTTTGATAAGGATTACGAAGTCGAAGAATTACGGACGTCGGTCGGGATGGTCTTCCAACAACCGAACCCGTTCCCGAAATCGATTTACGACAACATCGCTTACGGACCACGTGTTCACGGTGTTAAGAACAAGAAAATCTTAGACGAAATCGTTGAACGGAGTTTACGTGGTGCAGCGATTTGGGACGAGGTCAAGGATCGATTGAACGAGAATGCGTACGGCTTATCCGGTGGACAGCAACAACGTCTCTGTATCGCCCGTTGCCTCGCAATTGAGCCGGATGTCATCTTGATGGATGAACCGACCTCGGCACTTGACCCGATCTCGACGTTGAAAGTCGAAGAACTTGTTCAAGAATTAAAAAAAGATTACTCAATCATCATCGTCACGCACAACATGCAACAAGCAGCACGTGTCTCGGATAAAACAGCCTTTTTCTTGAACGGTGAAGTCGTTGAATTCGATCAAACGGACCGAATCTTCTCGAATCCAAGTGACAAACGGACAGAAGACTATATCTCAGGACGATTCGGATAACGAGGAGGAACTTTCAATGGCAGCGAACCGGACGATTTTTGGAGAAAACCTAGCAGTACTTGATCAAAAAGTATTTTTGTTAGCCCGTAAGACGATGCAACAGATTGCGACAACGGCGGAAGCGTTAGAAAAATACGACCGTGAGATTGCGCTCAAAGTTATCGAGAATGACAGTGAACTCGATGCACTGGAACTCGAGATTAATGATGATGCGATCTTACTGATTGCGAAACAACAACCCGTTGCAACCGATTTGCGACGGCTCGTTACAGCGATGAAAATTGCAACCGATTTAGAACGGATTGCGGATTATGCAGGGAATATCTCGAAAGCCGTCTTACGTGTCGAAACGTTCCCGTACGTCATCGACATCTCGTTATTAAAAGAGGCATTCGAAACATTGCTCGACATGACGGAAACCGCAATCGTTGCGTACCGGGATGGCGATGTTGAGAAAGCCAAAGCACTGTCGGAACTCGACAATATCATCGACGAGACGACGTACAAGGCGTTACGTCAATATATGCGTCATATGTCGTTGCAGCCGATTGTTGTCGATGAAATCATGCAGTTTACGAATATTTGCCGGTACATCGAACGAATGGGTGATCACTTGACCAATGTCGGCGAACATCTGATCTATCTCGAAAAAGGAAAACACTATGATTTAAACAGTTAAGTGCAGTAGGCTGGAGGGAGATCCTCGAGCCTGCTTTTTTTTGTAAAGGATTTTAAAACAAGTTTGTAGAATAAGAAAGAAGTGAATAAAGAGAAAGAGGTGATAGGTAATGCTTGAAAAAATCATAAAATTAAAAGAACAAGGACTGACCATTAAACAAATCGCGGAAGAAATAGAATCGACGGAAGGCAAGGTTAAATATGCCTGGAGTAAATACCGGAAGTCACTGACAAACTCCACATCAAAGCCGGAGGCGGCCGAGAGTGCAAAACCGAACAAAAGGAAGGCGGAGTCAGGTGTGAGTGCGGCAAAAGAAAATGATATAGTGCCAGCTTTGACGGCCATCCCTTCATTGGAACGAGATGCTTTTGGAATGGCGACGCATTATGAAGATGACATCATCCATGCCATCGTTCAATCCCCGACAGCTGTCTATGTGTATTGGGAATTATCAGAATTATCTCGAAAGATGCTCGAGACACATTATCATGCATCGTTTGACTCTTTCCGAAAAGAAATGCGGATTACCGACGTCACGTTGCTGAATTATGAAAAAGGTGAAGCGAACCGTACGTATCAATTCGAGTTGCCGGAAATGACAAATATGTGGTTTGTCCGTCCGTTGATGCCAAATACTACATACATCATCGAATGGGGTATTCAAACGATTGACGGCGACTTCCTGCCGGTTCTGCGTTCAAAACCGGTTGAGACACCGCGGGACGAACCTGTTGCAGAAGGACGTTTTGCAGAAGTTGTGACCCGTTGGCAGTACGGAGAAGCAGAACAACCGGAATGGGTGGAAGTTTTACGCCCGTATTCTTATTTTGACCGCATCCGTTAAATCTGAGAGATAGAAAGCATAAGGAGAGGAAGAACAAACATGCGCAAAGGTTATTTTTCATTAGTCCTGCACGCCCATTTACCCTATATCCGCCATCAGGAAGCTCATCGACTTGAAGAGCGATGGATGTACGAGGCGATTTCAGAAACCTACATTCCATTACTGTGGGAAATTGACCGTTTAGAACGTCCGCTCGGGTGGACGATCAGTATTTCACCTCCGGTCATCGAGATGTTGGCTGATTCTTTGATCCAAACTCGTTACGTGGAACATCTGGAAGATACGTTACGGTTGATTGATCAAGAACTGAAACGTGACTTGGTGAAGGAAGAGCGAGATGCGCTGTTGTTTTATAAAGAACGGTATCATGACTTAAAAGTCACGTTTGAGTATTGGGGCCGTAATCTAAACGGAGCATTCCGTCATTATAAAGAAAAGGGCTATCTTGAGTTGATGACATGTACCGCAACACATGGATTCAGTCCACACATGCTGTCGGAACAAGCAGCACGCTCTGAAATTCAGACGGGACTGAATTGTTTTGAACGGCATTATGGATATCGCCCGACTGGTCTTTGGATGCCGGAGTGTGCCTATACGCCGGGTCTTGACAAAATCATGTACGAGGAAGGAATTCGTTATACATTCGTTGATGAACATTCGATTCTCAATGCGGATCCGACACCACAACACGGTATCGGGGCACCTGTTTATTCTCCACATGGCGTCGCGTTGTTCCCACGTGATCAAATCATCTCGGGTCGCATTTGGAGTTCCGTTATCGGTTATCCGGGACATCCGGATTACCGTGAGTTTTACCGCGATCTCGCGTATGACCGGGAATGGGATCAAATTGCCGAATTCATGCATCCGGAAGGGCTTCGTTACGATACAGGCTTAAAGTTGCACCGAGTGACGGGCGAATCAGACCAAAAAGAGTATTATGTTCGTGATTGGGCTTGGAAACGGACGGATGTTCATGCAACTGATTTTGCTGAAGCACTTGCCAATCATTTAGATGAGCAGAGCGGACAAGATTTCCCACCGTTTCTTGTAACCGCACCATTTGATGCGGAGTTGTTTGGACATTGGTGGTTTGAAGGTCCAGACTTCCTCGGAAAGGCAATGGAGCGATTTGAAGATTACGGAATCGAATCCATCTCGCCGGCGACGTTCCTTGAGCGCCATTTCCAAGATATCGAGACCGTGCATGTTGCAATGGGCACATGGGGACGTAAAGGATATGCTGATGTCTGGATCAATGAACGGAATGATTGGATGATCCGCCACCTGCACCAACTCGAAAAACGATTGGCAGGTATTGTTGCCCGTAATCGTCATCAGGATGAGTTGACGGTTAAAGCCAAACGTCAGTTGATTCGGGAATATCTTCTTGCTGTCTCGAGTGACTGGCCGTTTATTCTTGATGGACAGACGACAGCGCAGTATGCAGCAAACCGGTTCCGCGAACATATCAAGCGCTTTGAAGAGACGGAGCGGCGCTTGGATGCACATGAGTTGTCGCTGGATTGGCTGGACGAACGTTATGCCGAATATCCATTTTTGGAAGACACAGACATTGAACCGGATGTATTCTTGACGCCTCATGATTACTATGTGGCAGTTCAGCGGGACACCTCTTGGAATCAGGAAGCCATTCTGCTTGTAACGAGTCAATATGATGATCCGAACCGACCAATTGCAGCGTTTGCGAAACGTCTCGCAGCTTCTGGTGAAAATGTTTATGTCATCACATCAGGCGCGTCGGCTGGGTATCAACACCAAGACGGTGTCCATGTCTACCATGTTGAGGTCAACGGTTTACCGCTCGTTCAGACGTACAATCAATTGGCTGGTTTGAATCTTGCCATCTTGCGTCAAGCACAGGCATTAAATAAAATCGTTGAGTTCCGTCTTGTTCACAACTTTAATATGGAGACGTCTTCAGCTGCACAATCGTTTGCTGAAGTGAATGAGTTGCCACTTGTGAGCAATGTGTATGACTTGGAAGGTGAACGTTCTCCGGGCGGAACAGGCGGACTCGTCGTTGCCATCAAACGACTTGAAGGGGAAGCACTGCGACATTCGGACGTGGTTTATCTCGAGCGGGAAGAAGCGCGCGACGGAATTGAACACGATTATCATGTCGAAAAAGAACTACGGACATTCCAAGTGGACCTTGAAAATCCATATCAGCATGTAATGATTCCGAAAAAGAACGGATGAACAGTTGCAATTCACTTCCTTTCTTGGTACGATACTTGAGTATGCTTAACCTTATGTAAAGCAAAAACACTTGATACATCGAGAGCTAGATAGGAGGGAATCCCATGCGCGTTAAAATTACTTTGGCTTGCACTGAAACTGGTGACCGTACTTATATCACTAAGAAGAACAAGCGTAACAACCCAGAGCGTCTTGAGTTGAAGAAATACAACCCACGTCTCCGTAAGCACACACTTCACCGTGAAGTAAAATAATTGAGATGGAAGCCGTCACCTCGTGTGATGGCTTTTTTGTTGAATAAGGGGGACTTACAGGATGGAAAAGCAGGAAATCCGACAGTTCATTACGCATCAATTAGATGCGCTGGATCATCGGCAACAACGCGAACAGCAGATTTATGATCGACTCTTCACCGTTCCGGCATGGGAAAATGCCCGTTCGATTGCCGTCACCTTATCGTTTCGAAATGAGTGTCCGACCAATCCTGTCATCGAAAAAGCATGGGAACTCGGAAAACAGGTGGTGATTCCGAAAGTGGTGCAACGTGAGATGAAGTTTTTTGAGTATCTGCCGGACAGCCGGTTGGTGGAGACAAAGATGGGAATTCGGGAACCCGACGATACGGCATTGGAACGGTCATTGGATACAATCGATCTTTGTTTGGTTCCCGGCCGTGCCTTCATGCGAAGTGGATTTCGTGTTGGATGGGGAGGGGGCTTTTACGACCGGGCACTAGTTGAATATCAGGGGAATACGTTAGCAGTTGCGTTCGAGTGCCAACTTGTTTCTGCATTTGCCGTCGAATCCTTTGATCGACCGGTCGATCAAATCGTGACAGAGTCCGAGGTCATCTTATGTCGGTGATGTATGGCATCCTATTTTGTTTTTTACTCGGCTACATCGGTTATCGGTTACAGCTGTTGACGATCAGCGGTGCCGTCTGGACGATTGTCGTCGGAACGGTCGTCATTTATGGGTTTGGATACAGTGGACTAATCTTATTGATGCTCTTTTTTGGGAGTTCGAGTCTATTATCCAAACTTGGCAAACGAAGAAAACAGACGGTGAATCAAATCGTTGAAAAAGATGGAGCGCGTGACGGCTGGCAAGTCCTTGCCAACGGTGGTGTCGCCGCCTTTGCTTCGGTCGGCTTTTTATGGACGGAACAAACGGCGTTTCTCGTATTATTTTTAATTGTGCTCGCTGCTTCGAATGCGGATACATGGGCTTCTGAAATTGGTCCGCTTTCGCAAAAAAAACCGTTTCTCTTCACGGGACATCGTGTTCCGGCCGGAACGAGTGGAGCGGTTTCAGTCCTCGGCACATCAGCGACAGTGGTCGGAGCTTTATTTATCGCGACTGCCGGTGATCTGTTGTTTACGTTACCAAACGAGACATGGTTGCTCGTGACCGCTGGCGGGATCGCCGGAAGTTTGTTCGATACGTTATTTGGCGGTACGATTCAGCGGAAGTTTCGTTGTACGGTCTGCTCGAAAGAAACAGAAAAGCGGATTCATCATAACTTACCTACGATTTATGTAAAAGGATGGAAATGGCTCGGAAATGACGGGGTCAACTTTTTATCAAGCGCTTTGGCAGGATGGATTGGTTTTGTTGTGTATCGAATGTGGTAAGTGGAAACTGTAGATGTAATTTTTCCTTATGTTAGGATATTAATGACACAATTTAGACAAAATGTGAACGTTTTCACAATGTTCGCGACTTTGTGAAAGATGTTACAATCTATTTGTGAGGTAGTTAACAAACTTTTAAATTAGTTTGGAAGGGTGGACATAGAGGATGGAATTACATGCGAAAGTGACACGTGTTGCGTTGGTGGGAGCGGGAGCTGTTGGATCGAGTTTTGCTTATCAAATGACGACAGCGGGTTTATGTGAAGAATTAGTCATCATTGATGTCAACAAAGCGAAAGCTGAAGGGGAAGCGATGGATTTAAATCATGGAACACCGTTCAGTTCTTCGCCGATGCGCATTTGGGCTGGAGATTATTCCGATTGTAAAGATTCGGAAGTGATTGTCATCACTGCCGGTGCGCCACAAAAGCCAGGCGAGACACGACTCGACTTAGTAGCGAAAAATGCTTTGATCATGAAAGAGATGATGCGGCAAATCATGGAGTCTGGTTTTGATGGGATCATCGTCGTTGCTTCTAACCCAGTCGATATCATGGCTCATTTAGCTTGGAAGTATTCTGGTCTGCCGAAATCACGTGTCTTTGGTTCTGGAACGGTTCTTGATACGGCGCGGTTACGTCAAATGCTGGGTGAATATTTCCATATCGATTCTCGAAACGCCCATGCCTATATCTTAGGGGAACATGGTGATACAGAATTTGCGGCTTGGAGCAACTCACGCATCTACGGAAAGACGATTGACGAATTATTGGCAGAAGATGATCGTTATTCCCAACAAGACCTCGATCAGATCTATATCAATGTCCGCGATGCCGCTTATCATATCATCGAACGTAAAGGGGCAACCTATTATGCGATTGGACTTGGTCTCGTTCGGATTGTGCGGGCCATCCTTGGTAACGAAAACTGTATATTGACCGTTGGTGCCCATGTCGATGGACAATACGGAATTTCAGGAATCCATATTGGTGTTCCGGCGATCATCAATCGGCAAGGTGTCCGGGAAATCATTGAATTTTCATTGACGGAAGAAGAATTTAAAAAATTCCATCATTCAGCGGAAGTGTTGCGCCAAACGATGGAACCGGTTCTTCGCTGATGTAAAAACCGTTCTCTTTTGACTCATCAAAAGGGAGCGGTTTTTTGTCTAAAAAATTCTCGATTAAAACTAGGTTTTATTTTACTAGAAAAAGGTTATGTTAAAGATAGAAGAGTTTTCATGTCATCGTATCCAGTAAGAAAAACGCATAAAGGGGAGAAAGACAGTCATGTATACATTTCGGAAGTTAACGAAAGAAGATGCAGAACGGTATTGGAGTCTTCGACTGGAAGGATTGAAAAACCATCCGGATGCGTTTGGTCATTCGTTTGATGATGAACAACAAACACCCATCAAGGACGTGCAAGAAGGACTTGAGGGCGATCCGGACTCAGATGAAGTATGGCTTGGGATGTTCGACGGTGAAAAGTTGTTTGGTTTTGGTCAAGTCAAGCCGTATGAATTATCGCGCGAATCGCATAAGGCGATGATTTCTGCCGTTTATATCTCACCGGATTACCGGGGCGGGACAGGTCGGGCATTGATGGAAGCTTTAATTGAAGAAGCAAAACAAATTCCGGATGTCGAACAAGTCATCTTGGCAGTGTTGTCTGGAAATGAGGCGGCACAAAGTCTGTATGAATCGTTAGGTTTTGAAGTCTATGCAGAAGATCCGGATTCGGTAAAGCTAGAAGACGGAACATACCGGGACGACATTTGGATGAAAAAATACGTCTAACCTAAACTGAATCAAGATGAGGTCGTTAGACGCGTGAAAAGTCGTAGGGTCAATGTGAATTGAATCTACGACTTTTTATTATGGGGCAACCGTGCTTGATCCGTCGCATGGACGAATATATACCCGCATGTTCCATCTTTTGTTATCATGTAGAAGGGAAAACATTCGAAATTAAAAGGAGTGGAAGACATGCAGGCAGTTGTACAAACGATTCGTGATTTAGTAGAAATTCCTAGTCCGACCGGATTTACCGTTCATGCTCTTACATATGTCGAAAATCGATTCAAAGAAGAAGGGGTCGATTATAAAAAACTCGAAAAAGGCGCATTACTTGCGATGATACCCGGAAAATCATCACGAATCCGTCTCTTAACGGCTCATGTCGATACCCTGGGGGCGATGGTGAAGGAAATCCTGCCAACAGGGCGTCTCAGTCTTTCACAGCTCGGAGGTTACGCTTGGACGGCGATTGAAGGTGAAAACTGCTTGGTTCATAAGATGGACGGTCAAACCGTATCAGGAACGATTGTCTTCCATCATTCAAGCGTTCATACGTCACGCGTGACAAACACGGAAGAACGGAGCGCGACGAATATCGAGGTTCGGCTCGACATCCGGTCAACGACGGCAGAAGAGACACGGGTTGCAGGGATTGAAGTAGGGGATGTCGTTACATTCGATCCCCGATTTGTGCATACGGAGACAGGATTCGTCAAATCACGTCATCTCGACGATAAAGCGTCCGTTGCATTATTACTCGAACTGATCAAAACGTGGAAAACGATCGACTTGCCATATCCTGTCCATATTCTGATCTCAAATTATGAAGAAGTGGGATTCGGCGGGAACGCCGGTTTTTCGAAAGACGTCGCAGAATACATTGCTGTAGATATGGGGGCGCTCGGAGAGGGGCAACATTCAGACGAATACACGGTATCGATTTGTGCAAAAGACGGGTCGGGACCATACGATTTGGCCTTGCGTCATCAATTCACACGATTGGCCCAACAACAATCAATTCCTTATAAAGTCGATATTTATCCGTATTACAGCTCGGATGCTTCGGCTGCCGTCCATGCCGGTCATGATGTCCGGCACGGATTGCTTGGGCCGGGAATTGAATCCAGTCATTCTTATGAACGGACACATGAGACATCGCTTCAAGCCACGTATGATTTACTTGATGCCTTTGTAAGGGAGCCGATGAACGATGAAAACACTTTATGACGTTCAGCAGTTGCTTAAATCCTACGGAACCATTGTTTACCTCGGCGATCGGGAATCCGATATTGCGATGATGATGCTTGAACTGGATGAACTGGAACAGGCAGGTGTACTGGAGAAAAAGCAATATGATTCCGCAAAGCTTATTTTAAGATATGAATTGCAACAATCGAGAAAAGACTGAAAACATTGTGCAACCCTTTGCATAGACGGATCAATCGGCTAAAATAAGGGGAGTGAAATTTTTTAGGATAAGGGAGCAATGATGATGAAGTGGTTACTCGGTGTGGATATCGGTGGAACGACGGTCAAAATGGCAATTTTGGATCTTCAAGGTATAATCGTGGAAAAATGGGAAATTGAAACGGTGATCTTAAATGACGGGCAACAAATTCCCGGTGACATTGCCCGGTCTTTTTTTGAGAAATGCCAAGAAAGCAATAAACGAGTCGAGGATTTTGTAGGAGCCGGAATCGGTGCGCCAGGATTCATCGACTTCAATACAGGTGTCGTTGAAAAAGCAGTCAACATCGGTTGGAATAACTTTGAATTGGTCGGAGAGTTCGAGCGGTTAACGGGTTTGCCGGCTGTCATTGAAAATGATGCGAATGCAGCGGCTATCGGCGAGATGTGGAAAGGGGCGGGAAGTGGTGCGACAGAGCTTCTTGCCGTCACTCTCGGAACTGGTGTTGGTGGTGGTTTAATCACGAATGGACAAATCGTTCACGGAACAGTCGGGATGGCAGGTGAGATCGGTCATATCACGATGTTGCCGGAAGGCGGAGTCATGTGTGGATGCGGACGCAAGGGGTGTTTGGAAACAATTGCTTCCGCAACCGGTGTCGCACGGCTAGGTCTTGAAAAACGTAAAGGTCGGGTTTCCTCGTTAAATGAAATCAAGGCCGTTACAGCGAAAGATGTATTTGCCGCCTATTCAAAAGGAGACGCTGTAGCAACAGAAGTGGTGGAAGAAGTGACGTTCCATCTCGGACTGGCTATTTCGAATTTGGCAAACAGTTTTAATCCGGAAATCATCGTCATCGGTGGTGGTGTCTCAAAAGCGGGCGATGCGCTACTCGCTCCGTTGAAAGAGACATTTGAACGTTTTGCTTTGCCGCGGGTCTTCCAATCGACAACGTTTAAAATCGCAGAACTCGGTAACGATGCAGGAGTCATCGGTTGTGCATGGCTTGCGAAGCAAATGTTTCTTAAAAAATAATTACACGAAGTTTTAAAAAAAGATTCGAAAGTTCGAATCTTTTTTTTATTTACAAACGTAATAAAAGTATGTGATTGTTAAGTATCGACCGGATTCTGGTTGCATTTTTGTAAAAGTAGGCGTAGAATTTTCACGTGATACGGGTATAAATAGATAAGTTATGTAAGTCGTGTAAAAGTTCGGTTTAAAGGACACACGTATATTAGGAGGCAGGTTTTTATGCAGCAAGACTCTGGCATCTGGTCGCGTATGCGACTAAAGATGGGACAAAGTGTTCGCAGCACCTATAAAGAGCACAAAGTCTTTTGGATTGCGACACTTTTGATTTGGTTAAAAACGTATTTAGCGTATACACTGTTTTTCAACGTGCCGGTTACAAACTCGGCACAAGCGTTCATCCTTCTGATTAATCCAATCAGTTCGGCATTGTTTATGTTTGGATTCAGTTTCTTCTTCCGTGGAAACGTCCAAAAATGGTTCATCTACGGGACACTTGTCGTAGCGACACTCGTCTTATATGCGGATATCATTTTCTTCCGTTTCTTCAACGATTATCTGACACTACCGGTTCTGTTCCAAACATCGAACGCAGAAACAGTTTCCGCTTCACTCGGCTCATTGTTAACTTGGGCGGATCTCTTGATTGTCGGTGACTTATTGATTCTTCCGTTTTTCTTACGGAAAATGGATATGTCAAAAAATATCGCTTCGCGTGGTCGTGCGATTCTTGCTTTTGTTGCGGCAACGGTCGTTTTCCTTGGGAACTTGGCGCTTGCTGAAACAGAGCGTCCGGAATTACTGACACGTGCATTTGACCGCGAGTTGCTCGTCAAAAACATCGGGACATTTAACTTCCATATGTACGATGCCTTGATTCAGTCAAAAACATCGGCGCAAAAAGCGATGGCAGATAGTTCAGAACTGTCTGAAGTCCAAGGTTTTGTTGATTCGAAGTATGCTAAACCGAATCCGGCGATGTTCGGCAAGTACGAAGGGAAAAACGTCATCGTAGTATCGTTTGAGTCTGCTCAATCATTTGCGGTTGGCTTAAAAGCACCAAATGGTCAAGAAATCACACCGAATCTCAACAAATTAATCAAAGAGTCGCATTACTGGGATAACTTCTACCACAACACAGGTCAGGGGAAAACCGCCGATGCGGAATTTATTCTTGAAAACTCGATTTATCCACTTGGTCGTGGTTCAGCATTCTTCACAAACGGAGAAAATGAATTCCGTGCAACACCGGAGATGCTAAAAGAAGACGGTTATTATTCGGCTGTTTTCCATGCGAACAATAAATCATTCTGGAATCGGGATATCGTATACAACAGCTTTGGAGTCGATCGTTTCTTCTCTGAAACAGATTACGATTTAGGTAATCCGGAAGATTTAACAGAGTGGGGATTGCTGGACGACAAGTTCTTTGAGCAGTCGTTACCGATGCTGAAAGATCTTCCGCGCCCATTCTATTCGAAATTCATTACGTTGACGAACCATTATCCGTTTGAAATGCCGAAACCTGAACATGAACTCGTTCCACCACTTGAAACGAGTTCGACAACCTTGAACCACTATGTTCAAGCGCTTGCGTATCAAGACATGGCACTTGGTAAGTTTATTGAAGGATTAAAGAAAGACGGTACATGGGATGACACGATCTTCATGCTGTACGGCGATCACTATGGTATTTCAACAAACCATAATGCCGCAATGGCAGAATTGATGAAAAAAGATGAGTTGACACCGTACGATGTTGCGCAATTGCAACGTGTACCGTTTGTCGTTCACTTACCTGGACAAGAGAAAGGCGTGAAACATGATGATGTTGCAAGTCAAATCGACATCAAACCGACGCTGTTGAATCTGTTGGGTCACAATTTTGAAGACGAAGTCTTGTTCGGAACAGACTTGTTCTCGAAAGAACACAAAGATTACGCACTGTTCCGTGATGGATCAGTCATCACCGATAAAACGGTCTACACGCAAGAAACGTGTTACGACCGGAAAACCGGTGAGGAAGTCACAGATGAAAAAGACGGTGCTATTTGTAAAGAGTCGGTGAAACAATCGGAAAAAGAACTTGGATTATCCGACAAAGTCATTTATGGAGACTTGTTGCGTTTCTTACAGACATCCAAATAAACAGTCAGGGACGATGAAGAATCGTCCCTGTACCTGCTTTTAGTACGCAAAAAGGTCAGCTTTCCAAAACGGAAGGCTGACCTTTTTTTGTAAAAAAATGATTATGCCGGAATTCCACCGAAAATCAATGTCGCAATACCAAACCAACCGAATAAGATTACAGTCAGCGCAGCAAATACGAGTGGAAACATTTGACGTTTCTTAAGTGAACGCAAGACGGCCCAAACACCGACGAGTGCAACGATAAAGAAAAGCCAACCGATTGGTTGATCCAAATGCATGACGTACTCCCCCTTAAAAATCACGTTATGAAGTTCACGAAGATTTCACTTAAATCTCACTTTTTAGTTTAGCTGACTGAGCGGATAAAGTCGAGAGGGGGGAACGGGAACTTTCGACAATTTCGTGTATAGTAAAGGGGAATGATCTAAAAAGGAGTTTGATGAGATGGAAATCGTAAGTATTACTTCAGGTATGGCGTCAGAAAATGGTTATCTGCTTTTTAAAGAAGGGAAATGTATCGTTATCGATCCAGGAACTGAAGATATGCGCTTTTTTGATGAAATCGAGCGGCGTAACGCAAAAGTCGAGGCGATTCTCTTAACGCATGCCCATTTCGACCATATTGGTGGCGTCGATATGTTGCGCCGCTTTACATCCGCCCCTGCCTACCTTCATCCTAACGAAATGAAGTGGCTGTCGAATCCGAATTTAAACGGATCCATTAAATTTAATATGCCGCCTCTTAAAGTGAAACCCGCTGAACATACGTTACAATCCGGACCACTGACAATCGGATCGTTTCAACTGCATGTTCTTGAAACACCGGGTCACTCGCCGGGAAGTGTGACGTTTTATTTCAAACAAGAAAAAGTGGCGTTTGCCGGTGATTTAATTTTTAAACAGAGCGTGGGTCGGACAGACTTAGAAGGTGGAGATCAGGATGTCCTGATGCATTCGATCGACCGGATCATTGCTGAAATACCACATGATACGACATTTTATCCTGGTCATGGACCGCAAACGACCTTACGTCAGGAAATTAAACAGAATCCATTCTTTTAAGAATAGATACAAAAATCCCTCACCTTCTTTTGAAGGCGAGGGATTTTTCATTCACATTTGGAAGTTGGACCAATATGTGAAGACGATGAAGAATACTGTTAAGTACGCTGCAAAAATGTAGACATACGTTTTTTCAGTCAGGCGAAGATAGCCTAATGCTGCAAAGAATACTGTTTGTGCCAAGAAGACAAAGCCCATAACTAAAAATGAATCCGTATGCTCACTTGAGCTAGCGTCTCCACCTAGAGCGCCGATAAATGCCATGACTGCAATGATGCCAGTCCAAAATCCGAGTACGCGGTACATTCTCCCCATTCATATAACCCCCTAAATCCGACAGATAGTCAATATACGTACTTATTTTACCAAGCAAACAATCATCCGTCCATCATGTTCTAGTGTTTGTTAAGGAATAACTGTGAACAAAAGATGAAGTTTAAAAAAAACTTGTACAATAGTTGTACAAAAGGTGTACAAAGGTAAAAAAGCATGCTATAGTTTCTGTAATGAGAAGCGCATATTTTGAGAGGAGGAGCAATAATGGCGAATGAGTTGATATTTTTCACATATCCAAGCTGTACATCTTGTCGTAAAACGAAATCATGGTTAAAAGAGGAACATGTTGATGTAGAGGAACGTCATCTGTTCAGAAATGCTCCAACAGTAGACGAATTAATGGAATTGCTCAAACTGTCGACGGATGGAATCGAAAGTTTACTGGCAACACGTAGCCAAGCATTCAAAGATTTAGGAATCGATGTCGATGACATGAAATTGAGTGAATTGCTTCGTTTAATGAGCGACAATCCAAAATTATTACGTCGTCCAATCATCACTGACGGCAAACAACTTGTAATCGGGTATGATAAACCAGGACTCGAGACACTTGCGAAGCGTAAAAACCGAATTGTTGCCCAAGTATCTTAAAGAAGCCGATTTGTTTCGGCTTCTTTTTTTGTGTACTTTTTGTTTAAGGAGGTGCTGAATTGAGAGAACAGATTGGTCAATTGATTTGTCAAAGTGAAGCGATGGGGGCAACGGATGTCCACTTCCTGCCGGGTGAACGGTTGGCACAAGTCATCTGTCGTGCAAGTGATGGATTAACAGAACAATCCTCTTTACCAATTGAGAAGTATCGTGCCATTGTCAGTCATATCCGCTATGAAGCCAACTTAAAGGAACAAAACGAGCGAATTCCGCAAAGTGGGTTGTATCCGCTTGACGAACATGGGATGCGTGTCTCCATTTTACCAAGCCGATTTGGTGATGCCATGTCCTGGCGTTTTTACCGCGCGGTCGTCTCTCATGAAATCGCCTCTTCCTTACTTGATCCTGAACGCGACTTATCCTGGCTGCGGCAACAGACACACGGTTGTATCGTCATTTCAGGGACGACCGGAGCCGGCAAGACAACGATGCTTTATTCCTTGATGGCTTCGATGGAAGGAAAACGAATCATCTCGGTCGAAGATCCGGTCGAATGCACCGTGCCGGGTATTTTACAACTCGAATTGAATGAGAAAGCAGGATTTAACGTCAACCATTGTTTTGAAGAAATTTTACGGGCAGATCCGGACTGGATTGTTTTCGGTGAAGTACGCACGGCAGAAGCAGCCCGGTTGACCATCAATGCAGCGTTAAGCGGTCATGTCGTACTGTTCACCCTGCATGCAGGCTCAATTGACGAAGTCCTGCTCCGCTTAAAGACTTTCGGTATCACGAATGAAGAACTGTCTGTCTGCAAAAAAATCATTCACTTGTATCGAAAGGAGGGAGTCGTTCGCTGTACCGTCGACAACTTACTAGCGCAAGTAAATGCCGGTTCTTGAATCGATTTCATCGTCTGTTAGAAAAAGGGATTTCGACTAAAGAAGCACTCGACATTTTAATTCGTTTCGAGGAACCGTTACTCATTCCTGTTGTTCACGAAATTCAAACTCGTTTACAAGACGGACATCGACTATCTACAGCGCTTGAACCGCTGAATCTCCCAATCGCTCTACAGCAATTACTGAAGGTAGGGGATGAGACGGAACGCCCCCTGATGATTTTGAAGCAAGTCATCCGACTGCTTGATCTTGAGAGTCAGATGAAAAAGAAGTTTTGGAAGATGGCGCGTTATCCGATCGTGCTTGCCGTGAGCCTGATGTTGTTGTTTATGTTTTACTCCCTCTACGTGTTCCCTTCGTTGCTCGAACTCTCGAATCCGGACACACTGCCTGGCTTCGTCCGTCCCTTATCCCATCCTAATGCTAAATACGGAATAGCTTTTCTTCCCTTTGCCGGTGTACTTGTTTTGACTCTCCTCTTTCGTCATCTTCCGATTGAACGGCTGGTACAACTGAAGATGGTTCAAAAAATAGTTCGTTTGTATTACAGTTACTTGTTTACGATCGAAGTAGGTTCTTTCATCGATGCTGGTTTTTCGCTAGAAGAAGCTTTCCGTGCTTTGGAGAAGGGGCAAACCGGAAAAAAGAAACAGATGTATCGTGTCTTGCATCAACGACAACAAAGGGGACAACCTTTGTCGGATGCGATGCGGGATGAAAAAATTATCGATGTCGAAACGGTCGGATTGGTTCATATTGCAAGAGAAAGTGGAGATTTAGGTCCTTTGTTGTTAGAACAGGCCACTTTATTACACGAAGCGATTGAAGACGAAGTGGAAAAGAAATTACTGTTGGTTGAACCGGCCTTATATGGCGGTTTGACAGTTATGACCGGAACGTTATTTCTGATTTTGTATTACCCTATCCAACTTGCCATTCAGCAACTTCCATTTTAAAAAAGACGAGGAGTCGGTGACGTGAAACGATTTATCAACAATCAACGCGGTTTTACTTTGCTTGAAATGGCAGCCGTTCTTTTAATTATCTCTTTATTACTGCTTGTCTTGATCCCAACGATGACAAGCGGCAAAGATCAAGCGAAAGGTGTCAGTTGTGAAGCGAATGTCCGGGTGGTACGTTCTGAAGTGAATCTCCACTACGCGAGGGAGAAAAAATATCCAGAATCACTTCAGACCATCAACCGGGGAACAGCAGAAAAACCAAATGAGCTGGCTTGCGATCAGGAGACCTATACGTATGATGCGAAGACCGGAGAACTTACGAAAGTCAAATAACGGATTTACCTTACTCGAATTGACAGTGGTTTTAGTCATGATTGGTATGTTATTACTCTTTTTATTGCCGACTGTCGTCAATCATCGACCAGCCCTGTATACGCTGGAACAGGATATCGCGATGCTCAAACAAGATATCCAAACGTTGCGTCTGCTTCAATATTCGAAAACGAGTGATCAGAGTCAAATACAATTTCGATGGAGAAGTGATGGAACAGGTTATCTTGTCATGGCCAACGACCGCTTATTGTGGCAACGTGTCTTCCAACCTGGTCATATGTGTGTCGTTCCTTTAACCGGACGGACGATTTATTTTAAAAGTTACCATTCGACGTATGCCGCCACATGGAATTGTCAATCCGCGTCAAAATTGTATGAAATTAAATTCTTACTCGGGAATTATCAAATGGTGATTCAAAAAATGAGGTGAATGAGTGAAGCGAATAGATCAGGAAGATGGGTTCACCTTGCTTGAAGTCATCTTATCGCTAGCTGCGATTGCAGTCTTCCTCGTACTTGCCATCGATCCCGTCCTATCCGTTCAAAAGCAGAAAAATCACATGATGTTAGAAACGCACCGTTTGGAAAAGATGGCGTCCGATCAAGTGGCGGACAGCAGAGAGGGATATATCATCAAAGAAGGGATGTGGTGCATTGAAGGACTCTGTTTGGCGAGCGCAATCCGGAACGACGCTCCTCGAAGTTTCATTGGTCCTTTGGCTGAGTCCACTCCTGTTAATTAGTCTGATTGCACTGACGCAGGTCGTGAGTCAACCTTATCCGGAACAACGGATGGAAGAGGAGTTATTTTTTCATACGATTGAGCGATTGATGTGGCGCAGTATCTCGTGTGAAAAAGTGGGGGAAGAAGTGCACGGAATTGACGTCGATCCGGAAGAAGAACCAGTGAAATGGCGGCTCGTTCGTGTTCAGAATCAAATCCGTCTAAAAAAAGAATTTGGAGGCGAATTGACTTATGCCCACGACATAAAAAGTTATCAAGTCCAACAAAATGGACAGACACTTGTCTTCGAACTCAATCAGCGTCAACGTATCGTTCAGTGCAAGAGGAAGGTTTCGTTCTGATTCAAACCTTACTTCTTTTAATCGGAATCGGTGTTGCGATCCTGCTTGGATGTCATCAGCTGGATGAGACAGTAAAACAACTGCAGCTGGAACAAGAAGCCTTACAATTAGAATCTCTCGTCCGTGCAGCGACAACGGATTGCCGGAAAACCGAAACAGTCCGTTATCCGATCGGACGAGTGGTCTGTACACAAACGGATAAAGGCTTTAGAATGGAAGCAATACTAGATACGGGACAAAGAATCGAGGCGGTCGTTTCGAATGGATAAGGTTTATTTGATTGGGTTTATGGGAACTGGTAAAACAGCGATCGGTCGCAGTTTAAAGACACGTTACGATGTCGATGAATTGGATGAACGGTTCGTTCAAGAACATGGTCTAATCTCTGCATTTTTCGAGCAGTACGGAGAACAAAGATTTCGTGACAAAGAAATCGAATTGATTCGAAACAGTGAGTCGCAGATTATTGTGACAGGCGGCGGCATCATCGAGCGTCCTGAAAATCGTGCATTCCTGAAAGGGAGTGGAACGGTAGTTTGGATTGATACACCGTTTCCTATCGTTTGGAATCGGATAAAAACTGATCCTTCTCGTCCGCTTGTGAAATCACGTGCTACGGTAGAAAAATTATTTCGCCGTCGGCGTCCGTTGTATGCTGAAAGTTCGGATGTCCGCCTGGACGGTACGAAGTCTGTTCGTCAGCTGGTGAAAGAAATCGAACTGATATTGGAGGAGAACAAATGATTTGGATCAACTTGGGGATTGTTGTTTTGACCATCATCGGATTGGCGATTTACGGTGTAGGTCTTTATAAAAAGAAAATTTCGAAAGACGTGGTGACTGTAAAACAACTGATGGAGCGTTTTTCAATTCGTCAGCAGACGTTACAAACAGGTATTGATCATACGACGAGTCGGATTGATCAGATCAAGGGGAATATTGATCATGTGGTAGCAGAAGGGAAGCGCGTCGAGCAAGGCGGACGTCAACTTTTTGCAGAAGGTCAACGCCTCAAAACCGAAGTGGAACGAACTGCTGGAATTAAACCATTTTGAAATGGCTTTCATCGGCTGAATATGAAACAATAGGAGAGAAGGGACTTAGTCCTTTCTCTCTTTCATTTTGTTCATTTTCCGAATAAACCTAGAAAAAAGAATTTTGAATTGGTAGAATGTAATTGAAAGTTGAACAATAAAGAGAAAAGGAAGTAAAAATGTTCGTAATTAGGGGGAAAAGTATGAGTCAGACGACATTGAAGAGAACACCATTGTTCGACGCGATTGCACCAACGGGGAAAATGGTCGATTTTGCAGGGTTTGAAATGCCGGTTCTGTTTTCATCAATCAAGGAAGAACACGTAGCCGTCCGGGAACGGGTCGGAATGTTTGATGTGTCTCATATGGGAGAGTTGTTCGTTTCCGGTCCGGATGCGTTACCGTTTTTACAACAAACCTTATCGAACGATATCTCGAAGATTGCGATTGGACAAGCACAATACAACGTTCTTTGCCAAGAAGACGGGGGAACTGTCGACGATTTACTCGTTTACCGTTTGGCGGAACAGGACTATCTACTTGTCGTCAACGCATCGAACATTGAAAAAGATGAAGCGCACCTACGCAATTACCTGACAGGAGATGTGACGCTTGAGAATCAATCGGATGCGTATGGACAGATCGCTGTCCAAGGTCCGGAAGCCGTCAGACTGTTGCAAGAAATGACAACGCTTGAATTGGATGCAATCAAGTTTTTCCGATTCGCGCAAGGTGAACTTGCTGGAGTCGAGATGTTGGTATCACGAAGTGGTTATACGGGGGAAGACGGTTTTGAATTATACATGGCGGCACCAGATGCTGTCATCGTGTGGAACACGTTGCTAGAAGCAGGAGTCGTACCGTGTGGGCTTGGTGCCCGCGATACTTTACGGTTTGAAGCGTGTCTACCTTTATACGGACACGAGCTGTCATCAACGATTTCACCGATCGAGGCCGGCATGAAGTTTGCCGTCAAGCCGGAGGTGAAATCATTTGTCGGGTCAGCGGTCTTATTGAAACAAAAAGAAGAAGGACCACAACGTCAGTTGATTGGCCTTGAACTATTGGACAAAGGAATCGCCCGTCAAGATGCACCTGTGCTTCTGGACGGGACGCCGATTGGATTCGTTACGACAGGGACGTTGCCACCAACGATCGGCAAAGCTATCGCTTTGGCACTCGTACCAACGGAACATGCGACGAAAGAGTCGTTTGAAATCGAAGTGCGCGGAAAGAAATTAGCAGCCAAGCGGATTAATACACCATTCTATCGCCGGAACAAATAAGGGGGACATATAAGATGGATTTTCGTTATTTACCGATGACGCAAGAAGATGAACAACAAATGTTACAGACGATTGGTGCTGAATCAATCGAAGACTTGCTGGCAGATATTCCAGCGAGCGTCCGTGATCAAGGCACATTGGAAGCGGTAGGGGTACCGTTGCCGGAAACAGATTTAATCCGGACGTTGTCGAAACTCGCGGATCAAAACATGAATACGAAACATTATCCGTCATTCCTTGGTGCAGGTATTTATGATCATTATGCACCTGCTGTCGTCAACCATATGTTACTCCGGTCTGAGTTTTATACGGCTTACACACCGTACCAGCCTGAAATCTCACAGGGAGAATTACAGGCAATCTTTGAATATCAGACGATGATTTGTGAATTGACAGGAATGGATGTCGCCAACTCTTCGATGTATGACGGAATTACCGCACTTGCTGAGGCAGCGATGCTTGCTTGTGCCCATAAAAAGAAAAAAACGATCGTCTTGTCGGATGGGGTTCACCCAGAAGCACATGATGTTGTCCGGACATATGCGAACGGACCGGGACTTGAGGTAGAGACGTTACCACTCGAAAATGGTGAGACGGCAATGTCGCAACTCGAAGCATTGGATGACGTTGCCTGTGTCATCGTCCAGTACCCGAACTTTTACGGACGCGTCGAAGATTTGCAGGCGTTAGCAGATGCGACGCATGCGAAGGGCGGTCTGTTCATCGTTTCGGCAAATCCGCTCGCACTCGGTTTGTTAGAAGCACCGGGTAAGCTTGGAGCAGACATTACGATTGGTGACTGCCAACCGTTTGGTATCCCACAAAGTTTCGGTGGTCCGACGTGTGGATACTTTACGACGACAAAAGCCCTGATGCGTAAAATTCCGGGACGTCTTGTCGGTCAGACGGTAGATGAAGAGGGGAAACGTGGATTCGTCTTGACATTACAGGCGCGTGAACAACATATTCGCCGTGACAAAGCGACCTCAAATATCTGTTCGAATCAGGCATTAAACGCGTTAGCGGCTTCCATCGCGATGAGTGCACTTGGAAAACGAGGAATCCGGGAGCTTGCGACCCGTAATCTCCAAACAGCTTATGCTTTGAAAAAATCATTGATTCAAGCAGGTTTCCGAATTGTCGATGACGGACCAAGCTTCAACGAATTTGTCGTTGAACTGCCGATTGACGCGACGCAAGCCGGCAAACAATTGTTGAAAGCTGGAATTATCGGCGGTTTGCCGCTCGGTACGTTTGATGATAGCCGGACCCATCAGATGCTGGTATGTGCGACGGAATTACGGACAAAAGAAGAATTGGATCAATTCGTGACTGCGCTAGGGGGACTGACTCATGCATAAAACGAGTGAACAGACATTAATTTTTGAAATCTCAAAAGCGGGACGGATTGCCTACAGCTTACCGCTTCCTACTGTGGAAGAAGTAGCACCGGAAGAATTATTGCCGGCGAACCTGCTCCGTCAAGAAGAAGTGGAATTGCCGGAAGTATCGGAACTGGATCTCGTCCGTCACTATACGGCCTTATCGAATCGAAACCACGGGGTCGACTCAGGCTTCTATCCGCTTGGTTCATGTACGATGAAGTACAATCCGAAAATCAATGAAGATATGGCACGCCTTCCAGGCTTTGCTCATATCCACCCGTTGCAGCCTGTTGAGAGCGTACAAGGTGCGCTCGGGTTGATGTACGATTTACAAGAAAAACTCGCTGTGATTACCGGAATGGATGAAGTGACGTTACAACCGGCAGCAGGTGCTCACGGGGAATGGACAGGCTTGATGTTGATCAAGGCATACCATCATGCACGAGGAGACTTTAAACGGACAAAAGTTCTTGTACCGGATTCGGCTCACGGAACAAATCCGGCATCGGCATCCGTTGCAGGATTTGATACCGTCACTGTCTTGTCGGATGAGCGCGGACTCGTTGATTTAGAAGATTTGAAGAGTAAAGTCGGGGACGATACGGCAGCGTTGATGTTGACGAACCCGAACACACTCGGATTGTTCGAATCGGATATCGTGGAGATTGCGAAAGCAGTTCATGAAGCCGGTGGGAAATTGTATTATGACGGTGCAAACTCAAACGCCATCATGGGGATTGCACGTCCGGGAGACATGGGATTTGATGTCGTCCACTTGAATCTCCACAAGACGTTTACGGGACCTCACGGTGGCGGTGGTCCCGGTTCAGGTCCAGTCGGTGTCAAACAAGATTTAATTCCGTATCTGCCGAAACCGATTGTTGCGAAAACAGCGAATGGATTCGTACTTGATTATGACCGTCCGGAATCGATCGGACGCGTTAAACCGTTTTACGGAAACTTCGGCATTAACGTCCGGGCATACAGCTACATCCGGACGATGGGAGGCGCAGGACTCGCCCGTGTTTCAAAAGAAGCTGTGCTGAATGCTAATTACATGTTGGCGCGTCTAAAAGGGGCATACGATGCGCCGTACGACGTGTACTGCAAACATGAATTCGTTTTATCCGGTCGTCGCCAAAAAGCGCTTGGTGTCCGGACACTCGATATCGCCAAACGTCTGCTTGATTTCGGGTATCATCCACCGACCATCTACTTCCCGTTAAATGTTGAAGAATGTATCATGATTGAACCGACAGAAACGGAATCGAAGGAAACATTGGATGCATTTTGCGATGCCATGCTTCAAATCGCAAAAGAAGTCGAAGAGACACCAGATGTCGTCTTGAATGCGCCGCATACGACGGTCGTCAAACGAATGGACGAAACGTTGGCTGCACGGAAACCGATTTTACGCTATCAACCGAAACAAGAAGTCCATGTATAATCAAAACCCCATTCTCGTCGTAATGACGAAGAATGGGGTTTTTCATGTGGTTCGAATCAGCTGCGTTTGACTTTTCCCGTCCACTGCTTAAATCCGCCTTTAAGTTGATATAAGTTTGTGTAGCCGGCTTTTTTTAAGACTTTGGCAGCTTGCGATGAACGCATGTTGCCTTGGCAGTACAAGTAGATCGGCATATCTTTACGCAATTCTTTTGAACGCATTTTCATTTGGCTGACCGGAATATTACGAGCACCGATGATGTGACCACCTTTGAATTCTTGCGTTTCGCGGACGTCCACGATCTGTGCTTTCCGGTAATTGGCCCGAAATTCTTCTTGTGACAGTTTGGTGATACCTTTGACAGGCATAAAACGCCATGCGATGTAAGCAATCAAGGCTACCCATAAGACGATCGTGATAATTGTACTGATTTCCATATCGAACTTCCAACCCCTTCGTTCATATAACATCCTTATCATTATAGTAAACGAAATCGATTTCGGCAATCGACTCGTCGTTGCACTGGATAGAATGGGTCTGATACACTAATACGGAAACGTTTTGGGGGTGTTCGCTTGATCAGGGAATGGCAAGTGTTGACGACTGAAGGAATGGAACCGGCATTGAACATGGCGATTGATGAAGCTTTGATTCATTTTGTTGGCCGCGGCGAAGTAGCACCAACACTTCGCTTTTACTCATGGGAACCGAGAGGATTGAGTGTAGGTCATTTTCAGCGGGCTGTAAAAGATATTGACCGGAAGCGGATCGAAGAATTAGGTATTCCGATTGTTCGGCGGATGACCGGGGGACGGGCTGTTTTACACGCAGATGAATTAACGTACAGTGTTATTCTACCCGAACAGATGGAAGGGGTACCAAAAACCGTCATTGAAAGTTACCGGATGCTGACAGAAGGAATTCGAAAAGGATATCATCATTTAGGAATTCCCGTTGAATTTTCAGTGCCGATGACAGAAGAAGAAAAAGAAGAATTACGTAAACCTAAATCGGCAGTGTGCTTTGACGCGGCGTCGTATTATGAACTTGCGGTCGGAAAACGAAAAGTGGCTGGAAGTGCGCAAGTCCGGCACCAAGGTGTCGTCTTACAACACGGTTCGGTTCCGCTCTCAGTGGATGAAGGTGAACTGTTTGACTGCTTCATCTATGAAGATGAGTCGATTCGTGAACGGATGAAAGCACGTTTTGCCGGCAAGGCGGTTGCCTTAAATGAATTGGCAGGACGGTCTGTTTCATTTGAAGAAGTCCGTGTCGCTTTTTTGAAAGGATTCGAAGACGCCCTTCAGTTAACGTTTACGCCACTCAAGTTCACGGAACAGCAATGGCAGGAAATCGAACGATTAGCAGAGAAATACCGGAGTGATGAATGGAACTGGAAGCGCTAAAGAGATGGATTGGAAGGTGATGTCGTGCCGACTCCTAGCATGGAAGATTATTTGGAACAAATTTATATGTTGATCGAAGAAAAAGGATATGCCCGTGTCTCTGATATAGCGGAACTACTTGGGGTTCACCCATCGTCCGTGACGAAGATGGTTCAAAAATTAGACCGGGAAGAATATTTGGTTTACGAAAAATACCGGGGTCTGATGTTGACGGCAAAAGGACGTAAAATTGGCAAACGTCTTGTTGAACGTCATGCGCTGTTAGAAGATTTTTTACGACTTATCGGAGTGGACGAATCTTTAATCTATAAAGACGTCGAAGGTATTGAACACCACATCAGCATCGAAGCATTGGATAAAATCAATGGGATGATTCAGTTTTTTGCCGATCGTCCCGAATTACAAAAAGAATTTCGAAAATATCAACAAGTACACCCTGAAGAGTGAGTGTACTTGTTTTTTTATTGAAATGTAATCTAAAACCGAACAATTATTATTTTTCGTTTGATATAGTACGTCATTTGGTTGTGGGTATGCTATACTGACCGTGAAATCATCGAAGGGGGTGACGGGTGGGTTCCACCCGATTATGGAAATCGTCATTAAAGAAAAGTTGGTCACGGAATCGGAACTTGCTGGAAAAGTCCAAGAACTTGCGGCAGAAATCGAACGAGATGCAGATGGACGTCAGATTGTATTGGTTGTCGTCTTAAAAGGATCGATGGTCTTTGCTGCTGATTTGATGCGTGAAATCAAAGGGAGCGTTCAAATCGATACGGTCGCTTGTTCCTCTTATGGTGCAAAAACCGTTTCATCAGGACGTGTCCAGCTGAAAAAAGATTTGGATTTGGATGTAGAAGGAAAATATGTTGTCGTCGTTGAGGACATTATTGATACCGGACATACGTTAAGTTTTTTATGCGAACATATGAAGTTGCATAAACCGGGTGTCTTAAAGATTTGTACTTTACTTGATAAGCCGGCGCGACGTGAAGTACCGTTGACAGCTGACTATGTCGGATTTGAAATTCCCGATTATTTTGTAGTCGGCTATGGTATCGACTGTGCGGAAGAATATCGTAACTTACCGTATATCGGATGGGTCGAAACCGATTAAACAAACAGCCGCTCTTCCGAAAAGGAAGAGCGGCTGTTGCTATCTGTTTAAAAAGCCCGTTTTTTCTTTTTCCCTTTTTTTCCTTCAATGACCGTTAAATGTGGAGCTTTTGAACGATCACGCAATGGACGGACTTTATTGGAAGAGGGTGTTTTTGTTGATTTGACAGGTTTCTTCTTAAACTCTGTACGTCGAGACGGTTGATCCCGTTTGGCGTACATTTTTTTGGACTGGGCGACAGATTTTCGGTACTGGGAGTTTGCTCCGCTCGAAGCACCACTATTTCGTGTCAAGAATTTAAACAGCAGGAAGATAATTCCGGCTGTGATTGCAAAAAACAGAAGTTGAGAAAAGAGTTTACCGGGATCATTTGCCAGTGTATATCCAAAGCCGACGAACGCAAACAACAACACGACAAGTGCGAATGTAGAGCCAATCCGTTGTCTGATCATATTATCACCCCTGTTATCAATTAACCAAGTGCATTCTCATGTAAGTTATGTTCCTGTTTTTCGAGTGCTTCAAACGCATAAATCGCGACCTCGATTTGAGAATCATCCGGTTCCTTTGTCGTCAAGTACTGTAACCACAGGCCAGGCAAGGCGATGACACGTAAACCTTTAATATTTTGTGCTTTATTCGTTAATTGTAAAACTTCAAAAGATAAACCGATTACGACCGGCAACAAAGCGATTCGACACACGAGACGCAACCAAAGTGGGTCAGTCGGGACGATCAAATAAACAAAAAAGCCGACGATGACGGTAAAAATCAAGAAACTTGAACCGCAACGATAATGCAGGCGACTGCTGGTACGGACGTTTTCGACCGTCAAGTTTTTCCCGCTCTCGACACAATTGATGACTTTATGCTCTGCGCCGTGATATTGAAACAATCGTTTGACAAGCGGAGTCAATGAAATCAGATAGAGATAACTGAACAGCAGGGTCAATTTAATTAAAGCTTCCAGTACGTTTTGAATCAAATGTCCGGATAATTCCGGGAAATAGCTGAAAAGTGATGCTAAAAAAGCCGGGAGCAATGTAAACAACAGTTTCCCAAAAAAGAACGACAAGACACCCAGAACAGCGACACCAAGCCACTTTGTCAGTTGTCCTTGCGGAGCTTCTTCCGGTTCCTCTTCACCCGGAACAACACCGTACCGGTCGCTGGCAAAATTCATATGGCTCGCTCCGTTTGCTGAAGATTCGACTAATGCGAACAATCCACGGATCAGAGGGATTTTTTTACCGACAGCAATCCGCGGTCGAATCGGCTTTTTTTGTTCGAATGTTTCAATCGTGTCGTCATTTCGACGAATGGCTGAGACGGCATGTGTGGCATTTTGGAACATGACACCCTCGACGATGGCTTGTCCACCGACGGGCGCTTGAGCAGTTTTCATAAAACAACGCATCCCATCTTGAATTAAAATATCGTGTACCGTCATTTTACTTGATTTATGAAAAAAACACTATGCTCAGCTGTCGATGACGGTCGAAAATTTAGGAGACGGAAAACGACTTATGATACAATAACGGGGATAATCTGGAGGTGATGAAATGCGGATATTCGTCTTGAATGGGCCGAACTTGAATTTGCTTGGAACACGCGAACCGGATACATATGGGATGCAAACTTTATCGGATTTGGAACGTCTGATAAAAAATCGTTTTGAAAATATTGATTTTCAGTTCGCCCAATCGAATCATGAGGGAGAATTGATTGATTATCTACATGGAGCACGCGGATATGACGGAATCGTTTTAAATGCAGCGGCTTACACGCATACAAGCATTGCGTTGCGCGATGCGATTGCAGCAATTAACGTACCGACAATCGAAGTTCATCTATCAAACGTTCATGCACGTGAAGTATTTCGGCATCATTCGGTGCTTGCGCCGGTTTGCCGAGGTGTCATCAGCGGCTTAGGGATGATGGGGTATCTGCTTGCGATTGAGGCATTGATTCAACCGTCTACATAATAAAAGGGGGAAAACAGACATGAAACATCGTATCGAAGCACTTCAAACGGCTCTTAAGGAACGGGATTTACCAGGTCTTCTCGTCACAAAGGCAGAAAACATCCGCTATATTTCTGGATTCACCGGATCAAGCGGCGCATGTCTCGTGACGGTAGAACAGGCCTATTTCGTGACGGATTTCCGTTACACGGAACAAGCAGCTGACCAAGTGAAGGGGATGGAAATCGTTCAGATTGAACGGTCGATTCCTGAAACGATGGGTGAGTTGATGGTTGGAGCCCGTGTGCGTGCAGTGGGTGTCGAAAAAGATGCCATGACACTCGGCTCGTTCGAGGCATTCGATCAGGCATCCTCTGTGGAATTGGTTCCGACGACAGGAATCGTTGAAAACCTACGCTTGATTAAGGATTCATCAGAGATTAAGATGATTAAGGAAGCGGTGGATTTAGCAGATGCGACGTTCCACCACATCTTGACGTATATTCAAGCCGGGCGAACAGAACTTGAAGTTTCAAACGAACTCGAATTCTTCATGCGTAAACAGGGCGCAACATCTTCTTCGTTCGATACGATTGTTGCATCCGGTTATCGTTCGGCGTTACCACACGGTGTCGCCAGTTCGAAAGTGATTCAGTCAGGTGAACTCGTGACGCTTGATTTTGGTGCGCTTCTGAATGGATACGTCTCGGATATCACACGTACTGTTGCGATCGGACCGATCAGTCCAGAGTTACAGACGATTTACGATACGGTCCTCAAAGCGCAACTTGCGGGTGTTGACGGATTGCGTCCGGGCATTACCGGAATCGAAGCGGATGCTTTGACGCGTGACATCATTAAGGATGCAGGATATGGGGAATATTTCGGTCATTCAACGGGTCACGGAATTGGTTTAGAGGTACATGAAGGACCAGGATTATCGTTCCGTTCCGAAACGAAACTCCAACCGGGTATGATTGTTACGGTTGAACCGGGCATTTATGTACCACAAGTCGGAGGATGTCGGATTGAGGATGACGTCTTGATCACTGAATCAGGTCGTGAAATTCTTTCGTCTTCACCAAAAGAACTCATTACATTGTAAACAAGGTAAGATCAACATTTAGGAGGAACTTTATATGGTATCAGTAAACGATTTAAAAACAGGGCTTACAATTAAAACATCAGACGGAATGATTTGGCAGGTTCTTGAATTCCAACACGTTAAACCGGGTAAAGGTGCGGCATTCGTCCGTACGAAAATGCGTAACATCCGTAACGGAAGCATCCAAGAGATGACGTTCCGCGGCGGGGAACGTGTCGAGCGTGCCCACATCGAGCGTAACAAGATGCAATATCTCTATCCAATGGGCGAAACATACGTCTTCATGGATACAGAGTCATATGAGCAACTGGAATTAACGACAGCACAAGTCGAAGCGGCGCTCCCGTTCCTTCTTGAAAACATGGAAGTTCAAATCGCTGTCTACAATGGTGAAATCCTCGGAATCGAGTTGCCAAATACGATCGTCATGACGATTGTTGAAGCAGAACCGGGCGTCAAAGGCGATACGGCTTCGAACGTTAAGAAAAATGCAACGGTTGAGACAGGACATATCATTCATGTACCACTCTTCATCGAAGCAGGAGAAAAAGTAACAGTTGATACACGTACTGGTGATTTTACAGGGCGTTACAACGGATAATTCAGCTCAAACAACGCCCGTTCATCTTCGGATTGAATCAACGGGCGTTTTTTTTCATTTTGCCTCGACTTGCGTCCTTTGGTATGACCAGTTAATATTAATATTTGAGTAGGCATTAGCACCTGGTATAATATTAAAGTATAATGTTACAGGTGAATGTTGAGATAGGGGATGAATGATAAATGAAAATTGATCAGTTAAAGCAAGTACTCGAAATGTTAGATCAGTCGAGCGTCAATGAACTTTCTCTTGAAACCGATACGTATAAGTTAAAATTAAAAAAACAAAATGATAGCATCGTCGTTTCGCATCAAGCGCCGGCACCAATCGCGGCTCCGGCTCAACCTGCCGCCGCACCGGTCGCGGAAGCAGCACCTGAAGAGCAAGCTTCTGAGACAGACACAGTAACGATTAATGCGTTGATGGTTGGGACGTTTTATTCCCGTCCGAACCCGGATAAACCGTCTTTCGTCAAAGTCGGCGATCAGATCGAAGTCGGTCAAGTCGTTTGTGTTCTTGAAGCAATGAAATTATTTAACAATCTAAACTCGGAAGTAGCCGGAACGGTCGTCGAGATTCTCGTCGCAGACGGAGACCTTGTTGAATTCGGACAACCTCTCTTCCGGATTCGTCCGTAAGCGGGGTGATGGCAATGGAAAAACTTTTAATAGCAAACCGAGGCGAGATTGCGGTCCGGATTATTCGGGCTGCGAAAGAACTTGGAATCCAGACGGTTGCTGTTTATTCGACAGCGGATCGGGATGCCTTGCACGTCCGTTTAGCAGATGAAGCATATTGTATTGGAGATGTCAGTTCGACTGCCTCGTACTTGAATGTTACGAATATACTGGCTGTTGCGACCAATCGGAAAGTCACGATGATTCATCCGGGGTATGGTTTTTTAGCCGAAAATGTCGATTTTGCCGAGATGTGTGAAGCATGTGGGATTAAATTCGTCGGACCGACATCAGCTGCCATCCGACAGATGGGGATTAAAGATGTTGCGAAACAAACGATGATTGCCTGTGGTGTACCGGTCGTACCTGGTTCGGACGGGACGGTTACGGATGAGGAAGCGTTACAGTTGGCAGATGAAATCGGCTATCCGGTCATCATCAAAGCAACTGCCGGTGGCGGCGGTCGAGGGATTCGAGTGGCCCGTTCACAAGAAGAACTGATTGTCGGACTGGATGAAACACGCCGTGAAGCGAAACAAGCGTTTGGAAACAGTGATGTCTATCTTGAACGTTTCATCGAAGAATTCCGTCATGTCGAAGTGCAAGTGCTCGCGGACCGTCATGGCAATGTCATTCACCTTGGGGAACGGGATTGTACCGTCCAACGGCGGATGCAAAAATTGATCGAGGAAGCGCCGTCTCCTGCCGTCAGTCCGGAAACGCGCTTGAAGATGGGGGAAGCGGCCGTCAAGGCGGCAAAAGCCATCGATTATACAGGAGCAGGAACAATCGAGTTTATCTTTGTTGAAGAGACAAACGAATTTTTCTTCATGGAAATGAATACCCGGATTCAGGTGGAGCACCCGGTGACAGAGATGATCACAGGTTTTGATCTCGTTCAGGCGCAACTTCAAGTGGCGCTTGATCATCCGTTAGCGGTTCGTCAAAAAGACATCCAATTCCATGGCCACTCGATTGAATGCCGGATCAATGCGGAAGATCCGGATCATGACTTCCGTCCGCACGCCGGACGAGTGACCCAGTACGTGGCTCCGGGCGGTATGGGAGTTCGAATCGACAGTGCGGTTTATCCCGGTTACATGATTCCTCCGTATTATGATTCGATGGTCGCGAAATTGATCGTGCACGCCGAAACGCGGGAAGAAGCATGTGCGAAGATGGAACGGGCACTATCCGAGTTTTGGATTGAAGGGGTTAAAACGACGATTCCGTTCCATCAAAAAGTCTTGGCTCATCCTGTATTTCGCCGTGGAACCTTCACAACGAAGTTTACGGAACGCGAGTTAAAAGCAGAAATCGTGAAGTGATCGTAGACGGGAGAAGATTGTATTAACTCCCGTCTTTTTGGCGTTCTCTATGTTTTTTAAAAAAAGAATGTGCTAAACTAATTGATTGAGAACGATAAAAAAAGGAGCACGTAAAATCATGATGAAAAGACATATGGCACGCGAACTGGCAGTACAGTCTTTGTTCCAAATGGAACTCTCGGATCTGTCTGCACAAGAAGCCATTGAATTCGCAGTAGAAGGTAAAGAATATGACGCATTCGTAACACGATTGGTTGAAGGTGTCGAAGCAAACAAACCGGAAATCGATCAAAAGTTACGTGCCGCGCTCGTTAACTGGTCATTTGAACGTCTCGGAAACATCGAACGGACGATTCTTCGTCTCGCTGTGTATGAACTGTTGTTTGAAGCTAAAATTCCAGTCCGGGTAACGATCAACGAAGCGATTGAATTAACGAAAGCTTTTGCCGATGAAGAAGCAACAAAAATCGTCAATGGTGTATTAGGAAAAGTGGCACAAGAGGTTGAACAAAACGGTTTGAAAGAAAATCCGCAAAGCAACTGACTTTAAAGAGAGAAATGTGATCAGGCAAAGAGTGAAGTGAATATTTTTGGGGGAGTGGACAAAATCATGGCAGTCGTAATCGATGGGAAACAAGTGGCACAATCGTATCGTTTGAAACTGAAAGAAGAAGTCGCACGTCTGAAAGAACAACGTATTCAACCGAAACTGACCGTCATCTTAATCGGTGAAGATCCAGCGAGTCAATCGTATGTCCGCGGGAAAGAAAAAGCGGCACAAGAGATTGGGATGGATTCTGACTTGATTCGACTACCGGAAGAGACGAAGGAATCGGAGTTGCTTCACTTGATCGACCGTCTAAATGCTGATGCGAGTATACACGGTATTCTTGTTCAATTACCTTTGCCAAAGCATATTGATGAGAGTAAGGTCATTTTCGCCATCTCACCGGAAAAGGATGTTGATGGATTCCACCCGGTTTCCGTCGGGAAAATGATGATTGGGGAACCGACCTTTTTGCCGTGTACACCAAACGGAATTCTCCATCTTGTCAAGGAGATGAATGTACCGATTGCCGGTCGCCATGTCGTTGTCGTCGGTCGAAGCCAAATCGTCGGTAAGCCGGTCGGCATGCTGTTTTTGAATGAATCAGCGACGGTGACGTATTGTCACTCGAAGACTGCTGATCTGGGTGCAATGACCCGTCTGGCGGACATTCTGATTGTCGCTGTCGGTGTACCAAAACTGATTACGGCCGATATGGTCAAGCCGGATGCGGTCGTCATTGATGTCGGTGTCAACCGGGTAGACGGGAAGTTGGTCGGAGATGTCGAGTTTGAAGCTGTGAAAGAAGTCGCTTCGATGATTACACCAGTTCCTGGTGGGGTCGGACCGATGACGATCACGATGTTGCTTCACAATACGATTGAGGCGGCGAAATGACGAATCCGCTCCAAGTTTCCGAACTCGTCCATTACGTCAAACGGGAACTCGAGAACGACTCGTTGCTCCAACAAGTTCAGGTGGTGGGAGAAGTGTCGAACTTTAAACGACACTCTTCCGGTCACCTGTATTTTACGTTGAAGGACGAACAATCGCGGATGAAAGCGGTCATGTTTGCCCGGGATGCGGGACGTGTCAAAACAGATATCCGTGATGGAGCACGTGTCGTTATCACGGCTCGTCTTTCAGTCTATGTCGCATCCGGTGAAATGCAACTGTATGTCGAACGGATGGTGGAAGACGGAGTCGGTGCGCTGTATGAGGCTTACGTACAATTAAAAGAAGCGGTGGAGGAAAAGGGATGGTTTGACGCCGAACGGAAACAGGCGTTACCAGCGTTTCCCCGAAAAATCGGAATCGTGACGTCTCCAAAGGGAGCTGCTCTGCACGATATCGCGACGACTTTACGACGGCGCTATCCACAGGCTGCCATCGTCTTTGCCCCTGTATTGGTTCAAGGGAAAGACGCAGCGCCCCAAATCGTTCGTGCCATCGAAGCAATGAATGAACATCAAGCATGTGATGTCATGATTATCGGGCGTGGCGGCGGATCGATTGAAGAATTGTGGGCGTTTAACGAAATGCCGGTCGTAACGGCCATTTATCAATCCCGGATTCCGATTGTTTCCGCCGTCGGTCATGAAACGGACTTTACGATTGCTGATTTCGTTGCGGATGTCCGGGCGGCGACTCCGACAGCTGCGGCAGAACTCGTGACACCGGAAGCAGCAGAACTTGAGAAGCGTGTTCATGAACTGAATCGCCGCCTGACGCGGAACTATGCTCAGTACATCAAGGAGCAAAAAGAACAGGTCCACCGTCTGGCGACAAGTTACGGTTTGAAATCCCCCCGCGTCCTGTTAGGTTTAAAACAAGAACGGCTAGATCGTGCAGAGATGCAGTTGAGCCGGGTCAGCAAACAAAATCTTCAGACTAAACGACAGGCAGTGACCGATGGGACAAAACGTTTGTTGCGGATAACGATGCATGAACGCTTGGCTGAACAAACACGCCAGGTACTTCGTACACGCAAGCAGCTCGAACGGATTCACAGCGTGGTGCATTCGAAACAGGAACGGCTTCATCAAATGATTGCCCGTCTCGACTCGGTCAGTCCGACGCAAGTATTGCTTCGGGGATATACATATGTCGAGCAGGATGGACAACTGGTTCGTTCTGTTGCTGAATTATCAGATCAGACCTTCCGAATTCAGTTTCATGACGGAAGTATCCTAGCGAAACGAGAGGATGAAGAAAATGGAAACGGAACAATCCTTTGAATCAGCATTAGAGCGGCTGGAAGAAATCGTCGAATTGCTTGAGGAAGGCGAAGCACCGTTGGAACAAGCGATGAAGTTATACGAGGAAGGTGTAAAATTGACTGCATTCTGCCAAGGAAAGTTGTCGACAGCCGAACAACGACTCGATCAAATATTAGAGCAAGATGGCACGTTACGAGAAAAAGGGGGATCACAATGATTGTCTTAACAGAGTGGAAAACGCAAGTCGAACAAGCACTGGAAACCTTTATGAATCGTCTCGAAGCACCGGATCGTTTACGGGAAGCGATGCGCTATTCGCTTGATGCCGGCGGGAAACGTGTTCGTCCGGCGTTGATTTATGCCGTTCTTGACGCATACGGAATAGATCGAAAAAACGGGGATGCGACAGCCGCAGCACTTGAGATGATTCATACATACTCGCTGATCCACGATGACTTACCAGCGATGGATGATGATGATATGCGACGTGGTCGACCAACCAATCACATCCAGTTTGACGAAGCAACGGCGATTCTTGCAGGCGATGCCTTGCTGACAAACGCTTTTACATGTTTACTAGAAACGCAGGCATCGGCAGAAGTCAAAGTGAAGCTCGTTGAACGCCTGGCAACAGCAGCAGGTGCTGCTGGAATGGTGGGCGGACAACTCGACGATATGCTCGGCGAACGCGGTGGCATTAATGATGCTCAGGAATTAGAGTCGATCCATCGCCGGAAAACAGGCGCATTGTTGATCTTCGCAGTGGAAGCAGGCGGGATTTTGGCCCAAGTCACGGACACGGATATTACCCATTTGAAACGATATGGACGTCATCTCGGGATTGCGTTCCAAATTCAAGATGACATCCTCGATGTGACCGGAGATGCAGAAAAAATCGGAAAGCCTGTCGGGAGCGATGAAGGAAACGATAAAGCGACTTATCCGAAGTTACTTGGTCTCGATGGTGCAAAGCGGGCGCTTGCAGCACAAGTGGCGGCGGCGAATGAAGCGATTGAAGCTCTTTCCGTTGAAGCAACGCCGCTTAAAGAACTACTCGACTTTGTCGTCAAGCGCGACCATTAAGATGGACGGCGCCATGCGCCGTCTTTTTTTTATGTGCCGGTAATGTAGCGTTCGAAAGATTGTTCTAGTACAATGTAGGGTACAAACCATATAAGAATGTAAGGGAAAGAGGCGGTAAGGTATGAAGTTGACAGAAATACAGGATCCGTCATTTTTAAAGCGCATGTCAGTCTCGGAATTAGAAGTATTTGCGGGCGATATTCGACGCTTTTTGATTGAAGAGTTAGCAACTACGGGTGGACATTTGGCACCTAACCTGGGTGTCGTTGAACTGACGTTAGCGCTGCATCGGGAATTTGATAGTCCAAACGACAAATTCGTTTGGGATGTCGGGCATCAAGCGTATGTGCATAAAATCTTGACCGGACGTGCAGGACAATTTGATACGTTGCGTCAACATAAAGGACTATGTGGTTTCCCGAAACGTAATGAAAGTATCCATGATGTCTGGGAAACTGGTCACAGTTCAACGTCGCTATCAGCTGCAATGGGGATTGCCGTTTCCAATGAATTAAAAGGGAACGATGATCGGGCGATTGCCATCATCGGTGATGGTGCTTTGACAGGCGGTATGGCGCTTGAAGCACTCAACCATATCGGGGCGGAACAACAAAATGTCATCGTGATCCTAAACGACAACGAGATGTCGATTGCACCGAACGTTGGCGCGATGCATCAGATGTTAGGTCGGATCCGGTCGTCGCGTAAAGTACGCTACGCGCAGGATGAGCTGGAAACTTTAATCAAAAAAATTCCGTTGATTGGCGGAAAACTTGAAAAAGGTGGAGAAAAAATCAAAGAAGCTGTTAAAGGGGCGCTTGTTCCCGGGATGTTCTTTGAAGAGCTTGGTTTCAACTATTACGGACCGGTCGACGGTCATGATTTAAATGATTTGATTGAACAGTTGAACTACGTCAAAAAAGAAGAAGGACCTGTCCTGCTTCATGTCATCACGAAAAAAGGAAAAGGATACCGTCCTGCCGAGTACGACGGAGTCGGCACGTGGCATGGTCTTGGACCGTATAAGATCGAGTCCGGAGAAGTCATCAAAGGAAAATCGAAAGCACCAAGCTATTCGTTCACGGTAGCAGATACGCTGACAAAGATGGCACGTGAGGATGAAAAGCTGACATTGATCACACCGGCGATGAGCGTCGGATCGAAACTCGATTGTTTCGAAAAAGAATTCCCGGACCGAATGTTTGATGTCGGGATTGCGGAACAACATGCAGTCACGTTTGCTGCCGGGCAAGCCACACAAGGCATGAAGCCGGTCGTGTCGATCTATTCAACATTCTTCCAACGCGCCTATGATCAATTGGTCCACGATGTGGCCCGTCAAAATCTTGACGTGACCTTCACAATCGACCGTTCAGGACTTGTGGGTGCTGACGGTGAGACACACCAAGGTGTCTTTGATATTGCCTTCATGCGTCACGTACCAAACATTCGCATCGTCATGGCGAAGGATGAAAATGAATTGCAGCATTTACTGTATTCCGCTGTCAAATACGAAGGTCCGATTGCCGTACGTTTCCCGCGTGGTGAAGGAATCGGTGTCACGATGGACGAAACACTCCATGAGATCTCACTGGATACATGGGAAGTGGAACGCGAAGGAACCGATGTCGCCATCATGGCGTTTGGTCCGCAAGTGCAAGATGCATTGAAAATCGCAGAACTTCTTGAAGGCGACCTATCAGTCCGTGTCATTAACGCCCGGACGATCAAACCGCTGGATGAAAAAATGTTGGATGCGTTATATGCAGAAGGGATTCCGCTCGTGACACTCGAAGAGGCTGTCCTGAAAGGTGGATTTGGTTCCGCAGTTCTTGAACATGCCAACGAACAGGAAGCGTTCCCGCGTGTCAAACGGTTTGGTATTCCAGATTGGTATATCGAACACGGCGGTGTCAACGAATTGTTAGAAGAAATCGGATTATTACCTGGACAAATTGCGGAAGAAGTCCGTTCGTTTGTCAATCAAGGAAAGAAACAGAGTGTGTAACGATTGATGGAAACTGTAAAAAAAATCCGCCTCGACGTCTTACTCGTCGAGCGTGGTTTATGTGAAACACGTGAAAAAGCAAAACGAACTATCATGGCAGGTCTTGTATTCAGCGGAACGGAACGGTTGGAAAAAGCCGGAGAAAAAGTAAAGTCTGATATTGATTTGACGGTCAAAGGTCAAGTCATGCCATATGTCGGGCGCGGCGGATTCAAGATGGAGAAGGCGCTTGATATCTTTGACATCAATGTATCTGAACGGACGGGGCTCGACATCGGATCTTCAACCGGTGGATTTACGGACTGTGCGCTTCAAAACGGTGCCGCTCATATGTATGCTCTTGATGTCGGTTCGAACCAACTGGATTGGAAATTACGTTCGGATGATCGAGTGACAGCGATGGAGAAAACGAATTTTCGTCATGCGACACCAGATATGTTTCCAGTCGCTCCAAGCTTCGCGACGATTGATGTCTCTTTTATTTCCCTAAAGTTGATTTTGCCGCCATTGAAGGCGATTTTACAACCGGATGGTGATGTCATTGCTCTTGTTAAACCGCAGTTTGAGGCAGGACGGGATGATGTCGGGAAAAAAGGGATCGTCCGCGATGAACGGATTCATGAGCGGGTTTTAAAGGAAATGGTCGATTTCTTCGTCCGCGAAGGATTTTATGTAAAGCAGCTTGATTTTTCACCGATTACCGGCGGAGAAGGCAACATCGAGTTTCTGCTTCATGCCCAACTCAAGGCGGCAGGAATGGATGAAACAGTCGATCCGCTCGAAACAGTCCGATTGGCCCATGCGGCCTTATAACGGGAAAGCAGACTTCGTCGTCAGATGAAGTCTGCTTTTGATTTTGGCTGAATAACAGGGCAGGCATGGACTTTTATCGAATTATTGGATTACAATAGTATCAGTGAAGAAAAACTGTGAGGTGCAAGGATGACAAAGGGGCAACGGTTAATCAAGATTCGGGAAATCATTACGCAGTCGGAAATCGAGACACAGGATGAATTGGTGGAAGAACTTCGAAATGCAGGATATAAAGTTACGCAAGCGACTGTTTCGCGCGACATCAAGGAACTCCACCTTGTCAAAGTGCCGCTCAACGACGGTCGTTATAAATACAGCCTGCCGGCTGATCAGCGTTTTAATCCACTAGGGAAGCTACGTCGCTTGCTCGGGGACAGCTTTATCTCGATTGATTCCGCTCAAAATTTGATCGTCATGCATGTGCTGCCGGGAAATGCAAACGCACTAGGCGTACTGCTCGATCATTTGAGTTGGACAGAACTTCTCGGAACGGTCTGCGGGGATGATACGATACTGATGATTGCACGAAGTGAAGAGACAGCGGAAGAAGTGAAGGAACGTATCTTAGGGATGCTTTAAGGAGTTGACACGATGTTAGCTGAATTATCAATAAAACAATTTGCAATCATTGATCAATTACAAATCGACTTCAAAAAAGGAATGACTGTCCTGACCGGAGAAACCGGGGCCGGGAAATCGATTGTCCTCGATGCCATCGGACTGTTGATTGGAGGCCGTGGATCGGCAGAGTTCGTTCGGTACGGGGAAGATAAAGCCGAACTGGAAGGGCTGTTCATGATTGAAGACGGTCACATGGCGTATACGTTGGCGGAAGAATACGGGATTGATATGGAAGACGGGATGATCATTCTGCGTCGTGACTTGTTCGCTTCTGGAAAAAGTGTCTGCCGGGTCAATCACAAGCTCGTCACCTTGACGATTCTACGCGAATTCGGGCGTGCATTGGTGGATTTACACGGTCAGCACGAACATCAGCATCTAATGGAGAGCACGTATCATCAGACGATTTTAGATGATTTTGGTCAAGAAACCATTACGCCGATTCTCACACGGTATCAAACCCGTTTCCAACTGTATGAAGAAAAACGGGACGCTTTGCAGGCGCTGGCACAAAGTGAGCAGGAGCTGGCACAACGAATCGATCTGCTATCATTCCAAACGGAAGAGATTGATAGTGCCAAACTCCGAAAAGGCGAAGAAGAAGATTTATTGAGCGAACGAAATCGATTGGCAAACTTTGAAAAACTGCATGCTTCGCTGAGTGCTGCTTATGACGCGTTACATGACGAACGACGGGGAATTGATTCGGTCGGAGACGCGATGCGCGAGTTACAGCAGGCATCCAGCATCGATGAGGAGTTTTCCGGACAAAGTGACACACTGGCCAACGCTTTTTATGTGCTCGAAGAAGTTGGCTATGCGATTCGTGACCAACTCGAGACGCTGGAGTTCGATTCGAACCGGCTGGATGAGATTGAACTGCGGTTATCTGTTTTCCAGCAGTTGAAACGAAAATACGGAGCGACGATTGAAGAAGTCATTGCGTACGGGGAAAAAATCGGTGTTGAGTTGGATACGATGACAAACCGGGACGAGCGGATTGAAAAGTTGAAATTGGAAGTCGAACAGCTCGAAAGCGAACTGTTTGATATCGGTGGAGAGTTGTCTCAGGTTCGGCGCAAAGCGGCGCATCTGTTAGGAGAAGCAATCCATCAAGAACTGCGTCAGCTGTACATGGAAAAAGCCCGGTTCGAAATTAGATTTTTACAGGACGGCAAAGCACCGGTCTTACGCCGGAATGGAATTGATTTCGTCGAATTTTATATTATGACGAATGCTGGCGAACCGTTTAAATCACTGGGGAAAGTCGCATCAGGTGGAGAACTGTCCCGGATTATGCTAGGGCTGAAATCGATTTTCTCCCGCTCGGTCGGTGTGGCGTCGATCATCTTTGATGAGGTCGATACAGGGGTATCCGGACGCGTCGCGCAAGCGATGGCAGAAAAGATTTACCGTCTGTCGATCGACAGCCAGGTGCTGTGCATTACGCATCTGCCGCAAGTGGCATCAATTGCAGATCAACATTTATACATCCGTAAAATCGAAGAAACAGACCGGACGACGACACAAGTCAATGTCTTGACGGATTCGGAACGTGGCAATGAACTCGGGCGGATGATCTCCGGAACACATATGACAGATTTGACACTACGTCATGCAACAGAGCTGATGGAGCAGGCAATGAGTATGAAAGAGTCGCTTAAAAATGGGGTGTAACAATTGATTAGAGTCGGGATTGCAGATGATAACCGAGAAATGGTCGAATTGATTCGCCAACATCTATCTCTTCAGGAAGATATGGAAGTAGTATGTGTCGCTTATAACGGCGAAAGTTGTCTTGAGAAATTGCAACACGTCGAGACAGACGTTTTGTTGCTCGACATCATCATGCCGCATCTTGACGGACTGGGAGTTTTAGAGGCTTTGATGAATCATGAGAACAGCCCGGCTGTTATCATGTTAAGTGCTTTTGGTAAAGATGAAGTATCGCAACAAGCTGTTTCACTCGGGGCTGCTTACTTTTTATTAAAACCGTTCAGCCTTGATCAGCTCGTTAATAAAATTCGTCTTGTCGTTCATGGAGTGCAGACGAATCAAGTGGAGCCGGTCGAAACAAAGGTCGGAACGACATTACGGGAAATCGGAATCGCTCCGCATATCAAAGGGTTTACGTATTTAAAAGATGCGGTCTTGATGGTGTTGGAACGGGAAGATTTATTAGGTCTGATCACAAAAGAGTTATATCCGATGATTGCAAAAAAACATCAGACAACCTCTTCACGTGTCGAACGGGCGATGCGTCACGCGATTAAGTCAGCGTGGAAAGAAGGCATGAGTGAACACAACTTGTTCACTGGTCGGATTGAACAACAAAAAAGTCCGAAAAACTCAGAATTTATTTCCTATGTTTCCAACCACATGAATGGATCGTAAACAAAAAAGACGGATAGCTCGGAGTACATAGTACCGAGCCGTCTGTCTTTTTATATAGAAAATACTAAATATTCATTAAATAAATGTTGCATAAACTAAAATGTTTGTTATAATAAAGGTACCAAATGATTTGGAAAGACGTCAGATGAACGTCGAGTCGAATTGGTTCCCGGAAAACCGTTCAACAAATTTCATCTCAGGTCGCCACCTGTAAACGGCTCAAGAATGATGGACAACATTCTCTTGATAGATTTCTTATCAGGGCGATTCATATCTTTTTTAGATCGGTGATCTTAAACTGATGTGAGACTTCACGATTTCGAAGCAAGGGAAAAGTGAAGGGGTAACGTAAAAGTGTCCAAAGCAAGACCAAGCAAGACCAAGCAAGACCAAGCAAGACCAAGCAAGACCAAGCAATAAGTACAGTTCGTGAAAAGGAGTGTTGTCTAGCAGTGAATGTTAGCAACCGAATGATCGACTGCGTCAAGCGGATGACATTATGCTTCACCTAGGTCCAAGTAAAGTCAGATAATGGAGTAGCTTCATCTTTCTATCGATCGCTCGATAGCCAAATCTGATTTCTTTCAACCTCTTCATTAAGAGGACAACCTATGGTTTTGAAGTACACGAATAGTTCTACTATGAGAGGAGTTCATCCGTAAGTGAAACCAACTTTATATGAATAAAAGGTCCCGCGCTTGAAATGAGTTCAAGAGATGGGGACCTTTTTGTGTGCTTATTTTTTTTGATACCGTTCGGAAACCTTGCCTCGTTTCCGATCACGATAAAAGACATAGCCGGCGACGAAGCCGATCCCGCCGATGGCTAAGATTAAGCCGGTGAACCCTTGCAGTACATATACATAGGCAGAATCCCCTAGATACCGGAAGGGGAACTGAGCTTTTAGGAAAACACTGTCCCGCATCAACTTGATGCCAATGGCGCCGATGACACCTGGAATGAATAAAGATAATAAACCGATGATTCGCATGACTGTGACCCCTTTCCAAGCGTATTGTATCAGAAAATGAATAAGACTGCGAATTGGATTTGCCCTCCTGTTTTAATACGGGTAGGATAGAAATGTAAGCAGTTTCAAAGGGGGAATCAGAATGCATCATCTTTTGATTGTTGGTGCGGGGCGCGGCGGGACAGAAGTGTTGCATGCTTTTCAACGCTCGCCTTTATTGACGGTTATCGGGGTAGTTGATCCAGATGAAGACGCAGTTGGCGTTCATCTTGCAAAGCGCGGGCAGATCCGTGTCGAAAAGACTTGGACGGCTTTTCAAGGTACAGCCATTGATTTTATTATTGACGCCACCGGAGAACACGGTGTGCTGGAACAGTTGATCCATTATTTTCCGGAAGCAGCGGTTTTACCGGGAGAATTTGTCCGTGTCTTACTTGAACGTCTGGCCGAAAAGGAACGGATGCTCGAAGCCATCATTCATTGTACAAGCGAAGCCATTTCAGTCGCCGACCAGGCAGGTGAAACGATGTTGATTAATCCCGCTTATACCCGAATGACTGGATATACAGAGGATGACGTCATCGGTAAACCTGCAAGTGCTGACATTGGAATGCAGGAGTCGGTTCATTTACGTGTGCTTGAGACGGGCGAAAGCGTCCGGGATGCCCGGATGAAGATTGGTCAAGACCGACGGGATATTATTGTGAATGCGGCTCCCGTCGTTGTCGACGGACGAGTCCGTGGATCAGTTGGTGTCATTCGTGATATTTCGGAAATGAAAGCATTAACTAAAGAATTAAAAGCAGCGAAACAAAAAATCCGGACGCTTGAAGCGAAATATACATTTGATGACATTATTGCTGAAAGTGAGTCGATGCGTTTTGTCGTCGATCAGGCAAAGCTGGCTGCGACGATGCCGGTCAATGTGTTAATCCGCGGTGAATCGGGGACGGGAAAAGAATTATTTGCCCATGCAATCCATGCGGCGAGTGACCGGAAATATGAACAATTTGTCCGCGTCAACTGTGCAGCGATTGCTCCAAGTTTACTTGAGAGCGAATTATTCGGATATGAAGACGGGGCCTTTTCAGGAGCACGCCGCGGCGGGAAAAGAGGGTATTTTGAAGAGGCGCACGGCGGATCGTTATTTTTAGATGAAATTGGTGAATTGCCGCTTGATGTGCAGGCTAAATTGTTACGGGTTTTGCAGGAAAACGAAGTTGTTCGGGTCGGCGGAACGAAAGCCGTCCCGGTGGATGTCCGCATTATCGCCGCGACAAATGCAAATCTGGAACAAAAAATCATTACCGGTGAATTCAGAGAAGACTTATACTACCGGATTAATCGATTGCCGATTCACATCCCGGCCTTGCGTGAGCGTCCGGACGATCTGTCGCCGTTAGCAACACATCTGCTCCGTAAACTGAATCAAAGTTATGGAAGGTCCGTGGAACGTATTTCGGAAGATGCGCTGGAGGCGATCCGAAAACAAGCGTGGAAAGGCAACGTCCGGGAACTGGAGAATGTCATTGGACGGGCATTGATCTTTACGGATAAAACGGAACAAGTATTGCGAAAAGGTCATCTGCAATTGGTTGTTCCGACGTCTCCAATCAAACGATCGGCACGCCCCAAAAAAGAAATTAAACATTTGTCAGACGAGATGTCTTACGTGGAAGAACAGTTGATTCGCGAAGCGCTTGATGTTGTGAACGGAAACAAGACGGAAGCTGCCAAACAGCTCGGAATTTCCTTACGCGCTCTGTACTATAAAGTCGAACGATTTAATATTCGTTGTTGATTTGCAATTTATTGCGTGCAAAATATTGCAAAAAATGCAGTTCCATGCAAAATTAAAAGGAAAGATGTTGGTACGACGTGAGTCTAAAACTGGCATGAAAATTGCTATTAAAAAAGAGAACGACAGGTAAGGGGGTAATCACTTGAGGTTTGAGCAAATGATTCAACAAGCCGCACAACTTGAGGACGCGGTCGTTGCAATCGCATCGGCAGATGATGCAGAAGTGATGGATGCCGTGGCGTTGGCAATGGAAAACGATTTAGCACGTTTTCATTTGTTCGGGGATGCGACACGGATTCAAAAAATGATTCAAGAACGATGCTTAAGTGAGTCACAGTTTGTAATCACGCATACCGCGACACCGCAAGAAGCAGCAGAGCGAGCCGCTTATGCTGTCCGTAAAGGAGATGCGGATGTCTTGATGAAGGGCCTTGTTCCGACGGCGACATTCATGAAAGCCGTTTTAAACAAGGAAATGGGTTTACGGTCAGGAAATGTGTTGTCTCATGTCGCACTGTTTGAAGTGCCAGGACGGGAGACGGCAATTGGATTGACGGATGCGGCGATTCACATCGCTCCGACGCTCGAGGATAAAGTTCATATCATTGAGAACGGGGTGACTGCACTTCGAGCAATCGGCTATACTTTGCCGAAAGTTGCAGTACTTGCAGCCGTTGAAGTCGTGAATCCGACGATGCAGGCGACCATTGATGCGGCTTTATTAACGCAGATGAACCGGCGCGGTCAAATCAAGGATTGCCTTGTAGACGGTCCGCTTGCACTGGATAATGCCGTTAATTTACAAGCCGCGAAACAAAAAGGACTGACAGGAGACGTTGCGGGGGCAGCGGATCTTCTCGTCGTGCCACAAATTGAGGTCGGAAACGTAATTTATAAATCATTGATGTATTTTGCGCAAGCTTCGGTTGCCGCTATCTTGGTCGGGGCCAAAGCGCCTGTTGTCTTAACGAGCCGAGCCGATACGGCAGAAGCAAAGTTGTATTCACTGGCATTTGCTTTACTCAATGCTCAGCCTACAAAACGTGTGAAACAAACAATCTAAGGGGGAACTCATAATGGTAGAAACAAATGTAGAAGCACGATTCAGTATTTTTGAAACGATGACAATGGAAGATTACGAACAAGTCGTTTTTTGTCACGATAAAGTCTCCGGTTTAAAAGCCATCATCGCGATTCATGATACGACACTCGGCCCGGCACTCGGTGGACTCCGTATGTGGAACTATGCGTCTGACGAAGAAGCACTGATTGATGCCCTGCGATTGGCAAAAGGCATGACGTATAAAAATGCGGCAGCCGGTCTCAACTTGGGCGGCGGGAAAGCAGTCATCATCGGTGATGCGAAGACTCAAAAATCAGAAGCGTTATTCCGTGCGTTCGGTCGTTATGTCCAGTCGTTAAACGGACGTTACATCACAGCGGAAGACGTCAACACGACAGTCGCCGATATGGATTATATCCATATGGAAACGGATTTTGTAACAGGAGTCAGTCCGGCATTCGGATCAAGTGGTAATCCGTCACCTGTTACGGCATACGGCGTTTACCGCGGGATGAAGGCAGCAGCGAAAGAAGTGTATGGTACCGATTCGCTCAGTGGAAAAACGATCGCGATTCAAGGCGTTGGTAATGTTGCCTTTAACTTATGCCGCCACCTGCACGAAGAAGGCGCAAAATTAATCGTGACAGACATCAACCAAGATGCGTTACGTCGTGCGGAAGAAGCATTCGGTGCACTCGTTGTCGGACCGGATGAAATCTACAGCGTCGATGCTGATATCTTTGCACCGTGTGCTTTAGGCGCTACATTAAATGACGAGACGATTCCACAACTAAAAGTCAAAATCATCGCCGGTGCTGCAAACAACCAACTGAAAGAAGACCGTCATGGTGACATGCTCCAAGAACGCGGCATTCTTTATACACCGGACTTCGTCATCAACGCAGGTGGTGTCATCAATGTTGCGGACGAACTCGACGGATACAACCGTGAGCGCGCGATGAAAAAAGTTGAACTGGTCTATGATGCCGTAGCAAAAGTCATTGAGATTGCAAAACGTGATCATCTGCCGACGTACCGGGCAGCTGAAAAGATGGCGGAAGAACGGATTGCGACAATGGGCAGTGCCCGCAGCCAGTTTTTACGTCGCGATAAAAACATTTTGGGATCACGCGGTTAAATTAGAGGAGGATTTTAATGAGCGAACGTATTTTAACCATCAATCCGGGTTCAACCTCAACGAAAATTGGAATCTTTGATGGAACAGAGCAAGTGTTTACAAAAACGTTGCGCCATTCAGCTGAAGCGGTCGGAGGACCGCTTTCAGATCAGCTGAACATCAGACGCCAAGTCGTACTTGATGTATTGGCACAAGAACAGATTGAATTGAAAGCGCTTACGGCTATCGTCGGTCGCGGCGGCTTGCTTCGTCCACTCGTCAGCGGGACGTATCGGGTCAATCAAGAAATGCGTGAGGATTTGTTGAACGGAACGTTTGGCGTTCATGCTTCAAATCTCGGTGGTCTGCTCGCCGATGAGATTGGTCAGACACTCTCGATTCCGGCATTCATCGTCGACCCAGTCGTCGTAGATGAACTGGAGCCGATTGCCCGCCTTACAGGCTTACCTGAACTCGAACGAAAAAGTATTTTCCATGCCTTGAATCAAAAAGCAGTCGCGAAGCGGTATGCGAAAGAGATTGGGACGCCGTACGAGCAATTGCGGCTGATTGTTGCTCATATGGGCGGTGGGATCACAGTTGGCGCCCATCTGAATGGACGTGTGATCGATGTGAACAACGGACTGGACGGAGAAGGTGCTTTTTCACCGGAACGAAGCGGATCTCTGCCTGTTGGTCAACTAGTAGAACTATGTTATAGTACCAAGTATAAACTCGAAGATATGAAGCGTCTGGTCGTTGGATCAGGCGGACTTGTCGCGCACTTAGGCACATATGATGCGGTTGAAATCGAACGCCGAATTGACGATGGCGACGAAAAAGCTGCTTTATTATATGACGCAATGGCGTATCGAGTTGCAAAAGAAATCGCGGCCCAAAGTGCTGTTTTATATGGTCAAGTCGATGCTGTCATCTTAACGGGTGGACTCGCATACAGTGACCGATTAACAAAAGCGATTGAAGAACGGATTGCACATCTCGGATCTGTCATCCGGATACCGGGGGAAGATGAGTTACGTGCGCTCGCAGAAGGCGTGTTACGTGTCCTGCGTCAAGAGGAACAAGTGAAGGAATATGGAGGCGAACTAACATGGCTAGAGAATTCGACGTCGTTGTCCTAGGTGGTGGTCCCGGTGGGTATGTCGCAGCAATTCGTGCTGCCCAAGCCGGGAAGACGGTAGCAATCGTAGAACAAGGAAAACTCGGGGGAACCTGTCTGCATCGTGGATGTATTCCATCCAAAGCATTTTTAAAGTCGGCCGCAGTCTATCAGACAGTTAAACACGCCGCTACATATGGCGTCGACGTACCGGAATCGTTTTTACGGTTCGAACAGGTCAAACAACGGAAACAAGACATCATCGATGGTCTCGAATCCGGGATACATCATCTGATGAAAAAAGGAAAAATTGAAGTCTTTCATGGTCGCGGTTCGATTCTTGGACCAAGCATCTTTTCACCGATGCCGGGAACGATCAGCGTGGAGCCGGAAGAAGGCGACGGAGAGTTGATTTTACCGCGCCAGCTGATTGTCGCGACCGGTTCACGCCCACGTCCGTTGAAAGGTCTGGCATTTGATTCCGAGTATGTGCTCAGTTCAGATGAGGCACTCGATATGAACGCCTTACCCAAATCGATCGTCATCATCGGTGGGGGTGTGATCGGGATTGAATGGGCATCGATGTTGACGGACTTTGACGTTGCTGTCACAGTCGTCGAATTCAGCGAGCGGATTTTACCGACGGAAGATCAAGCTGTCAGCCGGGAAGTTGCCCGTCAGCTCAAAAAGCGTGGTGTCAAGATTATGACGAGCGCAGCGGCACAAAGCGACAGTTTCCAACTGACCGAGTCCGGTGTGACGATTGATGTCGACCGTAATGGCGACAAGACGACGCTTGCTGCAGATAAGTTGTTGGTCGCGATCGGTCGGATGGCGAATGTTGAGGGCATCGGACTTGAAAACACGAACATCGTCGTTGAGAACGGCTTCATCCAAGTGGATGATGAATTCCGGACGAAGGATAACCATATCTTTGCGATTGGTGATGTCATCGGGCGCTTGCAACTGGCGCACGTCGCGTCGGCAGAAGGTGCAAAAGCGGTCGAGACGATTGTCAACGGTTCGACGACGCCACTCAACTATGCGTTTGTGCCCCGTTGTATCTACAGTGTACCGGAAGCGGCTTCCGTCGGTTTGACAGAAGCGGAAGCACAGGCGGCCGGGCTCGATGTCAAAACGGGAATGTTCTCGTTTAACGGTCTCGGAAAAGCGCGGATTGAAGGCGAAGCAGCAGGATTCATTAAACTTGTTTCCGATGCGAAAACGGACGATTTGGTCGGGGTCCATATTGTTGGACCAAAAGCGACTGAATTAATCAGTGAAGGTGGTTTGGCACTTGTCCTGAATGCCACGGCATGGGAAGTCGGACAGCTTGTCCACCCACACCCGGCACTTTCAGAAGCATTCGGTGAGGCAGCACTCGCAGTTGACGGATTAGCGGTTCACGCCTAAGGAGGAAAAACAGATGGAAAAAATAGAATTCAAAGAACTCGTCGAATTGGGTTTGACGGAGCAAGACGCGATTCAAATGTTTGAAACGATGGTCCGGGCACGGAAGATTGACGAACGGATGTGGAAATTGAACCGAGCGGGAAAAATTCCGTTTCTCGTTTCCTGTCAAGGACAGGAAGCGGCACAAGTCGGTGCGGCGTACGCCCTTGAAAAAGGAACAGATTACATCTTGCCGTACTACCGCGATCTTGGTGTCGTCTTACATTTTGGTCAGACGTCGCGGGACATCATGTTGTCAGCATTCGCCAAAGCGGAAGATCCGAACTCAGGCGGACGTCAAATGCCTGGCCATTACGGGTCACGTGCCCTCAACATCGTCACGGGATCTAGCCCGGTGACGACGCAAGTCCCGCATGCCGTTGGGATTGCCCTAGCTGCGAAGATGCGTCAAGAACCGCTTGTAGCCTATGTCTCGTTTGGGGAAGGTTCGTCGAACCAAGGCGACTTCCATGAAGGCGCAAATTTTGCCGGCATTCATAAACTGCCGGTCATCCTGTTCTGTGAAAACAACAAATATGCAATTTCGACGCCGCTCTCGAAACAATTATCGGCGAAGCACGTCGCCGACCGGGCAATCGGTTACGGTATGCCGGGTGTGACGATTGACGGTATTGATCCGCTTGCTGTCTATAAAGCCGTCAAGGAAGCCCGTGAACGTGGTCTTCGTGGTGAAGGTCCGACGTTGATTGAGGTTGAAGTCGAACGGCTTGTACCCCATTCATCGGATGATGATGATAAATCGTATCGTTCAGCGGAAGAATTGGCTGAACTAAAAACACGTGACGGGGTCAAACTGTTCCGTGAAAAATTGATTCAAATGGGTGTCTTGACGGAAGAAACGGCACAAGACATCGAGTCGAAACTTGAGCAAGAAGTCGATGAAGCGACGGCTTATGCGGAAGCAGCAGCCTACGATACAGCTGAAAACACACTCCGTTACGTGTACGATGAGGGGGAAACGAAATGACGACGTTAAGTTTAATCGAAGCAATCAACAGCGCAATCAAGGAAGAGATGGAACGCGATGAATCGGTTTTCGTTCTCGGAGAAGACGTCGGCGTCCGCGGCGGTGTTTTCCGGGCGACACAAGGCTTACTCGAACAGTTCGGTGAAGCACGCGTCATCGACGCACCGCTCGCTGAGAGTGCAATCGCCGGTGTCGGAATTGGTGCTGCGATGTACGGGATGCGACCGATTGCTGAAATGCAGTTCGCTGATTTCATCATGCCGGCTGTCAACCAAATCGTCAGTGAAGCGGCAAAAATCCGTTACCGTTCGAACAATGACTGGTCATGTCCGATTGTTATCCGGGCACCATTCGGCGGCGGAATTCACGGTGCACTCTACCACTCGCAATCTGTCGAAGCGATGTTCAATTCGACACCGGGCTTAAAAATTGTCATTCCGTCTAATCCATACGATGCAAAAGGATTGCTGAAGGCAGCCATCCGTTCGAATGATCCGGTCTTGTTCTTTGAACATAAACGCGGATACCGTCTCTTGAAAGGCGAAGTTCCGGAAGAGGATTACATCGTCGAAATCGGCAAAGCCGATGTGAAGCGGGAAGGTGAAGATTTGACCGTCATCACGTACGGTCTTTGCGTCCAGTTCGCCCTTGACGCGGCAGCACGCCTTGAGAAAGACGGCATTGATGTCCATATCTTGGATTTACGGACCGTTTATCCGATTGACCGGGAAGCGGTCGTCGCAGCAGCCCGGAAAACGGGGAAAGTCTTACTCGTGACAGAGGACAATAAAGAAGGCAGTGTCATGAGTGAAGTGTCAGCGATCATTGCGGAAGAAGCGTTGTTTGATCTCGACGCGCCAATCGAACGATTGTGTGGTCCGGATGTACCGGCGATGCCATACGCACCGACGATGGAGAAATTCTTTAACGTCTCGAGTGAAAAAATTGAAGATAAAATCCGGACGCTACACGCGTACTAAGGGGGAAACGTCAATGAAAACCGAAACATTAACGATGCCACAACTTGGTGAGAGTGTAACGGAAGGGACGATTTCCCTCTGGCTCGTCAAACCAGGCGATACGGTCAAAAAATATGATCCGATTGCAGAAGTCATTACTGATAAAGTCACGGCGGAAGTTCCGTCGTCGTTTGACGGTGTCATCGATCAACTTCTCGCAGAAGAAGGGGACACGCTGCAAGTCGGAGAAGCGATCGTCACCCTGCAGGTCAGCGGCGGATCGACAGAAGTCGCGGCGACGGAAGAAGCCATTCCGGCGGTTGCAGAAACACCGGTCTCAAGTGACCAATCGATGAAAAAACGCTATTCACCTGCTGTGTTGAAGTTATCAGCTGAACATGCGATTGATCTCGAACAAGTGACGGGGACAGGAGCCGGTGGACGGATTACCCGAAAAGATATCTTGAAAGTGATTGAAACGGGACAAACGCGTCAGCCGGATACCGTCGAAGCGCCGACGATTCAATCGGTTCCGGCAGCAAAAACGGAAGTTCAACCGGAACGACAAGAACAGACGCAAGTCGCGCGGCCTCAAACAGCTAAACCGATGACGAGCACGACAGAAGCCGGAGATATCGAAATTCCGACGGCTGGTGTCCGTCAGGCCATTGCAACGAACATGGTTCGCTCGAAACAGGAAGCACCGCATGCCTGGTTGATGATTGAAGTCGACGTGACAAATCTGGTCGAAGCCCGGAACCGTCATAAAGATGCCTTCTTTAAACAAGAAGGTGTCAAATTAACATTCTTGCCGTTCTTCATGAAAGCGACGGTCGAAGGTCTAAAAAAACATCCAATCATGAATTCAACTTGGGCAGGCGACAAGATCATCCAGAAAAAAGCGATCAACTTGTCACTGGCTGTCGCGACGCAAGAAGCGTTATTCGTACCGGTCGTTAAAAATGCCGACGAGCTCAGCATTAAAGGACTGGCCCGGGCAATCGATGACTTTGGCAAACGGGCGCAAGCCGGCCAGTTGTCGTCAAGCGAGATGCAGGGTGGAACATTTACGGTCAACAACACTGGATCATTCGGATCGATTCAGTCAGCACCGATTTTGAACTTCCCACAAGCGGCGATTTTGTCAGTCGAATCGATCGTCAAACGTCCTGTCTGGGTCAATGGCATGTTTGCAGCACGCGACATGGTCAATCTCTGTATGTCAATTGATCACCGGGTGCTTGACGGACTCGTTGCGGGGCAATTCCTGCAGACGGTCAAACAGTCACTTGAATCGATTGATCCGAATCAGTTGTCTTTATATTGATCGATACAAATCTATTGACAGAAAACGGTTTCCCACGTAACATAAAAAACAATTAAAGAAAACAGACGCAATGACGAAGAAAAGTAACCTATGAAACGATTCAAGAGAGCTGATGGGTGGTGCGAATCAGTATCGGGAAACAGGTGAATGGGCTTCTGAGCATCAGACCGAACTTACAGTAGGCTCTGACGGTTACCTCCCGTTATCGAGGACGACGAATCAGGGCAACCGGTTCGTTCGAGGGGACTAGTAATAGTCAACGAAGGTGGTACCGCGGGTCTTCCCGTCCTTCATGTTTAGCATGAATGGGCGAGAAGACCCTTTTCGTATTCAATTAAATAAGTAAATCGATGAATGAGTTAAGTAATTAGACGAATCGTTGTTCCAGAGAGCGGGAGAGAGGTGGGACTTCCGTACAACGATGTCTGATGAATGGTCTCATGAGAGCAGGACTGAACGGTAAGTAGGTCATGACGGAAGCCCCCGTTATCTTAGGCTACGATGTCTCGTCAAGACGCATCGGAAGAGAGGGAACAGAGTTTGTTCCAATTGTGAGGTGGCACCGCGAGTCTATCGTCCTCCATACGGCATATTTGCTGTATGGAGGACTTTTTTTATATCAGGAGGCGAAACAGGATGATCGAGACAGAACAATTGATAATGGAACAACTGGAGATGAACGGAGATGAACTGACACCGATTTCGATTTTTTTACATCTCGAAGGGGACCGGAAATGTCTGCTTGAAAGCTCGGCGAGCGCAGACAACGGCCGCTACTCGATCATCGGGGTCAACCCGGTCGAATTGCTTCGGGCGGAAGGGAATCAGGTGACACGGCAAAATCTTCACACACGAGAGACGCATGCGATGACGGGGAACCCCGTTCAACTCTTACAACAAGCAGTCACCCGTCCGGCTACCGAAACAGATTTCCCGTTCCTGAGTGGCGCCATCGGCTATGTCGGTTATGATGCGATTCGCGCCTATGAGAACATCGGTGCCGTGCCGGACAGTGACCGGAACTTGCCGGATGCCTTGCTTGCCGTGTATGACGAAATCATCTTGTATGATCATTTGGAACACCGGGTCCACTTGATCCAGACGTCACTCGGAGGACTGACGGACCGGAAAGAGATGTCCCGGCGACTCCATGAACGTAAAGCACAGCTGGAACGTACCGGTGAACGGACACGGATGGAGCGTCCGCTTGAAAATATCGTCTACCAACCGCAAATCGAAAAAGAGGCGTTTCTTTCGTTGGTTGAACAGGCGAAACAACATATCCGGCAAGGGGATGTGTTCCAACTCGTGTTATCGCAACGACTCGATGCGACTTTCGTCGGCGATCCGTTCCACTTTTACCGGAAACTCCGGCAGGACAACCCGAGTCCGTACCTCTTTTACATCGATTTAGGAGAAGTGATCGTGCTGGGTGCGTCGCCGGAAAGTTTGATTCAAGTCAAAGGACGGCACGTGACGACAAATCCGATTGCCGGAACACGACCGCGTGGAAAAACGAAACAGGCGGATCAAGCACTCGCCAACGAATTGCTACACGATGAAAAAGAACAAGCCGAGCACCGGATGCTCGTCGACTTAGGACGAAATGATTTAGGTCAAGTATGTCAGGTCGGAAGCATCCATGTGTCACGGGAAATGGAGATTGAACGCTTCAAAAATGTCATGCATCTCGTTTCTGTCGTCGAAGGGACACTCGCCGAAGGAAAAACGGGAGCCGATGCGCTCGTCGCCTGCTTACCGGCCGGAACGGTCTCGGGTGCTCCGAAGATTCGTGCGATGCAGTTGATCAATCAATACGAAACGAAAAAACGGGAAGTGTATGCCGGGGCGGTTGGCTATTTTGATGTCAGCGGGAATTTAGACTTTGCTCTGGCGATCCGGACGATGGTCATCCAAGACGGAAAAGCGTACGTTCAAGCTGGAGCGGGTATAGTCTATGATTCCGATCCTGTCCTGGAATTCGAGGAGACCTTGCATAAAGCGAAATCCTTACTGGAGGTTTGGAAATGATTGTACTGATCGATAATTATGATTCCTTTACCTATAACCTGTATCAATACGCTGCGGCGTATGATGAAATACAAGTCATCCGCAATGATGCGATTGAGGTGAGTGCAATTGCCGCATTACATCCGGCAGGCATCATCTTATCACCGGGACCGGGAAACCCGAACGACGCCGGGATATGTCTTGACGTCATCCGGACGTATTCCGGGAAAATTCCGATTCTCGGTGTTTGTCTCGGACATCAAGCCATCGGGCAAGCATTTGGTGGAAGCGTCGTTGAAGCAGCAGAAATCCGCCATGGTAAAACATCGAGCATCCGACAAACGGGACGGTTGTTTGAAGGGTTGCCGGAACAACTGGACGTCATGCGGTATCATTCCTTGATCGTCGAGCGGACCACTTTACCGGACGTCTTGGACATCACCGCCACGACAGAAGACGGAACGATCATGGCGCTTGAACACCGTGACCATCCGACTTACGGGATTCAATTTCACCCGGAATCGATCGGAACACCACTCGGGCAACAGATGATTCAACGATTTATCGAACTGACGAAGGAGTGACAGGAATGAAGGACGTATTGACGAAGTTAACGAATGCCAACCATCTCCGTTATGAAGAAATGCAACAGGCTGCGCGCCAATTGTTTGCGACGGATGTCACGGACAGCGAAATCGCCGCTTTTCTCGTCGCCTTAAAAGCCAAAGGGGAAACCGCAGAAGAATTAGCAGGTCTGGCCTCGATCATGCGTGAAGTCGCACTCGACATTCCGGTGACGGGAACGGATTTCATCGACAACTGCGGTACGGGGGGCGACGGCTCCCAGTCGTTTAACATCAGCACGACGGCTGCATTTGTACTAGCCGGCGCCGGAGCGAAGGTCGCGAAACACGGAAACCGGAGTGTTTCCAGTAAAACCGGCAGTGCCGATGTGCTCGAAGCACTCGGTGTGAAGTTAGATGAGACACCGGAAGAACTGGCGGCATTGCTTGAGACGAACGGGATCGCTTTCTTATTCGCTCAACGGATGCATCCCCGTGTCAAACAAATCATGAAAGTACGCCGCGACTTACGGATTCCAACGATTTTTAATCTGATTGGACCGTTGACGAATCCGGTGCCGCTAAAGACACAGTTACTCGGCATTTATCGGGAAGACTTGCTCGAAACGATGGCCTTGACACTGCATCGACTCGGACGAAAACGTGCGATCGTGCTTCACGGAGCCTGTGGGATGGATGAGGCGTCACTAGCCGGAACGAACCAACTGGTCCTGCTCGACCAAGGCGAATTGATCCGCTTCAGTCTCCATCCGGAGGAAGTGGGTTTATCGGTCGCGCCGATCGAAGCCATCCGCGGCGGAACAGCTGCGGAAAACGCGGACATTCTCTTACGGGTCTTGCAGGGAGAAGCCGGTCCATACCGCGATACGGTGTTACTCAATGCCGGAATCGCCTTGTTCGCTGAAGGACGCGTTCAAACGATTCGGGAAGGAATCGAACGGTCGGCAGAGAGCATCGACTCCGGTCGGGCACTTGAAAAATTACAATACTTGCAACGGATGAAACAAGAGGAGGCAATCGGATGAATATCTTAGACCGTATCATCGATACGAAACGACTGGAAGTCGCACAATTGAAAATGACCGGGGTTCCTTCGGCGGAGCATCGTCCGTTAAATCCATCAATCCATCAATCACTTGGCGGGACCGATTTATCCGTCATCGCGGAAATCAAACGCGCCTCACCGTCAAAAGGCGACATCTCATTAAACGTCGATCCGGTGGCGCAGGCGAAACGGTATGCCGCCAGCGGCGCGACCGTCATCTCGGTCTTGACGGACCAGACGTATTTTAAAGGGAGTATGGAAGATCTGGCAGCCGTCACCGCAGCCGTCGATGTGCCTGTCCTCTGCAAAGATTTTATGGTTGACCGAATTCAAATTGATCTGGCGAAAGCACACGGCGCAAGTTTGATTCTGTTGATTGTCGCGGCACTCGATGATGACACACTACACGATCTGTATGACTATGCTTATGCAAGCGGGCTTGAAGTCTTGGTCGAAGTGCATGATGCGACGGAGCTCGAGCGAGCGGAACGGTTGCAGGCAAAAATCATTGGCATCAACAATCGGAACTTGAAGAAATTCGAAGTAAGTCTCGACACGTCGCTTGCGTTGCTGAAGACGAAGTCACCGGATGTCCGGTATATCAGCGAAAGTGGGATCAAGACGGTCGAGGAAGCGAAAATGTTGCACGCAGCGGGAGCGGATGGGATTTTAATCGGCGAAACCTTGATGCGGGCGGAAGATCCGGCTGATTTCATTCAAGCTGTCAGTGGAGCCAAACATGACACGCATTAAATTTTGTGGGCTGAAACGAATGGAAGATGTGCACTACGCGGTTGACCGGGCCGACTATATCGGGTTTGTCTTTGCACCGAGCAAACGTCAAGTGACACTGGCGGAAGCAGCGACGCTCCGGTCAAAGATTCCCGAAACGATTCAAGTCGTGGGTGTGTTCGTCTCGCCGACGCAACAAGAGATCGAGGAAGCGGTTGAGCAGGTCGGGCTTGACATGATCCAGCTCCACGGACCGGTTGCGGACGAGCTGTACCGCGAGAAACGGGTGCCGATCATTCAGGCGCTCCCGGCGGATGCCATCGATGCGATTCATCCGAAAGCGGATTTTGTCTTGTTTGATGCACCCGAAGCGGGTAGCGGGCAACCGTTTGATTGGACGACGGACTTACAAGCGGATCAACCGATATTCGTCGCAGGTGGTCTGCAGGCGGACAACGTCAAACAAGCGATTGAACGTTATGAACCGTTTGCCGTCGATGTCTCGAGTGGTATTGAAACGAATGGTCAAAAAGATACGAAAAAAATGCAGGCATTTCATGATGCCGTAAAGGAGACTTTTAAATGACACGTTATTCACAACCGGATGCACTGGGACAATACGGAATCTACGGAGGCCGTTATATCCCGGAAACGTTGATGCAAGCCGTCCTTGAGCTCGAACAAGCCTATGCCGAGGTGAAAGAAGATCCGGCATTTCACGAACGGATGAATGATTTACTCGAAAACTACGTCGGTCGCAAAACACCGCTTTATTATGCCGAACATTTGACGCGGGCGATCGGCGGCGCCAAAATTTACCTGAAACGTGAAGATTTGAACCATACCGGCGCACATAAAATCAACAATACGATTGGTCAAGCCCTGCTTGCTGAACGGATGGGGAAACGAAAAATCGTCGCGGAGACCGGTGCAGGACAACACGGTGTGGCGACAGCGACCGTCTGTGCCTTGCTTGATCTCGAATGTGTCATCTTCATGGGTGAAGAAGACATCCGCCGGCAAGAGCTCAACGTCTTCCGGATGGAGTTACTTGGTGCCAAAGTCATTTCTGTAACCCAAGGGAGCCGGACGTTAAAAGACGCTGTCAATGAAGCGTTGCGTTACTGGGTCAAACATGTCGACGATACGCACTACTTGATGGGATCGGTTCTCGGACCACACCCGTTCCCGGAAATTGTCCGTGATTTCCAAGCCATCATCGGTCAAGAGACACGGGCGCAAATCCTTGAAAAAGAGGGCAAGTTACCGGAAGCCATCGTCGCCTGTGTCGGAGGCGGGAGTAACGCGATCGGCATGTTCCATCCATTCATCGATGATGAGGAAGTGGCGTTATACGGCATCGAGGCAGCCGGAAGCGGACTCGACACGGAAAAACACGCCGCTACGATGTCAAAAGGTGAGGTGGGTGTCCTGCACGGATCGATGATGTACCTGTTGCAAGATGATCATGGTCAAGTCACGGAAGCCCATTCGATTTCGGCCGGATTGGATTACCCGGGAGTCGGACCGGAACACAGTCTGTTAAAAGACATCGGTCGTGTTCAGTATGAGGCCGTGACGGACCAACAGGCACTCGATGCCTTGCAACTGCTCTGTCAAAAAGAAGGCATCATTCCGGCACTGGAGTCGGCCCATGCGGTCGCGCAGGCGACGGAACTTGCAAGAGGGATGCAACCGGAAGAAGTCGTTGTCATCTGTCTCTCCGGACGCGGCGATAAAGATGTCATGACCGTCAGAAACGCCTTAAAGGGGGAAGCATGATGCGATTAGAACAAGCGATCCGTACAGTCAACGAACGTGGTGAAAAAGCCTTTATCCCGTATGTCATGGGAGGCGACGGAGGCATCGACCGTTTACCGGACATCTTAGCGTTCCTCGAACGCTCCGGCGCGACAGCGATCGAAGTTGGTGTACCGTTTTCTGATCCGGTCGCCGATGGTCCGGTCATTCAAGAAGCGGGACTCCGGGCGTTGGCACAACAGATCAGTTTGAAGGATGTGCTGGAAGCGATCCGGATTGCGCGTCAGTCGACAAGCGTTCCAATCGTCGTCATGACGTACTTGAACCCGATTTTCCGGTTCGGCATTGATTCGTTTCTCGCAACCTGCCGCGAAGTTGGTGTCGACGGGCTGATCATTCCGGACTTACCACTCGAACAAAGCGATCAGTTTTTTGCCGGTCGCAACAAACAGGACATCGCGCTGGTTCAACTCGTGTCGCTGACAAGTCCGATGGAACGGATTGAAAAAATCGCGACGCACAGTGAAGGATTCCTCTACGCCGTGACGGTCAACGGAACGACAGGGGGACAGACGAACTTCGATGATGCACTCGAGCAACACTTGGCGAACGTGGCACAACTCAGTCCGGTTCCGGTTTTAGCCGGTTTCGGGATCAGTACACCAGCGCACGTCCGTCAATTGAGTGCAAGCGTCGCCGGTGTCATCGTCGGCAGTAAAATCGTCGAATTGCTGCAACAAGGGGATGAAGCGGCAATCGAAAAATTGATGGCGGCCCGGTTACCGGATGTGACGGTATAAGTGGATCAGAAAAATGACGGACTGACATGTCAGTCGTCGGAACAAAAAAGGGTTGCCCGGATGTAATAATCCGGCAACCCTTTTTGAAGTCAGTCTTATTTTTTGGCGTGACTTTTCAAGACGTCGGCGACGAGACCCGATACATACGGGCTGCCCCGGTCTTCTTGCTCGACCGATTCGATCATGATGGCGACGAGCAAATCTTTTTTGTCATCATCGTAGCCGACGAAAAAGCCGTTTTCTTGTCCATTTTCTTCGCCTGCTTTTTTCAGCTCTGCCGTTCCGGTCTTGCCGGCGACTTTCACTTCCGGAATGTCGGCCGGGAGCGGGAAACCGGCATGAACGACGTCATAGAGATTGTCCCGGACCATCGCGGCGTCTTTTGCATCAAGCAGGTCTTTTTTCCAGACTTGCTTGGTTTTTTCATCCGTCAATAATGTCGGTCGGTAGATCGTGCCGTCTGTCAGGAAGATTTCGTACATCGAAGCGAGATGGAGAATGTTCGTCAACATCTGTCCCTGTCCGTAAGACGTGTCCATCAGCTGACCGTCAGAAGCAATCGAGCCGTCGTTTGAAATTTGTGATGCCCGCATCGGATAGGTAAAGGGAATCTTTTCTCCATAGCCCAATGCCTGAAGACCTGACGTAAACGTTTCTTTTCCGAGCTGCTCGAGTGTCGATTTCGCAAAATAGACATTATCCGAGTAAACGAGTGCATTGTGCAGATTAACCGGATCGGGTGTCTCGTGGATTCGGGTGACATTAAAACCGTCGACTTTGGTTTTTAACCCGTCAATCGTATACGCTTGTTCCGGATCAAGCGTTCCGCTCTTTAAGCCGACTGCTGCCGTCAACGGCTTTTGGGTCGAGCCGGGTGCGAAGGCACTCGTAAACCGGTTCAAGAGCGGTTGATCGGGATTGTTTGTCAGCGCATCGAGTCGTGCTTGCGAAATTCCGTTCGTAAATTCGGACGGATCGAAGCCGGGCGAACTAAGAAGAACCCGGGTCTCGCCGGTCCGTGGATCGATTGCAGCTGCAGTCCCCGGATCTTCTTTCATCGCGTTATATGTCTGCTGTTGCAACGTTCCGTCAATTGTCAGTTGGATGTCCTGTCCATCCTTTGCTTCGGTTTCTGCTACGTTAACGATCGAATCATCCGGTTTGATGATTTCGATTCGGGCACCGGACTTGCCGCGCAACGTCTCATCGAGTACTTGTTCGAGTCCCCGTTTTCCGACTTGTTCTCCGGGTTGAATCGTTTCCTTGGATTGTTTGATGTCGTCAGCTGTCGCCGAACCGATGTAGCCGATCAAGTGTGACGTTGCTTTACCGAACGGATACGTGCGGGCTTCCGTTTCTTTGACAGTGACACCATCGACTTGTTTGAGTCGAGTAAGTTGTGAGCTGTCATCCGCTGCAAGTGTCTTCAAGGGGACAAATTGTCCATCCTTGACCCAACTGGCGCCGAGTGCATCTTCGATGGCAGAGACGGGACGGTCGAGCAGTTTGGCAAGTGTCGAGAGATCGTTGACCTGTCCTGCCGTGGCACCGACTTGATAACCGGTACCCGTCGTTGCCAGGGGACGGTTGTTTGAGTCGAGCAGGTCACCGCGTTTTGCTTCGATTGTCGTTAACTGGACCCGGTCCTCTTTCTTGAAATCCTTCAAGACAAACGACGAATCCCAGTTGATGTACCAGTTTTCCGCGTCTCCTTGTTTCTCAAACGTTAACGGGACTTGTTTTTCATAAGAGACTGGTCCTGCCGTCGTCTCGAAGGAGATTTCGACAGGGAGAGCGGCCTTGTCTTGATCATCGTTTTCTGGTGACTTCAGGCGTTTGACGGACAATTCTTTGATGTCCAACGAGTCGGTTAATTTTTTGGTTCGTTCAATGAACTCTTTTTTACCGTATGTTTGTTTCGTTTGTTCACTGGTGTAATCGGCATACATCTTGTCATAATCTTGTTTCTCCCATAATTTAATATAGGCATCTAGTCGTTCTTCAGGGGTCGGTTGATCCTGGCAACCAGCAAGGATCGTCAGCGCGAAGCTGGTCGAAAGGATAAGCGGGAGCGTCTTCTTCAAGGGAAATCCTCCTTTTACGATAAGTATGTCTTACAACCGTATCATGCTTTACGCAGGATTTCATCTCGAACGAACGACAAAAAAATCACGCGAAGACAAAGCTTCGCGTGAGGAAAGTTCCGTTCTTAATTAAAGTAGTTCAGCGGGTTGACGCTGTTCGCAGCAGATGAAGCACTGTAGACGTAGTTTCCACGGTGCATTTCGAAATGCAGGTGTGACCCGAATGAGTTACCGGTGTTGCCGATGTTACCGATGCGTGAACCTTTGGCGATCGTTTGACCAACAGACACTGCACGGCTGCTTAAGTGAGCGTAAACTGTCGTATACGAAAGACCGTTTACGGTATGTTTCATCATGATATGGTTGCCGTACGCGCCGTAGTAACGTGATGTGATGACTGTTCCGGAAGCCGATGCGTAAACCGGTGTTCCCGTTGGAGCCGCGATATCGATGCCATTATGGAACGTATAGCCATAAACACCGCTGGCTGCACCGTACCCTTGAGCAATCCGACCACTGGCCGGCCGTGAAAAACCACTTGATGCTTTTGATGATGTCGTGACACTGTATTTTTTAGCATATGTAGATGAGATATAACGGGATGCACCGTTATAAGAAATTTTTGTCCAAGATCCGGAAACACCAAGATAATTAAAAGTTTGACCGGAATTGACACTACCGACGACTTTATATGCAGTCGACGGACCGGTCCGGACACGCAAACCGTCTGCTGTTACTTTTACTTTGTATGTTGTTGCTGCTTCGACCTTTTCTGTACCCGTTGTAGCAAAACCTGAAACCATCAGAGCTGTCATTGTCATAGTTGTAATCATGCGTTTCATGTAGAAGTTCCCCCTAGTGTGTGAAAGACGACGGACGATTAATGTAAGGGAGAATTCCCTTTCAAAGTTGTAAGGTATGAAGCATATGTATGTAAACTGTATAAATATTTTCTTACTAGAATGATTATAGCATCGTAAATAACACAGAAATATTTCAGTTTTGTTGCAAGATTATAGTTATATAACATATATTGTAATGGATAATTTTGCATTTTTTAATTGAATAAATAATTTGTTAAATAGAAAAAAAGTATTGTTTTTTAATAAAACAACAAAAAACGTAACGATGTGAATGAGACATCGTCACGTTTGATAGAGTATAAACATCAACTGGAAACAGGTGCAAAGACCGTCAAATGTTGGGGCAAAACCTGAACGGTGACTGGAAGATGACCAGCTGTATCTCCATCCGCGTTGATGGGAAGTCGTTCTTTCGAATCGATATGGACTTGAGATGTCGTAAAGTATTCGACTTGATCGGCATCGGAGATGTTTCCAGTCAAGAGTTTTGGCAAGGCTTGTAACGCATCGAAGAAACCAAGCTGTTTGACGATGAACACATGCAACAGTCCGTCATCAACGCGGGCGTCCTTGGCGAACGATTCGAAACCGCCAACCGAATTGGTCAAGGAGATAATCAGAAGCGGCGTTTCACCGTCAAACGATTTTTCCTCGGCTGTCAATTGGATCGGGTAAGGGCTGTGGTCTTTAAACGCTTTTAATCCTTCAATGAAGTAAGCGACAGAACCGAGGGACGTTTTTTGCTCGACACTCACTTCCTCGACCGCTTCGGCGATTAAGCCGACAGCAATGACATTCATGAAGTAGTGATCGTCATACTTGCCGATGTCGAGTGGACGGGAAGGGGCGTCTTCCAAAACGCGGATCGCCTCTTCTGCATCTGTCGGAATATTTAAAGCACGGGCCAAATCGTTTACCGTGCCGAGTGGAACGATTCCAAGTGTCGGCCGATGATCTTGTTCGGCAATCCCGGTGATGACTTCATTGACCGTCCCGTCTCCTCCCATGGCGACGACGGCATCGTACTGTTTACTTGCCGCTTCTTTCGCGAATTCTGTTGCATCGCGTTCTTTTTCCGTAAAGCGAACATCAACTTCCGTAAAACGTTGCGTTAACGTTCCTTCTGCGAGTTCGGCATGTTTTTTGCCAAGTTCTTTACCGGATGACGGATTGATGATGAGCATGACTTTTGACACAGATGATTCCTCCTTTGATTCTACCTGTTCCTATTTTCCCAAGATTTCGTAAACGTAATCCTGGACAGAAAAAAACCTTGGACATTACGGAAGACGTAACGTCCAAGGCGAGACATACAATTAGCGACGCGCGATCGGAGGCGGTGATGCTTCCCCTGCTGCAGGACGGACGGCTTCTTCTTCATCCCAACACTCTGTGTTTTCAATGCCGAGTGCTTTTGCCGAGAAGACCGGATCAAGTCCTTTTTTCCGTTGTTCCTGATAATCGTTGATGACTTTGAGGGCGATGCCGCCTAAGAGCGAGATTGCTGTCAAGTTGATTAAGGTCATACCGGCCATGAAGAGGTCGGCGAAACTCCATACCATACCGAGGCTTAAGACAGAACCGATGAAGACGAAAGCCATCGTTGCGATTCGGAATCCGAACACAGCGGCTGGACTCTTTTTGATGAATTCGATGTTCGTTTCACCGTAGTAGTAACTGCCGACGATTGAACTGAAAGCGAATAAGAAGACACAGATTGCGATGAAGGCAGGAGCGATGGCACCCAGTTGTTCACCTAATGCGTTCTGTAACATCGCGATTCCTTCGCCGTTACCTGTCGCATAACTGTCACTGAGAAGAACGATGGCAGCAGTTGCCGTACAGACGATCAACGTATCAAGGAAAACACCGAGTGTCTGCAAGAAACCTTGTTTTGCAGGGTGGGAGACTTCCGCAGCAGCAGCTGCGTTTGGTGCAGATCCCATACCGGCTTCGTTTGAGAACAGACCACGTTTTACTCCGAGTGAGATGGCAGCTCCGACGGATCCGCCAAATGCTTGTTCAATTCCGAACGCGCTCTTGAAGATCATCGCGAAGACGCCAGGAAGTTCCGTGAGATTCGTGACGACGACGAAGAGAGCGGCGATTAAATAAAGACCTGCCATGACAGGAACGACGATGGCTGAGAATTTCGCGACGCGGTGAACACCACCGAAGATGACGAGTCCTGTCAAGACGACCAAGATACCACCGATGACAGCTTTGTTGATTCCGAACGCATTATCAAAGGCTGCGGCGATTGTGTTCGATTGAACCGAGTTGAAGATCAAACCGAATGTGACGGCGATTAAAATCGCGAAGACGATTCCAAGGGCACGGTTTTTTAGTCCTTTTTCAATGTAGTAGGCTGGACCTCCGCGGTAAGCATTGTTTTTTGCATCGCGGACTTTATAGACTTGAGCCAGTGTACTTTCGATTAAGGCAGTAGCACCTCCGAGTAAAGCGACCATCCACATCCAGAAGACGGCACCTGCACCACCAAGCGTGATGGCGATGGTAACACCAGCCAGGTTACCGGTTCCGATTCGTGTAGCGGCACCGATGAAGAACGATTGAAGCGATGTAATGCTTTCTCCTCCATCATCTGTCGTTTTTTCATTTTTATCGAGCGTCACTCGGAACATTTCTTTTAAGTACCGGAACTGAATGAACTTCGTCCGAATCGTGAAATAGATGCCGACCCCGATCAGTGCTGCGATTAAGATATAAGACCATAAGATGTTGTTGGCAAAATCGACTCCTGATTGTATTGCTTGCTGAAAGGCATCCATTTGAAAAATTCCTCCTAAAGTTTTGTAGTAGTAAAAATAGTTATACGTTGAATTATACGAATTTTCAGATAATATGCAAGATAAATTTTAAAACTTTTTTTCAAAAATTAACACGGTTAACTATTTAGAATGTAGAAAATTAGGTCTGTTTTTGAAAAATAAAAGAGACCTGCCGACGAAATCGACAGGTCTTAACATCACATCATTTAGGAGGAATGACTCATTCCGAAGCTAAAAATTGTTCGTATTGTGCATCGAGCTGTTGGACAAGTTGTTCACGAACAGAAAAAAGTTTCATCAACTCTTCATAATCCGTCGTTTTAGCAAGTTGCCGATCAAGCATCGTCAGTTCCTGTTCCAATCGTTCGATCGTCTCTTCTACGTGACGTGTTGTCTGTACTGGAAGAGAAGGAGAAGATCGTTTTTTGGCGGAAACGACGTTCTTCGGTATTTTGGCGACAGGGGGCTGTGTTTGCCGTTTGGTTGACGCATAGGCATAAGGACCGGGAAACAGTTCCATCGTCTGATCGAGCCAAAGAGTCTTCGTGAACAGCCGGTTCAAGAAATAGCGGTCGTGCGAAACGGCGATCAACGTTCCGTCAAATGATTCGAGTGCTTCTTCGAGCGCATCACGTGATTCGATGTCGAGATGATTGGTCGGCTCATCCAAAATCAGTACGTTCAAATCGGAGTGGACCAGAACCGCAAGCATCAGTCGCATACGTTCACCACCACTTAACGCCTCGACCGGTAAGAAGACCCGGGGTCCAAAAAACAAGAACTGGGCGAGACGCTGTCGCGCCGTTCCTTCATCGAGATCAACGGTCGCGCGAAAAACGTCGATCAGACGTTCACCGGGCGGGAAGTCAATACGTTGCGACAGGTAGCCGATTTTCACTGACGGTCCACGCGTAATCAGACCACTTGTCGGCTCGAGATGGCCTAACAGGAGATGCAATAGTGTGGATTTTCCGCTGCCGTTTGCGCCGACGATGGCGATTCGATCTTTTGCCGAAATCTCAAAGTTTAATGAATGAAACAACGGTTGCTCGGAGAAGGCGATGCTGACATTCTCGACGCGGTAAACCATCCGGCTCGTTTTTCCATGTGCTGCAAACGCAAGATCGGGGGTTTCGGCGTCAAGCTTCGGGCGTTTAATCCGTTCGATCCGTGCAAGTGCCCGTTCCATCGATTTTGCTTTTCGAAACAGTTTTTCGCTTGGTGGTGACGCTTCGTTTGCCCATTGCCGCAGACGGCGGATCGCTTCCTTCATCTGCTTGATCTTTTTCTGTTGTTCCTGATAAGCATGGAATTGTTCAAGTAGAAGGCGTTCTTTTTCCTTCACGTAAAACGTGTAATTTCCCTGATACAGCTGAATCTGACCTTCCTCCAGTTCAGCGATGCGCGTCACGACCGCATCAAGAAACACACGATCGTGGGAGACGATCAGGACAGCCCCGGCATAATCGGCTAAAAAGGATTCCAGCCACTCGACGGCGTCTAAATCCAGATGGTTCGTCGGTTCGTCGAGGATCAACAATTCCGGCTCGGTCAACAACATCCGTCCGAGGCAGATTTTTGTCTGTTCGCCGCCGCTGAGCTGCTCAAACGGACGGTCCAAAAGGGCGTGCAACTGCAAGCCGTTAATCATCCGGTCGATTTTGGAATCCAGCAAATACCCGCCTTGGCGTTCAAAAGCTTCCGTCTCTTGCGTGTAGCGTTCGAGCAACTGTTCGATCTGATCCGTTTTTGTCGCCATGTCCCGTTCGGTTTGTTGCAGGGAGCGTTGTAAATCGACAAGCGTGGCGAAGGCAGTCCACAGGACATCACGCCCCGTCATTACGTGGTCGAACACGGGAAGTTGTGCCAAATAACCGATGGAGAGCCCACTTTTTTGATAAATCGTTCCGCTGTCTTCGGAATCAAGGCGGGCAATCAAACGTAAGAGCGTCGTTTTACCGCTTCCGTTTCGGCCGATCAAGCCGATCCGGTCTTGGTGCTCGATAAAGAGGGAGACGTCCGTTAAGATATCGTCGCCTCCGAATTGTTTTGTCAGGTGTTGGATGTCGCAGATCATCATATGAAATGTCCTCTCTGGCGCATCAAAAAAAGGAGAGCGCAAACAGCACTCTCCTTGACTCGTGGAAGATGCGCTTTGCTTTATTTTTCAGGTATTGGGTTCGTTAAAAAAGGGCAGACTAGTCCCTTAGAACGCCATTCCATGAAAAATCGCGCGCAACAGATACAGTTGTTCCATCAACCAATGCTTACACGCAGCAAAACCCATGTCTCCACACCACCTTTTCCGATTCAATACATCTATTTTACCATGCCTGACAGAAAAGAAAACGTTAATCTTTATTTGAACAAGCCGGCAATCGAGTTGAAGAACGCACTGAGACCATCAAACAACTTCGCAAAAAATCCTTTTGTCTCTTCTGAAGTCGCAAAGGCCTGGATATCTTGTCCGGCATCTTTTAGACCACTCTCGATTTGACCCCAGTTCAGGTCCGCTTGTTCCATTTGATTAAACAGGCCGGTCAACCGGTCCATCTGAGCATCGGATAAATTGATGTTATTGTTTTGGATGACTTGGACGATGACGTTTTCAATCTCCACCTTCGTTTCCGGTTGTTGTTTCGCGATTTCCGCTTTGATTTCATTCATCAAGTCGGCGACCTTATCCGTCCCGACCGTTTTCCCGACATCGGATGTTACAGAGAGTTCTTGCTGGGCAAGGTCTTTTCGTTCATCCGTCAGTTTGATGCCGGTCTCGGCAGATGTTTGATCGTACGCTTTCATGATCCCGGTCAAAGCCGAAGTTCCGGTTACCTTATAAGGGGACGTGATCGTAATGTCCGCATCCGTTACACCCGCCGTGACAAGGGCGTTGAGGTACATGTCTTTTGTGACCCAGGTGATGTTTTCGGTCGCGACAGATAATCCATCGCCTTTTTCCGCCAACTCAATTTTAGCGGAAGAGTACATGCCGCCGCCCCGTTGTGATTGGGGAATGTTTTTCCCGAGATATTTTTCTTCATCGGCAGATGTTGCGATAATCGGGGTGATACCTTCCGGTGCATTCAAGCGGGACAAGACCCACGATTTATCCTTTGCCCCAAGGGATTCGCCAAGGGTGACGATTGTTTTGTCGACCACTTGTTCAGCAGATGCGGCCGTCGGTAGCAGTAAAGTAGTAGCAAGTAAAGCAGATGCCGTCCATGTGATTGTTTTATTCATAAAAGTTCCTCCATAAGTTAAGTATCAGGTACTAAATTTAGTCTAATCGACCGGCGACAGAAGAGAATCGGTCTCAAGGACGAGCCGTCATCCACCTTCCGTCATGTTCCATTGTACAAAAAAAATGAGCGAAATGACGAGAAAGGGTCAATTCCACATCAAATCATGATAAACTCAAAACAAATCAAATAGCGACCACTAGGGGAGTCAGTAGGCTGACTGAGACGACGAAGACGTTCGGACCCTTTGAACCTGATTAAGTTTGGACTTACGGAGGGAAGTGGCGTGGACGATCCTCTTTTTATGGTCTTTTCACGTCATGCCTGACATCGGGTGTGGCGTTTTTTGATTAACAAAGGGGGAAACGACATGACATTCAGTGAAGAAATCCGGCAAGCGGCACAACAGTATTGGGACAGCAGCTTTAGCCATCCGTTCGTCACAGGGATCGGAGACGGCACTTTGCCGCTAGCGAAGTTCCGTCATTACGTCCTGCAAGACGCCTATTACTTAAAACATTTTGCGAAAATCCAGGCCCGTGCTGCTTCGAAAGCCGATGATTTTGCGACGATTGCTGAACTGGCGGAGCATGCGACATCGACGTATGCTGCAGAACTCAGTCTGCACCAATCGTTTTTTGAACCGCTTGGGATCTCAAGCGAGACGCTGGCTGAGTTCGAACCGGCACCAACGGCTTATGCTTATGTGTCGCACATGCATCATGCGAGTGAAGGGACACTGGGGGAGACGATTGCTGCCATTTTACCGTGTTACTGGCTTTACTATGAAGTCGGACAGCAGTTACAAGGCTGTACGCCGGATTCTCCAATCTATGCGCAATGGATTGCGACATACAGTTCCGAATGGTTTGAACGGGTCGTATTTGAACAAGTTGATCGTCTGAATGATTTGGCGGAGCGGGCAAGTGCCGAAGAAAGGGAACGGATGAAACAACATTTTGTCAAAAGTTGTTATTATGAATTGATGTTTTGGCAGATGGGCTGGACGGAAGAGACGTTTGAAAAGCAGTACATGCAGACGATGAAAATCACATCATCCAAGTAAGGAAAAACGTTTAAATCAACAAACACCGGGTCCGACGACAATCGGATCCGGTGTTTGTTGTCTAAAAAATAACTCAGCTGTGTCGTTCAATCAAATCCGCCAGACGTTGTTTGACGGCAGTCGGATTGGTTAAATCCTGATTGGATAACGAAAGTTTTGTCATCGTCTCGTCCGTACCGGCCATTTCACTGAACAGTGAACCAAGGCTGTGGGCACGGCGGTCGATCTGGACGACGATGTCGATGCCGGACCGGTCTTGTAACAGGATGACTTCGATTTCGTCCAGTTTATGGGCATAATGGGTGCCACGTGCTGAATACTCGAGTTCTTGCGCGATCGGCAAATCTTTCCGGAAGCGGCCCGGTAATTTCTCTGTATCGGCTTTCTTTAAGCGGAATCCGAGGTCTTCCATCGCTTCAAGGATGACCGATTGGTAGTCATTAGCTTTGACGACGACAGCATCATGGTCAGAAGGGTCAACCGCCTGCGCGATATCAAGACCCGTCTCGATCCATGACTTCGATTGGCTGACAGAGAGCGGCGTATTGAACGGTACTTGGAGCGTGAACGGAATTTCGCGTTCGACACCTGCCTCGATCGTAAACGGGGCTTCGTTTAACGCAAACCGATCCAGTGTGAATGTCGTGAATGCCGTACTGTCGCCGACTTCTTGTTTGTATTGGGTATTAAAGGCGAGATAAATCCGGGCGATTTCCTGATCGACGCTTCCGCCTTTGATGTGGACGACGCCCGTGATCGTTCCACCGGGTTCACAGTGATCTTGTTCGAGTCGTGTATCGACCGTTGCGGCACCGATGCCAATTTGTGAAAGAATTTTTTTGAACATGTTGTTTTCCTCCTAAAAAATGAAGTATGAGCACTGAACGATAAAGCTTGCTTGCTTGTCGAACGCGGGTGAATTTGCTACAGTTTCGAAAGACCAAACAAAAAAGGACGGGACGATACGTGGAACTAGACCAATTAAAAGACCTGCTTATCAAAAAACTACAGGCAACTTCACTCATACACGCGACGATTAGCGGTCCGCGCCAAAAATCAAACGATCTGCGTCGAATCAAGTTAAAACCGATTCTACTTAGAGATACGTATGCAATCCAGTTAGAGTTTCAACATGAACGGATTATTAAGCATGAGAATTTAAGTATAGAAGAATTTATTTTGCGAATGGACGATTATTTTAATGAATTTCGTCAATTTTTATTCCGTTTCGAGACGGAAGAACTTCAATTCCAACTGTCGAAGAAGATGAAAGTCTCGCTGAAGACGACGGTTAAAGAACCGGTGCAGGCCGAATTGTCGCATAACCGGAAAAAGAGTCATCTGCTCGAAGACGGCATTCCGGTTCCTTTCCTGATTCGGCTTGGTGTCATGACGGAAGACGGACAAGTCAAACGGCAAAAATACGACAAGTTCAAACAGATTAATCGATTCCTGGAATTCGTCGAAGACAGTATCGCGGTTTTGCCAAAAGGACGGACGTTACGGATTTTAGATTTTGGATGCGGGAAGTCGTATCTGACATTCGCTTTGTATCATTATCTGAAAGTCGTCAAAGGGTTTGATTTAAACATCACCGGTCTTGATCTCAAAAAAGAAGTCATCGAAGAGTGTACGGCGATTGCCGCCGATCTTGGATATGACGATTTGACGTTCCGAGTCGGCGATGTCCATGATTACGATCAGGAAACAGAAGTCGATTTGATGGTGACACTGCATGCCTGTGACGTCGCCACCGACGTCGCCCTCGCTCGGGCAGTCGATTGGAATGCCTCAGTCATTCTCAGTGTCCCGTGTTGTCAAAAGGAACTGAACCGTCAGCTGGATTGTTCACCGCTCGACGTGATGCTCCAGCACGGCTTGATCAAGGAAAAGTTCGCCTCACTCGCAACGGATTCGATCCGTGCCGAGTTGTTGTCACTCGTCGGCTACGATACGCAGCTACTTGAGTTCATCGATCTGGAACATACACCAAAAAACGTGTTGATTCGAGCTTATAAAAGTCAAAAACAACCGACTGACGAAAAGATTGAGCGTTACGTGGCATTCCGAGATCTCTTGCAGGCAAAACCGTTTTTAGAACGTGAATTGAGCGGCAGACTTGGACAGATTTCATCGAAACTCGTACAATAAAGAAGACAACGATTTTAAAGGGGGAACAAATACAATGGATTTCCAAATGTATTTTGAAGATGTAGTTCAGACGGCACGTAAAGAAGCGGCAGCAGCCGGCTTTGAAGAACTAACGACGGTCGAGAGTGTCGATGAGGCGATGAAACGTGAGGGACTGACACTTGTCCTCGTCAACTCGGTTTGTGGATGTGCCGGCGGCATCGCGCGTCCGGCAGCCGCTTACATCAACCGGATGGAAGGCGTCAAACCGGATCATTTCGTCACGGTATTCGCAGGACAAGACCGGGAAGCAACAGACCGGGCACGTGAATACTTCGAAGGGTATCCGCCGTCATCACCATCATTCGCATTGATGCAAGACGGAAACATCTTGTCGATGGTCGAACGATTCGACATCGAATCCTTCTCGGCGGAAGAAGTCGTCGAGAAATTAGAATCACTGATTGAAATCTACGCCTAATCCGTAATGAAGAAGGGACCGACTCGACTGTCGGTCTCTTTTTTTTGCTCGGATAGATTTTAATCAGACCAGAAAGAGCTGTCTAAAAATAAATGTAAGCGTTAACAAAAAAGGTTGGTTAATCAAAAATGATGAATAAAAAAGAATTTTATGCATTATTTCAATATTTTTATGCTTTACAATGAATAAATATTCGTATATTCTAAAAACAATAAATCAGGTCAGGCTTTTTAGTATTGAATTAGAAAAAAACATAAGTCATACTATTGTTAAAGTTCTGACAATTGAGCGTTGGAAGGGGAATTTATTCATGAAAAAATTAGCAGCAACGGCAATGGCAGGCATTCTCGCAGTCACGATGGCAGCATGTGGTGCATCGGAGGAATCGACAGGCGAGAAGAATACAAGTGACAAAGTATTGACGATGGGAACGTCAGCGGATTATTTCCCATTTGAATACATCGACACGGCGAAAGGTGACGAAATCGTTGGATTTGATGTCGCAATCGCGAAAGAAGTTACGAAAAATCTCGGATATGATTTAAAAATCGAGGATATGGAGTTTGGTAGTCTGCTCGGAGCGCTCAGCTCGGGACGTGTCGATTTCGTCATGGCGGGAATGACACCGACCGACGAACGGAAAAAGAACGCTGATTTTACGGATATTTACTTCCAGTCCAAAAACCTTGTCATGACGAAGGACAAAGCAATCGCTTCGGATGACGAATTAAAAGGTAAAAAACTTGGAGTCCAGCTTGGATCAATCCAGGAAGCATTAGCAAAAGATCGCTATAAAGACAGTGAAGCGGTCTCGTTAAACAAGATTCCCGAAATCATTCAAGAATTGAACACAGGCCGGATTGACGCATTGATCATTGAGGATGCCGTCGCCGTCAAATACATGAATCAAGACAAGGCATTAAAAACGTATGAAATTAAAGAAGATGGACCAACCGGTTCTGCTGTCGCCTTCAAAAAAGGGGACAAGATGCGTGACGATTTCAACAAAGAGTTGAAAAAGATGATTGACAATGGTGACATCGACAAACTTGCAGAAGAATGGTTCCAAAAAGAAGCAAAATAAGAGTAGTGCATAGGGGTGGGGGTAACCTCATCCCTTTTGTGCGACGTTAGGAGATTGGTTATGATAGACTTTACAAAGATTCAAGATTCAATCCCATACATCCTGCAAGGGATTCCGGTCCTGTTCCAAGTCGTGGTCGTCGCGGCAATTGCCGGGATGCTTATCGGAATCGTGGTCGCCGCCCTGAAAATCACGAAAAACGGATTCGTTCGGTTCATCGGTCATGCCTATACGGCTGTGTTCCGCGGAACACCGTTGATTTTACAGCTAGCGATCATTCACTTTGGTTTACCGCAATTGACGGGGTACGTCACAACCGGTTATCAATCGGCAATCATCGCCTTTTCCTTAAATTCGGGTGCGTACATCTCGGAGATCATCCGGGCCGGAATTCAAGCTGTCGACCGCGGACAATGGGAAGCGGCCGATGCACTCGGAATTCCGTACATGAAACAACTGCGGTCAATCATCTTGCCGCAAGCCTTTAAAAACATCCTGCCGGCACTCATGAACGAAATGATTACGTTGACGAAAGAGTCGGCGTTGATTTCGACGGTCGGTGTGCTCGATGTCATGCGCCGGGCGCAGGTCGTCGGCGGAGAAAAGGCATTATACTTCGAACCGTTGTTGTTTGCCGGATTCGTCTACTTCGTGCTTGTGATGGGATTGTCCTTGATTGGTCAACAAGTCGAAAAAGCTATGAGAAAGAGTGGGTAATCAGATGGAACCTATGATTCAAGTGACTGATCTGTATAAGCAGTTCGGAAAATTAGAAGTTTTAAAAGGCATCACGACGACTGTCGGACGGGGCGAAGTCGTGGCCGTCATCGGACCGTCGGGATCCGGAAAGTCAACGTTTTTACGGTGTATCAATTTATTGGAACAACCGACCGGCGGGACGATTAATGTTGATGGTTTTGAATTGACGAAACCCAAAGCAAACATCGCCAAAGCCCGTCAAAATATCGGGATGGTTTTTCAACAATTTAATCTCTTCCCGCATAAGTCAGTCCTCGATAACTTAATTTATGCGCCAATCAACGTACTGGGTCTTTCGAAAGACGCAGCCGTCAAACGGGCGGAAGTGTTACTCGAGCGTGTCGGATTGGCAGAGAAGCGGGACAACTTCCCGAATCAGCTGTCCGGTGGTCAAAAGCAACGGGTCGCGATTGCCCGTGCCCTCGCGATGGAACCAAACGTCATGTTGTTTGATGAGCCGACGTCGGCGCTCGATCCGGAAATGGTCAATGAAGTGCTGGACGTCATGAAGCAGCTTGCAGAAAGCGGGATGACGATGGTCATCGTCACGCACGAGATGGGCTTCGCGAAAGAAGTAGCCGATCGTGTGTTGTTCCTTGACGAAGGGATTTTGATGGAAGAAGGCAGTCCGGTCGAATTATTTGATCATCCGAAAACGGATCGGGCAAAAAAATTCCTGGAAAAAGTATTATGACAAAAAGCGCGGACTCGATTAGATGAGTCCGCGCTTTTTAAAAGGGAGGTATCATATTGATCGAAGAAACAGAACAGTTTGTCCAAGCATTCCATGCGACTGATTTTTCCGGACATGATTATGCCCATATCGAACGTGTACGGAGGATGGCATTACGGATTGCGGCAGCTGAGGGAGGCGATCTTCGTATCATCGAACTTGCAGCGCTACTGCATGATGTAGCTGACAGTAAACTTGGCGGAACGAGTGAACGCGTCGATCGGCATCTTCTATCACGTGTATCCGAGTCGGATCGTCTGCATATCCTTGAGATCATCAACAGCTTGTCGTTTAAGGGGGGCAATCGTCCGCCGATGAAGACGCTTGAAGGAAAAATCGTTCAGGATGCGGATCGGTTGGATGCGATTGGTGCGATCGGCATCGCCCGAACGTTTCAATTTGCCGGTCAATTCAAGGAGCCGATGTACGTGCCAGGGCTCGTTCCCCGCGAGCCGGGTGACCGGACAGGGACGACGAGTGCCTTGCACCATTTCGATGAAAAATTGTTCCGGTTAAAAGATTTGATGAACACGAAGACAGCAAAAGTCATTGCCGAAGACCGCCACCGGTATATGATGGAGTTTGTCGAACGGTTCAAACAGGAATGGGAAGACCGTTCATCGTAACGAAAGGATCCGCTCCAAGTGGAACGGATCCCTGTTTCGTTAACTTAAGATGACAGCTGTGATCAGACCAAGTGAAGCAAACAGGCCGACGATGGCACCGCCTTCCTCATGGGCTTCCGGCATCATCGTCGAAGCGAGCATCGCAATGATGCCGCCACTCGCAAAGGCACCGATCATCGCAAATTGCATATCGGGCAACTCGGAGAGAATCGAGTATCCGGCAAGAGACGCGAGAGCCGAAATCAACCAGACGATCCCCCACATGACGAGAATCTTTTTCTTCGAAAAGCCGTCTTTTTGTAAGCCGGTCGTACTCGAAAGTCCTTCCGGGATATTACTGACGAAAATGGCCGCAACAAGGGCAGCACTGACATTTCCTGATAATAAACTTGCCCCGATCATGATGGATTCTGGAATTGCGTCCAGAATTGTTCCGAAGAAGATGGCGGTTCCTGTGCCTTCGTTACCGCCGGACGACCGTTTTCGTTTACTTGCACCACGGGAAGAAACGAACATATCAAAAGCGGTGAAAACCAACGAACCGACGATGAACGAAAGACCGACAACCATCGTCGTCGATTTGTTCAGAGCCTCGTCCAGTAATTCAAAAGTGGCCGCGCCAATCAAAATTCCCGTTCCAAATGACATGACATATCCAATCAATCGTTGTTTAAGTGGGAGAAACAGACCAATTAACGCGCCGATCACGACCGCCCCACCGGCGATTGCGCCCCACATAAAAGCGATTCCCATTTAAGTTTCCTCCTTCCTCATTCAACTACCTGTATTACTATTTTCCTGAAAAAATGATTGATAAACATAGCTAATTCGAAAAGAAGCTGAGGAATCCATTCAAAAAACTCCCGCCTGAAAGACGAGAGACGCAGTAAAGTATCAGAATGGTTGTTTGTTTAACCAATGACCACCATCCAGTGCGATACATTCTCCATTTAAGTAACTAGCTTGATCGGACAGCATCCATGTCGCAAGGCCGGCGATTTCTTCCGGTGTTCCGAATCGTCCGAGCGGGACGTTCCGCCGAATCCGTTCTGCATGTTCCGGAGACATCGCCAGTTTATCAGCACCCCCGGTTCGTTCGATTGGTCCCGGACTGATGGCATTGATACGGGCCTGGTACTTGTACCCCCATTCGACAGCAAGTGTTCGCGTCAAGTTCAGCACACCGGCTTTTGCGGCGGCACTCGGTGCGACACCGGCACCTGCCTGCCAAGCATAGGAGGCGACGATATTGAGGATTTGTCCACCCGTCACGTGATCTTCCTGCCATCCTTTGACGAGAGCGTGCGAACAGTTGAACGTTCCGTTCAAGACGATGTCGATGACGGTACGCCATCCGTTAGGTGACAGCTCATCGGTCGGACAGAGGAAATTACCCGCCGCATTGTTGATTAAAGCTTCTAGTTGCCCAAATTGCTGACGTGTTTGGTTGACGGCAGCCAAACACGCTTCCGGATCGCGGACATCCATTTGGATGACGAGATGTTGTCCGTTGATGCTTTGAAGTTCATGATCGGTTTGTTGTAAGCGTTCTGCATCACGACCGGTGACGACGACGTTCCATCCGGCTTCCTTTAAGGCAAGTGCCATGGCTTTTCCCATCCCACTGGTTCCGCCTGTTATCAGTACTGTTTTTGTCATCTCGATATTCCCCCTTAATAAATGAATGAATAGCCATTCAATATAAGTATTCAAAAAAGAAGGAGTAAACTCCTTCTTTTTAACAGAACTTATTCGACAGCAGCAGCTGTGTTCGTTAAGACCGGAACGACTTGTTTTTTCCGGGAGACGACTCCTTCTAGGTAGAGGAGGTGGTTCGTCGCCTCAAGTCCGAAAGCACGTTCAACAAGGGAAGCTTCAGGTCCGAGGACGAGAGCAACCGAATTGTTCGTTAAAATATCCGTGACGAGCAACATGTATAAATCTAAATCTTTTTCAGCAATCAATGAGTCGATGCGTGTTTCGAGCTCTGCTTGACGGAGCAAGACTTCTGCCGTATCAACCGTATTCGCTTGAGCGATCTCGACCTTAAATGATCCCATTGAAAACTCTTTAGCATCAAGTGCGATTAGCTCGTCGATGGTTTTCTTCGATAAGTCAGCACCTGCTTTTAACATATCAAGACCATAGACGTTGGCATCGACGCCGGCAATCATTGCAAGTTCGCGTGCTGCGAGGACGTCTTGCTCCGTGCATGTCGGAGATTTGAACAATAAAGAGTCAGAAACGATCGCCGACAACATCAAACCGGCGATTTCTGGTTTAATGGCGACACCGTGTTCCTTGTACATTTTGTTTAAGATTGTTGTCGTACAACCAACAGGTTCTGCACGGTAATAGATAGGATCAGTTGTCTCGAAGTTGGCAATCCGGTGATGATCGATGACTTCCATCACTTTGACGGCGTCGATATCATCAGCGCTTTGCTGACGTTCGTTATGATCCACGAGAATGACCTGTTGCGCTTCTTTTGACACTTCTGTCACAAGACGCGGACGGGCAACTTTGAAGTAATCGAGTGCGAATTGTGTTTCACCGTTGATTTCGCCTAGACGAACGGCTTCTGCATGGATGCCGAGTTCCTTTTTTAATTCTGCATAAGCAATTGCTGAGGCAATCGTATCCGTGTCCGGATTTTTATGACCAAATACTAATACTTTTTCCATGTTCATTCACTCCTAAATGATTGATGTCTCGCCCACTAGTGTACCATAAGTCGATTTAGACGGCGTTCATTTTCAATAGGATACCGGCGATTTTTTCGCTCCAGTACGGGTCCGAGGCATAAAAGACATTCATCCCGCGGGCTTTGTTTCCGAGAAATGGTCCGCGGTAATACTTTCCGTTTTTTTTCAAGTAATCCCGTGCGATGAACTTGCCGGTTTTCCGGATCGAGTCTTCAAACGATGTGTAGGACGTCGCATTTTGACCTGGTGCGATATCGGTCGCATTCACTCCAAACAAGTTGAACTTATCCCGCGCGATCTCCGACCGTCCGTAATTGGATTCGTGGATGGCGTGCGCGAGCAGATAGGCGGCATTGATGTTGTGGTCGCGTTCCACCTGTTTAAACGTCTTGCCGGTACCGATCAATGGGCTGTCCGGAGCATTTTTTCGGATAAAAGCATCCAACTGTTTTGCCGACAGTGTGGTCGGCTTCCGTAAATCTTGTGTTAGGGTCTTCGACTCAATATACTGCGTCGTGCGCTGTCCAAGCGTTTCAGGTGCCTCACCCGCAGTAATCAGTCCACCAAGACCTCTGTCAGCGACGATATAATGCAACAAGCGGTCGCCCTTTTTTTCATAGTACGATCGGTTGCTGGATTGTTCGACCGGGTAGAGTGTCAAACGGTTGGTTGCGACATAACCTGTCAGACCGGCGATTTCCACCCGGCTGACTTGATCCGCATAGGACAGGACAGTGAGCCGGCTACCGGGTGCGACATACGTCTGACGCTTTTTCAAGGCTCGGTCTGCGTAAATATTTAACGTGTCATTCGCACGAACGATGCCGATACCACTTCCGGTTAAATAAATATACCGGTTGTCGTCCGTTCGTTTGACAGCACCCCGGCGGTCACCGACAAACGATTTAGCTGCGTCGAAGGAATCAAATTCTTGTTCTTCAGTGACCTTCCCGTTTTCGTAAAGTTCAGCGACAAATGGAGAGGCGGGGGGGAGCACGGTTTTAGGAGATTCACGTAATAAAAAAAACAACAGGCTGCCGAGCAAGAAAAAAAAGACAAGCCCTTTCCAAGAACCTGTTCGGCGGACAGGACGGGTCGGGCGGATGGTGCGGTTGGTCAAAAAATCACGTCCTTTGAAAAAATCAATCGACAATGCGGTGTGAAAATCGGTAACCTAACAAAGAAGGGAGAGGAATCCATGTTTATTGGTTATCGTACCTTAAAGACCGCGGTTGCAGCGGCTCTCGCCATGTGGATCGCCGAGAACATGCAACTGGATTATTATGTGTTTGCTGCCATCATCGCCATTCTCAGTATTCAGGCGACGAGAAAAAAATCATTTCGGGCGTCCTATGAACGCGTCATGGCGTCTTTGCTTGCAATCGGACTCGGTTTCATCTTATTTGAAGTCATCGGCTATCGGCCGATTGCAATCGCGCTTTATTTCATTGTATTTCTTCCGCTCACGCAACGCCTCCGTCTGCAGGACGGTTTTATCACAAGTGTCGTCATTTTGACCCACCTGTACGTCGCACGGCAATTAAATCTGACGATCTTCCTAAATGAAGTTTACCTGCTTTTGATCGGTGTCGGTGTCGGATTGCTCGTCAATATGTACATGCCGAGTCTAGACCGGACGATTGCCGAGCGCAGGAAGCAAATCGATCAACGGATTGCCGCCTTGTTCTTTGAAGTCGCTGCTGCTATCGAGACCGGACGAGTCAATCATCATTCCTTGACCTTACATGAGACGGAACGGCTTTTAAAAGAAGGGAAGGATGCGTCGCTGAAACGGACGGGTAATGCAATCGGCCGGCGAAATGACGACGAAGATTATTTGTATTTCCGCATGCGGGAACAACAGTTTGAACTGTTGACCGGAATTGTTCGACATGTGGATGATCTCGTCCTTGTCGTAGAAGAAAGTAAAAAAGTCGCCGGCCTGTTTCGGACGATTGGCGACAATGTCCGACCCGATGCCGACGCGACGTTATTTTTGACGGAACTGGAACAGTTGCTTGCAGCGTTCCGTGAATCCCCGTTGCCGAAGACACGGGATGAATTTGAAGTTCGTTCCGCCCTACTGCATATGTTGCAAGAAGCGGAACAGTATTTACGGTTAAAACAACGGTTTGTCGATCAGAACAGATAAAACATTGTTGAAGCAAACGTTCCGAGCAGGAAAATCGTTAAAATCGTAATTGTCGTCCATTTGATGATGCGTTGTTGTTTTGATGGTTTTGCCACAGTTAAGCCGCTCCTTTCAAAATCACTTGATTACAGCCATTGTACAAACAACGCTTCTGAAGTGCAAATTTGCTTGTAAATGGTATACTAAAAAAGCGCTAGATGAACTGAAAAATCGAGGAGGAATGCCACATGGTCAATGAGCAACGTGTACTTGATACTTTTTTGGAATTGGTCCAGATCGATTCGGAATCAAGAGAAGAGGCCCGCATTTGTGCCCATTTGAAAGAGACGTTTACGGCTCTTGGATGTGACGTGTTTGAAGACGATGCTTCGTCCAAAACCGAGCATAAAGGAAATAATTTAATTGTCACACTGCCAGCAACAAAAGATGGGGTTGATAAGATTTATTTCACTTCCCATATGGATACTGTTTTTCCCGGACAAGGAATTAAGCCCATCATCGAGGACGGATATGTGAAAACCGATGGAACAACGATTCTTGGAGCGGACGATAAAGCGGGACTTGCTTCTTTAATCGAATTGGTCCACGTTTTAAACGAAACGAACCAACCGCACGGAAAAATTCAATTCGTCATTACGGTCGGTGAAGAATCTGGTTTGGTCGGGGCAATGGTCTTGGACCGTTCTAAAATCGACGCCGATTATGGATTTGCACTCGATTCGGATGGAAAAGTCGGTGATATCATCACGGCAGCTCCAACGCAAGCGAAAGTGAATGCTAAAATCTATGGAAAAACGGCCCATGCGGGTGTTGCTCCAGAAAAAGGCGTCTCTGCGATTACAATTGCTGCAAAAGCAATCGCTAAAATGCCGCTTGGCCGGATTGACGAAGAGACAACGGCAAACATCGGACGTTTCAGCGGCGGCGGTCCGTCAACGAACATCGTTTGTGATTATGTTGAGATTTTTGCAGAAGCCCGTTCTCTCGTCGCACCGAAAATGGAAGCACAGACGGCGAAAATGAAAGCAGCTTTCGAAGATGTCGCAGCAGAACTCGGTGGACGTGCGGAAGTGGAAGTCAAGGTCATGTACCCAGGCTTTAAATTCGAAGCCGGAGATCAAGTAGTGGAAGTCGCGAAAGCAGCGATCACGCAACTAGGTCGGACACCACGCTTGTTGCATTCTGGTGGGGGATCAGATGCCAACGTGATTGCCGGTTTTGGTATTCCGACGGTCAACTTGGCTGTTGGTTACGAAGACATTCATACGACAAACGAAAGAATGCCGATTGAAGAGCTCGTTAAGACAGCAGAATTATGTGTGACGTTAGTGGATTACATCACGAATAAGTGATGCCAAGCTAAAAAAGAGTGTACCGCAACGTTGCGGTACACTCTTTGTCGTTGTACGATTAAGTTAATTGTGGACGTTCGAAATATTCCATTGACTCAAGAACAAGTTCTTCCGTACATAGTAAGGTTGTTGCAATGTCTTGAATTTTGATCGATTTCCCATACTGTTGCCGATAGTTCTCGTTTAACATCCGGGCACTTTGTACGATTCGTGCATAAGTCCGTTCGATTTTGGTCATGGAAAACCCGCCTTTCGAATCAGTATGGGTACAGTTTATCATGCTTCCGCTCGAGAAAGGTGTATTTTGTGTATAAAAATTACTAATTTTACGAAAAGGGGAAAAAGATGGAATTTTATTTTTTAGGAACAGGCGCGGGAATGCCGTCCAAACAACGGAATGTCTCATCCATCGCACTGTTACATCCGAAGATGACCTGGTTATTTGATTGTGGCGAAGCAACGCAACATCAGATGTTGCACAGTCCGATCAAACCGCGTAAGGTCAGTACGATTTTCATCACGCACCTGCACGGCGACCATATCTTTGGACTGCCAGGTTTTATCAGCACCCGGGCTGCACTTGAAGGGACGACGTTGTTGACGATTTATGGACCAAAAGGATTAAAAGAGTGGCTCGAGGCGACATTACGCGTTACCGGGACATATCTGCGGTATCCACTCGACATCATTGAAGTTGAGGCAAGCCGAACCTATCAACATGAAGGCTTCCGGATCACCGTCGAAGAGTTGGAACATCGTTTTCCTGCCTTCGGTTACCGAATTGAAGGAGAAGAAGAGAAAGGTGCCCTATTAGTGGATGAATTAAAGCAGTTAGGTATTCCTTCCGGTCCATTGTATCGACAGATCAAGCAGGAACCGACGTTTGTTTTTGAGGGAACCAAATATCAATCTGCTGATTTTCTAGGGGCACCTAAACCGGGCGTCAAGATCGCCGTGTTAGGCGATACGGTTCCTTGTGACAACAGCATCCGCTTGGCCGATCAGGTCGATCTTTTGATTCATGAGGCGACATTTGCCGATTCCGAGCAGGACCATGCCGGACGTTTCGGACATTCGACGGCGAGGCAAGCGGCTGAGATCGCTGTCCAGGCGCAAGCGAAAAAACTGTTGTTGACGCACATTTCAGCGCGCTACGTCGATCAGGAACAACGCTTGGAAACGGAGGCGCGAGAAGTATTTCCAGAGTCATACCTCATGATGGATCATCAATCTGTCGTGATGAAGGGATAAAACAATATGGACTTTCTCATCCAATGGTCACTTTTTTTGTTAGCTGCCATCATCCTTGGCTTCTTTTTAGAGAAGCGAACCGAAAAAGAACAGTATTTATATTTAAAATTTGTCTTTTACGCCTGCTTAGGGGCGGTGTCCTTTCCCGTTTATGACATTCAACTGCCGCTTGGCATCATTCTATTTTTGATTGTCTTACACCCTAAGAAAAATTCGAGATACAAACGGTACATGGCATTGTTCGGATTTCTGTTTTTCCTGCTGCAGCTAGTGTTGGGTCCGTTTGATACGATCACTCTTCGCGAAGAAACCCAACAGATGGGACAGGTCACGATCACGGATGATTCGTTTGAAATCTTTATGGATCATATCGATCGGCGGATTGGCGATGATTCGTTACGCTTGGAGCAAAGTCAATTATTGTTTGATCAAGGCGGTAATCTGCGGAATGCGACGTTTGAATTGATCGCGAAAACACCAACCCGGTTTGTTCGTTATGAGGTCTCGTACCAGGAAGTGACGGGGACGTTGACCTATCGTCCGCGGGAAGAAGTATTGACGCGGTCATTGGAGTCGTATTATCAAAAACTGATTGATGCCTCGACGTCCTTTACGATGTTAAAGACGCTATCGATCAAACAGATTTTGCATGAATCAAAAACCCCGTATGTCGAAATGGATCTCGACGGTCTGTATGAAACGTTCAGTCTGCAAGATGCGACCGTTTTACTGGTGGATGATCAAGGTAAACTGATTCCCTATGTCAACACGGGAGAAGACGTGCTCGCCAATGCGATTCGATTAACGTATTTCCGATCGGACGGTCAATCGTTACAAGATAAAAAAATTCTTTTATACAATTACAGTTTTGAAACTTCAAGACGAAAAGGAGTCGTACGATGAAAAAATGGATTCTCATCAGCAGTCTCGTAGTATTGGCGGGTTGCGCGGAACAAACGAAAACAACGGATGGTGAAAGTGCTAAAGCCTGTGACCGATCGGTCGAAGTATCTGTTGTCAATCATGCCGACAAAAAAACCTTGTTCGAGGACGAAATGTGTTTGACGAAATCGGAAACCGCACTGGATGCGTTGGAAGAGACGGATTTAGCGGTCGTCAAGACCGGTAAAGGCGACATGAGTTATGTCACTGCCGTAGACGGTATCCGGGAAAAATCAGCCGGCGCAAGTAGTGGCTGGGTATTTGGTGTCAACGATAAACCGGGACAGGTCGGCGCTGGCGCGTATGAGTTAAAAGACGGCGACCGCCTGGAGTGGCGGTTTGAAAAAGATGCAATGGCTTATTTTCAGTAAGGCAGAACGGGAGCGACTTCATCCGCTGAATGTCGCTCTTTTTTTAGTGGCGATGTTATCGGTCCCGTTCTTTCTGACAACTCACCTGACCGTTCTTCTGGTTTTTCATCTGTTGTTCTTTATTGGGATCCGCGAATGGACGGTCTTTCGTTACCTCTTGCTTCCACTGCTGTATGTCGGTTTGATGTATGCTCCGCTGCTCGTGGGAGCCTCGATCGATGCTTACGGAATTTGGATGACAGGGTTGACCGTCGCGGTCTTCGTCACGTCCAGTCAGCTTGTCTTTACGCTCGTTCGTCTGGAACAGATGGGTCCGCTCTTTCGGGTCCTGCCCCGACTGACACGGCTGACCGGGATGGTCCTGGCGATTGTGCCATCGCTGCTTCGAACATGGCCGGAAGTGAAGATGAGTCATCCGAAACAGTCGCTTGAAGTCAAGCTGGAACGAATTGCGCTGTATCATCTGCTGCCGATCGATGCCGTGCCCAGTCGCCTGCAACGCATGACGCAGCGGGATGTGCTGAAAGGTTTGTTGATTGGTGGTGCCTTTTATGGATTGACGACGTCATTCGCACTCGGAGCCGCTTTTCTTTTACCATTACTGTTGATTTTCTCAAAAGGAGGGTTGCGTGATGCCTACTATCATTACCGACGAAACCGGCTCGCTTGAGATGTTGGAACGTTTGGCACGATCCGAGGGGACGGAAGTCATCCGACCCGATCGGTTGTTGCATGGACGTGTCCGTGATTTACTGTCGACGACGAGTTTATTTGTTGCCGGTGAACTGGCAACCTTGCTGGGACTGGAAGCCTTTTTTGACCGGGAAACCAGTGAATTGTCGTCCGGTGAACAACAACTTGTCTCACTCGGCTACACGTTGGCGTCACTGCCAAAGTCGATTTTTTTGGCAGAACCGTTTTTATTTTTGGATCAAACACGTAAGTCACGTCTGCAATCCTTATTAGCTGAAATCGAACAGCGTTTTACGTGTCACGTCACGTACTCGGTGACACCTCAGCATCGTGTGCAACGAACAGCGTTTCCAGAGACATCGATTGGTCCGGTCATCGACGAGATGATTCGCGTCGAACACCGTTACCCGTTACAAGCGAAGTACGCTTTAGCAGTCAGTCAGATCTCATTTCGGTCCGGAGAACGGGTCGCATTAATTGGAGCGAACGGAAGCGGGAAATCAACTCTTCTACGTTTACTGTTAGGGGTCGACCGGCCGCTTTATGGCAAAGTCAAACGGACAGGAGACAAGCGGTATATCCCGGCTCATCCGGCACTCGCGCCGGCTCTTGCCGGTGAAAACTTGACCTTTGCCGAACAAAAGCAACAGGTGCTGGCTCGGATAACGTGGTCAAAAGACGCGTACTACTTTGATGAACCGACGGCCGGTTTATCGAATCAACACCGCACGGCCTTCATCGATGCGTTGTTTGCGCATCCGCAAAAATTAATCGTCATCGCCACACATGATCCGGACGTAATCGTCCATGCGACCCGCGTCATTTATCTCGTCCAGGGAGAAGTCGCCTATGACGGTCCGGGGGCCGCCTTTATCGAGCAAAGCAGGGTCTACGAATGGAATTGATTCTCGTTGCCGTCGTTCTGATCAGTTTGATCGTGCTCCGGTTTGAATACCGTCCCGTTTCGGAATCGATGCTGCGTTTCATCGCTTTGGTCACGGCAGCGGCGATTGTCGGTCGGCTCCTGTTTGCCGGTGTCCCGAATGTTCAACCGGCCACGGCGCTTGTCTTGTTGCTTGCTGCGTGCGTCAGTCCGATCATCGGGGCCATTGCCGGGATGCTCGTCGTTGTGCTGACCAGTCTGTTTTTAGGAAGCGGACCGTTTGTCCTGTTTCAAATCATCGCCTATGCTGCGATCAGTCTCTTTTGTGTATTGCCGGGGATGAAATCACGGGTCCTGTTATCGATCTATGGCGCAATGGCCGGTTTTTTGTATGGGTGGATCAGTAATTTAGGATTTTTGATTTTTACCGGTTTTTCGCCTGAAGCGTTTGTGACTTTGTTGCTGACAGGCGGTGTGTTTGATTTGTTGCACGGGGTGTCGAACGCGGTGTTCATCTGGCTGCTGCATCCGATTTTTTTACGGATTTTGCACTCGTTTGACGGGAAAACGGGTAAATAGAAGTAATCCCATGAGACTGGAGTGAAGTATCATGATTGGTTCAGCGCTATCCATAACGTCTCTGTTGTTGTTAGTACTTATTGCAGCGTTTGGTCTGTTATTTGGAAGTCTCTTATTGCTGAAGCGAACGGTTCGGGGGCGGTATGCCGGCTTTTATTTACTGGCAGCTGCTATTTTTCCGGCCGCGATGATGATCACATCAGTCGAAGGGGGACTGATCGGACATTTGTTTTTTGAAACCGATTTATTTTTATCGATCGTTGCCTGGTTATTGATTCTCTCAACCGGTTATATGACGATGGTGACGGCAATGGTCACGTTCCGGTATGTGTATCGATATACCGCACTGCCGCGAACGCTTCAAAAATGGTGGACGGATCATATTCACCGTCCGAATCAGATGCACTAATCCAAAAAGACGTCCGTCGATTCCCAGCAGGGACGCGACGAACGTCTTTTCTTGTCTGACTGATCAGTTGGAGAAGCTGAATTCCTCTTCCGGCGCATCTTGTTGCTGATCCGGATTTTGAATGCGGCCCGTCACTTCCGTCAAGAGACGGCGTGGCAGGAATTTCGCGACGGTCACCATGGCACGGTTGCTTGCACCCGGCACGACGACCCGTTTTCCTTTTAATGTGCCGCGGTAGCCGGCGAATGCGACGAGATGAGACGGCATACTTTTGAACGGTAACGTGATTTTAGCCCGGTCAAAGAAGTTCGTATCCGTTGGTCCCGGACAGAGACACGTGACCGTGACACCGGATCCGTCGAGTTCTGACGCCAGCGCTTCTGAGAACGACAAGACGTACGCCTTTGTTGCATAATAGACGCTCATGTACGGACCCGGCATAAAGGCGGCGACCGAAGCGACATTGAGGATGCGACCAAATCCACGGTCGATCATCCCCGGAACCAAGCGTTTCGTCAGATCCGTCAGAGCGACGACGTTGACGTGAATCGAGTTGATATCTTCTGATGGATCGATTTCCGCAAAACGTCCCGACGTGGCAAAGCCGGCATTGTTGAACAATAAATCGACTGTCAGTTCATGTTCGTCGAGATAATCAATGACACGGGAGACGCTGTCCGCCTGCGACAGGTCAGCAGCAAACGTGTATGCTTTAATTTGATAACGTTTTTCAAGAACGTGTTTCAGTTCAGTGAGTTTCTTCTCGTTGCGGGCGATCAGGACACAATCAAAACCATCGCGTGCTGCGAGGACGGCTAAATCAAGACCGATGCCTCCAGAAGCACCTGTGATCAAAGCGGTTTTTCGTAACATAATAAAATCCTCCATTCGGTTGGTAAATCAATCTCTATTGTTTATCATTCCCTATTGTTCCCCCGATTCCTGCTCCGTAAGCATCTCCTTTTGGAAGTCGGACGATCATCGGTATGATAAGGACAGTGGAACATTCACAGAAAGCGAGTTGAACAGCGTGAGAAAAAACGTCACGATTGCCTTATTGTTAGCCACATTTTTAGCCGCGATTGAGGGAACGATCGTCGCGACGGCAACACCGGTCATGGCCAGTGAGTTGAACGGGGCCAAACTCGTCAGCTGGATTTTTGCAGGATTCCTGCTGTTTATGGCGGTTTCGACCCCGATTTATGGCAAGATGGCCGACCTGTACGGACGCAAACGTGTCTTGTTGTTCGGAATCGGCGTATTTACACTCGCCTCGTTAGCCTGCGGGCTTGCTCAGACAATGGAATCCTTAATCATCTTCCGTGCCGTCCAAGGCATTGGCGCCGGAGCGGTTTTACCGATTGCGATGACCATCATCGGAGATCTTTATACATACGAAGAACGAGGGAAGATCCAAGGTGTCCTCAGTGCGGTCTGGGGAATTTCCGGTGTGGCGGGACCACTCGTCGGCGGATTTTTAGTCGAAACGTTATCGTGGCGCTACATCTTTTTACTCAACGTTCCGTTTGCCTTGATTTCGTTTATCATGATCGTCGTGTATTACAAGGAAACTGTTAAAGCCACGACCCGGAAAATTGATTACCGGGGAGCCGTCTTATTTGCCGTTGGAATGAGTGCGTTGCTGTATGCCTTATTGTCGGGCAGTGAGTCCGAGACGTTTTTACGTCCGGTCATCTTGATCAGTTTTGGTGTCAGCGCCGGTTTGCTGTTTTGGTTTTACCGGGTCGAAAAGAAAGCGGCGGATCCGTTGTTGCCGCCGGCCGTGATTCGTCATCCGGTCATTCTCGTCATTAATCTGGCCGTCTTCTTTTCCGCCTGGGTCCTCGTTTCGATGTCCGCCTACATTCCAATTTTCGCACAGGGCGTACTCGGGAAAAGTCCGACCGAAGCTGGATTCATGCTGATGCCGTTGTCGTTGTTCTGGACGATTACTGCAATCATCGGCGGCCGGACGATTGGAATTGCTTCGCCGCGTTACCGGACGATGACCGGAATGGGGTTGCTGGTTGTCGGCATGATCATCTTGACCTTCATTGACCGGGCGTCGAGTGATGTCTTCATCTACCTTGCCGTCTCCTTGATCGGAATCGGCTTTGGTCTCGCCCAACCTGTTTTCATGGTCGTGCTTCAGACATCCGTCGACTGGTCACTCCGGGGATCCGCAACCGCCGTCAATTCTTTTTTAAGCACAACAGGACAGACGCTTGGTGTTGCGATTTTCGGCACGTTGTTCAACGTTTCGATCATTCAAGCCTTCAGTGATTCGCCGTTGCTGTCCACGTATACAATCGATCCGTTTTTCCAGTCGGACACAGCGGGACGGTACGGAACGGAAGTCCAGTCGGCAGCTGAACAGGCGCTGGCAAACGGGTTACATCTCGTCTTTATCGGGGGATTAGTCTGTGCCGTGCTCGCCTTTTTGATGACGTTTCGTCTGCCGAAAGTGCGTCCGGAAGATCCGACCAACTAAAAAAACACCAGCTGGATGTCCTTTGAATCAAGGGCATCCAGTTGGCGTTAACGTTCGGATTCGGACGTCGTGGCGGCGTTTTGTTGAGCGAATTGTTCCCGTATGTCACGTTCATTGCGTCGGAGAAACAGACCAATCCCGACCAGTAACAGTGTGGCTCCGGAAATCTGGATCCACGTCAACGATTCCTGAAACAAGAAGTAACCAAAAATCATTCCCCAGACGGCTTCACCGAGAATCGTGATGCTGACGATGCTGGCACTGACACGAGACAAGGCCCAGTTGAACAAGTTATGACCGAGCAGTGTCGGGAACACTGCGAGTAGAACATAGATACGCCAGTCGACTTGAAACGCAGCGACGAGGTTGACCGATTGGATGAGTGAAAACAGCAACAGAACGACGGAAGAAACGGCGTACACACCAAATGAATAGGTATTCGTCGAAACGCTTGTTCGGACATGTTGACCGAGCAACCAGTAACCGGCGACAAGAATCGTTGCCAGCAACGCCAGTCCGTCGCCGATTAAGGCACGCAGACCTACCGCGATGTCACCGTAAGCGACGAGCCCGCCGCCAAGAAGGGCGACACCAACAAAAAAGAGCGCCTTTTTTGACGGATGTTGTTTAAAGAAGACGGCGTTTCCGATCAAGACAAAAATCGGACTTGCCGTTACGAAGAGCGTCGAGCTGGCAACTGTCGTATAATCAAGAGACAAAAACCACAGCCAGAAGTGACCGGCTAACAGAATGCCGCTCAAAATCATATGGCGAATCGTTGTCGAACTGAGGCTGAGCAATTCTTTTAAGTGGATCAACGGAAGCAACAGCAACGTTGAAAACAGCATCCGGAAAAAAGCAACGGCTTCAATCGGGGTTTCGGCCCATTTAACAAAAATTGCAGATGTCGAGATAAAAAAGAGCGCCATGAATAAAGTGAAATAGGGCATGTGAACCTCCGCGTGTCTGAAGTAAGGAAATGAGGGTGAAACGATGCAATTAATCATTGCGGAAAAACCAAAACAAGCTGAAAAACTCGCAGCGCCATATCCATCGGTCAAGCGGGACGGATACATTGAAATTAAGCCGTGCGATCGTTTCCCGGCGGGTGCCAAACTGGCGTACGCGGTCGGACATTTATGTGAACTGCAGGAACCGGCGCATTATGATGCCAAGTGGAAACGGTGGAACTATGACCATCTTCCGATCATTCCCGAACGGTTTGATTACCGCCTGTCGCGTGGGAAAAGCAAGGCATTCCAAGTGATCAAGAAATTGTTAAATGAGCGGACGACAACTTCCATCATTATAGCATCGGATGCCGAGCGAGAGGGAGAGGCAATTGTCCGGCTGATTCTTCGCCTCGCGAATAATGCCAAGCCACTCCAACGACTCTGGATATCAAGTCTGACCCCACAAGCCGTCGATCATGGATTTGCCAATCTGCTCGATGGAAAAGAAACGGAAAATCTGTTTCATGAAGCGATGAGCCGGGCCTGTGCCGACTGGTTGATTGGGATGAATGCTTCGCGTGCCTATACGACCTTGCTCAAGAAAAAAGGGATTGCCGATGTCTTTTCGTTAGGGCGGGTTCAGACCCCGACGTTATCCTTGATCGTCGAACGTGAAAAACAGATTGAACACTTCCGACCGGAAACGTTTTTTGAAGTCGAAGCGGATTTTACGCGATACAAAGGCAAGTACATCAATGCGAAAAAACAGACGAAGATTACAGAACGTGAACTGGCAGAAGCGATCGTCGCCCGAACAACAGGGACAGGTGTCGTAGCAACGGTCGACAAGTCGGAACAAGTCGAAAAGCCGCCGTTCTGGTTCAGTCTGTCTTTATTACAGACGGAAGCGAGCCGACGCTTCGGACTAGGGGCAAAGGAAACACTCGACATCGCCCAAAAACTCTATATCCGAGGCTGGATCAGTTATCCCCGGACGGACTCATCATTTGTCTCAAAAGACGAAGCCAGCCAGTTTCCGTCGATCTTAAAACGTCTTCTTAAACAACCGGAGTATGCGGAACTGACCGACGTCCTGACCAAAAACCCGGCGACGAATAAACGGTATGTCAACTCGGCGAAAGTCAGTGACCACTATGCAATCATTCCGACGGAAGAAGCCGGAGCAGTCGCTAAATTGTCGGGCCGTGATGCACAGGTCTATGATTTGATCGTTCGCCGTTTTCTAGCCGCCTTTGCCCCGGATGCCCGTTCCGAGAAAACGGAGATCGTTACGCAGCGGGAGCAGGACCGGTTCATCACAAAAGGCAGCCGGTCGCTGGAACTCGGATTCAAACGTGTGCTGCAGATCGAAGCGAAGGAACTGGATTTACCGGCGGTCGAAATCGGACAACAGGTGCCGATCAAAAGTGCGAAGTTGCTTGAGAAACAAACGGAACCGCCTAAACGGTATACCGAAGGGACGTTGATTCTCGGCATGAAAACAGCCGGGAAGGTCCTCGAAAATGAACTGCAAGCAATCATGAAGGAAATCGAAGGGCTGGGAACAGAGGCGACCCGAGCCGGCATCATTGACGGGCTGAAGCGACGTGAGTACATTCAGGTCAAGAAAAAAGAAATTCACCCGACGGCGAAGGGACGGATTTTAATTGAAGCCGTCAGCGGAAGTATCCTTGCCTCGCCAGAGATGACCGCAAAATGGGAAAGCCGGCTCGACCAAATCGGGAAAGGTGAGGCCTCGGCAGCGCAGTTCGTCGAACAGGCTAAAAAGTTGTCACAACATCTCGTCGAAGACGCCAAAACACGTGTCGAACAACTCGAAGTGGATCCGACGCAAGTGCCGGCGAAGCGGGCACGGGGTGCGACAAACCGTCCTGTTGGGATCTGTCCGGTCTGTCAGGCGGAATTACTCGATCGCGGAAAATTCTACGGCTGCAGTGCCTATCAGAAAAAGAACTGTGGTTTTACGTTACCGAAAACAATTCTCGGTGCCCGCCTGACGCAAGCGGAACTGAAAAAGGTGTTGGCACATGAAAAAACGAAACCATTGGACATGAAAAAGAACGGACGAACGTTCCGGGCGATGTTATATCTCGAACAAAACCAGCTGAAATTTGAATTCGTGAAGGGAGAAGCCTGATGTATTACGATTTGATGGAGAACCAAACGTTTATCCCGATGTTTGAACGATTCTTGAAGGAAGGGACACGCTTGACCGTCTGGTTTCCAAACGAAGTGACGGTCGGACCGGCGGATGAGTTGATTTTGGAGGCGGAAGAGTTATTTGGTGTGACAGCAGAAGTCATTGATGACCCACAATCGTTTGGTAAAACCTTATTGATGCCGTATTTGACGGAACAGGAAACCCGGGAGGATGGATTTGTCCGTTACGACACCGAGATGACCGAGGAAGTCAAAGCGGTTTTACGTGAACTGACGTTGCCAATGATGACAGACGGTGATTTTGCTGTCCTTTATTCCTATCAGATTGATGTGCCGAACGGTTCGTTGTTTGTGGAAGATTGGTTTAATGCGGAAGTATTACTGGAAAACTAATTCGATACCGGAACCTGGACTGTTTGATTTGCATAAGTAAGTTAATCAAATCAAACAGGAGGGAAACTTGAATGAGAGAATTTGGAATCCATACCTTTGCATCGCTGTCGGAAATCGACGACATGACATTCGAAGAAGGCGGGGATGGTTTTTTTGCCGGAATGCCGGTTTTCATGGTCATCTTTTTTGTTCTGATACTTTCTGTTATCGTGATTTCATTGATTTCATCAGCCTCAAAAGGAATTTCGACGAATGGAATCACGACATCACTCCGGCATCATGCGTCACAACTCGTGACACCATCGGAATCGGGTGCCCGAGACTATTTGACATATATCCGTTCCTTGCCGGTATTTCCGGTTGAAAAGACGAATTTGGAACCGGTTCGTCTCGCAAAAGGAATTTTGATGCTGATTCAACAGACGGATTTAATCGAAGAAACAACAAAACAAGACATTCTGACGCAATATGCACGGCTTGGTCTGCTTGAAGGTGATCCATTAGCGGATGAGCAGCCGGTCCGTCGTCATTCGAGCGCACACGATCATCATCAGATGCATATCGATCAGCATCAGGCAGATCATCAAAGTTCCAATCATTCGAATATTTAACTCATTGTCCACTTCGTTCAACGGAGTGGACTTTTTATATGAAATCTATTCATTTGAGGAACAAAATACCGCTTTTTCGACATCTGTTTGTAACATACAACCGTTTAGATTAAAGTTAGATGAAAAGCGGTCTTTTTTGAGCATATTTAGTGGAATTCAATAAAAAAGCTTTAAAATAGAGTTTAGAAACGAAAAAATTGTGTATAAATGACACGATAGAGGGGGATCAATAGATGAAATCATGGCTTAATCGTACGATTGGACGCCAAATTATGTTCGCCTTCTATATGATTATTCTGACACTCGTGCTGACCTCAGCCGGTGTTTACTTTTATACGAAAAATCAAGTGCAGGATTCGCGTCAGGAACTGTTGACGTTGAATGATCATCGCACACGAGCGACGAACTTATACGAATCCTGGCAGAGTCTTCAATATGAGATGCGTGGATTCGTCCTGCTAGGTGATGAGGCAATGCTTGAAGAAATCGAACGGAAAAAAGACGCCATCAATCGTCAGACGACGTGGTTCGAAAAAAATGCGCGTTATAAAGAAGAAGAACAATACGCAACGGATGCCCGGGCGCTTTATAGTGCCTATACGGAACGCGTCATGCCGAGCCTGACGAACTATGTTGCCGCCAAAAAAGACGGTGATGTCACGGAACCATTTCTGCAGATGGCGACGCTCGGAAAAGTGACACAGGCACCGCAATTGGATCCGGACCGGAAATTCAACATCAAGACGAAAAGTGCAGCTGATATGAGCTCGAGCATCGTCGACATGGAAACGGTCTTTACAGATTATCGGAATTCATTAAATCAACAAGAGTTGGCAGCACAAGACAAACTCGGAAAACAAGTGAATGCGTCTCAGGTGCTGGGCTTCATTAATCTAGCAGTTCTGTTACTCATCATTGCTTTACTCGTTCGCCCGTTCGTGTCGAAGTTGACGGGACAGTTGCGCCAACTGAACCGCGAAAGCAGTCGATTGGCCAAAGGGGAAGACGCTACACCAATCCCTGTCGTGAACGAACGAGATGAAATCGGGGAATTGACGACGACGTTTAATCAAATGGCGGCGGCGATTTCCACCCAAAAAATGCAACTTGTCTCCAGTAACGACGAACTGCAAATTCAGCAGGAAGAATTGGTCGCGCAACAAGAAGAGTTGCAAACCCAACAAGAAGAGCTGGAAGAAGCCCTTGATATCACGTTACGGAATGAAACCCATTTACGTTACCGGAACGAACTGACGGAAACCCTCGCGTCACGCGAAACATTGACGGCCTATCCGGCGATCATCGAGAAGTTGATTACAATCACGGATGCCGAATTGGGGGCAATCGTCTTCCTTGAGGAAGACCGCTATACGGATATCGTCTCTTACGGGATGACTGTTGATCAGGAACGTAAACTCTTGACGTCCTCGATGTCCTTGCTCGAGCGGGCGCGCATGCACAAACGGGCTGTCCGGTCGACGAAACAGGTCACGAGTGATCATCCGCTTCCGTATCCATACAGCATGTATGAAACGGTCGTCCCGGTCATGGATCCGACGACAAATACGATGATTGCAAGCATTTATCTTGTTCGTTACCGTGATCAGTTTAATGACGATCAGACGGAAGAAATTTGGTCGTTCTCACGTCAATTGGCATTGTCGCTTCTGCGGATGCGGGTATTTGATGAAATCGAACGGGAACGAGAGAAAACGTCGAAACTGTTGCACTCGATCCGGGAAGCCGTCATCTACATCGAGGGCGGGAAAATCTTTGCCAATAAACCGTTATTGGCGTTGTTCCACCACCCGGCACATGATCAGTTCAACGATGACGGTTTGATGACGCTTGATGTCAAGATCGAAGAGTTGGCCGTTCAAGTCGACCAACATGAAGCGTTCTTGGATTATATGGACCGTGTGTGCAGTCATGAGATCCCGACGGAAGGGCTGTCATTATCTCTGAATAAAGAAGAACGGTTCGTCCATGTCTATGCGGAAGGCATCGATTACGGCGGACGATTCCGCGGAACCATGCTCGTCTTACGTGATGTGACGATTGAGACGGGAATCGATCGGATGAAGTCGGAATTCGTATCGACGGTTTCCCATGAACTGCGGACACCACTCGCCTCAATCTTTGGCTACACGGAATTGATGCTGGCGAAAGATTTGCCGGCGGATCGGCAACAACGCTACTTGACGACGATTCATACCGAGACACAACGTCTGACGAGTCTCGTGAATGATTTCCTCGACGTTCAGCGGATGGAATCGAGCCAACAGCAGTATCATTTCAAGGAGCTTGACCTAGCGAACTTGATCCAAGAAGTAGCCGAATTCCAAGCCGGTTCTGCGACACATCACCAATTGAGTCTCGAGACGGGCGATGCACCAGTACGACCGGTCGAGGCGGACGAAGCGAAGATGCGGCAACTGTTTGGAAACCTCATCAATAACGCCATCAAGTATTCACCGGACGGCGGACAGGTGGAGTTACGACTCGAGGAATTAGATGACCGGTTACGGGTCACGGTTTCGGACGAAGGCATCGGTATTCCGCGTCAGGCGTTACCGGAGTTGTTTGGTAAGTTTTATCGGGTCGATAACTCCGACAGCCGGAAAATCGGCGGAACCGGTCTTGGCTTGGCGATTTGTCAAGAAATCGTCCGGGCGCATGAAGGGTTGATCCATGTGGAATCGACGGAAGGAAAGGGTTCGGTCTTTACAGTCGAGCTGCCGTTCGTTCAAGCAGAGGTATCGCTTGAAGAAATCGTGGAGGCGTCTTTATCATCAAATGACCATCTTCGAAAACACAAATAATGATGCGTACAGCAAAGACAGTGGGTTCCCCGGAACACACTGTCTTTTGTTTTGGACAACGAAAGTGGATTGTAAGGCGATGGAAACGGGAAAATGATGGGTAAGAAAGCACTCACTCTATTCAAAAAAAGGAGTTGTTTTAAATGAACCCTGTCCGTCCTCCTTGTTAAGTCGGGTTGCGTCGAAATATCCGGATTCTTTACTTGATTCGTTTTGCGACAGCTTGTATTCCGGCCTATGTCATCGAGCGGTTGTTTTGGGAGCAACGCGGAATGACGATTCAAGATGTCATCTACGCGGAAATCGTTTTTGCGTTGACGCTGGTCGTGTTGGAAATTCCGTTTGGTCTGATAGTTGACCGGTTTGGTCGTAAGATGGGCATGATCATCGGTACGTCGTTTGAGTGTTTCTCGTTTCTTGTTCTGCTGCATGCCTTTAGTCTGCCGTCCTTTTTATTCGCAATGGTGCTGGCGGGAATCGGAACAGCTGCCATCAGCGGGACGGAAGACGCATTGTTGTACGAGTCGATGCAACAGACGGGGGCAAGTGATCGGTTTGAGCAGACGGTCGGGCGAATGAACGCGGTTGGTCTTGGGACGGCAGGCGAGGCCGCTCTGTTGGGAGCGTGGCTCGCACAATCGTTTGATTTGATTACCCATTATTATCTTTCCTTCGGTTTTTTGGTCTGTGCGGTACTGGCGAGTTGTCTTTTGTCGGACACACACAGTGCACGGCCGGCGACCGAACGAACGAATGACAGTGGATGGAATCGTCTCTTGAAAATCCCGGCGCTTGTCCGGATTGTCTTGTTTACCGTCATGTTTGGTACGACGATCACCTTTTTAGATGAGTTTTGGCAACTGTATGTCCGGGATCAGGGGATTGCCGTTTCATGGTTTGGTATCATTCTGATCAGCTTGATGACGGCTCAGGGAATTGGTAATCTGTTACCGAAGCCAACACGTCCGTATAAGGTTCTGTGTTATTTGTTGCTGTTGTATACGAGTGGAGTCATTCTGCTCGCCGTGATGGAAGGCAGTTGGTCGGTATTGCTGCTGATCGGTATTTTTTTGATCTACGGGTGGTCGGAACCTGTTTTGACGACGTTGTTGCAAGACTGTTTGCCGGATGAACGTCGGGCGACCGGCAGTTCGACGGTCTCGTTCGTCGAGAGTCTCGCGACGATGGCAGCGGGACTCGGTTTCGGACACATCAGCCAGGCGATCGGTTTAAACGGGGCGTACTTTTACCTCGGTCTGACCGGTCTGTTGCTGGGACTCGGAATGATGTTTGTCTTGCGGATAAGGGGTTGATAATCCAATTCGGATTTTAGAATGCCTACTTTTTGCTGAAAGAGTTGCGTGAAGCGAGTAATTCCTGTCAAACAAAATGGGGCTGATTCAAAAAAGAATTACTCGTCTTTTCACGCCCTTTCCTCAGGCGAGACACAAGCCAGTTTTCCTGCCTCATTCAGGCAGGAAATCGGGTCTTGTTTGTCTCTGACAGCGCAAAAATGCGCTTTTTCCTGTAGGAGTTGCGTGAAGCGAGTAATTCTTTTTTTACGAGATGAGGGTGGCAGATTATAATCTGCCACCCTCATCTGTGTCGAGATTGACGTTTAAGTCAGCCTCATGTTCATGGATCGTATTCAAAACGTGGATCAATTATGAAACGTGGCGTTCCGCAGAGGCGGGGACGGATTGTTGAAGCCGCCGTGCCGAAGGAAGCATCAACAGCGCGATGACAGCGGCAATCCAGTACACGATTTCGATGTTCAAGCGGTCCGCAAGCAGACCAAACAGTAAACTGCCAAGACAAAAACTGAGGGTGTAGACGGTTTGCTGCATGCTGTACACATAAGGTAACCGGGCGATTGGTGTGGCTTCCTGCAACCGCGTGTTCATGTCAATGGCCCGTAATTGACTGGCTGCTCCTTGTACGATACAGGCAACGATGGCAAACACGACATGCGGTGCCGAGGCGAAGAGAACCGTCGCACCAATCGATAACACGACACTGCTCAGCAACAAGGGTGTCCGTTTCGTGCGACGGAGCATATAGTAACTGCCACCGATCATGCTCAGCAGGTAAAAGGCATTGAGAATGCCCCACCAACTGCCGGACAGCGCGAGGTGCGTATCGATATAAACAAGAAACAACGCTGAAATCCAGGCAGTGCTCGCAAACGCATCGATGCCGAGTAACGTCGTATTGAGACGGGCCGCTGGATGCGTGCGGGTATACCGAAAACTCGATTGGAAAGTCGGCGATTCGTCCGAATCTTCGACCGGATCAGCCAGATGCCGCACTTGATGATGAAACAACGTTGTCCAAAGGGTCGCTCCGATAAACAAGCCGAAGGAAATCATCAAAACAAGATGCGGCGAACCAACACTGACGAAAATGGCTCCAAGCGGCCACATCACGAGTTGGACGACTTGATTGGTTCCTTGGACCAAACTGTTGGCTTTTTGCAAATCATCGGTGATACGGGGCAGGAAGGCACTCTCGATGGGACGTGCAAAACCATCGAGGAACGCAATCCAAACGACGCACACGAGAAGAGAAGCAAGAGGAAGATCAAGAAAAACGATCAGTCCCAATGTGATGGTTTTAATCAGTTGGCTGAACAACAGCAAGGAGGCATGTCGAAAGCGTCGTGCAAGAGAAGCAAAGAAAAATCCGCTCATGGTCATGCCGGCTGTCACGGCAATCGGAAACAAGGCAGCTGTACTGGCTTGACCCGTTTGTTGGTAAAGGGTAGCGATGAGCGCGGCGATGTAGAGCGCATCTCCCGCATTCGCTACCCACTGGCTGACCAGTAAAGTTGTAAATCGGTTCATCTAAAAAACCTCCACATCGTTCGTATTTAGTTGGTGGATGGATCAATAGATGGATTTACATCGGTCGCCCTCATTTCGCTTTTTTTTGATTGTATAAGGAAAATAATGGATTGTCAACGTTATCACGGATGCTCTCGAGGTTTTAGACCGGTCGTTGTTTTTTTAACGCCCGCATATTGAGCAAAACGAACAGAGTCATGAAACCGGTCAAAACGATTAAATCCATCCAAATATCCGTGAAACCGGCGCCTCGAATCATGATGTTTTGCAAGGCGTCTGCCGCGTAGGTCAACGGCATCAAACGATTGATGACTTCCACCCAGGTCGGAGCATCGCTCAAGTCAAAAAGTCCACTGAAAAAAATCTGCGGAACGATGGCGAGCGGGATGAACTGAATCAGTTGAAATTCCGTCCGGGAAAAACTCGACAACAGTAAACCGAGTGATAAGGCAACGCTGGCCGTCAAAAGATTCACGAACAAGAGCAGGAAATAGTTTCCTTCCTGCGTCACGTCCAGAACGTTGACGATAAACAATTGGATGAGGATCGTCTGAATCGTCACGAACAAGAAAAATCCGACGAAATAACCGAAGACGATGCTCGACCGTTTAAGGGGAGTCGCAAGCGTTCGTTCAAGTGTCCCGCTGGACCGTTCCCGCAAAAAGCTGACACCGGCAATGATAAAAACAAACAAGAAGATGAAGAACCCCATCAAGGCAGGCGCGATTTGATCAAACAATTCCGCATCCGGACTACCGTACAAAAACTGGATGTCCGGTTTAGCGGTCACAGGCACGACAGGGGACGGAGCGTCGAACGTCTGGTTCGTCAACGCGGTGAGTCGTTGTTGCAACTGCTTGACGGTCTCCAAAAGTTTGGTGTTCGTCGCGGTGGCCTGTTGCCCCTGAATCGTGATCAACGTCTCTTGAATGACTTGAAGTGCCGTGGCATTTTTCGAGACATCGCCACCTTCTATCAAAATCTCCGGTTGACCGTTCTGATAGGTGATCAAGGCTTCAATCCGTTGATCATCGAGTGCGTCCCTGCCCTCGGCTTCCGTTTTAAAAGACGCTGTCTCGGTTTTGGAAGTCAACGTGTCTGCAAAGGCAGACGGTACATCAACCATTCCGATCGTCACGTCGTCGGAACTTGAGCCGAGAATCGTCGACAGTAAAAAGAGGACAAACAACGGAGCAAGGAACATCATCGCAATCGTTCGTTTGTCCCGAAAAATTTGGGAGATGACACGTTCAGCTACCGTAAGTGTTTGCATCAGGCTCGCTCCTTTTGAATAAACGCTTCGTCGATGGAGCCGAAGCGTTGCACCAGTTCGGCTGGGGTTCCGGCATCAATCAGACGACCATGCTGAATCAATAACAACCGGTCACACCGTTCGGCTTCATCCATGACGTGTGTCGTAACAAGGATGGTCACGCCCGACCGGCGTAATTGTTCAAATTCGTGCCAAAAAGTTTTTTTGAGGGCGGGATCAATTCCGACCGTCGGTTCATCAAGCAACAGTAAACTGGGTTCATGAATCAAGGCGATGGCAAGGCTGAGCCGCCGTTTCATGCCGCCTGAGAATTGATGAATCGGACGGTCAGCATCGTTCTTTAAATCAACGAACTGAAGCACCGTCTCGATTCGTGCACGAAGCCGGGCTTTTTTCAGACCATACAGCTTTCCGAAGTAACGGAGGTTGCCGCGCGCCGTCAAGTCTTCGTATAAAGCATCGGCTTGAGCCATATAGCCGATCTGTTCTGCCTGTTCCAATGAGGGTTGTTTCGCTCCGAGGACGGTCACTGTTCCTTTCGTCGGTTGCTGAAGCCCGATCAAGGATTTGATCAAGGTCGTTTTTCCCGATCCGCTTGGTCCAATCAAGCCGACGATTTCCCCATGCCCGATCGTAAACTGTACATCTGTCAGGACCTTGATTTTTCCGAACTGTTGGGAATAATTCATTACGTCGATCATATCGTCACATCCCTTCTCTTTTCCTATACCCGATTCAAGACCGGTCGGTGAACCATCACGTCATTTTTTTTAAGGTCTGGGCCGGCTGAACCATAAACGCAAGGTGACATAAAAATAACAGGCGGAAATGAGGTAAAACAGGCTTCCGATTGTCAGGAAATCAATCAGGTAACCTGCCGCGATGATACCAAAAGCAGACCAAAGCGACGTCTTAAAATGATAGTGACCAACGGTACGTCCGATGGTCGTCGGAGCCATGTCTTGCCGGGCAAGAACGGTTTTTTCAGTGTTTTTTTGGAGAGCACCTAGCACCCCCATGATGATTTGAATCAGATAGACGTGGCTGATTTCCGTCACGATTGGAACGTATAACAAAATCAATGCCATGCCAAAGGCATGGATCATCAGCAGAAAACGGTCGCCAAACCGGTCACTGAGGCGACCGATTCCGAGATAGGCGAAGGCGGAAGTCAAGGTGAACAGTCCGTAAGCAAGACCGAACTGGGCATAGGAGTCGCCAATTTGACGAACCAGCAGCAGATAAAAAGGAAAAATGACGCTGCTGCTCATTAAAATCATACTTTGAATGCGGATAAAAAGAGGATAGTGCATCATCGTCGCCTCACTTGAAATAGTCAATATAAAACTGGTTCATGAAAATCGCTTCCGGATCATACTGCTGTTTCGCTGCTTGGAAGGAGGCAGCTTTCGGATACGCCTGTTGAAACTGGGCGCGTGTCGCAAACGGATAATACGGCAGGTAATAACTGCCGTGATGATCAATTGTCGCATCAATCAATTTTTGGACGATTCGTTTCGTCTGCCGGATGGAAGCGGCATCGGTCTCCGTGTTGATCAGCCAGACCAGGGCGAACATATCTTGTTTCGCATAGGACAGCACAGCCGATTCATCCCGTTCAACGTAGCGGATCGTGATGTTTAAAACATTCAGTTCCTCCGTCGTCAAAATCGACCGGAGCTGATCGATGTACGGAACAAAAGATTCGACCGGAACAAAGTATTCCTGCAACAGTTCGGTTCGACTGGGACTCGTATAGTCCATAAAGGCACTATCGGAGCGCATGACGTTGTTACGGGATTGAAACGTACCACTTTGTTTCAGGAAATAGGATTTCTGGAACGACCATAATTGATTTTTCCCGAATTCGCTGTAACGGGAGAGACCAAGCAAGGCCTTCGGTAAGGCGATGATGGTTTCCTGCTTGAGCGTTTCGTCTTCAATCGGGATCGTCCGGTCAGTTTTGCGGTAATTCGTTACATACATCTCTTTGAAAAAGCCGTCCGGTGCAACAGAAATCCGTCCGATGTGCATCCTGACATCTGCATCATCAAGCACGTGTTGTTGAAAATAGCTTGGATACTCACGGTAATCCAACGCGATAGTCTGCTCCGTATACCACTCGTCTTCGGTCAGTTTGAAGGTGACATCCAATATGACACCAAACAGACCATATCCTCCTGGGACCAACCGGAATAAATCAGGATGCTCCGTCCGGCTGACGTTAATGATGTGACCGTCGGCGTTCAGCAGACGAAACGATTCGACCGTGTCGAGCAACGAACCGTATCGGATATCACGTCCGTGGACATTAACGCTGAGCGCTCCTCCGACTGTGAAGATGTTTTGCGACTGCATGACTTGGATCGCAAGTCCGTCCGGCTGAATCCGTTCTTGAATCTCGGCCCATGTAATTCCGCTTTGGACCGTGATTCGCCGCTGTTTTGGGGCATAGTCCAAAATCATGTCATAGTTCGTCATATCAAGGACCGTCGCGTCGGCCAAGTAAGTATGTCCGCCTTGGCTGTGTTGAAGTCCGGCAATCGAAATCGTTTCGTGATTCCGTTTTGCCTGCCGTATCCAGTCCGTCAGTTCATCCGGCGATTGAGCGGAACGGACCTGTTTGATTCGGGTCGGTAAGAGCTTGGACTGGTCCGAGCTGATCGGTTTTGGATGTTGATACTGCCAGACCGACCAAGAAAAAGCCGCCATATATAGAACTATGACGGGAAAAATGATGATTCGTTTCATACAGCCTCCTAAGGTTTCGTCGAGATGCGGATAGGTTCAAATGGATCAGACAGTTGCGTCGCTGCTGCTTCGGCCTCGGCAAGTTCCTGCATGGGAGCATGGACCAATTGTTGCCGGCGCAAGCGGTACGCGCGTTCCAGCCGACTCGTCAATAGGTTGGCGAAGAACACAAGCAAGGCTAACGCGATGGCTGGGACCAGGAACATGTGATTGATCCAGGAGAGCGCTGTGAATTGCAGGAAATAATAACCGAACTGGGACGCCCATTCGAAAATGGTCGGCGCGACCCCGTCACCAAATAAAAGAAGGGATCCACCAAAGAAAACACCAAACAAGGAAATGTGAATCAAGACCATCAAAGTCTGGACGAATTGTTGCATGAAGACGATCGTCAACGTCGGCAACAAATGCGGCCAGATGTGTGTCCGGAATTGGTAAAATGGACTGCCGCCGAGCGTCCGGGCAACGAGCATGAACTCTTGCGCGCGCAACTGCCGGGTTTCACTAATTAAGTAAAGCAACAGGGCGGGTAAACCGAGTAACGTCAGGACGCTTACTTCGAGCAAGACCCGGGATGACATGGACGGAATCAAGGCCGGATCGGTCAACAATAAAGCAGGCAATAAAATAAACAATGCGAGCAATGAGATCGGGATGATCAAAAAGCCGTCCAACAGGAGTCGCAGACCGGTGTAGAGGCGTTTTCCGCGGAAAGCAAGCGGAACACCAATCAACAAAGCGAGAGCAATCCGGACAAAGGCGACCGTGAAACAAACGCCGATCGTCCACTTGGCGCCCTCAATCAGCAATTGCAACAAATCGTTCCCGGCACGATCCGTTCCGAGCCAGTGCTCACTCGACGGTTCGAGTGGAGAGGTCGCAAGCAGCGTTCCATCGGCCGAATAAAGATTCGTGATTTGATCGACTTGACCATCTCGAAAAAGTGTATTGCCGACACTGAGCGTCATCAACGCAGCGAACAGGAGCAAACCAATCCAGAAGAGTGGATCTCGTATCAAGACACGTCTCATGAAATTCCTCCTTTCCACGAGCGGGGAATACAAAGTTCCACAACAGTATCAAAAATGAAAAAGGGAACATAAATCAAGAGCAGTAAAACAAGCAGAATCGAAAAATCTTGATTGATCAAAATGAACCGGAACATCCCCTGAACGTTAAAGGTATATTCGATGACGACAAGGCTTGAAAGAATCGTAATGATATTCGTCCGGAAAAACAAATAAAACCGGTAAAACAGGTTCGGCAGCAAATGTTGCCAAAACAGACGGGGCGATTGGATACCCTTGGCACGGGCGAGTTCGAGGTAACTTGCCCCTTGTTCTTCCTGAATGCGTCCGGTCAACCACTTGATGAAGAAAAAGACCGTCGTCAACGATAACGTCAAAATGGGTAAAAAACGAACGTGATCGTCAGCTCCACCGGCGATTTCGATTCGGTTGAATCCGGTCGTCTTAAATAAAATGATGACGATACACTGTGAAAAGATGACCCAAAACAGATCTGGAACCATTTCCAGCGTCCGTGTCACTTGCGTCAAGAGCGAACGAATCTTGGGACCGGCTTGATAAAACAAAAAGGCATACAGTAAAGCCGCGACTGCCGAGCAGATCAAGGCACTGCTGAAGATTAGAAGCGTTTCCTGTATAAATGGTTCGAGATCCGGAAACAACAATCTGTTTTCCGCAGCCGTCGCATTATAATATGTGATGGTGTCCCACGCCGTCAGCAGGTTGAGTTGCTGTTCGACCGTCTTGAAGTATTTGGAAAAGTCCGGTCGCATTTGGACGATCAGACTGGGTAAGGCACTGACGCCGAGCAGGACGAGTAGGGCCATAATGAGTTGAATGGTCTTGCGGATGACAAATGACTGCATGTTTTCCCTCCTGTACGCCACCGGTTTATCCGATGGCTTGAATGTTGTCATTACCAATTTGAATCAACTGGCCGTTGCGGTTTTTCCGACGCATGACATACCGTTCGAATTGACCGGTCGCGATATAGTCGTCCCGCGTCGACAGTGTCGACAGTGTCAGCAGGATCTGTTTGAGTTGGGGTTGTCCTTCCTTCAGTTTCAGATGGGTCATCTGATTATTCGCATCCAGACGATTTAAGAACAGTTCGATTTTGCAGCCTTCTTTGATCAGTTCACTGACCAGAAACGCCGTTTGATCAATGAAAGTCTCGAAGTTCATATGGAGTCCGTAACCGCTTGGTCCGGAAAGATTCAAAGCAAGTGTGAACGTATCTTGGTTACTCGTTTCAAAAACCTTTGCCTGCAGTCGTCCGGTTTTCGCCGTCGCATACCAATCGATTTCTTTCGACGGTTCGGCCGTGTAAGGTTTTGCCCCGAGTTGCACCAGTTTATTTTTAAGCGGAGAGTACCGATCGGCACGGTCCCCGATCCGAAGACGATGCAACAAAAGCGGTGTCGCTTGTGCCGTCAATGAGGGGAGAACCGTGAATCGGGGAAAGGCATCAAAGGTGAACAAGTAGACACCCATCCGCCAGGGCAGTTTGATCGTCAAGGTGATTTCGTCAAATGCGGACGGTCCCCGGCGGGTCGTCCGGATCGGAATATCCAGTTGCTCATGCGTCCCGATGACGGCATGGTACGTATGGGGATGAAGCGGATCCATGTCCGGAAAGACCAGCCCCTCGTCGGTATGCAGACGAAGCGTCGTCTTGAGACCCAGTTTTTGGAGAGCCTCAAGACCAAACAACTGCAACCGTAACGTCGTCGACTCATGATTGAACATGAGCGGCTCATAATGTTTCCATTCCAAGGCAATGGTCGTCATCAATTGTTTTTCCGTCCGACCGACGACGTAATGAACCGTCGCAAGCGATGCGAAGCCGAAACCGAGTAACGATAATCCCGGTATGAACAAGAAGACGAATGTCAGAATGATGTAAACGGGGAACAACCGCGATTCGAGCCAAAATGGGACAGAACGCTCAATCTGCATCGTGTCACCCCATTTCGACCGGAACAGGAATGTCGTCGAGCAAATGCACCAAAAGATCGGCTTTCGTCGTTTTGATACCGCCTTCGAGTGTAAGCGTCAAGCGGTGGGACAAGACATGTTTAGCCAGGTATTTGATGTCTTCCGGAATGATGAAGTCACGTCCGTTGAGGAAGGCGTAACTTTGAGAAGCCCGCAGTAACGCAATCGCACCACGGGGACTGACGCCAACTTCGACCAAAGCATGATGACGGGTCGCCTGAACGATTGCAAGCAGATAATCGAGGACGTCCTGTGAAGCGTGGACCCGCCGTGCTGCTTCCTGCCAAGTAATCAAGTCACCGCCCGTCGCGATTCCGACGGCTTGTTTCCGGACGTTCGCCAACACTTCAATCAATAATTGGCGTTCATGCTCAAGATCCGGATAGCCGACTTCAATCGCTACCATGAACCGGTCGAGCTGGGCATCGGGCAGCGGGAACGTGCCGGCGGATTCAATCGGATTTTGTGTCGCGATGACAAAAAACGGGGCCGGCATCTGATACGTCGTGCCGCCGATCGAAACTTGACGCTCTTCCATCGCTTCGAGTAGCGCGGACTGGGTCCGGGGGACGGCCCGATTGATTTCATCAATCAAGACGACGTTGGCAAAGAGGGGACCCCTTTTGTTTTCAAACTCTTGCGTCTTCAGGTTAAAGAAGTCAGAACCGATGACGTCTGACGGCAGGAGATCGGCCGTGAATTGGATCCGAGAAAAGGCACTGTCAAAACTGTTGGCGAGTGCTTTAGCAAGCATCGTTTTCCCGGTACCGGGTACATCTTCGAGCAAGATATGACCTTCTGCGATTAATGCTGTCAGACACAAATCGATGACATCAGCTTTCCCGAGATAAATCGTATTTAATTGATCCTTCAGTTGTTGCAGTTTCATAAAATTCCCTCCGTATCAGTTAATTTGAATTCGAATGACAGCCATTTTTGGGAGATTTGAAGCGCATGGCGATGACGGATCTCCATAAAAAGAACAGGATAAGGAAAAAATACCCAATATTATTAACTGAATTTTAGCACAAAATGAAATTGAGAAGGAACCATTTTCTGAAAATATGAAAAAGCTAACACGATTAATGATAGAAAAGGAAGGGTACATCAATTAAAGAACACGCCAGAGGAGGAATTTTTGATGAAGCTGATTATTTTCGGAGCAACCGGTCAAACGGGACAAGAATTAGTCAAACAAGCAATCGCCCATGGGCATACCGTGACGGCTTTTGTCCGCAGTCCAGATAAACTCGAGTTGACAGACGAGAAACTGCAGATTATAAAAGGGGACGTACTTAACCAAGAAGCGGTAAATCAAGCCGTGCAGGGACAAGACGCAGTATTGACGGCCCTCGGAACCGAAAGTCTGGCGTACAGCGGATTTTTAGAACGCAGTCTTCTGCGAATCATCAATGCGATGAAGGTTAATGGCGTCGAACGAATCGGGTATGTCGCTTCGGCGGGAGTGGATCAGGAACTGCCGGGTGCCCAAGGCTTACTGGCCCAGCAAATCCTGAAGAACCCGTTAAAAGATCATCGTCAGGCCATCGAACTGTTGAAACAAGCGGATGTCGCCTATACGGTGGCACGACCGCTGCGTCTCATGAACGGTCCGTTGACCGGACTGTACCGGCAAGCCGATACCGGTGTACCGGAACAAGCGAAACAAATCAATCGTGCCGATGTCGCTCACTTTTTACTCGAAGCAATCGAGCAGGACGAACACGTCCGGGGGAGCATTGGACTCGCGGAATAAGAAAAGCCGATTTTCATGGACCTCATTATGGTCCCTGAAAATCGGCTTTTATCATGCTTTTTTTTGATTAGGTCATTACTGTTGCCGGTAAACGGAGACGGATCCGCCATTGACGAAGAACTGACCGTAACCGTCTTGGTTAATCGTGACAGATGCCGAGTTGTTGCCGGTGATATCTGTCCAAACCTCACCTTTGTTTTGTGTTCCGACGTACATCCACTTGCTGCCGCCCGGTCCATCGGAAAGGATGGTCGCGAGACCTGATTTTGCGCGATCCGTTACCCCTTCGCGTGTCCAACCGATGACATCGGCATTGTCGAGATAATCGTTTTGTTTTCCATAGGCAAAGTCTTTCCGGGCTTTTAAGAGGGGATCGATTTTAGAGCCCAGTGCTGGAATTTCCCGAGTTGAAGCACCTTTTGTCCCGTAGTAATCCCCGTAAAAGACCGACGGATACCCTTGTTCACGCGTTAAGATCATTGCGTAAGCGAGCGGTTTGAACCAAGGCTGGACCGTTGATTCGAGCGATTGACCGGGTTGTGAATCGTGGTTTTCGACAAGTGTGACGGCAAGCGTCGGATTGTCTTGGACGACAGTTCCGTTAAAGATTGTCCGCATGTCATAATACCCGCCACCTTTACTCGCCTGCTCGAACTTGTAATGCAGTGGGGCATCGAAGACCGACTGCTGATAGTTCGTCCGGCTGAGATAGTTTTTCAGCGTGCCGAGGTCATTTTGCCAGTATTCGGCTACCGTAAATAACGGTTTGCCGGTTGTTTGCCGGACGTTGGCAAGCCAATCCGCGAGATAACCGTGTTTAATATGTTTGACGGCATCGAGTCGGAATCCGTCGAGACCAAGCTCATTGACGTACCATTTACCCCAGTTCTTCATTTCCTGTTGGACTTCCGGATGATCAAAATCGACATCAGCATACATTAAGTAATCATAATTCCCATTTTCCGTGGATACATCGGTATCCCAGGCTTTTCCTGTCCCCCGGAACTTATAGATGGCACTTTTGGAACGTGACTGATCCCAGTCTGTTCCGTCAAAGTGATACCACTTCCACTTGAAGTTCGAATACGCATTGTTACGTGTGGCGAAATTAAAGCCGGTCCAAGCTTGAATCTGATAATCTCCCGAAATTTCCTGATTGCGGTTGCCGCCGTTGACTTCAACAGCTGTCACCGATTCCGTGAAATCAGCGCCGCCTTTATGGTTCATGACGACATCACCATAGACATCAATCCCGGCCGTATGCAGTTGATTGATGGCCGATTTCAGCTGTGCTTTCGTTCCATATTTGGTCCGGACAGTTCCTTTTTGATTAAATTCCCCGAGATCGTACAAATCATACGCACCGTATCCGACATCATTTTGACTCGTTCCTTTGTAAGCGGGTGGAATCCAGACCGAGGTAATCCCGAGCTGATCCAGTTTCGTCGTGTCACTGCTCAAGCGGTTCCAATGGTTGCCGTCGTTTGGCAAGTACCATTCAAAGTACTGCATCATCGTTCCATTGTCCGCCGTCGCTCCGACTGCAATCGGTTGCACAAGTGGCGCTAAAAAAGTAGCTGTCGCAAGTGTTGCGACAATCAAGCGTTTTTGTTTCATGAAAGAACCTCCTATGAGTTTATGAAAGCGTTTGCATTTCTAGTATATCAACTAGACGGCGCCGGTGTATCAACCGCTGCGCTTATTTGCAAACATCTTGTTTTCGTGACTTTTGACCCTAGAATATTTTTTTGGATGAAGAATGATTGCGAAATTGATCTGATATTGAGAAAAAAACAGGACCTTCTGACTCTTGAACATCGGAGTGAATTTTGATTCAGTTTAAGGTCGTGAATTTAAAGGTCTTTTGTCCAGCTTCTCAGATCCGAAACGAGGTGTGAAAATGAGGATGTAACGCCAGCACGTACATATGCGATCAAGGGGGAAACAGTATGAATTGGAAGTCGAAAATCAGTGGTGCGCTTGTCGCGGCACTGGCACTTGGGTCAATTTCGTTTACACCAGTCATTGCTAAAACAGAACCAACCAAAATTGTTGCCGGACCACAGATGGTCACGTCACAATCAACGATCGATACTTATTATTTACCAGCGTCAGGAAAAACCGGAGCAGCGTTAAAGGCATCGTTACACGACATCATCGATAACCATACACAAGTGTCGTATGATACTGTCTGGACAGCCCTCAAGGAAACAGACCAAGATCCAAACAATGCGAATAACGTCATTGAACTCTATACCGGTAAATCGATTGCGAAAAGTAATAACGGTGGGAACGTTGGTCAATGGAACCGGGAGCATGTCTGGGCAAAATCACACGGGGACTTCGGAACAAGTAACGGGCCGGGAACAGACTTACACCACCTTCGTCCGGAAGATGTTGTCGTCAACAGTGCACGGGGAAATCTTGATTTTGACAACGGCGGGACGAAGTATGCCGGTTGTGACTGTTACCGCGATGGTGATTCTTGGGAGCCTCCGACACGTGTCAAAGGCGACATCGCGCGGATGATCTTCTACATGGCGGTTCGCTATGAAGGCGGCGGTGAAATCGATTTGGAAGCATCAGAAAATGTCAGCAACGGTACAAATCCACTCCATGGCAAACTCTCGACGTTAAAAGCATGGAACAAGCTGGACCCGGTCGATGCGATCGAAAAAAGACGGAACGATCTCATCTTCGAGAAATGGCAAAAAAACCGGAATCCCTTCATCGATCATCCGGAATACGTGACGTCAATTTGGGGAAATTGAATCAACGGTATGAATGCGAGATACATCCCATACTTTCGGGATGTATCTTTTTTGTCGGTCATCCAAATGAAGACTTCTTTTAAGAAACCAGTCATGAAACCTTTTTCGTCGACGGGCGTATATACAGAAGTGTAAAAATGATGAAAGATCAAAAAAGTGATCGGCACTGAGGGGAACGTTGTTGAAGATGAATCGTATGAAATTTCGTGTAAAGCGTATGTATAAAGTTGGTTTCGGTATCATCTCGATGCTGGTCGTGTTTTGGTTCAGCATGGGTGTGTTCGTCGCTAAAGGAGAACGACCGTTGGCAAATGGAAAACATCCGTATGTCATCGTGCTCGGAGCCGGTGTCAAAGGAGAGACTCCGTCGTTGATTTTAAGTAACCGGATTGAAGCGGCAGCCCGTTACGGCAAACAGTTTCCGGATACGACATTCATTTTGAGTGGCGGGCAAGGGGAAGGTGAGGCGATTTCCGAAGCCGAAGCGATGCGACGGGGAATGATTGAAGCGGGTATTGCCGAGAATCGTTTGCTACTCGAAGATCAATCAACGTCAACTACGGAAAACCTGACATTTTCGAAACGGTTGTTACCGGAATCTGAAACCCGTGTTTCAATCGTCACGTCAGATTTTCATTTGTATCGGGCACGAAAGGAAGCCGAGCAGATGAACTTAACAACCGATGCGATTCCGGCTGAGACGCCACTGTCGGGTGTATTGCGTTACGGGATGCGCGAACGTATCGCGATCATCGTGAAGTATTTTCAATGAAAAAACACCTTCACAGTTGAACTGTGAAGGTGTCAGTCACTTATTTATTTTGCTGTGAATCGTTTTGCTGTGAACCGCTTTGTTGTGTATTTTTAGGTTGATGCTCAGCTTGGGCTTCTTCTTTCCCGAGCGCGACGTCTTTGGCTTCGACCACTTTAGTGCTGATCGAATTGAGATCACCTTTTGCTTCGTTCACTGTGTCTTTCACAGACGAAGCATCCGTTTTGACCGTCTCGAGTTCCGTATTGACTTTGTCATAGACGTTTTGAACGTCTGATGCGACTTCTTGAATGATGCTTGAAGCACTCTTCACTTGGTTGATGACTTGTGACGCTTTACCTGACGGATCTTCCTTAATCGATGACGCGAGCGTCGATACGGAGTCTTTAGCACCTCGCAGGCTTTGCTTCGTATTTTGACGGCTAGAAGAGCTGAGTAACGTCAGGAGACCACCGACGACTGCACCTAGCAGCATTCCTGTAAGTAAACTGACTTGACGACCAGATGAAGTTTCCTGATCGAACTGGCGATTCGGGTTTTCGGCATGTACAGCATGTGGATCGTTTGGTAAGTTTGGTTGCATGATTGACACTCCCCTAAATTATGATTTGATCATGATAGGAATATACCCTTATCTCATAACTAAAAACATGCATTTGTAATACAACAAAAAGACCATCCAATGATATGATGGTCTGAGACGGTCTGATTGTCTTACGGTCGCTGCTCGTCATCGTGTTTTTCAGTTAATTTACGGTTGATTTCATCGTAATCGATTTCGATGTCATCTTTATTGCCTTTGTATCCGTAACCTTTTGAAATCACGAGAATTGAAGCGAACAGGACGAAGACGATGATTAGAATGGAGACAACATAAAGCCACATGATCCATTCCCCCTTTCATTCTTTATTTAGTATGACGGAAAAAGCGCCGTTCGTCTAAACGAAAATGTAAATTATGTGCTAAACTATTTTAAATGAATATGTGGATAGAGTGAGGTGACGGACATGAGTATATTGGTGGTAGACGATGAGTTTACGAATTTAATGATTTTAGAACGCTTGCTTGAGAATGAAGGGTACGATGTAGTCAAGGCAATGAGTGGGGAAGAGGCAATGGAGCTGATGGAAGATCCATTGTTCATGGAGACGCTTGATGTCGTATTACTTGATGTCGAAATGCCGGGAATCAGCGGAATCGATGCGACACGTCTGATTCGAAAACGATTTGGTCTCGACGAACTTCCGATCGTCATCGTATCCGGTAGGTCAAACGAAGAAGATATCGCGGACGGTCTGGATGCCGGTGCATCTGATTATACGACGAAACCGATTCGGAAAACGGAACTGCTTGCCCGTGTCCGTAATGCGATGTCGCTTAAACAGGCCATTGACGCCCGAAAACGTTACGAAAAAGCATTGCAAGAAGACTTTGATTTAGCTCAAAAGCTTCAACAAAGTGTCTTGAGTGCAAATATTGAGGACGAAGATATTCGGATTATGGCGACATACATCCCTTCCAAAAAATTGGCGGGGGATATGTATGCCTGGTACCGGATTTCTCCTCAGAAATACGGCATTATTTTATTTGACGTGATGGGACATGGTGTATCGTCCGCCTTAATCACGATGGGAATGAGTTCGATTTTATTTGAACTCGTTCACCGCATCGGGGATCCGGCAAAAGTGCTCGAAGAATTAAATAAGCAGATGAGTCGGCTGTTTCCTGGAGATGAGACGGAGATCTATTTTACGGCCGTCTACTTGTATATTGAACTCGACGAAATGAAACTTAGTTACGCCAATGCGGGACACCCACCCGGTTTATTACGGATGGGCAATCAAATCATTCCGCTTGAGAACACAGGGCTTCCGGTTGGGATGTTCGAGGATTCCGAGTATACGAGCCATACGATTGACCTCGTTTCGCCTGGATGTGTCTACTTGTATACAGATGGTTTCATGGAATTGTACAGCAAAGGAATTGATGAGGGGATCAGCGCGATTCGTGAATTGATCCAGCAACAAGGGCCGGGCATTCACCAGCTCATTCAACCGGATCAGAGCGATGATGCGGACGATTTATGTCTCGTCACGGTTGAAATCAATTAAAGAAAAAACCACTCACCTTCAAGAGTCGTTTAGATGGGATGTAGAGCGGACAGCTGTCCGTTCTTCCATTTCTGCGAACGTCTCGAAAAGCGGGTGGTTTTTTTGTTTGCTAGAAGAATCGCCGGCGCCATAAAATAAAGGCAGCTAAACCGGAAAAGAAAATCATCATGCCGAAGACGATCCAAAATCCGATGACTTCGCCTTCCCACGGGACGTGGACGTTCATCCCGAACATTCCGGAAATCATCGTCGGAATCGAAATGACAATCGTGATGGACGCCAAAAACTTCATGACGAAGTTGACATTGTTCGAGATGACGGAACCAAACGTATCCATCGTCGAACTGATGATGTCTTTGTAGATTTGGGCCATCTCCATCGCTTGACGGTGTTCGACAAAAACATCTTCCAGCAAGTCTTCATCATCCTCATGTTTTTCAAGACTTGGTGTCTTGATGATACGATCGAGGACTCCGTCATTTGACTTTAAAGAAGTCATGAAATAAACAAGCGATTTTTGTAGGTTCATCAATTGAAAGATTTCTTGATTTCGCATCGAACGTTGTAACTCTTCTTCGAGTTCATCCATCCGGCGGTCAATCTGCCGCAAGAACCGGAGATACGAAGAACTGACTTTATATAAGATTTGAAAGACGAACCGTGAGCGGTAGTTCGTCCGGAACGTGCGGAGTTTTCCGCTTGAGAACAAAGTCAACACATCAAGCTGTTGCGAACAGACGGTGATGAAATGTCTCGAAGTTACGATGATACCGAGTGGAATCGTATTATAACGTCGTCCAGATGATTCCTCTTCAATGTAGGGTACATCGACGATCATCAATAACCCTTCATCATCTTTCTCGAAACGAGGTTTTTCCTCGACATCCAGTGGATCGTAAATAAAATCCTCAGGAATTTTTGTGGCAGCGATAACTTGATCGGCTTCGTCTTTTGTCGGATTGACAAGATGAATCCAAGAACCTTTCGTGAATTCTTGAATTTCGTTGACTGCCCCCGTCACATCGCTTCGATAAATCGTCAACATTTGTCTATCCCTCCTGCTCTTCACTTTTTTATTATAGGAACACTATAGAGGGCGTGTAAATGATTCTCAGATTTTTTTTTGAAATGATTAATGATAAAATACAAACAAGGGAGGGAATACGATGCCTTTTTTCAATACAAAAAAATTAGAAGAATTGCGTATGATTGCGGGTGGCGATGAAGTGTTTCTACAAAAAATCGGCGAGACCTATATCGCTCAATTCGATCGCAAGTTTCCAGAATTGAAAGACGCAGTCGCAGCAAATGATGCGGTGCAGACTGAAAAATTGGCTCACTTACTGAAAGGCGCCTCCTATTCCGTTGCAGCGGATGACTTAGCAGATGATTTTGAACTTCTAGAGCGTGAGGCGGAAACTGGTTCGTTAACGACTGCCCCCGATATCTTACACCGGGTCGAGCAATGTATGGTCGATTTCAGGAAAGTGTGGCTGGATGTCTTTCTCGGCAAAAATCCTGATTCGGTCCAATGAAAATAGAGTGAATTCGTTTCCGGCGAATCAGAAAAACCGTCTTCCGAGTGTTCCGGAAAACGGTTTTTTCGTGATCTAAGGTTAAAGGACGTATGTATCCACCGTTTCAATCAGTCGACCGATTTCAGGCTTTGTAATCTGAGCATTGACTCCAACCGAGTCTCCTTTATGACGGAGGTCGTCGGAAATCAGAGACGAGAACACGATAATCGGCAAATCGGTATACCGGTCATCTTCCCGCAGACGTTTTGTCAGATGGAGCCCGTCCATTTTCGGCATCTCGATATCCGTGATCAAGAGGTCACAGTCGCTTCCGGCTTCAAATGCATCTAGAGCATCTTTTCCGTTGATGAACCATTTCAGTCCGTGATAGCCTGCTTCTTCGAGCGTCTCGATGATGAGGGTCCGTAACATTTCCGAGTCTTCCGCAATCCAAATCGTTTTGTTGGACCGGTTACGCGGTAACACACGGCGGCCTTCTTCGCGGGCAAAAATATCTTTTCTTGAAAGTTCAAGTGCGATTTTTTCATAATCGAGCAGGATGATCATTTTATCGCCCGTTTTGACGACACCATTCGTCAAACCTTCGATTCCGCGGGCAAGTTCATTTGGTGTATCGATCTGCTCCCACGAAATACGACGAATTTCGGTAACGGAATCGACGCGTAGAACACTTTTCTCTCCGTTAAATTCACAGATGATCAATCGGTCTTCGGTCGCTTCGTCATGCGCTACGCCGATGACTGTCGGTAAGTCGATCACGGTCATCACTTCACCGCGTAATTCAATTAATCCTTTGACGGCATCCGGCGTTCCCGGTAGTGGGGTCATCGGTAACGGGACGATGATTTCCCGGACTTTCATGACATTGATACCAAACGTATACGGACCACAGTGGAAAATAACAATTTCCAATTCATTTGTTCCGGCTTCTAATAAAATATCGTGTTGATTGTACACGCTATCGAGCTCCTTTCAATCCTGCACTGCACTTCTGACTAGTTATCGGCAGATAACGTAAAAAATTACATATGAAAAAGAATAAAAAAATTGTTGTAATCGCTTTCATATTATGTTAAGCAAAAAGTTTGGCATTTGTCTGACCAATTGATTACAATAAGCTATGCAGCCACACACTGAAGTGAGAGAGAAAAAATAAATGGAGGTCGAGTGGAATGACGACAGCAACAACATACACATACTTATTAGATGGGCAATGGCATGAAAGTGAATCCAATGAAACGATTGAGATTTCTTCTCCCTATAAAGAAGACGTAGTAGGCCGTGTTCAGGCCATGACAAAATCAGAAGTCGACCGTGCAATCGCTTCAGCCAAAACAGCGCAAGCTGCGTGGGCAAAAGTACCGGCCAACAAACGGGCGGAATTACTCCATGCTTGGGCAACTGAACTTGAGAAACGAGCGGATGAAATCGGGCAAGTCATCATGCGTGAAGTCGGTAAAGGACTTGCGGACGGGATCAAGGAAGTAAAACGGACAGCTGAAATCATTCGTTATACAGCGGAAGAAGGTCTTCGTTTTGATGGACAGATGATGCAAGGGGATTCGTTCCCGGGCGGAAGCGCTAAAAAAATCGCTGTCATTAAAAAAGCACCACTCGGCGTCGTACTGGCAATTTCACCGTTTAACTATCCGGTCAACCTGGCAGCGGCGAAACTTGCACCAGCCTTGATGACAGGAAATGCTGTCGTCTTCAAACCGGCGACACAAGGGTCAATCAGCGGTATCTTGATGGTAGAAGCTCTTGTCGCAGCAGGTCTGCCGGCAGGACTCGTCAATCTCGTAACTGGTCGCGGATCGGTCATCGGTGATTATTTGACAGCTCATCCCGGCATCAACATGATTACGTTCACAGGCGGTACGGCGACGGGACAACATCTCTCGCGTCAATCGTCGATGATTCCACTTGTCCTTGAGCTTGGCGGGAAAGACCCGGCCCTCGTTCTTGAGGATGCGGATCTCTCGCTCGCGGCAGATCACATCATCAGCGGTGCGTTTTCGTATTCCGGACAACGGTGTACAGCCATTAAACGTGTATTCGTTCTCGAACCTCAGGCAGACGCGCTCGTCGCAGAACTTTCTGCCCGGATCGCGAAATTGACAGTCGGTTCACCGGAAGATGAAAGTGTTGTCGTCCCATTGATCGATGCGAAGTCAGCTGATTTCGTCGAAGGTCTGATTACGGATGCGAACGAAAAAGGGGCTACGCTCGTCACAGGTGGAAACCGGACAGCGAACTTGATCGAACCAACGTTGTTTGACCATGTCACACGCGATATGCGGATTGCATGGGAAGAACCGTTCGGACCGGTCTTACCAATCATTCGTGTCAACTCGGTCGAAGAGATGATTGCCTTTGCGAATGAATCGGAATACGGTCTTCAAGCAAGTGTCTTTACAGAAAACATCGACGCAGCGTTCAGCGTAGCTGACGCGCTCGAAACCGGTTCGGTTCAAATCAATGGTCGGACGGAACGTGGTCCCGATCACTTCCCGTTCATCGGTGTGAAATCTTCAGGTCTCGGCGTACAAGGCGTCGGACGAAGCTTAGCTTCGATGACACGCGATAAATTAACCGTCCTCAACTTAAAATAAGCAGTAAAACGACCTTTCAATCTGCGGAAAGGTCGTTTTTTTGCATCCAAATGCCGCTTAGGGACGTATGCTGTTTACCTGAATATTCGATGACAGCAGACAAAATTTGCCGCTGTCACTCCTTTCTCTCTATAATGAAGGAAACGATGGAGAGAAAAGAGGGGTTTGCCCATGTCACAAGAAGATGAAATCTTCGTATTACCTATACCGACACCGTTTCCAGTCGGTGATGTGAACTGTTACGTCTTACGGACAAAAACAGAAACAATCCTGATCGATTGTGGTCCGGATACGGAACAGGCTTGGCAGGCTATGCAAAAAGGCTTGGCACACATCGGCTTAACCGTTTCCATGCTCGATAAAGTGATCGTGACGCACCATCATGCGGATCATGCAGGCATGGCGTACCGTTTCTCGGACCAAGGGATTCCGATTTACGGACATGCCCGATTACGTCCATATCTGGAACAAGACGAGACTTTTTTGAGCCAAGGGGACGATTTCTTACAACGTTTGGCGATTTCGTTTGGTGTACCGGAAGAAATCCGGACGCTTCTGCCTAGTTATATGTCCGCCTTGAAATGGCTCGGAAAAGGACGGTTGGATCATGTCTTGCAAGAGGGGGATTCGATTTGTGAGTCCGGTACATACCGAGTCCTCGAGCTACCGGGACATGCGAGTGATCAAATCGGTATTTTAAGTCAATCCGGTGTTCTGTTTGCAGCCGACCATCTGTTGGCCCGAGTCGAACCCAACCCGCTGCTTGAGCAACCGCAGAGCGGCGATACGTCGGACGCGAAACGTCCTGTCTTGGCCTATATGCGTTCGCTTCGGAAATTACAGGGAGAACAGATCGAGATGGCCTACACCGGTCACGGTGAACCGATTCGCGATGTTCCGTCCTTGATTGAAGAACGGTTATTACAACGCAAGGCAAGAGGGGAACAGTTGCTGAAGCACATAGAAGGAGAACAGACACTGTTCGAATTGGCTCGTATGACATACGGAAACCGGTTAAAAAAATCATTTCCGCTTGTCATGAGTGAGATGAAGGCACGTCTCGACTACCTTGTCGCCAGTAGACAGATTACTGTCGTCAAACGAGACGGGATTTTGTATTACGCCAAAAAAGGTGAATCGTTATGAATCTACTGAATAAAGTCGTCGTCTTGACCGGTGCCTCGAGTGGTCTCGGCGAGGCACTTGCGCGTGAACTGAATCGGCACGGGGCAAACTTGATTTTAGTGGCGAGGCGGGAAGATCGGTTACGTCAACTGGCAAAAGACTTGAATGCCGAGTATTTTGTATATGACTTAGAACATTCACCGGAGCTTCTTGCAGAACAGATCGCAGAACGGTATGGCATGATTGATGTACTGATCAACAATGCAGGATTCGGGGAGTTTAGTTTTTTGGAAGATACGACAATCGAGACGATCGAATCGATGACGCGGATTAACGTCCTCAGTCCGATTCGACTGACAAAAGCGTGCCTGCGTCTGTTCCGTCCAAACGGGATGGTCATCAACGTCGCCAGTCAGGCAGGCAAGTTGCCGACACCGAAGTCGACGATCTACTGCATGACGAAGGCCGCCTTGTTGCAGTTCTCAAACGCCTTGCGTCTGGAACTCAAGCCAAAAGGAATGCATGTCATGACCGTCAATCCGGGACCCATCGCAACGGAATTTTTCGTTCGTGCGGATATCAGCCGGAAATACGAAAAAAACGTGGCGAACATTCTCTTATCAAAAGAGAAATTGGCGCAAACAATCGTCCGGGCGATGGGCAAAAAAAAGCGGGAAGTCAACGCTCCTTTCTGGATGGAAGGTTCCGCCAAAGCGTATGCGCTGTTTCCAAGGATGATCGAGTGGTTCGGGAAATCAGGTTTTGATAAAAAATAAAAGGGGATTTTTGCGGATGAGAAAACAAATAATCGGAATAGCGGCAGCGGGTCTCGTACTGGCTGGTTGCGGCAATACTCCGGCAGCGCCGACACAAAATAAAGTACTCGGTTCTTCGTATACGACGATTGAAAAAGAAGCGGCTGACACGACGGTCCGGATGTATATGTGGGGCGGCGATGACGGGATCAATGCCTATATCGATGAGTACCTGACACCCCGCTTGAAAAAAGAGCATCAGATTACACTAGAGCGTGTGCCGATTGAGACAGCAGACATCATTCAAAAGTTACGGGCCGAGAAAAAAGCCGGCAAAGAGACGGGTGTCATCGATGTCATTTGGATCAATGGAGATAACTTCCGAAACGCGAAAAAAGACGGCTTATTGTACGGTGAAATCACGAAGGTGCTGCCGAATATGAAGTACGTGGATCCACAAGCACAAGGTTCAGACAGCGGGACGCCGACTGACGAGCTGGAAGCCGCATGGGGAAAAGTCCAGTATACGTTCCACTACGATCAGGCGAGTGTCGCGAATCCACCAAAAGATCTCAAGACGCTGAAGAGTTGGGTCAAACAGAATCCGGGTAAGTTCACTTATCCGGAAGTAACAGACTTTACGGGAAATGCGTTTGTCCGTCACGTCATGTACGGTGTTGAATCGAAAGAGACGCTACAAGATCCGAAAGCCGATTTCAAGAAAACATGGGCTTATCTGAACGAACTCAAACCGTATTTGTGGAAAGAAGGAAAAACGTATCCGAAGACATTGGCGCAACTGGACCAATTGTATGCGAAAGGCGATGTCTCGTTTACGATGGGCTTCAACGAACGACGGGCGGAGCAAGAAGTGAAAACAGGTACGTTTCCGAAGCAGACACGTCCTTTGATTTTAGAAGAGGGTTCGATTGCCTCGACACACTTTTTGACAATTCCATTTAATGCGCCTAATCCAAACGGTGCTCTCGTGACAATCAATCAACTGTTGTCGGCAGAAGCGCAACTGAAGAAGTTTGATGCGACCTATTGGGGCGACGGAACAAGCCTCGATCTTTCGAAGCTCAATCAGCAGGAACAAGCGGCGTTCGCCGATGTCCCGGCGGCAGCCTCGACGCCGAAGCCGGCTGACTTTAACGGAAAAGTTCGGGCGGAGCTCGACCCGGAACTGTTTGATCTGATCCGGAAGGACTGGCCGGAACGTGTGGCGAGGTAATGCCTGGCCGGCGACACTTCTGATTGCCGGTATGGTGGTGTATGGTCTCTTCGTCAGTCTGTCGATGACGACCTGGAATGACTACAGCCTTCTCGTGTCTGACGCCGTCTTTTGGGAAAGTATCGGCATCAGCCTCTACGTCGCATTGAGCAGTACGGTTTTGTCCGTGCTGGTCGGGGCGATACTTGCGGATTATTTTGCGAGACAAACGGGTTTTACGGAACAACTGTTGGCATTGCCGTTGTTCATCCCGCACCTCGGTGCAGCGTACCTGTCGATTCTGTATTTAAGTGACCTGCCCGTCATCGGACCGCATGAAGCGAATCACCTCAGTATCATCTTGACTTATCTTTATAAGGAAGTGCCGTTCGTCTTCTTTTATCTTCTGCCGGTATATCGACGTCTCGATCACCGTTATGAAGAATTGGGCTTGATGTTAGGTCTGTCGCGGATACGGCGGTTTTGGCACGGAAAAGGTGTGTTTCTGTTATTTCCGATGCTTGAAGCGGCATTCATCGTTTTCGCCTTTACGTTGTTCGCTTACGAGGTGCCGGCGTTACTCGGCGTCACCTATCCGAAGATGATTGGGGTTTACGCCTTTGATTTATACACACAAGGCGATTTATCGAGCCAACCGGCAGCTTTCGCCATCAGTGTCGTACTGACCGTCAGTTTGTTGGTTGTGTTATTGACATTCACGCGTTTCGTCAGACCTTTGACGGAACGGATCAGTAAGGGGCGAGTGGAATGAGGCCAACCCTTGTGAAAAGTCTGTTGATTGGTCTTATCGTCCTGCCTTTGATCGGTGTCATCCCGACGATCTGGACGTGGAACCCGCGTTTACTGGACACGGTGACGACGACCGTCCTGATGATTGTCGCAGTGACGCTGCTGAATCACCTGATTGGCTATGCAGCTGGAAAAGCGATTGCGTTTCGCACCGGCAGATTGATTCGGTTGATGGAACTGTTGATCAGCTTGCCGCTGTTTCTGCCCGTCTTGTTGTTATCGTTCGGCTTGTACCTGACATGGATTCGACTGGGGCTCGCTGATCAATTTTTAGGCGTCTTGTTGGTGTTGCTGTTGCCGACGTTGCCGTACACGATCCGTATCTATACGAACGGATTTCAAGCACTCGGTGAACAGATGATGGAACAGATGATTCTCATCCAACCGAACCGCTTCAAACGGTTCTTTTTCCTGACCGGTCCGATGATGCGGTCATCGTTACAGTCCGTCACCTTACTCGTGACGGTGATTGCGTTAAGTCAGTACGCACTCGTCGCACTGATCGGTGGTGGTGTCGTCCGGATGATCGCCCTCGAAGCCTTTCCGCTCTATACGGGAAATTCGTTGGTTGCGGCGAAAGAAGCGACGATTTGGTTGATTGCTTTACCCTTTTTGATTTATTTTGTTCAACTCATGGTGTTCTCATCGTGGGTTCGACTTGTTCGGAGGCTGTTAGATGGACGTAATGATCCAGCACGTAACGAAGACATTTGGAAAGAAAAAAGTGTTACAAGACATTGATTTGACGATTTCCTCCGGTAAGTGTGTTGCCCTCGTCGGACCAAGCGGTAGCGGGAAAACCACTTTACTCCGTTTGATCGCCGGACTGGAGCGTGTCTCGAGCGGAACGATTCACTTCGGATCGACGGAGATGACACGTGTCGCGCCGAACGAACGGGGCGTCACGATGTTGTTTCAGCGTCCGTTACTGTTCCCGCATCTGACCGTCGGACAAAATGTTCGGTTGGCAATGAAAAAAGGGAGCCGGCAGGATGTGAACGAATGGCTGGAGCGCGTCGGTTTGACCGGGCGGGCGGAGTCATTTGTCCATGAACTGTCCGGCGGAGAGCAACAACGGGCAAGTCTTGCCCGGGCGCTGGCCAGTGAACCAAACTTCCTGTTACTGGACGAACCGTTCTCAAGCCTTGATTTGCCACGGCGCCGGGAACTGCGGACGCTGATCCGACGGCTGACGGAAGCAGAAGGCGTCACGACATTACTTGTGACGCATGACCGGGAAGAAGCGATGGCGATGGCGGATTATGTCTACGTCATGGAACAGGGATGGATTATTGATCAAGGCAATCCGGTCCGGCTGGCGGAGACGAGTCCGTTTTTCGGGGACGGAGTTCATCTGAACGGTGAATGGTACTCCTTGTCCGATGTGAAGTTGGTCTTAAGACCGACGAAGGAAAGTTTTGAACGTGTTACGATTACGAAAGAGCTGATCCAGTACGGCGTCCGATTTTATGAAGTCGAACGCGAAGCAGGGGAGCGTCTGATCGTTCAGACGAGTGAGACGTTTTCTGAAGCAATGACAGCTTATATCGTCAGGAAGGAGGGGTAATATGTTAGATACGCGGGCCAGAAAAGTTGTCCAGCCCCTTTTTGAACAGGTAGCGACCTTATTAAAGAAAATGGGACTTTCAGCGAACCAAGTGACTATCATTTCCGGAATCATCGGGGGTGCAACAGGTTTTTTTGTATACAATGATATGATGGGTATTGCCATTTTACTATTATGGATTTCTGGTATGTTAGACGTCGTGGACGGCACGATGGCGCGGCGTGAGAAAACGACGCCGATCGGAACGATTCTTGATTTGGTGCTCGATCGAATCGTCGAACTGTCCGTCTTGCTTGGACTTGCGCTCCGCTTTCCGGAGACACAAGTCGTCATCTTATTTTTAATCGCTTCCTTTGTGATTGGGATGACGATGTTTCTCGCGATTGGAGCAGTCAGCGAGAATTATGGGTTCAAGTCGTTTCAGTATCAACCGGGATTGGTTGAACGGACGGAAGGCTTCCTCTTTTTGACCGCGATGTTACTGTTCCCAAGTGCAATCATTTGGATTGCGCTCGTCTTTTTAATCGCTGAATTATATACAGTCGGCGAACGGTTTTATCAAGCCTCGAAAGTGTTACGATGAGTGAATCGGAACAGCTGATGGTGGTGGATGAAGCCGGACATCCTTTGTATACGGCAACGCGGCAAGACGTGCATACGCAAGGTCTGTGGCATGAGACGTTTCATTGTTTTGTCATCGACAGCATAAAACAGCAGGTCGTGTTACAGCAACGAGCGGATCAGAAAAAAGACTTTCCCGGGATGCTGGATATCACGGCGGCCGGTCATCTGTTGGCCGGCGAGTCAGTTGCTGACGGAGTCCGGGAACTTGAAGAAGAAATCGGACTCGTCAAGTCTTTTGAAGAACTGTACGGACTTGGTGTGTATCAAGAAGAACTACTCTTACCGGGTTTCATCGATCGGGAACGGATTCATCTTTTCTTGACGGACTCGGTCCAACCACTGAGCGGCTATTCGTTGCAGACGACGGAAGTCCGCCGGCTCCTCGCTTTTTCGTTCGCTGAGTTCGCACGGTTGGCGGAAGAAGAAACGACGGTCTTAACAACGGTCGAAGGTGAAACCATCCAACGCAATCAATTCGTGCCGCATCCGCCCGACTACTGGAAGACGGTTTATGCAGGGATACAAGCTTATGGTGTACGGTGAACGCAACAAAAGGACTGACTAGCGTAGAAAACGCAGCGGTTCTTTTTCTTTTTGACCGAAAGCTAGGCAGAAAGTAGCATAATAAACATTTCTCTGAGATAATTAACAATATATACATTTGATGAAAGAAGGTGCAGCCAGTGGCGTTACGATTTGCATTGCTCGGACTGCTAACTCAGGGAGAAGCGACCGGATACGATTTAAGTACGACGTTCAAAAAACAGATGACGCATTTTTGGACGGCGCATCATACACAAATTTATCGTGAATTATTAAAGATGGAAGACGATCAACTGGTGACAAGTGTCTATATCGTTCAAGAAGACTTACCCGATAAAAAAGTCTATTCGATCACGGAACAAGGACAAACGGCACTTGTTGCCTGGCTGCGGGCGCCGAGTGAATTCAAACCGAAGATGAAGGATGAGAATCTGATGCGGGTGTCTTTGTTGCATTTGCTTCCTCCGGATGAAGCGGTCCTGTACCTGGAAGAGTCCAAACGGCATCATCAGTTTGCGGTTGACTTGATGCGGGTGTGGCGAAAAGATCATCTTGAGAACGGGGCAACACTTGGGGAAACCTTGACGAGTGAATACGGCTTGCGGATGATGTTGAATTATCTCGATTGGTGCGACTGGGCAATCGAAGAAATCAAAAAAAGTCAGACAAATGTTTAAGCGATGTATCCATTTGATCAATCCACTTGTCAGAACAAGGGATTGATCTTTTTGTGTCGTCAAAAGCGCATTCGGATTAGACGTTGTGGTACAGTAAATGAATTGTAATGGGATTAGAGGAGGTAGACAGAACGTGAGTGTATTTACAGATTATGAAGAGTGGTTAGACGAAGTGACGGATGAGATGATTGAACATCAAGTGCATTATGCCGTTGCTGAATTAAAATTAGGTGGAGAAATCGGTGACTATTATGAAGAGTCCGGACTGATTGACCGGTTTGTCACACAACAGATGGTCTGGTTATCGTTCGAAGAAATGGAGCAGATTTTAGACGAAGCAGGAGAGCTTAATCTTGAAATCGTAGCGGACGAAGCAGAATCAGATGTGCAACGGTCACAAGTCAAACAGATTTTGAAGCAATCGATCAAACAGCAGCTGGTGTTGAAGTCGCAACCGTTCGTCGTAAAGCGACTTGAACAATTGCGTCAGGAGCATCCGTCTGTCAAAGATCAGTTTGAAGAAGTCCAGTTGGCGTATGTTCAAGTCGATCGTCTCTTGAAGTCGGGTCCGGAACCGACGATCATTCCAAAACGGTGGTACCGGCGGGAACGCGTCATTCCCCGTGCCTTTACTCCAGCGGAACAAACGAGTTTGGAGCAGGAACATCTCGAGCTGACACCACAATATAAAACACAAAAACAGAAGTTAGAGGAACTAAGCCTTGAAATCGCAGCGTATGAGCGGGTTTTACAATAAATCAGATTTTTCGGCAGACAACACAACAACCCCCTTTTCGATGAGAACATCGGAAAGGGGGTTTCGTGTACAGTATTGGTTTAGACAGTTGCCAGTTTAGCGATCACGAGTTTTGCAACGGCTTCGCTTGATGCAGGATTTTGACCTGTGATGACATTACCGTCGATGACAGCAAATTCTTTTCCTGCATCTGAAGTCAGGAACGTTGCGCCTTCACCGCGTAATGTTGTTTCAAGCAAGAACGGGACTTTGTCTTCGAGTCCTGTTGATTTTTCCTCTTCATCCGTAAAACCGTTGATTTGACGACCTGATACGAACGGTTTTCCATCAATCGTGACATGTGCAAAAGCAGCGGGACCATGGCAAACTGATGCAACGATGCCGTCTTTTTTGACCATCGCTTCGATAGCGCCTGCGACGAGCGGGTTGTTCGGGAAGTCAACGACTGCACCGTGGCCGCCCGGGAAATAGACAGCATCAAACGAAGCAGCCTCTACATCAGCAAGCGGTGTCGTGTCGTGTAATGCACGGCGTGCTTCTTGGAATTTAGGTAGAATTTCTTTGACCATTGATGCTTTATCGATCGGAACGTCGCCGCCTTTAACAGAAACGACCGTGACGTCATGACCAGCTTCTTTAAACAGATTAAACGGTGCAGCAAATTCTTCAAACCATAATCCTGTTTTGTGACCATTCATTTCGTCGGCACTTGTAGATACGATTAAAATTTTTGACATAAAAAAACTCCTCCTCTGTAATAACGTTACAAAGAAGGAGATTCCCTTGTCCGAAAAAATTCAAACCTTACCGGTGTTCGGTATACATATGAACGGGAAGAACTGATAAGACGTGCGCAATCTGTTCAGCGGTCAACGGTTCCCGCATCGCTTGCAAGTTGGATTTTAATTGCGAGACGCTCGAAGCACCGGGGAGGACGATACTTGCTTGCTGATCAATCGCTTGCAGCGCCAGTGCCGGAAGCGGATAATCCTGCAGGGTAGTCAAAACATGTTCGAGTTGTTCTTTGTCATATTGTTCAAAGCGGTCAACCGATTGCAGGCGCGACATGCTTTCTGTCGTCAGAAGACCTTTTGCAAGTGGTCCACGGGCGACGATTTTGATATTACGTTCCTGAAGACGGGGCAGCAGTTCTTCGATCCGACGGTCCAGTAAAGAATAGGGAGTCATCAGATAAGTGAAATCACTGTTCTCGAGCCAATAATTGATGACGTTTGGACGGAGCGACGATAAGCCGTATTCTTTAATGCGTCCTTCTTCCTGCAGGTCCTTCATGGCACGGATGGACGCGTCGAGATCATCATCCATCGTTCCGCCATGAACATAATAGAGATCAAGGTAGGGCGTTTCAAGTCGGTTCAGACTTTCAAAACAAGCCTGTTTCAAGTAGTCGTAACTCGGATCCCACGTCCAGCCTGTACCGGTATCGTTCATCCGGTTTCCGCCTTTTGAAGCTAAAAATAACCGGCTACGGTCTTCTTGCGAAAAAGTTTGACCGATCAGTGACTCGACAGCGCCATTTGCATAAACATCTGCCGTATCAAAATGGACGATTCCTTCATCTAATGCTGTCCGCAGAATTTCTGTTGCTTCTTCTTGACCGCGTTTTAAAATCGTCATCGTACCTAGTCCTAATGTCATTTCAATCCCTCATTTCTTTCAACTGTGCTACTGTTTAACAGTTTAGCATATTTGATGAAGGTGTTCTCAGGCGGATTTGCAGGAAGTGGGCAATCCATGAGGTGAAACAGACTTGCATCGACAATCCTAAAACAGGCATACTGTGAAAGAGAAGAAATTCGATTAGAAGAGGTGTCTACGATGGAAGAAAAAACGTTGGAGCGGGAAGTCATTTATGAAGGAAAAGTATTTAACGTCGAAAAGCATGTCGTTAGTCTACCGAACGGTAATACATCCGTCCGCGAGTTGGTTTATCATAATGGAGCTGTTGCTATCGTTGCTTTTGATGAAAAAGGTGATTTACTCGTCGTCGAGCAGTACCGTAAAGCCTTTGAACAATTATCGATTGAGATTCCGGCTGGAAAACTTGAAAAAGATGAAGACCCGATCGACTGTGCCGGACGCGAGCTGAAAGAAGAAACGGGATATGCAGCAAGCAAGCTCTCGCATGTCTTTGATTTCTACGGTGCGCCGGGATTTTGCAGCGAACGGGTACATATTTATGAGGCAACTGGATTAACAGCTGGTCCGCGGCAACTGGATGCCGATGAATTTTTGGAAAACCAGACATTGACGCTTGAACGGGCACTTGAACTTGTTGCAGACGGAACAATCGTGGATGCCAAAACGATCATGGCGATTCAGCATTGGCACATTCGTACATTAAAATCATTATAAAGTGAGTGATTTTCAGTTGATAATCATTTTAATTTGAAAAAGGACTGATTATCAGCTATGATAAAACCATCAGTTTCGACCAAAGGGGGCGCTATGATGGAAAGTCGTGTTGAACGCATTAAAAAACAGCTGAGCGGTAAAGGATATAAGCTGACTCCCCAACGTGAAGCGACCGTACGAATTTTACTGGAACATGAGTCGGACCATCTGAGTGCGGAAAATGTTTTTCTATTGGTGAAAGAAAAAAACTCGGATATCGGTTTAGCAACAGTCTACCGGACGCTTGAATTATTGACGGAGCTGGAAGTCGTTGATAAAGTCAATTTCGGAGACGGCGTATCCCGCTTTGATTTACGGCAAGAAGGAGCGAGTCACTCGCATCACCATCTCGTTTGTATCGAATGTGGATCCGTTGAAGAGATTTTAGATGATATGTTAGAAGAAGTTGAAAAAGAAATCGTCACACGGTTTCAATTTAAAATCAAGGATCATCGTTTGACGTTTCATGGTGTATGCCGGGTGTGCCAGGAGCGGCATGCGCAGGAAGCATTGGATCAATCACAAACGCAAACCGTCTGACTGTCCTCTTCAAATAGAGGACAGTTTTTCTTTTTGAAAAATATAGGTCAGACCTCTTCACAACGGTTTACACCTTTGATATGATGGGAAAGTAAGCGATTTCTTAATGATAGAGGATGAGTTCAGTGAGGCAACAACTGGAGACATTTATCGACTATTTAGTAATTGAACGGCAGATGTCGGCGAATACGGCAGCTGCGTATCGAAATGATTTAAACCAGTACGTGACGACGCTTGAACGGGAAGGAATTTCTTCTGCCGATGAAGTGACACGCCACCATATCGTTCTTCACATCGAATCCTTGTTACAGGCTCAAAAATCGCGTTCGACGGTCCGACGATCGACCAGCTCGATCCGGTCGTTTCATCAATTTTTAGTGGAACGGCAGATTGTCCGGCATGACCCTTCGCGCCATCTCGACCTACCCAAGCCCGATAAAAAATTACCGGTTGTTTGGAGTCAGACCGATATCGTACGATTGCTTGATTCCGTCGTCGGAAACGATCCGCTCGTCCGACGCGATGCAGCGATGCTGGAATTGCTTTATGGAACCGGAATGCGTGTCAGTGAGCTGTTGCAATTGACGCTGAATGATTTGCAACTCGAGCTTGGTTATCTCTCTTGTCTCGGAAAAGGAAATAAAACCCGGATCATCCCGATCAGCCAAACGGCAATCGACAGTGTCACGACGTATTTGGAACTGGCACGTAACAGCCTGGGTGGTTTACAAACCGATTATGTTTTTCTCAACAGCCGTGGGAATCGTCTATCACGGCAAGGGTTTTGGAAGATGATTAAACGCCGGGCGAAAGATGCGGGGATCGAAAAAGAGATTACGCCTCATGTCTTGCGGCACTCGTTTGCGACGCACTTGCTGGAGAATGGGGCGGATTTACGCGTCGTTCAAGAAATGCTCGGACATGCGGATTTGTCAACGACTCAGATGTACACGCATGTCAATAAAGCAAGACTGCATGATGTTTATAAGAACCATCATCCGCGGGCGTGATGGTTTTAACGTAAAAAGGTCTGACTTCAGACAAATAGGGTGTTTTGTCTAGTCCGTTTGTGGGAAAATTAAAACGGGATTTACTTGTCGTCAGCATTATGTCAATAGGAGGAATTTTAATATGGCTCAACCATTTAAACGTGTATTTTTAGTCGTCATGGATTCAGTGGGAATCGGAGAAGCACCGGATGCCGAACAGTTTGGGGATCTTGGAGCCCATACGCTCGGACATATTGCAGAGCAGCGTAATGGTCTGAACATGCCGCACATGGCAAAACTCGGTCTTTCGCACATCGCACCGATTCAAGGTGTTTCAGCAGAAGCAGCACCGCTCGCAGCGTATGGAAAAATGGAAGAAGTATCGGCCGGCAAAGATACGATGACAGGGCACTGGGAAATCATGGGTCTGCGAATCGATACGCCGTTCCGTGTGTTTGAGAAGTTCCCGGAAGATTTAATCGGTCGTCTCGAAACGTTTTCGGGTCGGAAAATCATTGGCAACAAACCAGCGTCAGGAACGGAAATTTTGGATGAGCTCGGACAAGAACATGTCGAGACCGGTGCATTGATTGTCTATACGTCGGCAGACTCGGTACTTCAGATCGCAGCACACGAAGAAGTGGTTCCGCTCGAAGAATTGTACCGGATTTGTGAGTACGCTCGTGACATCACGCGTGATGACCCGTACATGCTCGGTCGAATCATCGCCCGCCCATTCCTCGGAGAACAAGGCGCATGGGTCCGGACGTCTAACCGTCATGACTATGCGTTGAAACCGTTTGACCGGACTGTCATGAACGAACTCGAGACAGCCGGCCTCGATGTCATTTCTCTCGGGAAAATTGCTGATATCTTCGACGGCGAAGGCGTGACGGACGCCATCCGTACGAAATCGAACATGGATGGTATGGACCAACTCGTCAACCAGCTCGACCGTGATTTTACAGGACTTTGCTTCTTGAACCTCGTCGATTTCGACGCGTTGTTTGGTCACCGTCGTGATCCGCAAGGGTATGGTCAGGCACTCGAGGAATTTGATGCTCGTCTGCCGGAAGTTTTTGAACGTCTTCAAGAAGATGATTTGTTGATCATTACAGCGGACCACGGAAATGATCCCGTTCATCCAGGGACGGATCACACACGCGAGTATGTGCCATTACTTGCTTACCGCAAAAATGGTGTCGCAAACGATTTGGGAATCCGTTCGACGTTTGCCGATCTTGGGGCGACGGTTGCCGATAACTTCAATGTGAAGTTGCCGGCGCACGGTAAGAGTTTCTTGTCAGAACTTTAATTTAAGGGAGCGATTCAGATGACAGTCAATTGGAATGAAACACGGTCGTATTTAGAAAGCAAGATGCAGGCGAAACCGGAAATCGGTTTGATTCTCGGTTCAGGACTCGGTGTCCTGGCGGATGATATCGAAAATCCGATTGCGATTCCTTACAGCGATATCCCGAACTTCCCCGTCTCGACGGTTGAAGGTCATGCCGGGCAACTCGTATTTGGAACGCTCGAAGGGAAACAAGTCGTTGCGATGCAAGGACGTTTCCATTTCTATGAAGGATACTCGATGGAGATGGTCACATTCCCTGTCCGTGTCATGAAAGCGATTGGTGTTGAAACACTGATTGTCACGAACGCAGCCGGCGCTTGCAACGAAGCCTTTGAACCGGGAGATTTGATGTTGATCACGGATCATATCAACTTCTTCGGCACAAACCCGTTGATCGGGAAAAACGTTGATGAGATGGGACCACGTTTCCCGGATATGTCGAAGCCGTATGATGCAGAATTGTTGCGTCTTGCCCAAGAAACAGCAGACGAACTTGGTATTCAAGTGCGTCAAGGCGTTTACTTCGGCAATACAGGTCCAACGTACGAAACACCGGCGGAAGTAAAACTCGCCCGGTTGCTCGGTGGAGATGTCGTCGGAATGTCGACGGTTCCGGAAGTCATCGTCGCCCGCCACTCGGATATGCGCGTGCTTGGTATTTCATGTGTCTCGAACATGGCAGCCGGCATTCTCGATCAGCCGCTTCACCACGACGAAGTCATGGAAACGACGGAACGTGTCCGTGCGCACTTCCTGTCACTTGTCCGTGGTTCGATCAAAAAAATGTAAGAATTTAAATTTAAGCCTGATAAAAATACGAACGACCCCTTGAGGAGGAACTTATTATGCGTATGGTAGATTTGATTGCAACAAAACGAGACGGTGGCGAGTTACCAACAGCCGATATTAAAGCGATGGTTGAAGGATTCACGAACGGTGACATCCCGGATTACCAAATGTCAGCCATGTCGATGGCAATTTTCTATCAAGGCATGTCGGACCGCGAGATCGCGGATTTAACGATGGCAATGGTCGAATCAGGTGACGTGATTGATTTATCACGCATCCACGGTAAAAAAGTCGACAAACACTCAACAGGCGGAGTCGGCGATAAGATCAGTCTGATTGTCGCACCACTGGTCGCATCAATCGGAATTCCTGTTGCGAAGATGAGCGGACGTGGTCTTGGCCACACAGGTGGAACGATCGATAAGCTCGAAGCATTCCCTGGATTCGACGTGGAATTGACGGAAGAAGCGTTCGTTTCTCAAGTCAACGACATCAAGATGGCAATCATCGGTCAAACGGGTAACCTGACACCAGCCGATAAAAAATTGTATGCGTTACGTGACGTGACGGCGACGGTCAACTCGATTCCGTTGATCGCAAGCTCCATCATGTCGAAAAAAATCGCAGCCGGTGCGGACAGCATCGTCCTTGACGTTAAAACGGGTTCAGGTGCCTTCATGAAGTCATTTGAAGACGCAAAAGCGCTTGCGACGGAAATGGTATCGATCGGGAAAAGTGTTAACCGGAAGACGATCGCCGTCATCACGGACATGGATCAGCCGCTCGGAAACGAAATCGGGAATGCAAACGAAGTCAAGGAAGCGATCGAAGTGCTCCAAGGCAAAGACGTTCGCGATCTGAAAGTCATCGCGTTGACGATTGCTTCGCACATGGCAGTCCTTGGTGAGTTCTACCCGACGTTTGACGAAGCATACGCGGATCTCGAGACACGTCTCGCAAACGGAGCAGCACTCGACGTCTTCAAGAAGTTCATCGCAGCGCAAGGCGGCGACGCGTCACTCGTTGACGATATGTCAAAAGCACTCGAAACGAAGTTCGAAAAAGATTTCGTGGCGTCTAAAGCAGGATACGTCTCAGAAATCATCGCGGATGAAGTCGGTGTCGCGGCGATGATTCTCGGTGCAGGCCGTGCGACGAAGACAGATGTCATCGATCACGCAGCAAGCGTTACATTATTCAAAAAGGTCGGCGACAAAGTCGAAGTCGGTGATGTCATCGCGACACTCCGTTCGAACAAAGAAACACTCGACCAAGCAATTGAAAAAATGGATCATGCGTACCACATCAGTGAGACGAAGCCGGAAGCACGTCCGCTCGTTCATGCTGTCATTCAGTAATCAATCATATAAATAGTGCCTGAGTAGCGGACTTCGTCCGCTACTCTTTTTTTATGGTAAAATCGAAAGTGTAAAAAATTGGTATTCCAAAAACGAGGAGGGTTTTTATTGAAACTTATGAAGCGTTTGGTCATCGTGATCTTCAGTCTAATCGGAGTCATCGGATGTGGAGTTGTAATACTGGTTTTTGCCTTTTGGCAAGATGCGAAGCCAGACGTAGCACAAGAAGAGAAAATAAAAAGCGAAGCCAAGATTTACTTAGAGAAGCAGAAGTACCTTCCAGACGCGCGGGTGACCGGTAGTGTTTACGATAGTATGGGGAATTTTTCGTTTGAATACGCAGCTCTAGCTGTTTATGAAAAAACGAATACGGAATTTTTAATCTATCAGACTGAAGAATCGGGGACATTCGTTGATTCGTATCATGCGTCACTCTGGGAAGATCGCTTAGAACGAAGCATCACGTCGCCTACTCTCGAAAGGTTGGATGAGGAGTTGATTGTGCGGGTTCTTTATGATAACGATGAGATCCAACAGCTTGGTGCCGATCGTTTTGACTCAAACGCCTATTTGCGTGCTGACGTGGCACCGACGATTTTAATTGACGTGCCACGCAGGCGACACGAACAGGATAAAGCGCTGATCACGGCGTGGGCAAAGTCGCTACGCGAGCAAAAGATCCTTCGACATATGACGGTCAAGATAGACTATGTTTCGAAAAAGGGTGAATTGCTTGAGAACGGAAATTCACTATTCGTCACATTATAAAAATGGATTGAAAAACGAGAGTGTTCGCTTACCATTCGATTTGTTATACTGGAAATACTTGTAATGGAAAAGGGGGAACTTTCATGAAACCACTGCGCTTACAAAAAGGCGATACGATAGCGATTCTCTCGCCGGCATCAGCGGTCGCAGCGTATGTACCGCGTCGTCTGCAACGGGGGATCGAGACACTTGAACGGATGGGTTTTCAGGTCATCGTGATGCCGAACACGACAGCGATTCACAGTCATACGGCAGGCACAATCGGGGAACGGATTCAAGATTTACATATGGCATTTCAAAATCCAGACGTCAAAGCAATCATTTCAACGATTGGCGGCTTTAACTCACATCAGTTGCTCGATGAAATCGACTACGATTTAATCCGCAACAATCCAAAAATCTTCATGGGCTACAGTGATATTACGGCTCTTCTGTCCGGCATTCATACGAAAACCGGTTTGACGACGTTCGTCGGACCTGCTATTTTACCGCAATTTGGTCAACTGCATGGTCTCGATGAGTATACAAAAAAATGGTTCGAAAAAACGCTCATGCAGACGGAGCCAATCGGTCAAATTGAAGCATCGGATGAATGGACGGATGAAGGTTTGCGCTGGGACATCAACGATGACCGGAGACGGACGCACGTCGTCAATGAGGGATACGTCGTCGCCCGCGCAGGAGAAGGGACAGGACCGATCATCGCCGGCAATCTCGGGACACTGCTGTTGCTTGCCGGGACACCGTACATGCCGTCGCTCGACGGTGCTGTTTTAATGCTTGAAGATGACGAAAGTGAGACACCGGCGACGATCGACCGATACTTTACACAACTCCGTCATCTCGGGGCATATGAAAAGATTTCGGCGATTGTCGTCGGACGTTTTCACGGAAAAGTCGAGTTTGATCCTGATTTCCAGCTGAAGGACATTCTCCTGCGGGCGACCCGTGGATATGACTTCCCGATTGTACTTGATGCAGACTTCGGACATACCGATCCGGTCTTCCCGTTACCCAACGGTATTCAGGCGTCGGTGACCGCGGGTGAAACGGTTGTGCTCGAAATTCTCGAATCCGCTGTCGAATGAGTAAAAAACCTGCGTTTTGCGTGAAGATTTGATACACTAGGTAACGGAGCCGCGAATGTCGTGGCGAACACCATAGCTGAAAAGCGCGAAAGGTTGGTATACGATGCAAAAAACTGGATATATCTTATTAGAAGACGGAAATAAAATTGAGTTTGAATTGTTTAACGACGATGCACCAATCACAACAGAAAACTTCGAGAACCTTGCGAACTCGAACTTCTACGACGGATTGAACTTCCACCGTGTCATTCCTGGTTTCGTCTCACAAGGCGGCTGCCCAATCGGAAACGGTACAGGCGGATCAGGTAAGACGATTCCGTGTGAAACGTCAACATCATACCCGCACAAGCATAAAGCCGGTTCACTTTCAATGGCACATGCTGGTCGCAACACGGGATCAAGCCAATTCTTCGTCGTTCATGAGCCACAACCACACCTCGACGGCGTTCACACAGTCTTCGGACAAGTGACGTCTGGTCTTGAGCACGCTACAAAAATGAAACAAGGCGCTGGCATTAAAGAAATTCGTGTCGAAGCGTAAGTGATTCCTTCCCTTCTTTGATCAAAGAAGGGAAGTTTTTTTTTCGTTGAATACGGGAAATGAGAACAAGAACTGAAAAATGAAGGAGCGATTCATGATGCGTTTAGCAGGGAAAAAAATTATCCAACTTGTCAGCAATGATTTTGAAGATCTAGAACTGTGGTACCCGGTCCACCGCTTGCGGGAAGAAGGGGCGATTGTTGAGATCGTCGGAGAAAAGGCCGGTGAAAAATACATCGGAAAGTACGGTGTGCCGATCGTCTCGGATAAAGCGTTTGACGACATCACACCGTCTGAGTATGATGCGATTCTTGTACCGGGAGGCTGGTCACCGGATCTATTACGCCGGTTTGATTCCGTCCTCGCCATGGTCCGCCATTTTGATGAAACGAAACAACCGATCGGTCAGATTTGTCACGCAGGATGGGTCTTGATTTCTGCAGGTGTCTTGAATGGTGTCCATGTCACGAGTACACCAGGAATCAAGGATGATATGACAAACGCCGGAGCAACGTGGCACGATGAAGCGGTCGTCGTTGACGGCCATATCATTTCGAGCCGTCGTCCACCCGATTTACCGGATTACATGCGCGAATTCATCAAGGTACTTGAAGGGAAAAATTAAGCACAACTTGACCGTTCGAATATCCCTCCCTGTCACGTGACAGGGAGGCATCGTTTTGGATCGGGGATACCGGTTCAGCTTGCATTTTTTAGTTGATTTGACGAAAAATGAAGCATTTCGAGTCGAGAAGGTGTAGAATAAACAAGTCTCAGTCGATCATATTCCTGAGAGTTGTTGAAACTAGGAAGGTGTAGAATCAGATGCTCGTAAAATATAAAAAGTTGAATGAACGGACCGCGATGGGGTTAATCGCTTATTCGTGCGAAGTGAAGGATCCAAAGTATTTGCTTGAAACGGTTCAAACCTATGAACAAGATGAGAATCAACAGTTGTATCTCTATAAACAGGAAGAAGACTTTATCGGTGTCATCGGGTTTCAATTGGTGGATGGCCACGCTGAATTGAAACATATCGCCTTGTCCCCGTCTTTTCGCGGGGAACGCATGTCATATCTGTTGCTCGATGAAGCGGAAAAGATGTTGCGGATGGAGATTTCAGGTGCAACGGACGAAACGCGTCTGCTTGTTGAGAAATGGAAAAACCAATAAAAACCGGTCCATGTAATTACGGACCGGTTTTTCATTTTTTTTGCCGCGCTGTAAGTGCTATCTGTCGGGCCGTGATGACATCCTGTCGATCTCGCAGCACATGTTTATGTCGTAAAAACGACAAGTCCTGCAACCGTTCAATCGGCAGATTGTTGATTTGTTGTTCCAAGTCGGGTGTGAGCGGCAACGGAATATGCTCGTAGTCGGTCTGCATGAATACCGGTTGTAAGGCAAGCAGACGATGAACATCGATGCCTTGAGTGGAAAGTGAACCGGCATGGTACTCAAGTTTTTGGAACGCTTTTGGATAGGTCCGCATGGCACCTGCTGAATTGCCTCGTCGGTGATGATAGCGGGCGACGGCGAGCTGAATCAATGCGACGAGCGATTCATCTTGCCGTTGTCCAGCCTGCCATAGTTCTTCAAGTACTTCATGGCATTCAAAATAGTCATGCTGTACATTAAATTCATATGCAAATTGTTCGATCGGATGCATGGGGTGATCTCCTTTCCTTTTAATATAGCATAGTCGAAGTCCTGTGATGTGTGGTATACTAAGGCGCAAAAAACGTTGATGGGCAGGGAGAATCATGGAATCATACAGTGTAAAGATGGATGCGTTTGAAGGCCCGTTGGATTTGTTGTTGCATTTGATTGGAAAACTTGAGATTGACCTGTATGATATTTCCGTATCAATCGTGACGGATCAATATGTGTCCTATATCCGGGCGATGCAACATCTGGAACTTGATGTTGCCAGTGAATATCTTGTCATGGCCGCGACACTCTTGCAATTAAAAAGTAAACAACTGTTACCTGTCGAACAGACGGATTTCGAAGAAGTTCCTGATTTTGAAGAGGATCCGACACGTGAAGGGTTGATTCAGCAACTGATTGAATATAAAGCATACAAGGAAGCCGCACTTGTTTTAAAGGAAAAAGAAGAAGCACGGCTTGAACTTTTTTCAAAGCAACCGGAAGATTTGTTGGCTTATCTGGATACGGAGACACAGGATTATAATGGAAACCTGTCTTTCAGCGACTTGTTGCGCGCGTATGAAAAGATGCGGCAACGCGCTGCCTGGAAAGTGCGCCGTTCGAAAACGGTCAAACGGGAAGAGCGGACGCTTGAACAACAGATGATTCAAGTTTCTGAATATGTGCTCGGCAATAAAGGGACGACATTTTTTGGATTCTTCACGGAACAACCGACCGTCGAAGAATTGGTCGTCAGTTTTCTGGCAGTACTCGAACTTGTCAAGCAACGGGTCATCGTTTGTGAACAGATGAGTAACGATATTCTGTTGCGTGCCTTAGTAAAGGAGGAGAATCAGATTGGCGTTTGATCGAATCATTGAAAGTTTATTGTTCGTCGTCGGAGATGATGGGATTGATCCGCGTGGTCTGAGTCAAGTTCTTGAAATCAGTGAGGCGGCGGCACGGGAACAACTGCATGCGCTTCAACAGACATTCGAAGCGGATGAACGGGTATTGCAAATCGTCGAGTCCGGTGGTGTGTTTAAGATGGTCACCCGAAAAGAAATGTCACCGTATGTACAGGCTTACGCCGGTTCCTTGGCGGAAGACAGTCTATCGCGTGCCGCAATGGAGACGCTTGTCATCATTGCCTACAAACAGCCGGTTACCCGTGCGGACATCGAAGTCATTCGCGGTGTCAAGACGGAGCGTGTCATCCACACGTTGAGTGCCAAAGGATTAATTGATGAAGCCGGGCGCGCCAAAGGCGTCGGGCGTGCAAAATTGTATAAAACGACGGATCATTTTTTGGATCACTTCGGACTGAACAGTATCGAAGAATTGCCGCCGCTTGAGTTTGAAGAAACATTGGAAGCGGATGGGGATTTGTTTTTCCGGAATGAACCGTCACTAGAGGAGAGAATAAATTAATGGAACGTCTACAAAAAATTATTGCCCAAGCCGGTGTCGCATCACGACGCAAGGCGGAAGAACTGATTACAGAAGGACGCGTTAAAGTCAACGGGAAAGTCATCACGGAACTCGGGACAAAAGTTGGCGGACGTGCAGAAGTCGAAGTGGACGGTGTCAAACTCGAACGCGAAGAACACGTCTACTACATGCTTTACAAGCCAACAGGTGTCGTTTCGACAGTGGAAGATGACAAAGGCCGCAAAACGGTTGTTGATCTCGTTCCACCGGGTCACCGTGTGTTCCCGGTCGGTCGTCTCGACTACAATACAAGCGGATTGCTTCTCTTGACGAACGATGGTGAGTTTTCGAATCTTTTACTTCATCCGAAATACAAAGTACCGAAACGCTATATTGTCAAAATCAAAGGTGTGCCGGATTATTATCATGTGAAAGGTCTCGAAAAAGGTGTCGTCTTACCGGATGGCTTCAAAACCGGTAAAGCACGTGTCGAGATGCGGGATGTCGATAAGAAGAAAAACACGGCAATCTTGGAAATGGTCATTTATGAAGGCCACAACCGCCAAGTCCGACAAATGGTCGAAACACTTGGGGCAGAAGTGATTAAGCTGAAGCGGGAACAATTCGGTTTCTTGACACTGGCTGGACTGACATCAGGTGACTGGCGTGAACTTTCGAAAAAAGAAGTTAATCAATTGCGTGAGCTGGCGGATCCTGTTGCTCCCCCTACGAAAAGACGTAAGAACACAAAAAAACGTTAATTTGTAAAGCGAGAAGCTCAGCCTGCGGGTTGAGTTTTCTTTGTTTGTGACAAAACGATTAACGTATTTCACATTCTGTCAACAATTAAGCGATTTCAAGTACAATATGGGTGGAGGCGGTGCAACATGAAAAAAACGAATCAAAATCCGGATGAGCGGCTGGCAGCCGCAAAGCAAAAGAAGAAAAAACGTTCATTTTGGCGATTGATGATCATGACGATGGTGCTATTCGCCGGTGCGGTCGTTATTATGCAATTTGTCGATCAGGCGACACGTGACAAAGACGGACGTGTTCTTGCAGGAGATGACGCGCCGGGATTCGCGCTTGTCGATTTGTATGGGGAAAAACAACATACGATGGACGAGTACAAAGGCAAAGGACTTTTACTCAATTTCTGGGGTACATTCTGCGAGCCGTGTAAAAAAGAAATGCCGTTGATCAACGATAATTATGACATGATGCAAAAAGAAGGCGTTAATTTTGCGGCAGTCAACGTCGGGGAGACACCGGTCCGAGTGTCAAGCTTCATCAAGGAAATCGGTGGAACTAATTATCCGGTCTTGATGGACACGAACAGTGCCGTTGAGAAAGCGTACGGAATTTACAACTTACCTGTGACGTTCATCATCAACAAAGAAGGTAAAGTTGTTGAAAAGTATGAAGGTGAGATTGACCAAGCGAAGTTGGAAGAAATGATTAAAAAAGCAAACGAGTAACGCATCGAGGGGGAATTTATGATGCAGCAGGAATACAAACAACTGGATATGCGTTATGAGGAAGCCGAACTTCGGTCAAAACGAAAAAATCAGTCGTGGATCGACCGGACATGGACCTTCTTTTCATCCGTCAAGGTCGGACTGTGGCTGATTGGCTTAATCATCATCGCAAGTGGAGTCGGAACCATTTTCCCGCAGGAAATGTACATTCCGCAGGCAGTTCCGCCAGAAGAGTTTTACGGAAAAGAATACGGGACAGCCGGTGAAATCTATTATGCTCTCGGCTTTCACAACTTGTTCGAATCCTGGTGGTATATCGGACTGATCACGTTATTACTGTTATCCATCATTATTGTGTCGATCGACCGTTTCTTCCCGCTGTATCGTGCGTTGAAGAAACAACCGGTCATCCAGTCCGACCGTTTTATGGGCGGTCAGCGATTTGGCGCTGAAGCGACTGGGACGGTTGAACAGATTGATGCCATCGAACCCTTGTTCAAGAAAAAAGGGTATAAAGTCCGTCGTCAAGACGGTGCACTGCTTGCTGAGAAACAACGTTTTGGCCGCTGGGGTCCTTACATCAACCATATCGGGCTCGTCCTGTTCTTCGGCGGAGCAATGTTACGGATCGTTCCGGGGATGCATGAGGATGAATTGCTTTGGATTCGTGAAGGAGAGACGTTACCGGTCGAAGCGACAGACAATCAGTATTATCTCGAGAATAATTCTTTTAACATCGAGTTTTATGACCCGGCAAAAGAACCTGAGAAATTCAGGGAGGCTTTAAAGCGGGCCGGCGGAAGTGTGCCGAAAAACTACGATACACAGATGACACTGTATAAAAAAACCGGGATGACGGATAATTTTAAACCGGAACTTGAAAAAGTCAAATCCGGTGAAACCGCCGTCAACCAACCGTTTGAGTTCGGAAGTTATCAAGTCTTCCAGGAGCAATATGCGGCAGATCCGGAATTCAAGACGATGTCATTCAACATTGAGAATCAAAAAACGGGTAAAGTCGTAGACACCATCAAAGTGGATTTGCGTAACCCGCAAGAAACCTACAAATTAAAAGAAGGCTATGAAGTCGAACTGAAAGACTTCCTACCTGATTTCGTCGTCAAAGACGGAAAACCGACGACGAACTCGTCTCGTCCGGTTAATCCGGCTTTCGTCTTTACCATTAAGTCGCCGGAACACCCAAAAGGAGAACGCAGTCTGATCGGGATTAAATTAAATGTCGGCGGCGATGAGAACCAATACAAAATGGGCTTCGCCGGAACAGAATTGTCGAACATCTCCGGTGTCCGCATTAAAAAGGATTTGACACTGCCGTTCTTGTTTGCAGGCGGTATCATCTTTATGGTCGGGCTGTTACTCGGCATGTACTGGCCACACCGTAGAATTTGGTTAAAAGAAACGAACGGGCAGATTAACATTGCCGGCTTTACGAACAAAAACGCACTTGGACTTCAAAAAGAAGTCAATCTCGCCTTGACTGAAGTGGGACTTCCGCAACTGGAAGACCGGCAGAAGTTGCGAGAAGAGGGGGAATCGAAATGAATCTGCTTAGTTTGAGCAGCAATTTATTGCTGACATCTTTTATCTTATATCTGATCAGCACTGGATTCTTTGCAGTAGCGACCAGTGGTAAAAAGGGACCGACCCGTTCCGGTAAGATTGCTTTTTCACTCGCAATCCTTGGATTTGTGGCGCAACTCGGTTATTTCTTCACGCGATGGGCAGGAGCCGGACACGTTCCGGTTTCGAACTTATATGAGTACACGACATTCTTCGGAATGATGATGGTTCTTGGCTTCCTGATCGTCTATGGCATTTACCGCAATAACGTCCTCGGACTTGTCGCGATGCCGGTTGCGTTGCTTGTCATCGCCTATGCATCAATGTTCCCGGATGAAGTTCAACCGTTGATTCCGGCACTTCAAAGTGTCTGGTTGAAAATCCACGTTACGACAGCAGCACTCGGAGAAGGAATTCTTGCTGTCAGCTTCGCGACCGGATTGTTGTATTTGATCCATGCGACGGATTTCAGTAAAGAATCAAAAACACGGACATGGCTTGAAGTTGTCATGTTTTCACTCGCTTGTGTCGTCGGTTATATCGTGGTCGGATTGTTGTTTAACGCACTCGGAACGAACTCGACGATTGAATATGTCGCGAAAAACGGTGCGACGATGCAACATGATTATACGATGCCGGTCTTGACCGGTCCTGAAAATGGAAAAATCATTTCAGGTTCAAGTGCCGTCGTTGAATTACCGAACTTCCTCAATGCCAATAAAGTCAATACGGTCTTATGGTCATTGATTGGTGGTTTAGTCTTGTACATCCTGCTTCGCTTCGTCATTTTACGGAAACGTTTGGCAGAAAGCCTCAAACCGATCGCCCGTAAAATTGATCTCGAGACAGCAGATGAAATCAGTTACCGTGCGATTGCGATCGGTTTACCGATCTTCATTCTCGGTGGATTGATTTTCGCGATGATTTGGGCACAGATGGCTTGGAGCCGTTACTGGGGTTGGGATCCAAAAGAAGTATGGGCTTTGATCACGATGCTCTTCTATGTATTTTATCTCCACATGCGGATTCAGCGTGGCTGGATCGGGAAAAAGTCAGCGTGGTTATGTGTCGGTGGATTTGCCGTCATCATGTTCAACCTCGTGTTCGTCAACTTGGTCGTTGCCGGTTTACACTCATACGCATGATGGGATAGCAGAGTCACTCATTCAGGATGGACGACGGACGAAAGTTTCCGTTGTTCATCCTTTTTTTGTTGGGGGAAAGGGATTTCGCCGGTCAGAGACGCTATTTCTTTTGTTTCATAGTATACTAGAAGAGTAGTAGGATAAAGTGAGACAGATTAGTTTATGGGAGGAATCAACTGATGTCAGAAGAAGCGCGTATTTTAGTCGTCGATGATGAAGAACGGATTCGGCGTTTATTAAAAATGTATCTCGAACGTGAGAATTTTACGATTGAAGAAGCCGATAACGGTGAAACGGCTCTCGAGATGGCACTTGAAACGGAATATGATGTGATTCTACTTGATTTGATGATGCCGAAGCTTGATGGCATGCAGGTATGTGAAGAATTGCGGAAAACGAAAGCGACACCGATTGTCATGCTGACCGCAAAAGGAGAAGAGACAAACCGGGTCCACGGCTTTGAGATGGGAGCAGATGATTATATCGTCAAACCGTTCAGCCCGCGTGAGGTTGTTCTTCGTGTCAAAGCGATTCTGCGTCGTGCCAGTGCAACGAAGTTCCTGCATACAGATGCGAAAACAAAAGATGTCATCGTCTTCCCGCATTTGACGATCGACAACGATGCTCACCGCGTGACCGTCGAATCACAGGAAGTCAATTTGACGCCGAAAGAATACGAACTGCTGTATTTCCTTGCCAAGCAGACGGATAAAGTCTTTTCGCGGGAACAATTGCTGAAAGAAGTCTGGAACTATGAGTTTTTTGGTGACTTACGAACAGTCGATACCCACGTCAAACGGTTGCGTGAAAAACTAAACCGCTTGTCACCAAGTGCGGCCCAAATGATCACAACGGTCTGGGGCGTCGGCTACAAGTTCGAGAATAATCCTGCTTGACGATGAAATGGTTACAGAGTGTCGTCATTAAACTATGGGGGACGATTTTATTACTCGTTTCCGTCGTCTTGATTGCGTTGACGATTTTATTACTTGAATTTTTTAACTCATTCCATATCGAACAAGAGCGGGGACATCTCGCAAAACTCGGTCAGCAGGTCGAAACGGTTTTTCAAGCGCACAGCGGACTTGAAGAAGGGTCGGCGACCGCGATTGAGATTACGGATATTTATGGGGCAACTTTGATTGCGACGACAAAGGACGATACGGTCGAAACAAACATCTCGGAAGAAAAGGCAACACGCATCATTAAGGAACTTGAGCGTCAGAACTGGAAGGCCGTTGACGGTGAAGAAGGGGAGACGGCAATCGGTAACTACGAGACGTTTAATGGGAAGGCAGCACTCGCGTACCGCGCTCCGTTCATTACGGAGAGCGGCAGCGGGACGATGTATCTGATCGAACAGTTGACGAACATCGAACAGGCGAATGAAGGCGCACGACAAATCATTCAGCTGTGTGTCCTGCTTGCGATCATCGGGACGACCGTCTTTGCCTTCTTCCTTTCAACACGCATCACAGCACCGCTCCGGACGATTCGTCAAGCGGTCGTCGAGGCCGGTGAAGGAAAGTTTGATCAAAGTCTGACGCAACGCTCACGCGACGAAATCGGTGATCTGGCACTGGCATTTAACGAGATGAGCAGTCAGCTCAATCAATACGTGACGGATCTTGATAAAGAGCGGCATCTCTTGTCGTCGATTTTAAAATGTATGGCGGACGGCGTGTTGACGTTCTCAGACTCGGGTGAGTTACTCGCGACCAATCCACCGGCGGAAGCTTTTTTGGCCGGTGCACCGGTCCCGGATGAGCTGATTGAATTGTTCCAAACGGTCATGCGCAAAGAAAAAGAGATGACGGTGTCCTTTGAACGGGAAGGACGGTTCTACATCATCATTGTCAGTCCGTTGCTCGAGCAAGAAGAACAGATTGGCGCCGTCGCTGTCTTGCGGGATATGACGGAAGCCCAGCAACTCGAGAAGATGCGTGCCGATTTTGTTGCGAATGTCAGTCATGAACTCCGGACGCCGCTTGTCATGTTGCAAGGATATTCGGAAGCGATTGTCGACGGAATGACGGAAAGCGACGAAGCGACAAAAGAGTTTGCGTCTATCATCTACGACGAATCGCAACGACTGTCGCGTCTCGTCAATGATTTACTGGATCTGGCAAGGATGGAAGCCGGGTATCAGGAAAAACGGATTGAACCGATTGATGCCGTTCCGTTTGCGAAACGGATGACCAAGAAGTTCAAACAGATGGGACTTGAAAAGCGGGTCTCATTTGAAGTGATTGGTCCGGACGTTCAGTTTGAAGCCGATCCGGATCAAATGGACCAAGTAATGACAAACTTGCTTGGAAATGCGTTGCGGTATACGGAAGATGGACAAATCAAGATTGAAATTACGGAAGATAGGGAAACTATATCTTTATCTGTAATTGATTCAGGGGACGGCATTCCGGAAGAAGATGTCCCGTTCGTGTTTGACCGTTTTTACAAGGCGGACAAGGCACGGACACGCGGGAAGACGGGGACAGGGATTGGTCTTGCGATTGTCGCAAACGTCGTCCGCTCACATGATGGGGAAGTTCAAGTTGAAAGTGAACTGGGCAAAGGATCCGTTTTCCGAATTCAATTACCAAAAAAACAAAGGAAGCGAACTTTATGATTCGCTTCCTTTCGCTATAGGAGTGAGTCGTTTGAAAATTTACACTAAATCAGGTGATGAGGGGGATACGTCCCTCGTCGGTGGACGTGTCAAAAAAAATGATGTCCGGATTACGTTAATGGGAGAACTGGACGAACTGAACAGTTTTGTTGGTCTCGCCCGGACAAAAGCAACTTCAATCGAAGTCAAAGAACAATTGACGGTTATTCAGCACGTCTTATTCGATTGTGGGAGCGATTTGATGTACGTTAAACCAAAGGCTTCCCGTCTGAGCGCAACAGCCACGGAAGATTTGGAAAGTTGGATCGACAGTTTAACGGAACTGTCACCGCCGCTCGATAAATTTATTTTACCAGGCGGTACGGAAGCAGCGGCTTGTCTGCACGTTGCCCGAACGGTCTGCCGTCGTGTCGAACGGGCGATGATTGATGTCGAACAGGCACATCATTTATTGCCGTTCATCAACCGATTAAGCGATTTCTTCTTTACGGCAGCGCGGTATGAAAATGCTGTCAATCAAAAAGCGGATATCGAATATTTACGCAGTGCCCATGTATTTAAACGAAAGGATGAAGAAGTATGAGTCAGTCATTTCAAACGTGGAACAAACAGGGAACGACATTTCATCTTGTTCCGACCGATAAATTCAAGACAACGACGGTTCTCGTGACGTTTTCGGCACCACTCGAAGAAAAGACGCTGACAAGCCGTGCCTTGTTACCGTATATCATGGAGAAGTCGACGGCAGCTTATCCGTCAATGAAAGCTTTACGGGAACCTCTTGAGACACTATATGATGCGGGTCTATATGCCGATGCCTCGAAATTCGGCGAAGAACATGTTATCTCGTTCCAACTCGATGTTGTTCGCGGCGACCTTGTCCGACATGAGACGTTGCTTCAGGAGGCACTTGATCTACTCGAACAGATGATATTTTATCCAGACTTGACGGAAGGCGGATTCCGGGAACAGTTCGTCAAACAAGAGAAACGCTTGCATGCTTTACGGATCAGTTCGTTGTATGACGATAAAATGCGTTTCGCGCAACAACGTCTGCTCGAATTGATGGCACCGGGAGAAGCGGTCTCGATGTCGTCACTCGGTACGCTGGAAGCACTCGAACAAATCACATCGTCTTCCCTGCGTGATACATACCGTTCGATGGTGAAAGACGACCGGATTGATGTGTTTGTCGTCGGACATGTCACGCAGGATGAAATGGAAGATGCGTTGTCCTTCCTGCCCTCCCATAACGAAAAAGCGAGTCATTACATTCCGGCTCAAAAACAGGTGGTGGGCGTGAAACGTTCGTCAGAGACGCAACCGATCAAACAAGGGAAGTTACATTTAGGCTATCGTGTCAGTGTCGATCCGACGTCCGTTGATTCGATTCGGATGCAAATCGTGAATGGTCTATTCGGAGGATTCCCGCACTCGAAACTATTTATGAACGTCCGTGAAAAAGAAAGTCTCGCCTATTATGCCGCGTCCCGTTACGCAGCGCTGAACAGCGCTCTTTACGTCTATGCCGGAGTGGAAACGAAACAGGCGGAACGTGCTGAAACGATTATCGGTGAACAACTGAAAGATCTTAAAGCGGGTGAGTTTACTGCTGAAGAATTGACACAGACGAAAGCGATGCTCATTAACGCACGCCGTCAAATTCTCGATCAGCCGGGCCAATTGATCGGTTGGTTGAATGGATCGAAGATGCGCGGATTAACACTCGAAGATGAAATTCATATTATCGAGACAGCGACACGCGAAGATGTCGTCCGTTTGGCAGCGACCATCGAACTCGAAGCAGTTTATCTATTGCGAGGTGAAGAATAATGGAACAATTGACATATCACGATACAGATGAAACCGTATTTTTTGAACAGCTCGATAATGGACTCGCTGTTTATTTACTTCAGAAAAAAGGGTACGAAAAGACGTATGCGACGTTCACAACACGTTATGGATCAATCGACAACCGCTTTAAGAAGGACGGGGACTGGGTCAATGTTCCGGACGGTATCGCGCATTTCCTCGAGCACAAGATGTTTGAGTCGGAGCAGGGCGATGTTTTCCAAGAATTTGGACGACTCGGAGCGTCGGCAAATGCGTTCACTTCTTTTTCCCGGACAGCATATCTGTTTTCCGCGACGTCACTGATTGAACAAAATTTAGAAACTTTAATTGATTTTGTACAGGATCCGTACTTCACGCCGGAAAGTGTTGAAAAAGAAAAAGGCATCATCACACAAGAAATTCAGATGTATCAAGACAATCCGGGCTGGCGTTTATTCTTTGGTCTGATTGAATCAATGTATGCGAAGCATCCGGTCCGGATTGATATCGCCGGAACACCGGAATCAATTGATCAAATCACGGCCGACGATTTGTATACGTGTTACCGAACGTTTTATCATCCGTCAAATATGGTCCTGTTCGTCGTCGGAAACATTGATCCGGCAGAGACGCTTGCTTTAATCAAAGCGAATCAGGCGAAAAAAGACTACACCGACCGTCCGGCTATTGAACGGGATTACGGAGTCGAGCCTCCGCGTGTCGCGAAGCCGCGATTTGAACTTGAACTCGATGTGAAAACACCAAAAGTCTTGATTGGTTATAAAGACAGTTCACTCGGCGGTCAAGAACAATTACGTCGCGAACTGACAAGTGAACTGTTGCTACACCTGTTATTCGATCAGACTTCATCGACGTACCTTGAACTGTATGAAGACGGTTTAATTGACGATACATTCAGCTTTGATTATTCGAGTGAAGAGGAATTTGCATTTGCGACATTCGGTATGGAGACGGAAGATCCGGAACGTTTCATCGCGGCTTATGAAAAGCTGCTGGCCAACCGCCCGGATTTCGAAGAAACAGAAGTCGTCCGGAAACGAAACATGATGCAAGGTAAGTTTTTACGTTCGCTCAATTCACCTGAATTCATTGCCAATCAGTTTTCACGCCATGCGCTTGCAGGAACAAACCTGTTCACGTTACCAACATTGATTGCCTCGATTACTAAAGAAGAAATCGAAGCACGATTCGACGAACTGTTCGCTCTTGAAAACCGTGCGATTTCGATCGTCAAACCGTACGCTTGACCGATGCGCATTTTAATCACGGGCGCAAGCGGAGCAATCGGTCTGGCGACCGTCAGGCAATTAGCGGCGAAAGGGCATGAACTTGTTCTCCACACTCACCAACGGCAGCACGAACTGGAACAAATGGTGCAACAGTTGCCTGTGACGACGGAAATCGTCACAGGCGATCTGTCTGACCGGGAGCGCTTGACGACGTTCTGCGGGGCATTGCCTGCTGTTGATGGATTCGTGCATATTGCCGGTACGAGTTTCAGTGGATTACTCGTCGATCAATCCTATGCCTCGATTGAATCGATGATGACGTTGCATGTCGAATCGTTAATTCGAATCAGTCAAGCGTTGACACAAAAGAAAGACTTTTCAGTACCGCTCTCGATTGTCGTCGTCAGCAGTGTGCTCGGAGAGTTCGGTGTCGCCGGAGAAGTCGTCTACTCCACCTGTAAAGCGGCGCAACTTGGCTTCGTCAAATCCTACAGTAAGGAACTCGGCGCGATGAACGGGCGGGTAAATGCCGTTACACCAGGATGGATTGACACACCGATGAATGCGGTCTTCACAGAATCCGAACGAGAACAGGCATACGCTGAAATTCCGGCCGGTCGTTTTGGTCGGGTCGAAGAGGTCGCCTCTGCTATCACGTATTTAATGGATGACGCATCAGGATATGTAAACGGTGCCGTGCTTAAAATTGATGGAGGTTGGATGTGATCCGGTGAAATTTGACCGGGGAATGCTTTTCATTTTTCAAAAAATCATTTAACATGAGGGATGGATAACCGATTTTAAGAGGAGGATGTGCGCGTGAGTGAATTCGAACAGTGGTATCTGGAGTATGAATTGAACGTCAACCGTCCCGGAATTTTGGGGGACATCGCGTCACTCATGGGGATGCTACATATTTCGATTGTCACGATTAATGGTGTCGATCACCAACGTCGCGGCATGTTGCTTCAAACGAAGCAGCCGGATCAAATCCCGCGGCTCGCAGCCATCTTAAAGACGATGCCGGCCATTGACGTGATCAAGTTGCGTAAACCGAAATTACGCGACCGGATTGCGATTCGTCACGGACGCTACATTGATCACAGCAGTGGAGAAATCAAGACGTTTCGTTTTGTCCGGGAAGACCTCGGTATTCTCGTCGACTTCATGGCGGAACTCTGTAAACAAGAGGGCCATCTGTTGATTGGTGTCCGTGGTATGCCACGCGTCGGGAAAACGGAATCGATTGTTGCGGCAAGTGTCAGTGCCAATAAAAAATGGTTGTTCCTTTCATCTACGTTAATCAAGCAGACTGTCCGGACTTCCTTGTTTGACGATGAGCGGACGGGTGATTACGTCTATATCATCGATGCTCTTGTGTCGCAACGTCACTTTGATGAACGACACTGGCAGATCTTACGTGAAGTCATGCGACTACCGGCTACGAAAATCGTCGAACATCCGGATGCTTTTGTTAAATCGAGCGAATACACGTGGGATGATTTTGATTACATCATTGAACTGCGCAACACGACGGAAGAAATCATTGTCACCGAGCCACCTCGTGCCCATGGCGGGAACGAATGGTTCAATTTCGAATAAGTATTGAAAATGGAAGGTGTGTTACCGATGACTGAGCTCGGAACCTACTTAAAAGAACAGCGGGAGACGCTAGGCATCTCTCTTGAACAAATTCAAAGCACGACAAAAATTCAAAAACGTTACATCCTCGCTATTGAAGAAGGCGATTACAAACAATTGCCGGGAGCTTTTTATGCCCGGGCTTTCATCAAAACGTACGCGGAAGCACTTGGTCTGGATGTGGATGAAGTATTTGCTACCTATAAACGGGATTTACCGGAACCGGAAGCACAGCCGGTTGTTGAACTGTCACGGCGTGCGACGTACTCGAAATCAGCGGCACCGAAGAAAAGTGTCGCGAAGCGCTGGATTCCAAATATCATTATCATCGCCTTAATCTTTGCGATTGGTGTTGCGCTGTATTACGGATTCCAAGCATTCCAAGACGGAGACGGCACAAAGACGGCTACACCGAAACAAAGTGAAGTCACGATTGACGAAGGCGATGCGCCGAGTAAGGAGACAAATACTCCTTCAGAAGAACCAAAAGAAGAGCCTGCAGAACCAGAAAAAGAAGAAGAACCTGCAAAAAAAGAAGAGAAAAAACCATTGGCTGTCAAAACGACGGCCGGACAAGACATCACCTATGAAGTACCGGCAGATGATACGATGAGCGTGTCAATCCAAATCAAAAAAGATGCGTCGCCGTCACCGTTCGTCGGAATTCGTGACACATCGCTTGAAGGAAAAGCACTCGCACCGGATCATATCAATGCGTCCGATCCTAATCCGATCGTCGTCAAAAATGCGAAAACGGATGTCATCCGAATTCGGATCGGCTCTATTAAAGGAATCGACAAGATTCTTGTCAATGATCAGGAGCTTAAGCTTAACCGCTCCCTCCTCGTTCAAAATATTTACTTGAAGAAAGTAGCCACGCCATAAGGCGTGTCTTCTTCATGCCAGCGTTGCTGGCATACATAATCTAAAAAGGAGGGATACGAGTATGAACTTGCCCAATCAATTGACGGTCTTACGCGTCTTGTTGATTCCCGTGTTTGTTGCTGTCTTGGCTGTTAATCCAGACTGGGGACAATGGGATGTCTTAGGTGCAGAACTTCCTGTTGCCCATTTCGTCGCGGCGATGATCTTTTCCGTCGCTGCCATCACCGACTGGCTCGACGGATATATTGCACGGAAAAACAAATTGGTCACGAATTTTGGTAAATTCATGGATCCGCTTGCCGATAAGATGCTCGTCGCCGCTGCACTCGTCTATTTAGTTGAACTGGATTTCGTTGCTGCCTGGGTCGTCGTCATTATTTTATGCCGTGAATTTGCTGTGACGGGTCTACGTCTCGTCGCCTCAGACGAAGGAATCGTCCTAGCAGCCGGAAATTCCGGTAAAGCGAAGACGTGGGTCCAGTTGACCTCGATCATCGCGTTTTTATTACACGATATCGGATTTGCTTTATTTAATATTCCGTTTGCTGAAATCACGATGTGGCTCGCTTTGATCTTAACGATCTATTCAGGTGTTGAATACTTCTCGAAAAACATTAAGTTAATCACGAAATCGATGTAAGTTACATTAAACAAGACTGTTCGTCAAATCGAACAGTCTTTTCTTATACTTAGGAAAGCAGGGATGCAGGATGAAAGCAGAAATCATTGCTGTCGGAAGTGAATTATTACTAGGAGAGATTGCAAATACGAATGCCCAGTACTTGTCGGAGTGGCTTGCAACGTGTGGAATTGATGTCCATTATCATACCGTCGTTGGCGATAACCGGGAGCGGATGATTGAGGTCGTCACCCGTGCTCAGGAACGGACGGAACTGATTGTCATTACCGGAGGACTTGGTCCGACAGAAGATGACTTAACAAAAGAAGTTGTAGCAGAGTTACTCAGTCGTCCGTTATATGTCGATCAACCGGCTTATCACCGGATTGAAGCATTTTTAAAAACACGCGGACGACAGATGACAGACAATGAGAAAAAACAAGCTTTAGTCATCGAAGGGGCAGATGTTTTGACGAATGAGGCGGGTCTTGCACCGGGTATGTCAGTGCATACATCGGAGCACCAGTATATCTTGCTGCCCGGCGTACCGCGGGAGATGAAACGGATCATTGCGGATCATTTTGATCATCTGCTTGGTAAAGAAACGATTAAATCAAGAACATTACGCTTTTTCGGAATCGGTGAATCCGCTTTGAACGATCGATTGGCAGACTTGATCCGGACGGCCCGCAACCCGTCCGTTGCACCTTACGCAGAACTGGCGGAAGTGCGTCTTCGTTTGACCGCAAAGGCACTTGACGAACACGTTGCGCTTCAGATGCTTGATACATTAGAACGGCAGATTCTCGATGAAGTAGGCCTTCATTTTTACGGTTACGGGGAAACGAGTTTACCGGAAGTCGTTCTTGATCGGTGTCGGGCAGCCGGCTTGACCTTGTCAGCAGCTGAATCCTTATCAGGAGGAGCTTTTGGAAGCGCATTGACGGACATTGCCGGTGCAAGTGACGTTTTCCGGGGCAGTGCCGTCGTGTATGACGATGCGGCAAAAGTTAATGTTCTAGGTGTACCTCAAGAACTGCTTGACGCGCATACAGCTGTCAGCCGTGAAGCAGCCATTGCGATGGCTGAAGGAGCAAGAAGACTCTATCAAACAGATCTTGCAATCGCCTTGACCGGTGAGGCGGGACCGACCAGTAACAGCGGTCGGAACGTTGGGACTGTCTACTGCGCCCTCGCTCAGGAAAGGGGTACGGAAGTGCTTGAACTGACATATCCGGCCTTTGACCGTGGTATGATTAGATTGCGTTCTGTAAAGGATGCTTACTTCCTGCTCATCCAAAATAGCGTGTCGACAGACAAAATGGGTAAAAGTTGAATTCTTTCAAGTATGCGAATAAATGTTCGTAAAAAGCTTGTTATTTGGTCTCAAAAGAAGTACAATAATCTCAGTAAGATAAATAAAAGGAGGCCTGCTACGTGAGTGATCGTAAAGCAGCACTTGAAATGGCATTACGTCAGATTGAGAAACAATTTGGTAAAGGTTCAATCATGAAACTAGGTGAAAGTGCAGATCAGAGAGTCTCGGTTATCTCTTCTGGATCGATCACATTAGATATAGCGCTTGGTGCAGGTGGATATCCACGTGGACGGGTAATTGAAGTTTATGGTCCAGAATCTTCTGGTAAAACGACAGTCTCACTTCATGCCATCGCTGAAGTTCAAAAACAAGGCGGACAAGCGGCATTTATCGATGCCGAGCATGCACTCGATCCGGCATATGCAAGTAAACTCGGGGTAGATATTGACGAGTTATTATTATCACAACCGGATACAGGAGAACAAGCACTCGAAATCGCAGAAGCACTGGTCCGTTCAGGTGCAGTTGATATCTTGGTCGTCGACTCCGTAGCCGCGCTTGTACCAAAAGCCGAAATCGAAGGTGAAATGGGTGACTCACACATGGGTCTTCAAGCCCGTTTGATGAGCCAAGCTTTACGTAAGCTGTCGGGTGCGACAAATAAATCTAAAACAATCGTCATCTTCATCAACCAAATCCGTGAGAAGATAGGTGTGATGTTCGGTAACCCGGAAACGACACCTGGTGGGCGTGCGCTGAAGTTCTATTCATCTGTCCGTCTTGAAGTCCGTCGTGCGGAAGCACTGAAAAACGGGACAGACATCGTCGGAAACCGGACGAAGTTGAAAGTCGTTAAAAACAAAATCGCTCCGCCATTTAAACAGGCGGAAGTTGACATCATGTACGGACAAGGAATCTCTAAGTTTGGTGAGTTGATTGATCTTGGAACGGATCTCGATATCGTTCAAAAGAGCGGTGCTTGGTATTCATACAACTCAGAACGTCTTGGGCAAGGGCGTGAAAACGCCAAACAATACATGATGGAACATCCGGATGTCGCAGATGAAGTTGAACGCTTGATTCGTGAGCATCATGGTCTTGTCGATCGCAAGGAACCTGTTGATTTCGAAGAAGGTCAAGCAGAAGATATGTTTGCGGAATAAGCGGGAAAAAGAGTGGAATCGATTGAGATTTCACTCTTTTTTTGTTGAAAAGAGGAAATCACAGGAATTCTTTCCCGCCCGTTCGTTGACAATGAACGAGTGCTATCCTTACAATATAGATGTACGTTTTTTAGACAGCTTCGATGAATAACCGAAATGAACTAAGAAACACCTTGTAAAGGGGAGGTGAACCCATGGGTACAACAACTTGGATTGTCATACTTCTCCTCGCAATACTGATCGCATTCATCGTAGGCTACTTCTTGCGGAAATCGATTGCAGAAGCGAAGATTCAAGGCGCGGAAACAGAAGCGACGAAAATCGTGGAACGTGCGCAAGTATCAGCGGAAGCAACGAAAAAAGAAGCATTACTCGAAGCGAAAGATGAAGCTTTTAAACTTCGGACAGAAGTCGAAAAAGAGCTTCGTGAACGTCGTCAAGAGTTAACGAAACAAGAAGGACGATTGCTCCAAAAAGAAGAGACACTCGATCGCCGTGTTGATTCCATCGACCGTAAGGAAGAACAAATCAATACGCGGGATGCAGAGATCGCGAAACGGAAGCATCAAGCTGAAGAGTTAGAACGAAAAGTAGAGGACCTGTATGAACAGGGACGCCAAGAGCTCGTACGTGTTGCGAATCTTTCGCAAGACGAAGCCAGAGCTATCATCATGGATGAGACGAAACAAGCTGCAATGCATGACGCGGCAATTCTTCAAAAAGAAATCGAACAAAAAGCAAAAGAAGAAGCGGACAAAAAAGCACGAAATATTCTTTCACTCGCGATTCAACGGTTCGCCGCAGAACATATCGCGGAGACGACGGTTTCTGTCGTCAACTTGCCGAATGACGAGATGAAGGGTCGGATCATCGGTCGTGAAGGACGAAACATCCGGACGCTTGAAACATTGACGGGGATCGATTTAATCATCGATGATACACCGGAAGCGGTTATCTTGTCCGGATTTGATCCAATTCGCCGCGAAGTAGCGAAGATGGCGCTTGAGAAACTGGTTCAAGACGGTCGGATTCACCCGGCTCGGATTGAAGAGATGGTTGACAAGTCTCGCCGTGAAATGGATGAACGGATTCGTGAAATCGGTGAAGAAGCGACGTATGACGTCGGAATTCACGGGATTCACCCGGATCTTGTCAAAATTCTCGGCCGCTTGAAATACCGGACGAGTTACGGTCAAAACGTCCTGTTCCACTCGCTTGAAGTCGCGCATCTTGCCGGCATGATGGCAGCGGAGCTTGGAGAAGATGTAACGCTTGCGAAGCGGGCCGGTCTTCTGCACGATATCGGGAAAGCGATTGACCATGAAGTCGAAGGAAGTCACGTTGAGATCGGGGTTGAGCTCGGTACGAAGTACAAAGAGCACCCAACCGTCATCAATGCGATTGCTTCCCACCACGGGGATACGGAAGCGACATCTGTCATTTCTGTTTTGGTCGCAGCAGCCGATGCTTTATCTGCCGCACGCCCAGGTGCACGCCAAGAAACACTTGAAAGCTACATCCGACGTCTTGAACGTCTGGAAGAAATCTCAGAATCATTTGACGGTGTTGAGAAGTCCTTTGCGATCCAAGCCGGTCGTGAAGTTCGGATCATCGTTCGTCCTGATGTCGTCGACGATGTCCTTGCCTATAAAATGGCAAGTGATATCCGGAAAAAAATCGAAGAAGAACTCGATTATCCGGGTCACATCAAAGTCACGGTCATTCGGGAAACACGGGCAGTCGAATACGCAAAATAAGCAGAGTGGCGGGCGACCGCCACTTTTTTTAATGATTGGAGGAAATTTTTTTGAAAATCTTATTTATTGGTGACGTCGTCGGGGCACCGGGTCGGCATATCCTGCAACAGTTCACATCACGCATCAAATCGAAGTATAATCCGACGGTCATGCTGGTGAATGGAGAAAACGCTGCACACGGTCGGGGGATCACGAAATCAATCTACCATCAGTTGCTTGAGCTTGGGTTCCACGGTGTCACGATGGGGAATCATACATTTGATAACCGCGACATCTTTGATTGGATTGATGATGCGGACCGGATCGTCCGTCCTGCTAACTATCCGGAAGGGACACCCGGACGCGGCATGATGGTCTTAAAAGTCGGCAACAAAAAAATCGCCGTCATCAACGTGCAAGGAACTGTTTTCTTACCACCACTCGGCGATCCATTCCGGACGGTCGATGAATTGATTGCTGAAGTCGAGGGTGAGGTCGATGCGATCTTCGTCGATGTTCATGCGGAAGCGACAAGTGAAAAGATTGCCATGGGTTATCATCTGGCAGGTCGTGTCCAGGCCGTCGTCGGAACGCATACACACGTCCAGACGGCAGATGAACGGATTCTCGAAGGGGGAACCGCCTATATCACGGATGTCGGGATGACAGGACCGCTGGACGGTGTCCTCGGTATGCGCAAGGAAGATGTCTTGCGGAAATTCAAAACACAACTCCCAACCCGGTTTGAAGTTGCAGAAGGACGGGAACAGTTAAATGGAGTCTTGATTCATATTGATGATGTATCGAAAAAAGCTACGAAAATTGAACGCATTCATTTAACGGATCAATCGATTTTCTTTGATTGAGTGTTGATTTTTGATTGGGAGGTACGTGCATGGACGTCCTGAAAGTATCAGCTAAATCGAATCCGAATGCGGTCGCAGGGGCGCTTGCGGGTGTACTTCGAGAGAAGGGTTCTGTCGAGATTCAGGCAATCGGTGCAGGTGCACTCAATCAATCCATCAAAGCGGTTGCAATCGCCCGAGGATTTGTCGCACCGGCAGGGATGGACCTGATCTGTATCCCGGCATTTACCGACATCATGATTGATGGAGAAGAACGGACGGCAATCAAACTCATCATTGAACCACGATGATGCATCATTGGACATAGGTCCTAACAAAGGTAGACCATTTACTCGTTGGAGTAGATGGTCTTTTTTTCGGTTAATTTTTCACTCGATTCCCTGCAGGAGGATTGTGCAACTATCCGGAAATCGGTATCATGGGGGAGGATAGTGAAGCAGACAGCTTCAATCATTTCAGGGGATAGAAGGAGCGAACGTCGATGTACAATCAATTGTCATGGAAAGTAGGCGGTCAGCAGGGTGAGGGGATTGAATCGACTGGTGAAATCTTCGCCATTGCCTTGAACCGTCTAGGTTATTACTTATATGGATACCGTCATTTTTCATCGCGGATCAAAGGTGGACATACCAACAATAAAATCCGGGTCGCGACACATGAAGTCCGGACGGTTGCCGATGACTTAGATATCTTGGTCGCGTTTGATCAAGAAACGATTGACGTCAACTTCCATGAGTTACGTCAAGGGGCGATCATCATTGCCGATGCAAAGTTTAATCCGACGAACCCGGATCAAGCACGGGCCGTCCTCTATCCGATTCCCTTTACGGAAATTGCGGCAGGACTCGGCACATCCTTGATGAAGAACATGGTCGCAATCGGTGCGTCGAGCGCCATTCTCGGCATTCACCCGGAACGGTTTCAGGCGGTCGTCGAGCAGATTTTTGGACGGAAAGGACCGGAGATGGTCGAGAAAAACTTATCGGCGATTCGTGAAGGGGCGGCTGCGTTTGAAGCGATGGCCGGAACAGCGGAACGGTTTATCCTGGATTCTGCCGACGGTCAGCAACGGATGTTCATGATTGGAAATGATGCGATTGCGCTTGGTGCGGTTGCAGGAGGCGCCCGTCTGATGGCTGCTTATCCGATCACGCCGTCATCGGAAATCATGGAGTACTTAATTAAAAAATTACCGCAATTCGGCGGAACGGTCGTCCAGACGGAAGATGAGCTCGCAGCCGTGACGATGGCAATCGGTGCCAACTACGCCGGTGTCCGTGCCTTGACGGCATCAGCCGGACCGGGTCTGTCTTTGATGGCAGAAGCGATTGGTCTGTCCGGCATGACGGAAACACCACTCGTCATCATCGATACCCAGCGCGGAGGACCGTCAACCGGATTACCGACGAAACAGGAACAGTCGGATTTGATGGCGATGATTTACAGCACCCATGGCGAGATTCCAAAAGTCGTCCTGGCGCCGTCGACCGTCGAAGAAGCCTTTTACGATGCGGCGGAAGCCTTTAACATCGCGGAAGAGTATCAGTGTCCGGTCATTCTCTTGACGGACTTGATGCTGTCGCTTGGAAAACAGTCCGTCGAACCGCTTGATGTCAATCGGGTTGAAATCCGTCGCGGGAAACTGATCTCAGGTGATTTGCCGGAACTCGAGGGCAAAGCGTACTTTAAACGTTATGAAGTCACGGAAGACGGTGTCAGTCCACGTGTCGTCCCAGGAACGAAACACGGAATTCACCACGTGACCGGGGTCGAACATAACGAAGAAGGCCGTCCGTCGGAAGCGACGAAGAACCGGGTCGATCAAATGACGAAACGATTAAGAAAGCTGAACCAATTCCGGATGAAGGATGCGGTCCTTGTGACAGAACAGCATGCGACACCGGACATCTTGTTTGTCGGCTTCAACTCGACGCGCGGTACGATTGAAGAAGTGATGCCGCGTCTTGAGGAACAGGGAATTCATGTCGATCATCTCCACATCCGGCAGATGCATCCGTTCCCGAGCGAACTGGTCCGTCCGCATCTCGAACGGGCCAAACAAGTTGTCGTCGTTGAATACAATGCGACGGGGCAACTGGCAAAACTGATTCAGATGAACTGTGGTTTTGCGGAAAAAATTGAACACATTCTAAAATTCAACGGCGACCCGTTCTATCCGGCGGAAGTGGTGGAACAAGTCGTCGCAGGAGGGGTTTTCCATGGCAACATTTAAAGATTTCAGAAACGATGTGAAACCCAACTGGTGTCCGGGCTGCGGTGACTTTTCGATTCAAGCGGCCATTCAACGGGCGGTCGCAAACGTCGGACTGGAGCCGGAAGAACTCGCTTTGATTTCCGGTATCGGCTGTTCGGGACGGATTTCCGGCTACATCAACACCTATGGCTTCCACGGGGTCCATGGTCGCTCGTTACCGATTGCCCAAGGCGTCAAGATGGCGAACCGGGAATTGACGGTCATCGCTTCCGGAGGAGACGGTGACGGGTTTGCGATCGGGATGGGACATACGATCCACGCCTTCAAACGGAATGTCGACATGACGTATATCGTCATGGACAATCAGATTTATGGTTTGACGAAGGGACAGACGTCACCGACGTCGGCGCTTGGATTCAAGACGAAATCAACACCAAAAGGATCCATCGAAAAAAGTGTCTCGCCGGTGGAACTGGCTTTGACGGCAGGCGCGACGTTTGTCGCCCAAAGTTTTTCGAATGATTTAAAAGGATTGACGAGTCTGATCGAACAGGCGACACAACATAAAGGATTTGCCTTCATCAATGTTTTCAGTCCTTGTGTCACGTTTAACAAAGTCAACACGTACGACTGGTTCAAGCAGAACTTGACGAAACTGGACGATCTTGAAAACTATGACGCGACTGATTTAGACGTTGCCAAACGAGTGGTCCATGAACATAACGGGCTCGTCATGGGCTTGATTTATCAAGACGATTCGCGTCCGGATTATCAGTCTCAAATTGACGGATATGCCGAAAACGGACTGACTTTTGCCGATCTCGACATGAATGAAGAAACATTTGATAAACTTGCTGCTGAATTCATGTAAACTAGAGTAGAATGATTGTTTGATTATTTGGGGATGCTCAACACTTGGTCATTACCGATTAGAGAAACAGGTAAGACCCATGAAGGAGTCGGGGAGACATGACAAAATTAGTGACAGCTGTAGAGGATACGACGAAAGTAAAGACGATGCGGGCGCTCGTCAAGGAAGAACGTGGATTTGGTGCGGTCTTAAAAGAAGTAGCCGTCCCAACACCGAATCGGGGCGAAGTGTTGATTCGTGTCGAGGCGACATCGATTTGCGGGACAGACGTCCATATTTATGAATGGGATGCCTGGGCAGCGTCTCGTGTCAATCCGCCATATGTCTTCGGACATGAGTTTTCAGGCGAAGTTGTGGAACTGGGGGAAGGGACAAAACGTCTGAAGCTCGGTGACCGGGTCTCGGCGGAAACACATATCGTTTGTCACCAATGTAAACAATGTCTGCGGGGACAATACCATATCTGTAAAAACACAAAAATCATCGGCGTCGATACGCAAGGCTGTTTCGCCGAGTATGTCGTCATGCCGGAAGAAAACCTCTGGGTCAATCCGGAAGATATGCCGGCCGGCATCGCGTCGATTCAAGAGCCGATGGGCAATGCCGTTCATACGGTCCTTGCCAGTGACGTCAGTGCCAAGACGGTGGCCATCGTCGGTTGCGGTCCAATCGGATTGATGGCCGTATCCGTCGCGAAAGCGGCAGGGGCGGCAGAAGTCGTGGCGATTGATGTCAATCCATACCGGCTCGAACTCGCGAAGACGATGGGCGCGGATGTCGTCATCGACTCCCGTCATGAAGATGTTCTTGAACGCATCCGTATGATGACTGACGGCGACGGCATTGATGTCGTCTGCGAAATGAGCGGTCATCCGGTCGCCATCAGTCAAGCATTTGAGATGGTGACGGCAGGCGGGGATGTCAATATCTTGAGTCTGCCGGTCAAACCGGTCGAAATCGATTTGACGAACCATGTCGTCTTTAAAGGAGCCCGCGTTCAGGGGATTACCGGACGGAAGATGTATGAGACATGGAGTCAGGTATCCGCCTTCTTGTCGAGCGGAAAAGTTGATGTGAAGCCGTTGATCACGCACACGTTGCCACTTGAACGGTTTGAAGAAGGATTCGAATTGATGCGACAAGGGAAATGTGGAAAGGTCGTACTACAACCAAGGGGGACGAATTGATGGGTTTTGAGCATTTACGGACAGAATTGGAAGAGATGAAACAAGCGGGGACGTTCCGCGAACTCGTGGCGCTTGAAAGTGCCCAGCACAACCGGGTGACGGTTGACGGAAAAGAATTGATTCAATTATCGTCGAACAACTATCTCGGACTCGCAGCGCACCCGCGTCTCGCGAAACGGGCAGCCGACGCAGCACTCGAATTTGGTGCCGGAACTGGTTCGGTCCGGACAATTGCCGGAACACTCGAGATGCACCAAGCCTTTGAGCGGGAACTGGCGACGTTTAAGCATACGGAAGCCGCACTTGTCTTCCAGTCGGGCTTCGCAACGAACCTCGGCGTACTATCCGCTTTACTCGGACCGGAAGACGTCGTCATTTCCGATGCGCTGAATCATGCCTCCATCATCGACGGGATTCGTCTGACGAAAGCCAAACGTCGTATCTACAACCACGTGGATCTTGCGGACTTGGAAGCTGCCTTGCAAGAAACACAGGACGCGCGGACACGTCTCGTCGTAACGGACGGCGTCTTCTCGATGGACGGAAACATTGCACCGCTTCCGGAAATCGTTGAATTGGCTGAAAAATACGATGCCCTCGTCATGGTCGATGATGCCCATGCGTCAGGTGTACTCGGAAAAAGCGGCCGCGGAACCGTCAATCATTTTGGACTCGATGGACGGGTCGCGTTGCAAGTCGGGACGTTATCAAAAGCGATTGGTGTCCTCGGCGGGTATGTCGCGTGTGAACAACACGTCAAAGACTATCTGATCCATAAAGGTCGTCCATTCTTATTCTCGACGTCGCATCCGCCGGCAGTCGTCGAAGCGAACCGGGAAGCACTCCGCGTCATGGAAGAAGAAGGGGAACTGTTTGACCGCCTGTGGGAAAACACGGAGTTCTTCAAACACGGATTACGGGAACTCGGTTTTGATATCGGCACGTCAACGACACCGATCACACCTGTCATCGTCGGCGACGAAGCGTTATGCCATCAGCTGTCAGACCGTCTGCGTCAACACGGTGTCTTTGCACAAGGCATTGCCTTCCCGACTGTTGCAAAAGGCAAAGCACGTGTCCGGACCATCGTCACAGCGGAACATACACGAGAAGACTTGGAGCAAGCGCTCGAAGCGTTTAAACAAGTGGGTCAAGAATTAAAATTGATTTAACCAAAAGGTACGAAACGATAAAAGGGACGGCACATCTTCCGATGCGCCGTCCCTTTTTAATGTTCTTCACTCATGGCGTTCGATTAATAAACAGCAATCGGTCCATAGGGTCCGTCGATGATTTCGAGCGGGGTCTCGAAGATATCCGAAAGCGTTTCGGCGACCATGATTTCTTTGACCGTACCAAAGGCAGCGATTTGTCCATGCTTCATGGCACAAATATGATCTGCATATTTCGCTGCGAAATTGATGTCGTGTAAAACGGTAATGATGGTTCGTCCGAGCTCATCCGCGACATGCCGAAGATAGCCCATCATTTGGACAGAACGGGCGATATCGAGATTGTTGAGCGGTTCATCGAGCAACACGTAGTCCGTCTCCTGACACAAGACCATGGCCACATAAGCCCGTTGGCGTTGTCCGCCTGACAGTTCGTCGAGATAACGGTTCTCAAGCGGTGTCAGGTCAAGGAAGTCGATATATTTTGACGTGATGGCTTCGTCTTCCGAAGTCATTCGTCCTCGCGAGTAGGGGAAACGACCGAATCCGACCAATTGGCGAACCGTCAGCCGGGTCACAAAGTGATTTTCTTGGCGAAGAATCGTAATGATTTTTGCCAAATCTTTTGACTTTGTACTCGATACATCGAGTCCAGCGACCTGAATCTGTCCTTCGTCGAGGTGTAACAGACGACCAATCATCATCAGAGTCGTCGATTTACCCGCTCCATTCGGACCGATCAGCGCCGTCAGACCTGCTTTCGGGATTTCAAGCTCAAGCGGACCGATTTGGACATGATCGGTATACGATTTTTTGACTTGCGTGAGTTTAATCATAAGGACCTCTTTCGTAATAACACCGTTAAGAAAATCAGACCGCCAAAAAGTTCAATGATGACGGAAACGACGCTCGGTGCATTGAAAATATGATACATGAAGAAATAGGCACTCGTCAGAACGAGAAAACCAATCGAAAATGCCATCGGCAACACGTACTTATGGTCATACGTGGAAGCGACCTGATAACTGAGCGTGGCGACCAAAAAACCGAAAAATGTCAGTGGTCCAATCAGTGCCGTCGACATAGACATGAGCAGAGAAATGAGAACCAGTATATAGATGACGCTTCTACGGTGATTGATGCCGAACGACGTCGCGACGTCTTTTCCGAGGGCGATGACATTGAGTCGATTCGCCGACAGGAACAACAAGACACTGACGACGATGACGACCGGAATCACGATTGGAAAGTAGGCAGCATCGGCATTCGTGACCGAACCAAACAGTCGTGCCTGAAGAATATCGAACTCAGACGGGTCGAGCATCCGTCTCATGAAGCTTGAAAGAGAATTCAGACCGGTGCCGAGGATGATACCGACGAGCAACATGAGCTGTAAATCGGCATATTTTCCGGATAACAACCACCCGTACAACAGCAGGCTCATCACAAGCATAAGACCGACTTGCGTCAAAAATGCGCCGGTCCCTGAGAAACCAATCAGTGCCCCCGCACCGAAGAAAAAGATCATCGATGTTTGAATCGTTGAGTACAGCGCATCGAATCCAAGCAGGGACGGTGTGATAATCCTGTTACTCGTGACGGAATGAAAGGCAACGGTGGCAAGGCTTTGGCAGAGTGCGGCGATCGCCATTGTCACGATAGCCGTGATCCGGCGTTCGACGACCGGCCAAAAGGACGATGACTGAAACGGCACCGGATTGTTGTAGAAGAGGAGACCAAGGGAACAGAGCAGTCCACCGAACAGAAACAGGCACAGCAAGATCCAGTAACGGCGGACGAGCCGTTTGGAAGGGAAAGCGGAAGCGTTTCGGTCACTTGTATGGAACGTCGGCTGTTCTCGTGGGCATGGTTTCGGTTTTGAATGCATGACTGTACTCATCGAATACCTCCTCTTTTTCGTTGCCGCAATAGGATGAGAATGAAGACCGCTGCACCGACCGTTCCGAGAATCAGTGAGACAGGCAGTTCAAAGGGTTGAATCAACGTCCGTGAAATCAAATCACTGGCGAGAATCGTCCCCATCCCGATGACGCACACCCAAGGCAAGTTACTGCGTAAGTCATCCCCGCGCATCATCGAAACAAGGTTTGGTACGATCAGACCGAGAAACGGTAAATTTCCGATGACCGTGGCGACGATACCGACGGACAAAGCAATCAAACCCGTCGCAATCATCATAAGTCGATTGTAATGAATGCCGAGACTGGTCGCGATATCTTCACCGAGACCAACTAATGTCAAACGATTAGCGAGAAAGAAAATACATATCGTGACACCGACAATAACCCACAAGTACTCATACCGGCCGATTTGGACGGATGAAAACGATCCGACGAACCATCCTTCAAGTGCCTGACTCGCTCGGAAAAACAAACCTAGGAAAGTTGAAATGGCTGAGATGACAGCACCGAGCATGAGTCCGATGATGGGCACGATCAGTGAAGAGCGTAACTGGACTGAACGGAGGAACCAAAAGAACACCATCGTGCCGATAAAGGCGAAAACGATCGCACCGGTCATGCGCATCATCAGTGTCGGTGCCGGGACGAGCAGATAAACGGTCAAAAGCCCTAGTCCCGCCCATTCAATCGTGCCGGTTGTTGTCGGTTCGACGAGCCGGTTTTGTGTAATCAGTTGCATGACGAGTCCCGCCATCGCCATCGCTGCACCTGTCAGCATCAAGGCGATGGTTCTCGGAACACGTGTAATCCAAAACATGTCAAAGTCATTCGCGGTTCCGCCGAGCTCGTAGACCCCGGTGAACAGAGAAGTAACGGCAAGCAGGCAGATGATCAGCAGTGCGATGATAAACGGCGGCGTCCAAACAACAGAAAAGGAAGGTCGAGCACTCGGCTCAACGCTTCCATTCACTTGTTGCGGCTTAATCTGTCCCATTTACTTCACAAACGCTTTCGATATGCTTTGGAAAAATTCCGAATAGGTTTGAATCGATTCGTTCAAGTACATATCCTTTGGCGTATACACGATCCGGTCTTCTTTGACGGCTGTTGTCTTTTGGAGCGCCGGTGCACGATCGATGACATCTTCCGCCGGAACCGCATCCTTTGCGTCTCCGAGCGGAGCGTCACGGTCTAAGACAAGTAACCGGTCCGGATTGCTTTGAGCGATGGCTTCGACAGAAACCTCGTCTCCCTGATCGTTGCCCGATTTTTGCTTCACTTCAAGTGCGGGTTTCCATCCGAAGATATCATACATCGGTCCAAAGACACGACCGCTCATCGGAGCGGAAAAACCGATATCTCCACCTGAGACGATGACGGACATGACACTGTCTTTTCCGTTATAGGATTTTTTCACATCCTGAATGGATTGTTCGAAGGTCGTGACGAGTCGGTCGGCTTCTTGTTCCTTGGCAAAAATTTGACCCAGTGTCTGTGTCGTATCTTCAAGACCTTTGACTAAAAGTTCACCCGGCGTTCCGGAATCTTCAGGTAACGCGATGTCGAGATCGATGACAGCTGCTTCCGGGACCAACTTTTTGATTTCGTCGTAGTAATCTGCGAAACGTTGACCGACGATGACGACATCCGGATCAACCCCGGCAATCGCTTCGAGGTTCGGCTCGAAGTGCATCCCGACGTCGACGATGTCCTTGTCCTTGGCGTAAGGTGATTCAGCCGGCAACAGTCCGACCGGAGCAGCAACGATTTCAACGTCCCAGGCAGCGAGTGTCTCGAACGTCCGGTTATCAAGTGCCACTACTTTCTTCGGCTTTACAGGTACCTTGATTGTACCGTGTGCATCAGTGATTTCGACCGTTTTAGAGGCTGCGGATTTTTTACTGTCCGTCGTCTTCGTTTCGTTCGCGGTGCCGCATGCAGCGAGCAAAACGGCAAGTGAGCTCATGATCAGTGATGTTTTTAATGTTCCCATGATGATTCATCTCCTTTTTTGTGTGAGCAATGCCTCATAGCAATCGTGTTCGTGAACCATAAATAAATAGGTATAAGAGCATTCACGATTATTATTGATAATGATTATCATTGTCATATCCAAAATGAATGATAGCAAACAAAAATTGGATATGCAATGACAATTTCAGTTTTATAAGTCTTCTGATTTTTTTATTCCTATAAACTATACAAAAATAAAAAAATCTAAGATCGTATTCTGTATAAGCAGAAAACACTTGCTGATAACCGTCAAAACAGCTGATATAATCAATAAAACAATGGATTATAAACCATTGGATGTGGAGTAAATTCATCCGTCATCAATCGTTTGGACCATCAAATATTTTTGCGGAAAAGTAGATAAATCAAATTGAAACGGTCTCGTTGTGTTCTGTCGTATAAAGAGTTACCATTCAAAATCTGTTACATTTTTTGGGACAATTTTATTTTTAAGCATGAGGACTTACGAGTTAGGGAAAAGAAAACAAGCCGATACTAGAGAGAAAGGGCGTGTGACGGTTTGATCAGCAAACGAAAAAAACTTATTGTCTTGTCGTTCGCTTTGATGGCAATGGTACTTGGAGGATGTATCCGTATCCAATATGATGCGACAGTCCACACGGATCAAAGTGTAACCTTGAAAACGACATATGCCGCAAAAGAGCATCCTGTAGCTCGACTACTTAATTTGAATCCAGACTGGAACACGTATGTGAAACAGGCTGAGAAGAATGGATATGCGGCAGAGACGTTCAAAACGCAGGATGATTATGAAGGCATAAGGATGGAAAAGAAGTTTGCGAAATTCGAAGATTTGGCGACGATTAAAGATGAATGGAAAACGGGAATCGGCGGTATACTTATTCCACCGGACACGACGTATGAAGTAAAACAGAAAAAAGGATTTTGGTTTAATACGTATCGCTTGGATACAAACATCGATTTGAGTATCGACCGCTTGAATATCAAAGGCTATCAACCGACAGGACAAGTAAAAAAGCTGGCTGATCGTTATCTTCGGCAAGCGGATATTGAAATTAATCTTCACGGACCAAAAGTGATTGGTCTGCAAAACGGTGAAAAAATCGACTGGGCGAATCACAATAATGTCTCGTGGAAACTGTACGGGACAAAAGCCAACCAGTTACAACTGATTGCGTATGTTCCGAATCCAACCGGTTGGATCATCACCGGTATCGTGTTGTTGATTGGTCTTTGTTTGCTTGTCTTTTGGATTGTTCATCACGTCCGGAAATTACGCCGCAAACAGCTTCAGGGAATCGGCATCTCGCTGCTCGTCTGTCTGCTTGTCGGAGGAAGCGTCTGGTGGTTCTTTGCCGACGAGACCTCAAGTGCACCGCCGCCGACAAAACAAATTGTCACGCAACAGGTCGGGGAAATCACACCGACGTTCATGGTCCATGGACTGTTCGGGACGGAACGAACCTTTTTGCCGATGATTGATAATTTCACGGAAAAAAAGCTCGCGGATGACGGCGGTCGGTGTGATGTCTCGCGTAAAGGGAAAGTGGTTTGCAAAGTCAAACCATCTATGACCGGATACCCGCTTGTCCGCATCGTCTTTGAAGACGATGAAGCAAGTCTTGCCAACCAACAAAAATGGCTCAGTGCAGCGATTGAACAATATGACCGAAAGCAACAGGCGACCTTCACAGATATTCAACTGGTCGGTCACAGTATGGGCGGGGTGGATGTCGTCGCCTACACGTTAAAAGAAGACATCCCGTATCATGTGCGAAAAGTGGTCACGCTCGATGCACCAATCAGTGGTTCGGATTATGCGACGCTCGGACTGACGCTTGCTCCGTTCGGGACGAATACGAACAGTCCAGCGATACAAGATTTGGCTGAAAATTCAGCGGCGATGAAAAATTTAAAGGACCGTTTGGACACGTGGCCGCGTGACGTTCTTGTCTATTCATTCGGAGCGAAAGGCGGCGACTTCAATTTAATTCCGCTGAAAAGCTCCTTTGCGCTCGAGGGGTATACGGATAACATCAAAACGAAGTCTTACAAATATGACCACTTTACAATCCATCGCCGGGAACCGGTTTTCAAGGAAGTCCGTAATTTTTTATTTAAAGAAAATCTAGTCACAGAGGAGGAGCCGTCATGAAACGGATTGTCATCATCGGGGGTGGAATAGCGGGTGTCACCGCGGCAGCCTTACTTGCTCGAAACGGGTATGACGTGGTGTTGTGTGAAGGGAGCCGTGAATGGGGGGGATCAGCGGGCAAGTTTACCCGTAGAGACTTCACCTATCCGGTCGGTGCGACGCTCGGAATGGGCTTTGAATCCGGGGGAATTCATGACCGGGTACTACGGCATCTGAAAATTGAACAGCCTGTCCAGCTGCTCGAAACCGTCATGACGATCAAGTTGGCAGGATACGACATCCTCTATCACCGTGACCGTGACCGTTTCATCGCACATCTGAAGGAACAGTTCTGCGATCAGGCAGACTCGATTCAAGGCTTTTTTGACGAATTGGAGCGGATCGAACGGCACGTCCGACCGTTGATGCAGGCGTTACCGGCGTTACCGCTTAAGACGTTGCGTGATGCTCGGATGATTGTTAAAGAAACGAAATCAAGTCTGCCGTTACTGCCTTATTTGAACCGGACAATCGGTGATCTTCTCCGGAAACATCAGTTGGACGGAACAGTTTTTGCACAATTGATTGACGGGATCTTACTCGACAGCATGCAGACGGGAACGGAAGCATCGGCATTGCTTGGCGCCGTCGCGCTATCGATTTATCATGACGGGGCGTACTATGTTCCGGGCGGCCTGTTTCAGGTCGCAGAACGTCTCAAAGCGTCTGCTGAAGCGGATGGAGCAACGGTGTTACTCGGTCGTAAAATCACTTCCGTTCGTCAAACAGCAGATGGATTTTTACTTGAAGACCGGCGGGGCCGACTTTTGCTTGCGGATACCGTTATCGGGGCCGTTCCAATCGAAGCGATGCAACAATTGGTGGGACCATCGCTGCGATCGGTATTACGCCGGACATACAAGCGCCAAATGAACTTGTCTCAATGGGCGACATTTACGTATTATGCTGCTATACCTGAGACGATCATTAAAGACGAGCAGGCGTTTCGACAAATCCATGATCCGATTTTACCGTCGGGTCATGCCTTCATCTCTTTATCTCAGGCGGGCGACTTAACGCGGGCGCCGGAAGGATGTCGGACACTGACGATGTCGTGCCATATTCCACTTGGTCAGTTCACGCGTGATGACCGGAGGATGTACGACCGACAAGTCGAAGCGATGCAGGAAAAATTCGAAACAATTTTAGAACGGGAGTTTCCTGGATTTCAGGATCATGTCATTGAACGACATCCCGGTGGACCGGGCGCCTGGGTCCGCTATACCTCACGTCCGGATGGTGGCGTCGGCGGATATCCGCAACTGCCGTCGACGAGTCTGTTTCGGGCGGCATCCTTCCGTACCGGTATTGCTGACCTGTATGTGATCGGAGACACGGTATTTCCGGGTGCCGGAACAATCGGGGCGACGACGTCAGCAATCCATGTCGCCCGACAGTTGGGTGTGAAGATTTAGAAAAGAGTTTGGGAAATGATGAAAGAAGCGGCCGAATGGTCGCTTTTTTTTGAGAACAGGATTATGATTGAGGCGAGACGGGAAGTAGGTATTTATGAGCAAAAAAAGAGAGAGAAGGAGTGGACGAGAGTGAATCAGTTTGAGGACAAGTGCCAACAATTTATTCAAGAACGGCGCCCGGAAGTGGGACCATTGATTTTCACGAATGCGCGTACGTTTATCAATGCCCGCGGATTAAGTGTTTATGAGCGGATTTACTTAGGAAAAGAAGAAGTCCGGTTGGCGTTTGTGGAACAAACGGCAGGTCACCAAATCGTTTCGTTGATGGAAAACACATTTGGAAACGGACTTGTATACTTTGTATCAACGGCCACGGCAACATGGGACGGCGACAATTTTGGTGAATTTACGTTTTAACTACATAATGAGTCCCAGTCCGGATGAGGCTGGGACTCTTTCATGTCGAAACTTGAATACGTGTTGAAACGTATACAAGGTAGGACAAAAAAACGCAGCGAGAAGGAGGAACCATCTTGCAACAACAAACAAAACTCAAATCATCGACACGCCGTTTGGCAACCGTGTCCTTAATTTTTATGGCAGTCGGCTTTATCGCCTCCTTGCCGTTTAAAGAAAACGATTGGGTATTCTGGCTGCAAAGCGGCTTTGAAGCAGGCCTTGTCGGTGGAATTGCGGACTGGTTCGCCATTACAGCCTTGTTCCGACATCCACTTGGTTTAAAAATTCCCCATACAAACCTGTTGCCGAAAAACCGGGAGCGGGTCATCGAGTCGATCGTCCAAATGCTCGAGAAGGACTTGCTCAATAAAGAAAGTATCGTTGAGAAATTACGGCATATGACGCTTGCCGACCGCTTTATCAAACTATTACGTTCGATTGTCCTGTTGCCGGCGTTTCGTTCGACGGTCATGGAGTTGTTGACCGGTATTTTACACAAATTACCGCGCGAAGCGATTCTGAAAGTCGTCGATGACCGGATTTCCGATACCGTCAAAGCCTATCCGTCCAAACGATTGGCTGAACGATTGATGGAGCTGAATGACGAACGCCGGCTTGATGAGTTGGCGATCGATCAGTTGCTCGGATATGGTCAACGCTTGCTCGAAGACCCCGTCATTCGCGATCAGATTGGTCGTCTCGCTTATCACGCGATGATTGATCAGGAGAAAAACACCTTTTTACGTGTTACGGCAAAGACGGTGCAAAAAGTCTATTCGGAAGAACGGTTGAGTCTCGTCATTCAATCGGTCCTGCTCAGTGTGATTCAAGATATGAAACAGGTCCATCATCCGAACCGTCTGGCGATTCTCGATCATCTGCGCCGTAACCTGGCTCAGTTGACTCAGGATGAGGAACGTCTTGCGAAAATCGACCACTGGAAAGCAGCGGAAGTTGATCGTTTTGATCTCCAACCGCTCTTGAACCGCGCGTACACCGCGGGCGTCGAGGAATTGAAGACGTATCTGGCATCTGATTCGTTTTGGGAGGACCGAGCTTTGCCGTTGATGAACCAAGCACTTGACGAATGGGATCAACATCCGACGTTTAAAGAAGAAAGCGACCGGTGGATGAAAGATCAACTCGTCCGGTTTGTTGATCAAAATCACCAAAAGATTGGTGGACTGGTGCGCGAAAACTTGAATCGTTTTGATACCGAAACATTAATTCATATGATTGAGGATAAAGTCGGGAACGACTTGCAGTGGATTCGGGTCAACGGTGCGATTTGCGGATTCTTCATCGGGCTGATTCTTGGTGGAATCAAACTATTCATTGGCTGAGGGAGGGATAGTATGTGGCAGGAAAAACTGGTTTTAGAAGACGTATATGACTTTGCCGGTATACGGAAGCGGCTTCGCGGTGACCGGTTGCAGGTTGAACAGGACGGTCGATTGTTTGTTCCGCTCTTATTACCAGAAGGAAAGTTTATCGGTCAGATCGAAGCAACCGGTCCCCGGACACTTCTCTTATCCGGTGAAGGTCCAAAAGAACCGATGGTGCAACAATTGCGCCGTCGGTTTCGTCTGGATACGGTGAGTCTAAGTCATCAGTTATCGGACACCTCACTTGCCGAAGTCGTGAAGACATTCGGAGCGGAGCGGCTTGTGCTCGATATTACTCCCTTCACGGCCTTGATTCGGTCGATCATCCATCAACAAATCAATCTGTCCTTTGCGCAAGTCTTGATGGAACGGGTTTGCCGGACGTTTGGAACGGAGAAGGATGGAATCATTTTTCCACCGACGGCTGAAGCATTACGAGACCTTGAACCGGAGCAACTTCGAACACTTCAACTGTCCGGAAGAAAGGTCGATTATCTGCTCGGTGCGGCCCGAGCCTCGATTGATTTTGAACAGTTGATGACGGCGCCGGATGCGGCAATTGCCGAAACGTTGATTGCCTTAAAGGGTGTGGGTCCGTGGACGGTGCAAAACGTCTTGATGTTCGGTTATGGACGGGAAGATTTGTTTCCGGCGTCCGACATCGGCATTTTACGGGCGTTTGAACGGCTACATGGCAGTCGTCCGACTGTCGAAGAAGCAGTCCTGTTAGCGGAGGAATTTGCGCCATACCGGAGTCACGCCGCCTATTTGTTGTGGCGATCGATTGAATAAGGAACTATTCTTGTCACCCCTTGAAGAGAACGGTATAATAAATGCGATAAGAACGAGTCATCGTTCGTAGACATGATAAGCGTAGCGGGATCACCGCTTCCGATAGAGGGGACGAATGTTTATGTATACAGATGAACAAATCATCGAAAAGGCAAATGAAATCGCGAAAATGATTTCTGAGACGTCAGAGGTGGAACGGTTCAAAGCCGCTGAAGCCAACATCAACGGGAACGAAAAAGTCCAAAAGATGATGAAACAAATCAAGTTCCTGCAAAAAGAAGCAGTCAACTGCCAACATTACGGGAAGACAGAAGCATTGGCACGTGTCGAAGCAAAACTGGATAAATTATTTGCAGAACTTGATGAGATGCCGGTCGTTCAACAATTCCAAGAGTCACAAGAAGAAGTGAACGGTCTCTTGCAATATGTCACCGTGACGATCTCGAACGGGATCACGGATCAAATCATCGAAGCAACAGACGGTGATGTGCTGGCGGGGAAAACAGGCAGTGGCATGGAAGCAGAAAATAAAAGCGGCGGTTGCGGCTATTAATCAATGAACTGAATTGGAAAAGCCGACGGATTCCCGTCGGCTTTTTACGCGAATGAGGTGAAAATCATGGAAGCAGTCCACAACACACCGATGATGAAACAATATTTTTCCATTAAGGCGGATTATCCCGATGCCTTTTTGTTTTATCGTTTAGGTGATTTTTATGAGTTATTTTTTGAGGATGCCAAACAAGTGGCACATGAACTGGAATTGACACTGACGGCAAAAAACGGCAAGAATGCGGAACATCCGATTCCGATGTGCGGTGTGCCGCACCATGCAGCAAACGGCTACATTGAACAATTGATCGAACGCGGTTATAAAGTTGCTTTGTGCGATCAGGTCGAAGATCCGAAGTTGACGAAAGGACTCGTCAAACGCGAAGTCGTCCAAGTCATCACGCCGGGGACCATGATGTCGTCGTTGACGGAAAAAGAAAACCGCTATCTCGTTGCGGTTGTCGAACAGGACGGACGATTCGGTATCGCCCGCGGTGATGTTTCGACCGGAGAGAGTGCCTTGACGAGTGTTGCGACAATCGATGCCGTCGCTAAGGAACTGAGTATCATCTTACCGCGCGAAATCATCATCACAACGCATGAACATGAAGCGGCACTCAGTCATCTGCAGATTCCGCTGACAGAAAGTACACGCCGGGAAAGTCATCCGCACGGTGACCGGGCGATCGATGCGGCACAAGCAGATGCCTTTGCTGTCTTGTACGCGTATATGCATGATACGCAAAAACGGTCGCTGGCGCATTTACAGCCGGCACTGGTCTATGAAGCGGCCGATTTCATGCAACTGGAGCCGAATACCGTCAAGAATCTGGAACTGGTCCGTTCTGCTCGGACCGGCGATAAAAAAGGGTCATTGCTCGGTCTGCTGGATGTGACCGGAACAGCGATGGGCGGACGGATGCTGAAACGCTGGCTCGAAAAACCATTGTTGTCGGAACGAACGATTACAGAACGGCTCGACGCCGTCGAAGAATTGTTGGCGCATTATTTTGAGCGGCAACAGTTGAAGGATACGTTGCGGGAAGTATACGATTTGGAACGATTGGTCGCGAAAGTCGGATACGGGACGGCTTCTGCCCGTGATCTCGTCCAATTGAAATCGACGCTCCGCTTGATTCCGCGTATTCAGGCTGCGCTTGAAGAACTGTTGAGTGACCGCTTGGGACAACTGGCACTCGGACTCGATCCCCATGAGGAACTGACCGACTTGCTGGACCGTGCGTTTGTCGAGGCCCCGCCGATCTCGACGAAAGAAGGTGGGATGATCCAATCGGGCTTCGACCCTGCACTGGATGAACTGCTCATGGCGTCGAAAGACGGAAAGACATGGCTGGCGACACTTGAAGCAAGTGAACGGCAGGCGACCGGGATCAAGACGCTGAAGATCGGTTATAACCGGGTATTCGGGTATTATATCGAAGTCTCACGAGCCAATGCCAAACTGTTGCCGGAAGGACGGTATGAGCGTAAGCAGACGCTTGCGAACGCCGAGCGGTATGTCACGCCGGAACTGAAAGAGAAGGAAGCGTTGATTCTCGGGGCGGAAGAAAAAAGCATTACTCTCGAATACGAACTGTTCTGCCAAGTCCGGGATCAAGTCAAAACACAGATTGAAAGCCTGCAACGGGTCAGTCGGCGGATTGCCGAACTGGATGTTCTCGTCGCCTTGGCGGAAATCGCAGAACGTCATGACTATGTCCGACCGCTAACGATTACAGGACGGAACGTGACGATCGAGAACGGACGTCACCCGGTCATCGAGACGGTCCTGCCGCGCGGGGACTATGTCGCGAACGGAATCGCCTTACACGAGGATCGGGAAATGCTGTTGATCACGGGACCAAACATGTCCGGTAAATCGACGTACATGCGTCAATTTGCTTTGATTGCCTTGCTGCATCAGATTGGATCGTTTGTACCGGCAAGCCGGGCCGAGTTACCGGTCTTTGATCAAATCTTTACGCGGATCGGAGCAGCCGACGACTTGGTCAGCGGACAATCGACGTTCATGGTCGAGATGGTCGAGACACAAGAAGCCTTGACCCGGGCAACGGACCAATCGTTGATTCTGCTCGATGAGATCGGTCGCGGAACATCGACATATGACGGAATGGCGCTCGCGCAAGCCATCGTCGAACATATCGCCGACCACGTCGGAGCAAAAACATTGTTCTCGACGCACTATCATGAGCTGACCGTTCTTGAGGAATCGATGCCGCGGCTCGCGAACGTCCATGTCCGGGCGGTCGAGCAGGATGGACGAGTCGTCTTCCTGCATGAAGTCCGCGACGGAAAAGCCGATCAATCTTACGGGATTCATGTCGCGCGGTTAGCGGATCTGCCGGATTCCTTGATTGACCGGGCGGAAGTATTGTTGTCTGAATTTGAACAGACGGAAAAACAAACGCCTGAGTCACCAAAACAACCGGTTGTTCAGGCGGAACCCGTCGATCAACTGAGTCTCTTTGCCGAGCCCGATCCGATGCGGGAAATGATTCAGACGCTTGATCTGATTAACATGACACCGCTTGAAGCATTAAATACGTTGTATCGTCTGCAGGCAGAAGCAAGAAAGTAAGGAGGCGTAACACATGGGAATCATTCGGGAACTATCGGATTCATTAGCGAACCGGATTGCAGCAGGTGAGGTCGTCGAACGCCCCGCTTCGGTCGTCAAGGAATTGGTCGAAAATGCACTCGATGCGGGTGCGACGCAAATCGATGTCGAACTGGAAGAAGCGGGAATGAAACGAATGACAATCCGTGACAACGGTCACGGCTTTTATCCGGAGGATGCCGAACTAGCCTTCGTCCGTCATGCGACAAGTAAAATCAAGGACGAACACGATTTGTTCCGGATCAAGACACTTGGTTTCCGGGGAGAGGCCTTGGCGTCGATTGCGTCCGTCAGTAAAGTGACGCTGAAGACGAAGCGGGAAGACCAGGAAGGGGTCCAGCTGACACTTGATTACGGGACATTAACGGAGCGTTCGGCGATTGCGATGAACCGCGGAACGGAACTGACGGTCGAGCAATTGTTCTTTAATACACCGGCCCGACTGAAGTACCTCAAGACGACGCATACGGAACTGGCAGCCATCACGGATATCCTGAACCGGGTCGCCTTTGCCCATCCGGACGTCAAACTGTACGCCGTCCATGAAGGGAAAGTCTTGATTCAGACGAACGGATCCGGAGACGTCCGGCAGGCACTGGCCAGCGTCTACGGACATCAGACGATTCAAGGCACACTCGTCGCGACCGGCTCGACAGCGGATTACCAGCTGACGTGTCATCTCGTCAAACCGGAAGTGACACGGGCTTCGAAAAACTATATCACGCTGATTCTAAACGGACGTTCGGTCAAAAACTTCGCGCTGACGCAAGCGGTCTTAAATGGATATCATACACTGTTGCCGATCGGTCGTTTTCCGATTGCTGTAATTGAAGTGACGATGGATCCCTTGTTGATAGATGTCAATGTCCATCCGGCAAAACGGGAAGTCCGCCTGTCAAAAGAAGCAGAACTGGGTCAATTGATTCAGGAAACGATTCGGTTGACACTCAGCCGCCAGACGTTGATTCCGAAAGTGACCCCGCCGAAACCGAAAAAAGATCCGAGTGCACAGGAAAAATTAGAGTTTTCTTACGTGGCGGAACCGATTGAGGAGCTGTCATCACGGTCGGTCTGGAACTATCCGATTCCGAAACGACCGGAGGCGGGGGACGACCGGACGGTGACACCAAGCGGAACTAGGGCGTTGGAGCCATCAATCGAGCCGCAAGCACAGCCACAACCGGAACTAGTAGACGAGCCGGTCGCGACCGGTCCGAAGTTTCCGCATCTCGATGTCATCGGGCAGCTCCATTCCTCGTATATCGTTTGTGCCGGAGCAGATGGTATGTATTTGATTGATCAACATGCCGCCCAGGAACGGATTAAATATGAGACGTATAAAGTCATGTTCGGCCGCCCGCTTGAACAACGGCAGCAACTGTTGTTGCCGTACACGTTTGAGATCGCAAGCGATGACATGCGACGGATGGATGAAGTCCTGCCGTTGTTGCGTGACGTCGGGATCGAACTGGAATCGTTTGGTCCACAAAGTTTCATCGTTCGTGAAGTTCCGACGTGGTTCCCGTCCCATCGTCAAGAGGAGACGATTCAGGAATTGATGGATGAAGCCTTGATGAAACGGAAGGTGGATCTCGAAAGTTACCGCGAGGACGCCGCCATCATGATGGCATGTAAAAAATCGATTAAAGCGAATCATCCTCTTAATCACGAGATGATGCGCCAATTGATTGCCGATCTTGCGAAAACCGAGATGCCGTTCACCTGCCCACACGGTCGACCGGTCATCATCGAATGGACGAATTATGAGCTGGAAAAACTGTTTAAGCGTGTCATGTAAAGAAGGACCCATCTGTTTTTGAACAGATGGGTTTGTTTTTCTCTGTATTGTGACAGAAAAACGGTTCTCCACCTGTGAGAACGGTTACTTCAACAAATCTAGCTCATTTCATTGATTGTTCACAAAGTGAGGCGGATAATGAATCCCGAATACGTTAAACAAGGGGAAATCATTATGCGTTCAAAAACTTTACTTGGTGTGACCGTTATCTTACAAATCGTCCTGATTTCATGTTTTGCCATGATCGGCGACTGGATCAGTCTGACCTTCCATTTGCCGTTACCGGGAAACATCATTGGATTGATTTTATTGTATCTGGCATTAAAGAGCCGTCTGTTGCAAATCGAACATGTGGAGCGCGGGGGAAAACTCTTATTGCTGGTCATGCCGCTGTTTTTTGTCCCGGCGTTATCCGGCATCATGGACTATACCGATTTTATGCGTCAATCGGGTCTGCAAGTGCTTGTGATTCTGGTCATCAGCAGTTTGCTGACCTTGACCGGATCGGCGTACATCGTCGACCGTCTGGCACGCCGGAAAGAGGAGGCGACCGTTCATGAGTGAAGCACTGTTTTGGTTCATGTTGACGATTCTGCTGTTTGCCGGAGCCTTCTGGTTGTATCAGAAATATCCGTTTATCTGGATGTTGCCGATTTTGACGGTGACGGCTGCCGTCATTGTCATCTTAGCGCTGAGCGGGACATCACATACTGTTTACATGTCAGGTGGACAGTATTTATCGAAGATGTTGGGTCCGGCGATTACGGCATTCGCGATTCCGCTTTACCATGTCCGTCATCACGTCCGTCGTTTCATTCCGGAGATCTTGCTTGGTGTCGGTATCGGAACGCTGATTGCGTTGACGTCGGATGTAATGCTCGGACTGCTGTTGCATCTTGAACGGACGACGAATCTGGCCTTGTTGCCGAAGTCGGTCACGTTACCTGTCGCCTTGGCGATTTCGGAACGGTCCGGCGGAACACTCGCCTTGACGGCGACATTTGTTCTTGTGACAGGGCTTGTTGGTTCAATCGTCGGTCCACGACTGATGACCGGTCTGAAGATTCGACATTTCGCTAGCCGCGGCGTCGGTTTGGCCTCGATCGCCCATGTCATGGGGGCGACGAAATCGATGAGTCTCGATCAGCGTGAAGGGGCGGTTGGTCTGCTGACGATGGTGTTGACGGCTATCCTAGCCAGTGTCCTTGCACCGTGGATTATTCAAATGGTATATTAAAGGGAAATAATTCCAAGGGAAACAAAGGTGGTACATCTGGACAATGATTATTTGGATTAATGGAACGTTTGGTGTCGGAAAGACGACTGCAGCCCGTGGGTTGCAACAACGCATCAAAGGATCACATCTCTTTGATCCTGAGTTAACAGGTCAGCTGTTACGACAGCAACTCCCGCGCGAGACGCAGACAGATGATTTTCAAGATGAACCGCTTTGGCGTCAGTTGAATCTGATGTTACTGGAACAAGTGGACCAGCCGTCAGCCGTCATCATCGTACCGATGACGCTGACCAATCTGGATTATTTTGACGAAATCATCGGTAGCTTAAGAAACAAGGGGCATCAGGTACAACACGTGACGCTGATGGCAAGTCCAAAAACGATCCGGCGTCGTTTGAGAAGTCGTTTTGAACGCGCACAATCATGGGGAGGGCAACAGGCGGCTGAACGGTTGTGTGCCTTGGCACATCCGGTTTTTTCCCACCATGTCGATACGGATGATTTGTCAAAACAACAAATCGTCGATGTAATTGGTCTATTGTGTGACATTCCGCTGTCGCCACCTGGTTAAGTGTTGGGAATAGAAGGATTGAAACCAAATGATTGAGGGAAATAAAGATGTGATGCGGCATGCAAGTCTCGTATCAGATCTTTATTTTTTTAGTTTTAGTAGGAGGCTTTTATGAATATGAAACAATGGATGACTGAAAAATTAGGGAGACAGTTGATGGCGATTTTTTACAGCGTCTTCGCACTGGGTGTGATGACGTCTGTTGTCAGTTATCTGTATGTCGACAATGCGGCGGGTCAGACGAAAGAACAGGTTCTTGACCAGTTGCAACAAACACAATGGTTTTGGTTTTTGAACTTATTGATTTTTCTTTTATGTTTATTGTTCATTGTCCGGCCGCTTGTTCATCGGTCGACAATGCAGTTACACGAATTGAATATCAAAAGTCAGCGTTTGGCGGAAGGAAAATCGATTTCGCTCGAACACGACATTCCGATTGAAAACGAAGTGGGTCAGTTAACACGATCCTTTTATCAAATGGCGCGTTCAATTTCTTCACAACATACGGAATTATCCCGTAAAAATCAACTGATGGAACAAAATCAGGAAACGCTGAAAGAAAAACAAAATGAGCTTGAACGGGCACTGGAAGTGACACGTTCGAACGAACTGCATCTGCAAGACCGAAACGAATTGATTGAGACGTTGGCTTCGAAGGAGAGTCTGTTTGACTACTCTTCGGTCATCAGTACAATTGTGCGTTTGACGAAAACCGAGTTCGGCGCATTGTTACTCATCAAGAATAATGAAATTTCTTCTGTTGTTCCAAAAGAGATGACGGAGGAACAACAAGAAAGTTTGAAAACAGAATCTTTGTTGCTCAAACGAGTGATGATTTCAAAAGAGATGGCAAATTCGTCGAAAAAAGTAGCCAATGATACATTGATTGGCTTTCCTTATTATATCTATGAAGGGGTCATTCCCATCATGGATCCGGCAAAAGAAGAGTTGATTGCATGTCTCTACTTGGCGCGATTCGATCAAGCCTTTAATAAAAAGGAATTAAACGAACTGGAATCGTTCTCGAAACAGATTGCGATTTCCTTGATGCGGATGTCGCTGTATGAGCAGATGGAGTATGAACGCAAGGAAACGGCCCAGCTCCTCAATTCTGTCCGGGAAGCGATTTTATACATCAAACATGATGAAAAAACGATTCTCGGAAACAAAGCCTTATTTGATATCTTCGAATCCTTGCAAATTGAAGAAGACAATGATTCGATGACCTTCCTTGAAGTACGACCCGAGACGATGTTTGAGCAGGTGGATCAAAAAGAGGCATTCGAAGCGTATTTTGAAGAAGTCTTGTCCGGTCAGATTCCGGAGGGAATGTTCTCGTTATCGATTGATCAAGGAGAATACTTCATTCAGGTTTATGCGGAAGAAATCACTCAGGGTGAACAGGCGAAAGGAACGATCCTCGTTTTCCGCGATGTCACGGCGGAGACTGAAATCGACCGGATGAAATCAGAACTCGTGTCCACCGTCTCCCATGAACTGCGGACACCGCTTTCGTCGATTTACGGGTTTACCGAACTGATGCTGAAACGAGAGCTGGATCCAGAACGGAATAAACGGTATCTCCAGACGATTCATGACGAATCAAAACGTCTGACGGATTTGGTCAGTGACTTCTTGAATGTCCAACGAATGGAGTCCGGCAAACAGTCGTACGATAAAGAAGTGTTTGATCTGATTGATGTTTTGACGGAACAGACACGTTTTTATCAGGCAGCGACGGAACAACATCGTTTACAACTTGATGTGGATGAAACACATGAATTTCTGATTAATGCGGATAAAAACAGTATGAAACAGTTGATTGGAAACTTATTAAACAATGCGATCAAATATTCACCGGATGGCGGCGATGTTGTTGTCTCCTTGACCCATCACCACAATCAAATTGAATTGAGTGTCCGGGATTTCGGCTTGGGGATTCCAAGCAGTGCGATGCCACACTTGTTCAGCAAGTTTTATCGGGTCGATAATTCGGACAGCCGGAAAATCGGCGGAACCGGTCTCGGTCTCTCGATTTGTAAAGAAATCGTTCGGGCGCATGACGGAAATATTGATGTCGAATCGATTTTAGGCGAAGGAACGGTCTTTACAGTTCTCCTGCCGAGCGTATCGGATACGTTGATTGAAATGGACTGAATATGAAAAGGCGGGGCCGGACAGACGGAAGTGAGAACCGTCTGTCAGGTTCTGTTTTTTTTTTGATCGCCTGATGTAAAGTGAGTTTTCTCATATCGGATTTGAATGGGAGAAAAGCCGACTCGACGGGATGGGGATGAATTTCTCGAAACATTTCGTGACGAAGTGACGGTTTTGCTTGCAAATCGTTTCAGATATGCAGGGATTGCCGGTCAGATGGTGTGCTCGCTATAGTAGGCGAAGAGACCATCATCACGAAATCGAGGGAGAGATGAACATGGAATTGAGCACCTTATACGAGGAGGTCGTCCGCAATCCGTCAGCGGATGAAGTCCAGGAAAATGCGAATGTAGACGGAAAATCTCCGCTTGCCAAGCTGAACCGGATTGCGGGTGTGGCAGCAAAACAAATGATGCAGGAGCTGTTGTTGTCAGAGGAGACAAAACAAGCCGTTGCCGCGAACCTCATCTATATCCATGATGCGGATTACTACGTGACGGGGACGACGACCTGTGTCCAATTACCGCTTGGTCGTTTGTTGACAGAAGGATTCGACATGGCACACGGGACGATTCGTCCGGCGCAAGACATCCGGTCAGCGCTGGCACTTGCTGCGATCATCATGCAGGCGAATCAAAACATGCAGCACGGGGGACAATCTTATCCGATGTTCGATTACGATCTCGCACCGTTCGTCGAGAAAACTTACCAACGGCAACTCAAGAAAATCCGTGCGTTGATTCCGAAATGGTCGAATCGGCAAAAACGGACGTATGCGCTGTCAGAAACGTATGAAATGACCTATCAAGCCTGTGAAGCATTTATTCATAACACGAACTCGATGCACTCGCGGGGCGGGGGACAAGTCCCGTTCATCTCGATCAATTACGGCACCGATACATCCGAGTTCGGACGGCTGTTGACCCGGGCCTTGCTGAACGCCACAAAAGCCGGGCTTGGAAAAGGCGAAACGCCGATTTTTCCGATTCAGATTTTTAAGATCAAGGCAGGTGTCACGCTGCATCCGGCTGATCCGAACTATGATTTGTTTCAACTGGCGGCAGAAGTGACCGGAAAACGGTTGTTTCCGAATTTTGCATTTCTCGATGCGCCGTTTAACCGTTCGTCGCAGGACGGACCGGAAGCAGAAGTGGCCTACATGGGTTGCCGGACACGTGTCCTTGAAAACCGGCAGGGTCCGGCTACGGTCATCGGGCGTGGCAACCTGTCCTTTACGAGTCTGAATCTCGTTCGTTTGGCGTTGACGACGCAAAGTCTCGACCGGATGTTCGAAGCGGTCGCGACCTATACCGGACGGATCTGTGAGCAATTACTGGAACGGTATCAGTATCAGGCGGACCGGACAGCGGAGGAGTTCGCCTTTTTGTATAAACACATATGGCGGGATGGGCAGACACTGACCGCGTCAGACCGCGTCGAACCGGTCTTACGGCAGGGAACGTTGTCGGTCGGTTTCATTGGGTTGGCGGAAGCATTGATTGTACTGACCGGTCAACACCACGGCGAGTCGGAACTGGCCCATCGAATCGGTCAGGCTTTGATTCAGACCATGCGGACGGTCGTCGATCAATACGGTGAGAAGACGGGGTTGAATTTTTCCTTGCTCGCGACACCGGCGGAAGGTTTATCAGGCAAGTTTACGGCTGCGGACGTCCAACAATTTGGACGTATCCATCGCGTGACCGACAAAGGATATTATACAAACTCGTTCCACCTCCCAGTCGAGGCACTAGTCACAATCCGTGAAAAAATCCGGTTGGAAGCACCGTTTCATGCTTTATGTAACGGCGGACACATCACGTATGTCGAGACGGACGGAGCGCTCGCTGAAAATCCCGAAGCGATTGAAGACATCGTCCGTTTGATGGCGGGGGCCGGAATCGGGTACGGATCCATCAATCATCCGATTGACCGGTGTTTATCGTGTCGGACGGAACAAACGATGGAGCAGGCTTGTCCCGTCTGTGGTGGAGAAGACATCGAACGGATTCGCCGGATTACCGGTTACCTGGTCGGAACGATGGACCGGTGGAACGATGCGAAGCGGGCGGAAGAACAGAATCGGGTGCGACATGCGACTGCTCCAGATTCTCGCTGACTCGGTCGTCGATGGTCCGGGCTTACGGACCGTAATCTTTTTTGCCGGTTGTCCCCACCACTGTCCCGGCTGCCACAATCCGGATTCATGGGCAAGCGACGGTGGAGAGGACTACACCGTTGATCAAGTGATGCAACAGATTGAGCAGATCGGATCGCGCCGGATTACGATTTCCGGCGGAGAGCCGTTTTTTCAACCGGCTTCTTTAGCGGAATTGGTCGCAGCCTTGGCGGGTTATGACATTTATCTCTTTACGGGATACAAAGTGGAACACCTGGTGCGGGACGAGCAGGTGAGAGGGGTGTTAGCCCGCATCGATTGTCTGATTGACGGACGTTACGTTCAGGCGCTCCCGGACCACTCCTTACTGATTCGGGGAAGCACGAACCAACGCATCTTGAAAGCCGATGCGCTGAAAACCTATCTGTCGTAAAAAAAGAGACCGTTTCCTCTGTCGAATAACAGAAGAAAACGGTCTATGCGGCGTTATGCGTATTTTTTTTCACGTACTGGTTCGACTTGGACGATTTCTTGATCGACCTTCCGTTTTTTGATGAAGAAAGACAAACCCAGGGCAAGCAATGCCAGCAAAGTGGCGATGAAAAACGTATCGTTGATTCCTTCGACCATTGATTGAGTAATGATCGTTTGTGGATTCGTTCCGGGCGTGGCGGTTGCCGTCAGTTCTTTTGCATAATCAGCAGTCCGTGATGTCATGACGGTGACGAGCAGTCCTGAACCAATCGCACCTGAGACTTGCGACAACGTATTGTTGAGCGCTGTTCCGTGCGGTGTCAAATGTTGCGGGATATGGTTCAATCCGTTTGTCATGACCGGCATCATGACCATCGAGATGCCGAGGAAGCGTAACGTATACATGATGACGAGGAACGAATACGCGGTATCCGCTGTCAGACGACTGAAGAAGAATGTCGTCAACACGGTCAACGACAATCCGATCATGGCCAGAATGCGGGCGCCGAACCGGTCGAACAGACGACCGGTGATCGGGGACATGAAGGCCATGACGAGTGCACCCGGCAGCATCAACAATCCGGAATGGAATGGTGAGATGCCGCGAATCGTCTGGACGTAAATCGGCATGAGGATCATCGCTGAGAACATCGACATGTTCAAGACCATTGAAATCCCTTGAGACAAGGCAAACATCGGGTATTTAAAGATCCGGAACTCAAGCATCGGTTCATCCAACCGGAATTGGCGTATAATGAACGAAGCGAGACTGATCACACCGATGGCAAGAGCGCCGATCACTGTCCAAGATCCCCAACCGGCAGAACCGGCTGAACTGAAACCGTACAGTAATCCACCGAATCCAAAGCTCGACAAGACAAGTGAAAGTTTTTCGAGACGAAGTGTACTCGTGACGACTTCTTTCTTTAATAAGAAGAAACCGATGACGAGAACAAGCAGGGAAATCGGTGTGACGATATGGAACAACATTCGCCATTCGTAATGTTCTAAAACCCACCCGGATAAGGTCGGACCGATGGCTGGAGCGAACGTGATGACGAGACCGAAGATCCCCATGGCTTGTCCCCGTTTCTCAATCGGGAAGCCGTTCAACAGCACGTTCATCAAGAGTGGCATCATGATGGCAGAGCCGGACGCCTGTAACATCCGCGAGCCGAGCAGGAGCGGGAACAGATCCGCTTGACCGGCGACGATCGTCCCGATTGAGAACAGCCCCATTGCCGTTAAGAACAATTGACGGGTCGAGAACTTTTGGACAAGAAACGCTGACGTCGGAATCATGATTCCGTTGACCAGCATGTAGCCTGTTGTCAGCCATTGTGCTGTACTGGCTTCGATGTTGAATGATTTCATGATGGATGGTAAAGCAATATTTAACAGCGTTGAATTGAGGACGGCGACGAATGCACCGGCCATTAAGACCGCTAAAATTAAATAAAGTCGAGATGATTGCTTGGTTGCTTGCATTTCGTTATGCTCCTTTTGTACAGTAAGTCTAATTTGTTATACACTGATTCTACAACTTAGCCATCTTACCGTCTGAAGCAACGGATTACAAATTATTTGCTTTATACACTAAAGTATATGATCGATTTTTGGAAAATAGACCATATTTAAAGAAAAGGATACGATTATGAACCCAAAAAAGAAACAGCTCCTTGATGCTGCCTACCAACTGTTTGTCGAAAAAGGCTACCAGTCGACCTCGATCCAGGATATCTTGGATCAAAGTGTCGTCTCAAAAGGGACCTTCTACAACTATTTCTCCTCGAAAAATGAACTCTTCATCGATGTCTTCAACACGGTTTTTGAAAAAATGCGTAATGCGCGAAAGGAAATCTTGGTCGGGCGGGATGTCTCGGATTACGAAACCTTTATCCAACAAGGAAATTGTTATCTGGAACTGATGCAAAAATACAAACTGTACACCTTGTTCGAAGAAGCGATTGCTTCCAATGAAAAAGAGTTAAAAGCCTTCATGGAAAATAACCGTCTGCTCGAAATCGAATGGACGTATCACCGTCTGCGTGATCTGTTTGGGGAAGCGAAAACACCGTATTTGCTTGATCTTGCCGTCATCTATACCGGGATGTTGCAGTACGCGATGTACTTCTTCCGGCAGTCGGAACCGAACACGCAGCCGGAACGGGTTGTCCGCTACGTCTTCAACCGTCTGACCCATCTCGTCGAAGATGTCAGCCGGACGGAAGAACAGCTGATTCCGCCACGCTTTTTGTCGGTCTGGCTCGATCGGCCGCAAGACGAAGTCGTCATCCGCAAAGAACTGTTCGAAAAAACCAATGCCCACATGAAACGGCTGATTACACTGTCGCCGATTTCAGAAGAATCGAAGGAAGCACATGATGAAGTGCTCGATTTCATCTATGAAGAGTTGCTCGAACGAAAGAAACCGAAAATTCATTTGTTGCGTCGTGCACTCGAGACACTGGCGGAAGATCCGATCTTCACAGGGCAGGAAATCATGACACGGTATCAAGGCATGGTCGACGAAATCGCTCATATTCGGACGCGTGTCTAATAACAACTTGTCGAAACCGGCAAAAGGGAATAAGATAACAAAATGTGTCAGAACGAAATGAAATGAGGAATGGTATGTTTTCACAATGGAGGAAAGAATGGGTGTTGCAACCCAAAGCCGACATCCTGTCCGGGATTGTCGTCGCGTTAGCACTTGTTCCGGAAGCAATCGCCTTCTCGTTGATTGCCGGTGTCAATCCGATGGTCGGTTTGTATGCTTCGGTCATCATCGCGATTGTGATCTCGATTGCCGGTGGACGACCGGGGATGATTTCAGCCGCGACTGGGGCGATGGCGCTCGTTGTCGTACAGCTTGTTAAAGATCACGGCGTCGATTATTTATTAGCAGCCGGTATTCTCGCCGGTGTGTTTCAAATTTTATTAGGGGTGCTCGGCGTTGCGAAGTTACTGCGCTTCATTCCGCGGGCGGTCATGGTCGGGTTCGTCAATGCCTTGGCGATCTTGATTTTTTCCGCTCAACTGCCGCAGTTTGCAGGACAGAACTGGATCATGTACGCGATGGTCGCGGCGTCACTTGCCATCATTTTGATTTTTCCACGGTTCACGAAAGTGATTCCGGCACCACTCGTCGCGATTACGATCATGACGGTCCTGACGGTCGCCTTGTCGCTCGATACACGTGTCATCGGGGATATGGGACAAATTTCTGCTTCTCTTCCGAGCTTCTTCTTACCAAACGTTCCGTTCTCTCTCGAGACGCTGCAAATCATTTTCCCGTATGCCTTATCACTGGCGTTTGTCGGATTGATTGAGTCGTTGTTGACGGCACGGATTGTCGACGAGATGACGGATACGACGTCGAACAAAGCGATCGAGTCGCGCGGACAAGGGATTGCCAATATCATCGCCGGCTTCTTCGGTGGAATGCCGGGGTGTGCGATGATCGGTCAATCGGTCATCAACGTGACATCTGGTGGACGGGGACGTCTGTCGACGTTTACGGCCGGTGCCTTCTTGATGCTGTTAATGGTGACGATGAACGATCTGCTGATGACGATTCCGATGGGGGCTCTCGTCGGGGTGATGTTCTTCGTTTCATATGCGACGTTCGATTGGGGATCATTTAAGATGCTGAAGGATTCACCAAAAAGCGACTCCGCTGTCATGCTGGCGACGGTGTTTGTGACCGTGTTGACGGATGACTTGTCGATGGGTGTCCTCGTCGGGATATTACTGGCCGCGATTTTGTTTGCCTCGAAGATTTCACGAATCGATATCAAACGGCGCGAAGAGGGGACAACCGTCGTCTACGCGATCAACGGTCCGATCTTCTTCGCTTCGACGACGGTGTTCGTTGAACGATTTGATCTGACGGCAGATGCTTCGTTTAAGCAGGTCACCCTCGACTTCACCGCGGCACATCTGTTTGATGATTCGGCGACGGAAGCGATCGAAACCGTGGTCTTGAAATATCAAGCAGCCGGGATCAAGACAGAGCTCGTTTCTTTAAATGAAGAATCGCAAGCGCTGGTTGACCGGTTGGCACGTCGGATTGCTTGACGATAAACAGACTGATTTAACATTTATCTTAGGACGGACAAGGTTGGCGGATATCACATCCGGCAACCTTTTTTGGTGGAAAAGCAAACTGTATCGCAGATTTTTTCGGTATACTGGGAAAAAAGGGGGAGTACACATGAAATGGTTTCGTTTTGAGCAAGAAGGTCGTGCACGAATCGGTGTCGAGGTGGAGCAGGAACGGTATGATGTGACCGAACAAGTCTATACTGATTCATTACTCGAAGTCATCGTCCGGGGATTTGAGATGGATTTGGATTTGGACGTGGCACCTCGTCTGCAGGATTCTGTCCGATTGCTGGCACCTTACATACCATCCCGGAATGTCATTTGTGTCGGGAAAAACTATGCGGATCATATCAAAGAAATGGATACGGCGGGGGCAGGGAAGTTTGTTTTGTTCACGAAGGCGCCCAGTTCAATCGTCGGTCCGTTTGAACCCATTGAACGGCATGCTGATTTGACCGAGCAATTGGATTATGAAGGAGAACTTGCCATCATCATCGGAACGACCGGTCGGGATTTGACGCCGGAGAACGCCTTGGATCATGTTTTTGGTTACAGTATCGTCAATGATGTGACGGCACGTGATTTGCAAAAAGAACACGTGCAGTTTTTCCGCGGTAAATCACTCGACGGATTTTGTCCATTTGGTCCGGTCATTGTGACGGAAGAAAGCTTTGACCCGACGGATGTGTTGGTCGAGACACGGGTAAACGGTCAGCTCCGTCAATCGGGGTCGACGAAATTGATGCTCCGTGATGTCGTGACGATCCTGACGGAAGTCTCCCGCGGCATGACACTTGAAGCAGGGGATATCATCGCAACAGGCACACCGGCCGGCGTCGGACACGGTATGAAACCGCCGACGTATCTTCAGGACGGAGATGTCGTGGATGTTTCGATTGAAGGAATCGGACATTTGCAAAATCACGTCAAATCCTAAAATTAAATACTGGATGACCGTATTTTTTAAAACCGCTCACAAAATGAGCGGTTTTTTTTGTAAACGGTCATTTTGTGACCGTTTTTGATGTATAATGGACGTATAACAGGATGTTATTGTCGAATAAAGTCGTATTTTGAAGGTTTTTTAATGAAAAACATAAAAAAATGAATGTTTTTGATTGATTTTTGAATGTAAACGCTTTATATTAAGGATGTGGAGGGAAACTCATGTTAACGAAAAAACGCCATCAACTGATTCTCGAGCTACTCGCCCGAGAGGAAGTCGTCAAAATGCAAACCATTGTTGATCAGACGGGAGCCAGTGAGTCAACGATTCGCCGGGACTTATCACAACTTGAATCGGCCGGTCACTTACGGCGGGTTCACGGTGGAGCAACCGCCAACCATATGCAGATTGATGAACCGAGTTATTTCGAGAAAAGTGACCGTTTCGTTGAAGAGAAGGATCGAATCGCGCAAGCAGCGGCCGACTTGATTGAAGACGGAATGTACGTGTATCTCGATGCAGGGACGACGACACTAGCCATCGTCCCTTACCTCGAACAAAAGGCGATTACAGTCGTAACGAACAGTCTTCCTCTAGCGAATACGTTACTCTATCACCGTATCCCGACGTTTGTCGTCGGAGGGCAACTCAAGCATTCGACGCAAGCACTAGTTGGTTACAACGCACGTGAAGGAATGTTGATTTACCATTTTGATGTCGCATTTCTTGGGATGAACGGTGTTCATCCGACACAAGGATTCACGACGCCGGATCCGGAAGAGGCACTCGTCAAGAAGACAGCGATTGAGTTGGCAAAAAAGTCTTACGTATTAGTAGATGAGACGAAGTTGGATGAAATCAGTTTTAGCCGGGTCGCTTCATTGCGAGCGGCAACGATCATCACGACGACATCGAGCGAACAAGAAGCGAAATACAGTCAATATACAGAGGTGGTGAACGCGAAATGATTTATACACTAACACTCAATCCATCGATCGACTATTACGTCACGCTGCCCGTATTTGAGGCCGGACAAGTCAATCGTGTGGAACAAGCGGAAAAAGTAGCAGGCGGGAAAGGAATCAATGTCTCACTTGTCTTAAGAAATTACGATGTCGAGACGGAAGCTCTTGGATTTTTAGGCGGCAGCACGGGACAATTCATTCGCAATGAACTGGAGAAACAAGGGGTTTTGACAGCCTTTACGCCGATTGCCGATGAGACACGGATCAACGTTAAAATTCGTGCCGATCAGGAATCAGAACTCAATGCAGCGGGACCGAAAATTCAAGAAGATGAATTAAACGCGTTACTGGCAGCATTCGAGACAATGCAAGCAGGCGATATCGTCGTCTTTGCCGGCAGCATCCCAAGCAGCTTGCCGCAAGATCTGTACCGGAAGATTGCACAAGTATTAACGAAGCGTGGTGTCAAATTCGCCGTCGATACGACGAAGGAAGCGATGCTTGAAGTCTTACCGCTCGGTCCGTTCATGATCAAACCGAACCATCACGAACTCGGTGAAATCTTTGATGTCGATATCACATCAAAAGAAATGGCGGTTCCGTATGCCCAACAACTGGTTGAGCGCGGTGCGGAGAACGTCATCATCTCTTTCGCAGGAGACGGAGCGTTGCTCGTCAACAAGCAAGGCGCCTACACGGCGAACACACCGGCCGGTAAGTTGATCAACTCAGTCGGTGCTGGTGATTCCCTTGTCGCTGGATTCGTCGCCAGTTATGCCCTCGGGCGACCACCGGAAGAAGCATTCCGGTATGCCGTCACGACTGGCAGTGCATCTGCGTACTCGTTTGGTTTATGTACAAAAGAAGATATTGACCGTTTATTGACCGATGTCCAAGTCGTTGAACTCATTCAATCCTAAAAGGAGTGACAAACTCATGAAAATTACAGATCTGTTAACACGTGATACGATCCAACTCGATTTACGTTCGTCGAACAAAGCGGCCGTCATTGATGAATTGGTGGACGTACTCGATCGCGCTGGAAAATTAAATGACCGCTCGGCTTACCGCGAAGCTATCCTGGCGCGGGAAGCTCAAAGCACGACAGGACTCGGTGAAGGAATCGCGATTCCGCACGCAAAGACGGCAGCCGTCAAATCACCGGCTATCGCCTTCGGACGTTCGACAGGCATCGATTACGAAGCACTCGACGGACAACCAAGCCGTTTGTTCTTCATGATTGCAGCTGGCGAAAATGCCGATAACGCTCACCTTGAAACGTTATCCAAACTGTCGGTCTATCTGATGGACATGAAGTTCCGCGATACGATTCTCTCCGCCCGTTCGGAAGATGAAGTGATTGCTGCGATTGAAGCAAAAGAACGGGAAGAAGAAGGTCCAGTCGATGTCTCGTCTTCAAACGTCGCAAAAGACGCACCATACATTCTCGCCGTTACAGCATGTCCGACCGGCATTGCCCACACGTATATGGCAGCCGATTCCCTTCGTCAAAAAGCGGAAGAAATGGGTGTACGGATCAAAGTTGAGACAAACGGTTCGACCGGCGTCAAAAACGGTCTGACGAGTCAAGACATCCAAGAAGCGACAGCAATCATCGTCGCTGCGGATAAAGCCGTCGAAATGGATCGATTCAACGGGAAACACGTTGTTGAAGTTCCAGTCGCTCAAGGAATTCGTAAACCAAAAGAATTGATTGATCGTGCCGTCAAACAAGATGCACCGGTTTATAAAGGCAGTGGATCAAGCGATAGCTCGAAACCAGCACGTGGTGGTTTCTATAAACACTTGATGAGCGGGGTTTCCGCGATGTTGCCACTCGTCGTCGCCGGTGGTCTGTTGATCGCGATCAGCTTCTTCTGGGGCATCAACTCAGCGAACCCTGAAGATCCTTCGTACAACGAATTTGCCGCCCAGTTGATGTCGATTGGTAAAGCAGCCTTTGGTCTCTTAATTCCAATTCTTGCTGGATTCATCGCGATGTCAATCGCCGATAAACCAGGTCTCGCACCAGGTTTGATTGCCGGTTTCCTTGCAAGCCAAGGGAACGCTGGATTCCTCGGTGGATTGATCGCCGGTTTCCTTGCTGGTTATGTCGTCCTCTTATTGATCAAAGTCTTACAAGGTCTTCCGAAAGCACTGGAAGGTATCAAGCCGGTCTTGCTTTATCCGTTATTCGGTTCATTCATCACAGGTATGATTATGTTGCTTGTCATCAACGAACCAATTGCTGCCTTCATGACATGGTTGACGGATTCACTCAACGGTCTCAGTGGCGGTAACGCGATCCTGCTCGGTATGCTCGTCGCAGCGATGATGGCGATCGATATGGGTGGTCCAATCAATAAAACAGCTTACGTTTTCGGAACAGCCGCATTAACAGCAGGAAACACGGAAGTCATGGCAGCCGTCATGGCAGGTGGTATGGTTCCACCGCTTCTCGTCGCATTCTCGTCTACGTTGTTCGCACGTAAGAAATTTACACCACAAGAACGCGAAGCTGGTATCGCGGCTTACGCAATGGGGGCATCATTTGTCACAGAAGGCGCAATCCCATTCGCAGCAGCAGATCCACTTCGTGTCATCCCGTCAAGTGTCATCGGTTCAGCAATCGCTGGTGCCTTGACAATCGTCTTCGGTGTGTTGCTTCCGGCACCACACGGCGGTGTGTTCGTCTTCCCATTACTTGACGGACCATCGGGCACATTGATGGCAGTCCTCAGCTACGCTGGTGCGATCTTAATCGGAGCACTCGTCGGAGCCGCCATCCTCTCGATCTTGAAAAAACCGCTCGTCGATCAAGAAGTCGCGAAAAAAGAAATGACTTCAGGCACCGGTACAAAAGCATCATAAGAATAAACTGTTCTCTAAAATCACTCCAGATCGTCTTGGAGTGATTTTTTAATTGCGTTTTTCGGGTATTAGAGCAAGAATAGGGGACGTATCTACAATATGAAGGAGGTTCGTATATGGGCGGTCAATCTCTACAAATCGGACCACGTACCATCAAAACAGGACTTGCGGTCATCTTGGCCTTGATCATCAGTGATCTGTTTAATTTAAGCCCAATCCTACCTGCGATTTCAGCGGCGACCACCTTGTTGCCGTCCGTTTATCAGACATGGAAACAATTTCTTGAGGAAGCAGAAGCCAACTTAATCGGTGCCTTCTTAACGCTCGTCTCACTCTGGATTTTAGGTGACAATCCGGCCAATCCACTGGCAATCGGAATCGTCATCATGGCAGCGATCTCGATTTTGCTCGCGTTTGGCTTCGGCCGGACGATTCCTCATGTCGTCTTGATGATTATCGTCATTTTGGAGAGTGTCGAAGGGGCGACGGATCCGTTATGGCAAATCGTCTTGATCCGTTACTTACTCGTTATGCTCGGGATTGGTTGTGCGCTTGGTGTCAATGCCTTGATCTTCCCGCCGCGTTACGGGAACGTCTATTACCAGAAAGCCTCGAAACTGTTTGAAAAGTTGCTCGTCGTCACACGGGCAATCGCCTTTGAAGGAAAAGTCACACCATACCGGTCAGCAATCGACAAAATGAGCCGTTCGATGCTTGAGACAAAGACACTGTTTAATCTGCACCGGGAAGAAATTCGCGGGTCACGGCAACGGCATGTCTCGTTACTGCGTAACTTGATCATCCTGCAACACATGCAGGCGTGCCTGGAACGGGGTGTCGCGACGGCAGAACGGTTCCGGGAGCGGGAAAAGGCACTGAATTCGATTGCAGATGAGTTACGGAGTGAGCTGTTTTATCATCTGATGCACATTGCCCAGCGTCAGGAAAAGGTCTTGTTGACGTATGATCTGTTACTGACGGAAGAACCGCTCGCAATGGAAGATCTCGTCAAAGAAAATATCGCTTTCGTTAAACATTCTTTCCTTGATCGGGATGAACTCGAAGAAGAATTGATCATGGAAATTTTGCCAATCGTCGTCGCGATGAATGAATGGATCCAGGAACTGGAACTGTTCGAAAAACGGCTTAATGGTGCGCTTCGACGCCATGTGACATCGCTGTCGATCGAACAGAAATCCGTCCGGGATAAAACATTTAATCGCTTTAAACGAAAAAAAGCGATTGACGAAAGTAAAAAGTAAGCGTATAGTCCTCCTTAACAACACTTTAGTTGCTAACAGCATAACAGCATAACAGAATGAAAGAAGTTAGACGAAGACGAAACCGAAGTAGAAACAATCTCCCTGTTTCAGAGAGCACGTGGCGCTGCGAACGTGTACACAGATTGGGTCGAATTACAGTTTCCGAGTCTCTTGCCACGCAAGCGGAGAAAACCGTTATCCCGTAATGAAGCGATCTATATCTATGTAGATTATCAGGGTGGTACCGCGGCCTTTCGTCGTCCCTGTCGAACATCTTTGTTCGGCAGGGATTTTTTTGTTGTTCATCTACTTTTAAGGGGGAAATTCATATGTCTACACCAATCATTCCAAGTCACTTACAACCACACGTCGCACCGCAGCACTACGAAGATTACACGCCGACGGATCACGCTGTTTGGCGTTACGTCATGCGACTGAATTTAAATACATTACAAGATACGGCACATCCGGCATACCTTGAAGGGTTGGCTGCATCCGGTATCAGTCCAGAACGGATTCCGGATGTCCGCGAAATGACGGCGAACTTAAGTCGAGGCGGTTGGGGAACGGTTGCTGTTGACGGCTTGATTCCAGGCGTCGCGTTTTTTGACTTCCAAGGTCACGGTTTGTTGCCGATTGCAACCGATATTCGAAAAGTTGACAATATACTCTACACACCTGCACCGGACATCTTACACGAGGCGGCAGGTCACGCGCCGATCTTGATGAATCCGACGTACGCGGAATTCGTTCGCCGATTCGGTGAAATCGGAGCACACGCCTTTAACCATAAAGCTGAGCATGATGTCTTCAAGGCACTGAAGAAACTGACGATTGTCAAAGAAAGTCCGTTCTCGACGCCCGCAGATATCGAGCAGGCAGAAGTTGCGCTCGCTGAAACCCGGACCCATGTGACCGGTATTTCCGAAGCCAATGAAATTTCACGTCTGTTTTGGTGGACCGTCGAGTTTGGTCTCATCGGCGACATCAATAATCCACAAATCTACGGTGCCGGTCTTCTGTCATCGGTCGGCGAAAGCCGTCACTGCTTGACGGATGCCGTCACAAAACATCCGTTTTCACTCGCGAAAGCACTGGCGACAAAACATGACGTGACGAGTATGCAAAAGGAACTGTTTGTCTGCGAATCGTTTGAGCAGCTCCGGGATGCGTTAGAAGAATTTGCGCAGACGATGTCATACGTCCGCGGCGGTATCCACGGTCTGACGAAAGCCGTTGAATCGGGCAACTTGTCGACGCTCGTCTTTGAAAGTGGCGTCTCCCTCGTCGGTGTACCGGAAACACAGGAAATTCATGAATCACTGCACCTCGTCAAGCTGACCGGTCCGACGGCGCTTGCAGCGAATGGAGAAGTCCTAACTGGACAAGGACTTGCCGATCATCCGGAAGGTTTTACACTCCTTCACGGACAGGAACTGAACGAAGTCCTGATGCAGGTCAAGGTCGGCGAACAACTGGATTGGACAGAAGGTACGGTGCATATCACAGGACGGATTTCAGCAATCCAAAACGTCAACGGCCACCGTGCACTCGTCATTTTGGAAGACGCTCAGTTAACAAAAGACGGAGAAACGACTACGATGAGCCGGATGGAGTTAATTGTCGGTGCCATCACGTCAGCCTTCCCGGGAACAGAAGTCGAAGCGTTAAAACCGATTCCGGAGACGGTCGAATTCGACCGGATTGAACGTCCGTTGACAGCCGCTGATCCAATTTTTGAAGCCGTTCGGGAAATGCGCGAAGGACGAGCGGACCGTCAATTGTTGCCACAACTGATTGATCAGACGCTCAGTCAACTGCCGGACGCCTGGTTACTGCGCCTTGAATTGTTAGAACTGGCGGATGAAGTGGATCAACCCCGACTGCTAGCTGATCTCGACCGTCTCAAGCAGACGTCAAAAGAACGTGAGGAATTGATTAGCCGGGGAATCCGGTTGGTGGATCGCGTCCGATAACCGATGAACACATCGAGAAATCTCCCGAAGTCTGTTAGAATGAAAACCGTTCGAGAGTGAAACGGAACAGGGGAGTGATCGATTTGAAACAACCAAATTATTATCAAGACGTCAAACAGTTCCATCAGACGTTCCATCATCCGGGTGCAGACCACCCGACACCGATTCCACTGGAACGCGGAATCAAGCGGGCGACCTGGACGGCGGAAGAAGCTGTCGTTGAGTTTCTGCACCAATCCTCGCGTGATGAAAACGAATTTTTAGCAGCAATCGAGACCTTTAAGACGGGGCTTGATCGGGCAGTTGAAAAATCGTTACGTGAGACGTATCCGACGACGGAAGTGGAACAACTTGTTGGTCAAGGGGATGCGTTGACGGACGCGCTGTACTTCATCATGGGCAGTTTCGTTGAAGCGGGACTTGAACCCGGTCCATTGTTTGAGATCGTTCAACAAGCCAATATGGCAAAACTCGGTCCAAATGGTCAACCGATCTTCCGGGAATCGGACCAAAAGGTCATGAAACCGGAAGGCTGGCTGCCGCCGGAACCACAACTGGAGGCAGAAGTCTTACGCCAAATGAAGCAAAAAGCTTAAAAAAAAGAAGCGGATCGCATCGAGAGATGCGGTTCGCTTCCTTTTTGTTCAGACCTGATAACGGGATAAAGAAAGTTTTCCCGCCCGGTCAAAGACAACACCTTCTGCTTCGAGTGCCAATTGTTGCTCCTCCCCCTCAAGGGAGATTTCTCCTTTAGCATTCAAGACGCGGTGCCATGGTAACTGTTCCGTTCGACTCAGGCTGTGGAGAATACGGGCGACTTGTCGTGCTGCCCGCGGATTACCGGCGAGGCGGGCAACTTGTCCATAGGTCATGACCCGCCCTGGTGGAATCGAACGGATGATTTGAACGACTTTCAGCGTAAACGGATTCATCGTGTTTCGTTTGTCGAGACGATGTACTGTTGGATGTTGTCGTCTTCATCAAATCCGATGGTCACATCGATGATGCCTTGTTGCAGACGGATTTGAAGTTCAAGCCGGTCCTTGATGTCATCGGCCTGGGCAATGGTCAACGTCGGATCGACTTCGATTTCGACTTCGACATGGAAATGATCGCCTTCCTTGATGACTTCAAGTTTACTGATATCCCGGACATCCGGATCGCGCATGATGATGCCTCCGATACGTGCTGCCATCGTCTCATCCGCTTCTCCAAGTGCACCGGCCGCATTTTGTAAAAAGACGTTACCGACGACGTAAAACATCATGAAACCAATGATGATGGAAGCAATCCCTTCCGCCTGATGAAACGGTGTCAGGTGCGAAATGATGACGGCAATCATCGCGACGAGCCCCCCCGCCGTTGCGACCAAATCTTCGAGGAACACGAGCCGAGTTGCCGGTTTCGCCTGTTTCAAGGCCCGAAAACTGTCGAGAATCAGCTTTGGACCCTTTGACGTCAAGCGGGCATCGTGAGCGATTTCTTGCATCGCTTTATAAAAGACACCACTTTCGAGCACGACACCGACAAACAAAACGGACAGCGTGATCCAGAAGCCGGTCGATTCCGTCGGTTTGATGATGTGGGCAATCCCTTCATGAATCGTTTCATATGCCATGATGCCGACGAATAAGATGGCGCCGAGCAAAACGAGATTGACGAGACGGCCAAACCCGTTCGGGAATCGTTTTGTTGGTGCCTTTTTACTGAGGGCAGAGCCGATGAAAACAAAAAATTGATTGGCGGCGTCCCCAATCGTGTGCATCATTTCCGCAAACATTGCGACGTTACCGGTTAAGACATAAGCGACGGCTTTGATGATGGCGATGACCGAGTTGACGATGCCGGCCGTCAGAGCAGAACGATTGCCCCGTTTTAATAATGTAATGAATTCTCCCATGATGCGTCTCCTTTAGCTAACAAACTTGATTACTAATAGTAGTATGTTACACCAAATGACGTGATTAAAACCAATTTGAACAAAAAAAGACCATGTCACCAAACGGCGACATGGTCTAAAAGGGAACGGATCAAGAAAGGTCCACTTTTTTGTTGATTTCGTTCGAGTCATCGTTACCGACCGCTTTTTTCAAGAGTTGTTTTACGGATTTTGTCGTATTTCCGGTTTCCCAGTATTCGGCGCCTTCCGTATTCACCTTGATTAAGACGACTTTTGGATCTTCGTATGTCGTACCGAGATACGCTTCGTATCGTGGGCTCCACAGTTCTTTTTTACGATTGATGTCTTCGACGAATTCTGCTTTCCCGCGGATCGAGACATATGATTTGTCGACATACGCGACGTTGACGTTCGGATTTTTAAGAATTTCGTTATATTTGCCTGTTTCTTTTGATGTAAGGAACCAGAGATCGCCATCGAACTCGATATCCTGAGTTTGCATTGGGCGTGAGACAAGACCTTCATCAGAGACGGTCGTCAGCATCGCCGTTTCGATTTTATCGATTAATTTTTTGACCGTTTCGACTGCTTCTTGGTTTGATGTATGATTCGTTGACATGAAAAACACCTCATCCTTTGAGTTTTTGTTGCGGCTACTCTAGGAATGTTCCCTGATTTTCAAATTGAAAACGTCGCCATCCGGTAAACAGGCAGTTTTATTGCATTCAATTATCCGACAGGCGTACAGTTTAGACATGAAGTCAACACTAGAGGAGAGATTATATTGAAATTAAGTATTTTAGACCAATCACCGGTCTCAAAAGGACAAACACCGTCAGAAGCCTTACACGAAACGGTTGAACTTGCAAAAATCGCTGATGAACTCGGGTATACACGATTATGGGTGTCGGAACACCACTTTGCGAAGACACTTGCCGGATCAAGTCCGGAAGTTCTGATCGCCTACATGGCAGCCGTCACAAAACAGATCCGTCTTGGTTCAGGGGGCGTCATGTTACCGCATTACAGCCCGTATAAAGTCGCCGAGAACTTCCGTGTCCTGGAAGGACTCGCACCAAACCGGATCGATTTAGGTCTCGGTCGGGCACCGGGCGGCATGCCACTCGCCACCCGCGCCCTTCAGGAAGGATCGTCCCCACGATTCGGAGGAGCCGATTACGGCGCACAACTCGATGATCTCGTCGATTATTTAAAAGACGGTGCCCCGGCTGATCACCGTTTCGCAGGCCTTGTTGCGACACCGGAAATCGACACGACACCGGAAGCCTGGTTGCTTGGGTCAAGCGGCGGCAGTGCCTTAAATGCGGCGCAGCGCGGATTCGGTTTCGCCTTTGCCCACTTCATCAACGGGCAGGGTGGTCAAGAAGTGATGGATTATTACCGTCATAACTTCATGGCGACGTCGTTTAATGAGACGCCGCAGACACTCGTCTCGATTTTCGTGACATGTGCCGAGACAACGGAAGAAGCGGAACGATTGGCTTCGAGTCTTGATTTGTCATTGCTCCTGCTTGAGAAAGGTGTCTCATCAACAGGTACACCGACACCGGAAGAAGCCGCGGCTTACCAGTACTCGTTCCAAGATCAGTTCCGGATTGCGGAAAACCGGAAACGGATGATCGTCGGTAACCCAGAATCTGTTGCGAAACAATTGCAAGAGCTTGCCGATTCATATGGAACCGATGAAGTGATGATTGCTTCGATGATTGCCGACAAGGAAGCGAAACAACAATCACTCCGTCTGATCATGGACGCAGTCAAAGCAGCGGTTTAAAAAATAGAGACGTTCATCTCAGCTCGCTGAGGTGGACGTTTTTTCTGTTTCAAGCGACAGGTTTTCTTCTGAACGTTCTGCTTGGAGATCACGCCGCAGGACGAACATTCCGCTGCCGACCGTCAGCAACAGACCAAATGAGCTGATGCTAAACAACAGACTGAGCGAGACATAATCGCTCAAATAACCGAACAGTAACATACCGAGCGGCATGATTCCCATCGCGAGTGATTCCATGACGCCGATGACGCGCCCTAAGTAAGCAGGGTCCGTCCGGCGTTGTACGATTAATTGGAGCGGGATGTTGGCCCGTAAAACAAGAAAGCCTTCAATAAAAGAAAAGAGGAAAAAGTAAGCAAACGACCAGCTGACCGGGATGAGACCAAGTAACGGCAAAATTGGGATGATAAAAAACACACCAAGTAAAGTAAGTGATTGAAAGACTGTCAGCAACGGACGTTTGATGGTGAAACGGGGTAAGGCAAGCAGCAGGGAGGAAATTAACAGTCCGACCCCTAACACAGCTTCGATCACTCCAAATTGAAACGGTGAGAACGACAGACGATCCAGTAGTATGATCGGATACATGACTTCAAAGGCAATAAAAAAGAAATTTAAGACCAGTGCCATCATGATTAATGTCGTCAAGAGACGTTGTTTGAATACATAACGGTAACCGTCGCGGAAATCTGTCAAAAATGAAGCAGTGGTTTCAGCAGATGATGGGAGTACCCGGAAAGTCAGACGTGTATTCCAGATCGCCGCCAAGGCGAATAACGTTAACGGCAGGAGGGAAAAGAGATCAATTGGAGCAAACGATAATAAAAATCCGGCGAGCATCGGTGCACCGATCGAAGAGATGGAGCTGATGGTTGAAATCAAGGAATTGCCGCGTTGAAGTTCTGTTTCTTCAAGCAATCGGGTTAAGGAACTCATCAACGTCACGGACAGGAAGGTCGACAAGGAAGTAAGGATTGCGCTGACAATCATGTAGTGAAGTGTGTGAATCGGGAAAAAGAAGGCGTAACCTGCGAATACTGTTAGCGTCAACGCACTGAATGTCTCCGTCAAGACAATGATTTTTTTACGATTCCAGCGGTCGGCGAGGACACCGGCAACTGGAGACAGTATAATCCGCGGTACAGTTCCCGCTATGAGAACTAAAGCGAACTGAAGCCCAGATGACGTTTCACGCAAAACAGTCAAACCGGCGACGAACGTAAAAAGACTGGCGGCGAATAACGAACAGAACTTACCGAATAACAGTCGTTGTAAATTTTTTGACATCATAATTCCTCCTTTTTGTTCAATTAAATTGAACTTTCCTTTATACTAGAGGAACAGGGAAGAATTGTAAATATAAAAGTTAAATTAAATTGAACTTTATGTTCGGGTGAGGGTGACAAGATGCTGGGAACACGAATCAAAACATTACGAAAAACGCAAAAAATGACACAGTCGGAAGTCGCTGAAGGTATCATGACCAAATCGATGCTCAGCATGATCGAGAATGGAAAAGCAACACCGTCCTTGCCGGCGCTGCAACGGATTGCTGAACGGTTGCATGTCTCGGTGGACGAACTCCTGCTTGATCCGCGTGTGACAGAAATGAAGCAACTTTTGGAACAAATTGAGTCGCCGAAAAGTGAGTATTACAGTGAACAACAGGTCATTGAGATGTTAAGTCCATATCTTGATCCGGCCGTTCCTTCCTATTGGCAGGGGCAGATCTATCATAAATACGGTTTTGCTTTACGGTTTTTGAATCCGGAGGAAGGTCTTCGTTATTTTGAATTGGCATTTGATATTTTTAAAAATCTTGATCTACGGGATCAACAAATCGAAGTGCAAATTTCAAAAGTCTATTTCCTGTTTTTCCTGCGTCGGTATGAAGAGGCCTATCAATTGATTGATTCAATGATGGTCATTCAGGATATTCCGCTTTCGCATGAGACGTTTCTTGATTATCAGATGTTACAAGCACTTCGGGTCAGTGTGAAAGAGGACAACTGGACCGAGTCCATCGTCTTATTGCGGGAAGGAATTGCCTACATGCGAGAGAAAGGGGTTTATATTGAGGTCATTTCCTATCACCGTTTGCTGGCACTTTTCTTGAGTCTGACCGGGGACTATGCGTCGGCAAAAACTGAACTCGACAAATTGAATCATTTCTTTTTATTTACCGAAGCGAACGTGTATGAGCGTCTTCTCGTCGAATTGACGAAAGGAAGCATCGCGATTCATCAAAAAGACTATGCCGGCATTCGTTATGCCCGAGAACGCTTGGTAGAAGTCGATATCGAAGCCAGTTACCATTACATCGGACAATTTGAAGTTTATCTTTGTCTATGGCAAAAGGATAACTCGACATTTGATTTGCAGGACGCCGTAAAAAAAATCTGGGATAATGTACATATTTGGCGGGTCGCGAGCGAATATGATCTGTCGGAAATGTTACGGACGCTAGCCCTTGCGATGACGAAAGGCACCGGCCTTGAACACCGGGACGAAATCGAACGGATGACGGCGCCACTCTCACGAGGTTACTTCAAGGGGGAAATTGAGCAGCTATTAGCAAAAATCTAAAAAAACTCCGTCCGGAACAGTTTTCCGGGCGAAGTTTTCAAATCAAAGCGCTTTAAAACCAAGTAATTTTTGTGTCCAGTAGCGCTCAGACAGACGGCTGATGCCGAGTGACGGTGTATTGGCATGAATGAACTGATCGTTGTTCAACATGATGCCAATGTGGGTCGGACCTGCTGCGTACGTATTTTCAAAGAAAATGATGTCGCCGCGGACCGGTTGACGCAATTTCGATAACTTTTGACCGAGATAGCCGTCGTTGTTCCAATAGCCGTTGACATTTGTCCGGGCCACTTTGTAGCCGGATGTATTTAATGCATAGTTGATGAAACCGGAACAATCAAATCCACCGTTGACCGGACTACTTGAACCCCATACATATGGTGTTCCGAGATATTGTTGTCCGATGGAGATCGCTTTTTCCATAATATCCGATGCTGGAATTGTTGGCTTTGGCGGCGTAACCGGCGGTGTCACCGGAGCGGTGACGGAGCCTGTCGTGATGTAACTCTTCGCAATGTAGTAATAAGCCGTACCAATTTTAATCTGATACCACCCCGCGGATGTACCCGTCGTTTCACCCGAAACTTGAACCGTAGATCCGTGTGCAAGTTGGGTAAAGACAGTGGATGCCGTAGACGGAGCTGTCCGGACATTTAATCCGGTCGGTGCATTAACCGTGTAAGTTTTCGTTTGATCGACCGGAGTAACGGAGACGCCCGGTGCGGTGGGTGCTTCTTTTGTTGTTGCGAGAACGTAATTCGATGCCACGTAGACATTTTTTCCATCGAGCTGAACTTGGTACCAGGAATCAACGGCGCCAGTTACTTTCAGGACAGTTTTGTGTGCCAGTGTTTTATAAATAGATGCAGTCGCCGATGCGGACAGACGAGCGTTTAAGCCTTCTTTCGCATTGACTTCATACTGCTTCGACGTATCGACCGCTTTGACGGCTGTTGATACCGGAAGTGTGACGGGAGTTGTAGCAGCCGGTTTAGAACCTGTCGCAACCGTCGAGGTTTTTGCCGTGACGAGCGTTGTATGAACATAAGCTGATTTGTTGTTGTACTGGATTTCGTACCAGTCACCGGTCTTCTTTTTGACAGTTAAACTGACGTTTTTAGCGAGTTTACCAAGCGATTTCGAAGTCGTTGTCGCTTTCTCACGTACATTGACGGCCGAGGTGTTCGTTATGTAAGTCGTAGATGTCGTTGGTTTAGCCGGAACAGCCTTGACGTAAGCAGCTGTGATGAATGCTTTTTTAGATTGATGACGAATTTCATACCAGGATCCAGTCTTTTTGACGGCTGTGACGGTCGTCCCTTTTTTGAGAGTCGTAATCACAGGTGCGGAAGTTGTGGCAGCAGTGCGGATATTGACGTTATCTGTCAAGATGAGTGTCGTGGATGCAGCTTCGACGCCGGTTGCTGAACTGATCAGCGCAAGAGTCGTCAAAGTAAGAAAAGTCTTTTTCACGTAGTGTAGCTCCCTTCCAAAGATAGTGATTCTAGTTTAAATCTTATTCGAATCATTGTTACTAGTTTGTCATATAAATAGTGGAATTTACCTATTTTTAAAATATATTTTTAGGGTTAGATTTTCTAACCGCACGATGAAAACAATAAGAAATGAAAACAGGAACAGCGGACGATTATCTTGTACACTAAGAAAGAGATCAGAAGGAGGACTTATATGTTAAAACGGTTTTATCATTACTATATTCCGCACAAACGCTTGTTTTGGCTCGATTTTTCATCGGCCTTGTTCGTCGGATTGTTGGAACTGGCATTTCCACTCGCCGTCAAATGGTTCATTGATTCGTTGTTACCGAAAGGCGAATTAAACTGGATCATTCTCATTAGTGTCGGATTACTCGGATTGTATGTGATCAGTACGCTGATGCAGTTCGTCGTCAACTACTTTGGTCATAAACTCGGCATCAACATCGAGACGGATATGCGGCGGCAATTATTTGGTCACGTTCAAAAACAGTCGTTCCGTTTTTTTGACAATACAAAGACCGGTCACATCATGAGCCGGATTACGAATGATCTGTTCGATATTGGCGAACTGGCCCACCATGGTCCGGAAGATGCCTTCATTGCCGTCATGACGCTGCTTGGTGCTTTTTCGATCATGCTGACGATTAACGTGCCACTCGCACTCGTCACGATCATTGCCGTGCCATTCTTGATTTGGCTGATCAGTTATGCCAATGTCCGGATGAACCGATCGTGGGACCGGATGTATGGCAATATCGCTGAAGTCAACTCCCGGGTCGAGGATAGTGTGTCCGGCATTCGTGTCGTGCAGTCCTTTACGAACGAAGCTCACGAAGTAGCACGTTTTGAACAAGACAACACGACGTTCCGGCAGTCAAAGATTAATGCGTATAAAGTCATGAGCACGAGTTTGTCGGGTATTTACTTGACGACACGTCTGATGACCCTTGCCGTGCTGGTCGTCGGTGCTTACCTCAGTTACACCAAAAAACTCAGTTACGGGGAACTTGTCGGATTTATCCTCTATATGAATATTCTACTCAAACCGATTGATAAGATTACAGCCCTGCTGGAGTTATATCCAAAAGGAATGGCCGGATTTAAACGTTTTCTGGAAATGATTGATCATGATGAAGAACTGAAAGATGCCCCGGATGCGATTCATGTATCAACATTACGTGGTGCGATTCGGTTTGATGATGTCAGCTTTGGTTACGAAGCCGAGCGTCTGATTTTAAAAGACATCAGTCTGACCGTTGAACCGGGACAGACGATTGCCTTTGTCGGGACATCGGGTGCGGGGAAAACAACGATTTGTTCTTTAATTCCGCGATTTTACGATGTACTCGACGGAGCGATTACGATCGATGGAATTGATATCCGTCACATGACGAAAGCTTCACTCCGGCAACAAATCGGAATCGTTCAACAAGATGTCTTTTTGTTTTCCGGTACAATTGCCGAAAATATCTCGTATGGAGATTTGACGGCAAGTCGTTCCGATGTCATTGAGGCAGCGGAACGGGCACATCTCGGACAGATGATTGCCGATTTACCGGAGGGGTACGATACGCAAATCGGGGAGCGGGGCTTGAAGTTATCCGGCGGACAAAAACAGCGGTTGGCAATTGCCCGGATGTTCTTAAAAAATCCACCAATTTTGATTTTAGATGAAGCGACGTCGGCCCTCGATACCGAGACGGAAGCCATCATCCAAGAGTCGCTCGCTGAATTATCAAAAGATCGTACGACATTGATCATTGCCCACCGTTTGGCGACAATTCGTCAAGCGGACCGCATTTTAGTTGTCACGAAAGACGGGATCGTCGAAGACGGAACACATGAAGAATTAGTCGAAAACGGCGGATACTTCTCACGCCTTCTTGAAAAGCAACGTGTTTAACCTAAAGGGAAACCGGATCGCCTGAAAGCGAATCTGGTTTCCCTTTAGTTGTCTGTCCGCTACAGAAGAAAAGCGGAATGATTTTACAAGAAGCGGGAACATATAAGGGAAGGGAGGGCAGGCATATGTATGGGCTGTTTTGCGAAAATTATAATGAGACGTATGCGACGCTGCACGGCGAATCATCGCATGACTTTCACCGTTTCTTTGCGTTGTCGTATACGATTCATGAGACCGGATTTAATCAAGCATCGTACGACCGAATGATACAAATCATCAAGAAGAAGACAACCCGTTTTTCAGCGCTCCGAAGCCGTTACACGCCACTGTTGATTTCACATATTCAATTGAACAGTGTTGAACCGGAACGATTGCTTGAACGTGTGATTGAAGCAGAACGGCATATTAAACGACGTTTCATCAAAGAAAAGGCCGTGCGTCCTTTTTTTGCACTCGGGGAAGTGTTAAATCGTGAACAAGGAATCGATGCCTTTCCGATCGTCGAGCGGCTGCGTGAAACGCGACCTGTCCTCAATCTTGCCAAACAATACGTGGTGACATCAACGTTGATGGAGACAGGGAGCTTGCCGCCGGATTTTATCGAAGTAGTCGACGAAGCGGAGCGGTGGCTTGAACGATGGATGGCGCCGTCGAGTGAACGCTTAATGACGGCACAGATTCTTGCAGCGTCTTCATCATTGTCAAATCAAAAAAAGCGGATCCAGATTTGGTGTGAAATGCTTGAAGAGCGTGAAATCCGAATTTGGGACCGGATTTTTCCACTCCTTGCGTTACTTGAGACGACCGAGCGGGTCGACATGATTTATGTGACCCGGATTGTTGATCGGGAACGGTCACGGAACCGGTTTTCAGATGAAGTCAACTGGCTGATTGCCTTTCATTTGTTGCTGGCGAAATCAGGGAACAGTCGTCTGCAGTCGGCTTTATTGATTTTGGCAACACTCGAATTGACAAAAAAACCATGATGTAATCCAGATGAAAATGATCCTCAGCGAGTTGGCTGAGGATCATTTGAGATTTCTGACAATCAAGTAAACGTCGTGAATGTCGCATGCTGTTCCACCGGATACAATTCTTTGCCGGCCACATCATTTAAAATCAACTGATTGCGTGAGACGGACATTCCGAGGTTATCGGCAGCCGGTCCGTGTGACAGTTCAAGATTCGTCGTCGCATACAAGTGATGGTTTGTGGAAACGGTTCGGCTGATACGGTAGTTGGCATCGACCTTCCAAGCATTTTCTGCCTCAAATGCGATATCGAGACGGCTGATGAAGCGGGGCAGAGAGGGAATGAAACCGGTCGCTGCCACGACGGCTCCGGTTTTTGAAGTCCGTTGATCGTTCAGTTCCGTATGCCGCATGTTGATCGTGAAATGTGAATCACGTGTGATGGCATCGACCTCAAGATTTGCGCGGATGTGGACGCGGGCTTCTTCATCCGGTGCCAAGTCGTATAAATGTTCGTAAATCGCTTGTAACGTCTCCGGACTGATTCCATTTTGCGACCGAGTGAATTTGGCAACGGCTTCTTGACGGGTTGTTAACGGCAGACTGTTGAAATAACGAACGTAACTCGGAGAAAAAATTTCTTCCCCCAGTTTTCCGGTCTCGAGCGTTTCGAAAATCGTTGAGCGGGAAATCCATTCGAGTTCGAAGGTTTCCGGACGGTCACTCGTCAACAGGTCGAGGAAAATTTCGGCTGCGCTTTGACCGGAGCCGACGATGCTGAGTTTTTCCTGTTGCAGAATGGTGTCTTTTTGCATGACATATTGAGTGTTGTGGATGACACCTGAGTCAAAGCTTTCTGGAATCGATGGTTTGGAGCCGGTGCCGAGTACGACATTCCGCGTTTCGTAAGTCGTCCGTTTACCGGTCGCGACTTCTTCGACCAAGACTTCATAACTGTCACCGGTATCCTGAATATCGATGACACGAGTTGAAAAATGCAGATCTTCGAGCTGCGTTGAGACCCATTTCAAATAGGCATTGTACTCCTGACGGGAAATCAATAATTTTTCATAAAAATAAAAGGTATGCAAACGGTTGATGGATCGCAAGTAGTTTAAGTACGTAAAAGGACTCGTTGGATCGGCGAGTGTGACAAGATCCGAAATGAAGCTCGTCTGCATCATCGAGTCCTTAATCATCATCCCGGGATGCCATGAAAATTGTTCGCTTTCATCAAAAAATAACGTGCGTAAAGGTGTCGGATGAGCCAGAGCACTTAACCCTAAATTCATTGGTCCGATTCCTACCCCAATCAAATCATACATAAAAAAAGCCTCCCAATCGATATTGTTCTAAAACAATACCCGATATAGGAGGGGGTTGAAACGTACCATGTCAATTGCTTACAGTTGATCGGTCGTCGTTGTTTTCGTTGAGACCGTTATTTTTTTACCGTCTCGGATGATTGTCAGTGTGACATTTCCATCCGATTTGATGAGGGCGGTTTTGATGTCGACAAAGCTTTTAATGTCTTCGTTGTTGATTTTTGTGATGACGTCGCCGGTTTTAAGTTTAGCCGAGGCGGCAGGACTGTTTGGTTCAACCGACATGACGACGACACCTGTTTTTTGTGATTCCGGCAACTGGACTTGATCGAGCAGGTAACCGGCCGGGAATGCCGACACATCCTGGAGCGCGACGCCGAGCGTCGGGTGTTTCACTTCGCCGTCGGTCTCGAGCTGTTTTAAAATCGGCAGTGCATCATCAATCGGGATACTGAAACCAACGCCTTCAACACCGGTTTCGGCAATTTTCATTGAGTTGATCCCGACCAGTTGACCTTGTTCATTGATTAACGCTCCACCGGAATTCCCGGGGTTGATGGCGGCATCTGTTTGGATGACCGTCGTATTGAAGTCATCCTGTCCATCCTTATTCGTATCAACAGGTACGGTCCGGTCGTTTGAGCTGACAATTCCTCGGGTGACGGAGTTTTGGAACTCACCAAGCGGGTTCCCGATGGCGAGGACCGTTTGTCCGGCTTTTAAGTCTGCTGATTTTCCGAGTGTGATGACGGACGGGACATCTTTTGCCTCGACTTCGAGGACTGCGAGGTCATACGTCTCGTCACTGCCCAATAGTTTGGCACTGATCGTTTTTCCGTTGTTTAAAGTCACATCCAGTTTCGAAGCGCCGTCGACGACGTGATGATTGGTGATGATGTAAGCTTTGCCGTCTGATTTTTTATAAATGACGCCTGATCCGGATCCTGCTGCCGCTTCTTCCTGACTCATCGAATTGCCTGACTGATAGTTCGTGACCGTCACGACGGATTTTTGTGCTGTTGCGACCGCATTCGTTACCGGATCACTCGTTGTCGTCGAAATTTGTTTTGGCATCCCGTTTGATAAAGGCGTGTCAGCGACTTGTTGTTCTTGATCCATCAAAATCGGAAAGGCGACCGTTGCGGTAAGTACGGCACCGATGATGCCTCCGGTCAGTCCCGGTAAAAGTTGTCTCGTTTTTCCTGCCATCAAAATCAATCCTTTCGTGTGTGTTGTTCTGTCCTTAATGTATCAGATTCATCTGCGGGAAATGAAATTACGGTCGTTTTTCCGAAATGACTCATCATTCCCCACAATTTGACGACAATCTCAAACAGTTGAGCGAAGGCGGGGAGTTCGGTACACTGAGTGTGTTTCGTACTTAGTAACAAACTTAGTCACAAAGGGAGATGTTTCAGATGAAGTATGTACTGCGTGTGTTGTATGGTGGCGGCTTGCTGTTCGCCGGGATCGGTCATTTTCGAAATGAAAAGGGATTTGTTAAGATTATGCCCGCTTTCATCCCGTTTAAACGCTTTTTCGTACAACTGACAGGGGTCATCGAAGTATTGTACGGGCTGATGTTACTGTCAGGTCGCGGCGTCGACATCGTCCGCAAGACATTACCGGGCTTCCTCTATGCCGTCTTGCCGGCAAACATCAACATGGCGGTTAATCCAAAACCAATCAACGGGAAAACATTGCCGGGCTGGGCTTTATGGACACGCCTGCCGTTGCAGTGGGTGTTGATTGCACTTGCTAAACGTTTGAAATAAAGAGTATTGATTCTATAAAAAAAGGGTTACCGGAGCACAGATGCCGCTCCAGGTAACCCTTTTTGTTTAAAAACGTTTTTCGACAGCAAGAATGGCTGCGTTGGCGATGTCTTCATATGTGGCATCGTTTGGATGGAACTGGTCGCTTGATAGATCACGTTTGACATCACGTACGAGGTTAAACGTATCGATGATTTCAATATCATGTTTGAGACCGAGTGTCCGTGATTTAGCGTTCCACTCTTGAACGATGGCGTCAAACGCTTCTCCATTTTCGCTTGCGCGGAAAGGATTATACAGTCCGACATAGAAGATGACGGCATCCGGATTTTCTTCCCGTAAGATGCTGAAGGTTTTTGCCAGATTGTTTTGAGCAGTCTCAATCGTGGCTGCTGTTTTTTTGGCATCAAAGTTTGCGACACCTTCACCGCGGTTAAACAAATCATTCCCGCCGATTGTCACCGAGATGACTTTTGCTTGCGACAATGTCCGACGGACTTCTTTTTGCTCGAGTTGTTTTAAGAGATCCTCCGTCCGTGCTCCGCTGACGGCTAGATTTTGGAAACGTTCGACACGATCGTTTTTGACAAGATCGCGACCGACGATGGCGGCATAACTGTTTCCGTTTGAGGCACCGACACCACGTGTCAGGGAGTCACCCAGCGCGACATACGTCCCGCCTTTTTTGACCGGTTCTTCCTTGGTTGGAGTCAAGACGGCTCGTTTTGGTGGATTGACGACATCGTTATAGGCACTGGCGAAACCGTACCCGAAGACTGCCGTTAGAATAAGAGAAACTACTAAAAAAAGTGGCCAAACATATCGTTTCATGAACCGTTCCTCCTTTTGCTGTTACTATGATTGTAGCAAAACTTTTCGAAATGTGCGGTTTTGAAGTGTTCCAATAAGGTAAATCATTCATTATTCCGCTAGAATAGATACTAAGAGGTGAGAGACGTGAAACCAACTGTAAAATTAGAATCAGTCACAAAGGTCATTGGAAAAAAGACAATCATCGATAATATTTCATTTGAAATCTTCCCAGGTGAAGTCTTTGGATTCCTCGGACCAAACGGTGCCGGGAAGACGACGACCATCCGGATGCTCGTCGGTCTGATTAAACCGACATCAGGAAAAATTACCGTGTGCGACTTTGATGTGCGCAAACAATTTGTGCAAGCGATGCAACGAATCGGTTCGATCGTTGAAAACCCGGAGCTCTATAAATATTTAACGGGGCGCGAAAATCTGCAAGTCTTTTCACGGATGTTACCAAACGTCGATGAGGCCCGGATTCAAGAAGTCATCGACTTGGTCGATTTGACAGCGCGGGTCGACGATCAAGTCCGGACGTATTCCCTTGGGATGCGTCAGCGTCTCGGGATTGCCCAAGCCTTGCTTGGCCGTCCGGATGTCTTGATTCTTGACGAACCGACGAACGGACTCGATCCGATGGGAATCCGTGATTTACGTCAGTTCATCCGGAAGTTAGTGGATGAGACCGGATTATCGGTCCTCGTCTCGAGCCATATCCTGGCGGAAATTGAGATGTTGGCGGATCGTGTCGCCATCATGAGTTACGGGAAAATCGTTCAAGTCGGAACGGTCAAGGAACTGGTTGAATCGCTTGCACCGGGTGTTGACTGGCGTGTCGATGATGCCTTTAAGGCGAACGAGATCCTGTCGGCGTCTCCTGACGTCCAAGTCTCGGAAATTGTTGATGCGAACACTGTCCATACGTTAATGGACGCCAGCAAGACACCAACGCTCAATAAACAATTGTTTGAAGCGGGCGTCGAAGTGTGGACGATCGAACGGAAAGTCCAGACGCTCGAAGATCTCTTCATCACATTGACAGGAGGAGATCACATTGCGTAATCCGAACATGCTCGGACTGATCCGAAACGAAGTCATGAAGATTGCCTCGAAAAAACGGTTTGCCGTCGTCGCCATCATCTTAGTTGTCCTCGTCTCGATGTTTACGTATGCCCAGTACCGGGACATTCAAGAGCAAATCAAGAAACAAGGCACACTCGACTGGCGTGTCGAATTGCAACAAGATATCGTCGATACGCAAAACCGTTTGGCCTCAAGCAGCATTCAAGACGAGTTTCGTCAGTTTCTTGAGTTTGACTTAAAACAAAATCAATACTATCTCGACAATGACATCAATCCGAACTATCCGGGGGCACCAACCTTCATCCGGATCTTCTTCTCCCAAGGATTGACGCTGATTCTCCCGCTCTTCATCATCGTCATCATGGCGGATATCGTCAGCGGGGAGCAAAATGACGGAACGATCAAGACCTTACTGTCGCGTCCCGTCCGGCGTTGGAAAATTTTGATGGCGAAATGGCTGACAACGTTGTTGTATACATCGATGCTGATGGCCCTGACCGCCGCCGTCTGTTATGCGATCTCCGGAATCGTCCTTGGATATGACGGGTGGACCGCGCCGATACTGACCGGTTTCCAAGCCTCACCGAGCGGAACGTTCTCGACCGAATTCGTGCATACGATTCCGATGTGGGAATATCTGTTGATGGCAATCGGTCTCGCCTGGATCGTCACAGCCGTCGTTGCGACAATCGCCTTAATGGTGTCGGTTCTGGTCAAGAACACAGCAACCGGTATCGGAATCATGATGGCTGTCTTGATTTCCGGAACATTGTTGACGACACTTGGTTCAAGCTGGACGAGTTCGAAATATCTCGTCAATGTGAACTTTGGGTTAATCAACTATCTTGATGGACAAGCACCACCGATTGAAGGAATGACGTTACCGTTCTCGCTCGCTGTCTTACTCTGTTGGACAATCGGTGCGTTGATCGTGGCGTTCTGGAACTTCACGCAAAAAGATATGTACTGATACACGACAAGAAAGCCCCTTCTCCATAACGGAAAAGGGGCTTTTTGCAGATGTCGGGCATCTGCGTGGAATCAAGAGGGGAATCCCTCTTCAAAGAAGCCGATGCAGGTCAGCTTCTGCGCTACGTAACAATCGTACTTTTATCATAGCGATTCCAGTAATTGGTGTCAAACCTGCTTGAAAGGGTTTACGAACGCCCGGATTTGTCAAAAGGTATGTAAAGACGACAGAGGAGGTGCCAAAAATGGCTGATTGGGGAATTATGCTGACAGGTTTAGTCATTTGTGGATGGTGTGTATTTAGTGCGGTATACGACGATTTCATCCGCCGTGTGTAACAGAACTCATTGAACCGTCTCCTTTCATAAGGCGGCGGTTTTTTTGTCGTGTCTGAGCTGGAGGCAGATATGATACACTGACTACAAACACGTATAAGCTAGGAATGGTGATGTCATGAGTAAACAACCCGTCATCGTCATCGTTGGACCGACCGCCGTCGGAAAAACGAAGACAGGGATTGAATTAGCAAAAAAATTAAACGGCGAAATCATTTCGGGTGACTCCGTTCAAGTCTACAAACAGATGGACATCGGATCAGCGAAGGTGACGCATGAAGAAATGGAAGGGATTCCGCATCATTTGCTCGATCTGGTGGATCCGGACGACGAGATGAGTGTCGCCCGTTTTCAGACGTTGGCGCGAGCTGCAATCGATGAGATCGCGGCAAAAGGCAAGTTGCCGATCATCGTCGGCGGGACAGGGCTTTATATCCGGGCGATTTTGTATGATTATCAATTTACAGTTCAGGCGGAAGATAAGGCATTACGGCAGGAGTTGGAACAGTTCGCCAAAGATGAGGGCGCGCAAGCCCTCCATAATCGGTTACGGCAGCTGGATGCAACCCGGGCAGATGCGATTCATCCGAACAATGTCCAACGGGTCGTCCGGGCGATTGAAGTCGCGATGAGCGGGCAAACACAAGTCTCAGGCAGCGAACCGAGTTTGTACGACAGTCTGTTGTTTGTCCTACATATGGCGGACCGGGACCAATTGTATGCCCGGATCGACCAGCGTGTCGACCTGATGCTCGAACAAGGACTGCTGACGGAAGTCGAGCAACTGGTCGCAGCCGGTTACAAGGAGACGAAAGCGATGCAGGCAATCGGCTATAAGGAAATCATGCCTGTGCTCGACGGCGCGCCGCTTGAGCCGGCTGTCGACGCATTAAAGCGGAATACCCGCCGCTTTGCGAAGCGTCAATTGACGTGGTTCCGTCATCAATTTGACGGAAATTGGGTTGAAATGGGAAGGCTTTCATTTGAAGAAAACTTCAAAATTATCTATGATAGAACAGTAGGGTTCCTGAAAGCGGTTAAATCGGAGTAGCCTGAAGAGAAAAACAGTTGAACTACCTCCACCTACGCTATGCTAAGAGGTGAGGGATTCCTGAGTTATCCGACCTATTGGTCGGAAATTTATCAGGCTAACCCCGTCGTCCCGACGGTTGGATTTTAATCTTGTCAGTTTCTTTTGTGCGGACGCCTACTCTGCTTGGTTTTCGCTACTTCAGTCATCCGCAAGCTGAACGTTGAAGATTTTACGTGACAGACGAACTTCCTGTCACAACCCTATACCTTCAGTTTTCAAAGAACACGACATATTATTTATTCCTGGTTTTAAGTGTTTTCAAACCGAGAACGTCGGACAATTGACGTGTCGTAAGACACGCCTTGTCCGAAGGTGATTCATCTCAAACCTACGCTGGGCTTCGCCCGAGACGCTTAGAGGTGAGAGTATTCTCGCCTAATTTTGATAAAAAGAGGGGGCACGGGGGCTTATGAAAGCGACGTACAACATTCAAGACTATTTTTTAAATCAGTTACGAAAAGATTCGGTTCCGACGACAGTGTTTTTAATCAGTGGGTATCAGTTACGGGGATTGATTAAATCGTTTGATAACTTCACGGTCATTTTAGAATCGGAAGGTAAACAGCAATTGATTTACAAACACGCGATCTCGACGTTCGCACCGGCACGTAACGTGACGTTGTATGAACAAGAGACGGAAACGGAAGAAGTCACACGTTAAAAAAAGACGGCCGGGGGGCCGCCTACTTGATGGAGCAACGCTGCGGCGTTGCTCCTTTTTTTGTTACAACAAATCTTTCAGCTCGTCGACCGCTTCCGCATACCGTCTCAGTGAAACTTCTTTATAGAGGCACGTCTTCGTCAACCGTTCCTCTTTCGTCAACTCCTCGAGATACGTTCCGAGGATGAAGCTGTTGCGTAACATAGACGGGGTAATGATCCGTTTATTGTCCGACCGTTCATTCAACTGGCGCATCATCTTCGTGATCATGACGATCGACAATTGTTTCGGGGCATTTTTGCTGTAGACCCAGCGGAATGTCATCCGTGAGAAATCAAAGGCGACAAAAAACGGATCGGTCGAGTGGTACCGCGGACGGACCGGTTCCGGTATCGTCTTTAAATACGTGAGCATCAGGTCCTGATCGTCACGTTCGAGGTGGAGCAGGTACGCATTGCCGAGCCGGTCGTGGACCGTCATCTCGCGTTGCGCAAAATTCAAGTCCTGCATCTTCAGACCGATGATATGGTGAACCCGAAGACCGTACCGGTAAAAGAGCCGTAAAATCAATTCGTTGCGGTCGATCAAGTAGGGACGGGCGACGAGTTGGTGATCCGTCAGTCCGCGGTCCGACCGGTTCGTCCGGATCAATTGTTCGTATTCAGCAAGGGACGCGACATGTTGCGGCGTCAGCTCGTGCGTCGGCTGGGCGTATTCGATCAGTTTTGATTTTGTCTGACGGATTTGATAGTTGACCTGGTTGAGGACACTGACGATTCGGGCGACGGTCGCCTGTTGGTACAGTTTCTCCTCGATTAAATACTCGTTGATGAACGTTTTCCACGTCTCAATCGGAATCGCCTTGAAGTCGTCGATCGTCTCGAGTGGTTGGTCGACTTCGGTCATGTAGCGGTGGATTTCAATCAAATCGTAGCGGTACCGACGGATCGTCGAATCCTGTCGGCCGCTTGCGCTCAGGAAAAACAGATACCGTTCGATGAATTCCGGCAAAGTATAATCGAGTCGTTCTCGTGCCATAACGGACCTCCTATTTTTAGTACTTTTCTTTATGATAAACCGAACGGATGTTTCCTGTCCAAAATAGTTCAGAGGACAGGGTGCATGTGGTATGATTAGGGACGCAGAAGGTTTGTTATTTTGAAAGGAATGATTATATGTCAGAACGCGTCATCGTCGTCGGTTGTCAGCTCCCCGGTGTACCGGATCATATCTATGAAGAATCGGTCGCGGAGCTTGAAGCACTCGTTACGACTGCGCACGCCGTCGTGGTAGGGCGACTCGATCAAAAGCGTCAATCGATCGACCGCCGGACGTTTATCGGAAAAGGGAAGGTCGAGGAACTTGTCGCGTTAGCGCAGGAACTCGAACCGGATTTGATTATTTTTAATGCAGAAGTCACACCGGGTCAGATGAAAAACATCCGGATTGCTCTTGAAGATCCGGAATCGATCAAATTGATCGACCGGACACAATTGATTCTCGACATCTTCGCCGGACGTGCCCAGTCACGCGAAGGGAAGTTGCAAGTCGAACTCGCTCAGATGAGTTACCTGTTGCCGCGTTTAAGCGGTCAGGGCACACAACTGTCGCGGCTCGGCGGCGGAATCGGGACACGTGGTCCGGGTGAATCGAAACTTGAGACCGACCGTCGGCACATCCGCCGTCGTGTGGATGAAATCAAGAAGCAACTCGAAACATCCGTCGCCCACCGCGCCCGGTACCGGGAACGCCGGAAAGAAAACCAGACGTTCCAAATCGCACTGGTCGGATATACGAATGCCGGGAAATCAACGATTTTCAATCGGTTGACGAATGCCGACACTTACGAGAAAAACGAATTGTTCGCGACACTTGATCCGTTGACACGTCAGTTTGACTTACCGGAAGGCGGACAGATTCTGCTGACCGACACGGTCGGATTCATTCAGGACCTGCCGACGAAATTGATTGCCGCGTTCCGCTCGACACTCGAAGAAGTGCTCGAAGCCGATTTGATCATTCACGTCATCGATGCATCAAGCGAGCATTATCTCAATCAGATGCAGACGACAAATGATGTGCTCGACGAACTTGGTGCCGGTGACATCCCACAACTCGAAGTCTTTAATAAAAAAGACCAGTTGACGGACTTGTTCACGGGCGGAAAATTGCTGATTTCCGCTCTTGATCCGGCGGATATCGAGCGGCTGACCGTCGAAATCGAAAAAGCAATCAGTGAGATTCTCGAATATCTCGAAATCCGGATTCCAGTCAATGCGTTTGCGCATTACAATCCGGCCAAAGAAGTGATGATGAATTTAACAGAACAATATGAAGAGGACGGCTCCGTGACCTTAAAAGGCTATTTACGCAAGGATACGCGCCTTTACTCGACATTGAAACAATACGAGGTGTAAGCATGTTTACAGAGTTAACGCATTATGAAACAATCCGTCCGTTCGTCGAGCAGGCGGAAGAAAAAATCGCACCGGGAATCCGCAAGGCGCAGCAAGTCGCGGAACACAACCAGTTCCGTGTCCTGAATGCGTTTCGAGAGCACAAAGTGAGTGATTTCCACTTCATGCCGTCGACCGGTTACGGTTACAACGACGATGGACGCGATAATCTCGAGCGGATTTACGCATCGGTCTTCGGTGCGGAAGCCGGTCTGTGCCGGGCGCAGATCATCAGCGGGACCCATGCGATCGGCATCGCCTTGTTCGGTTTATTGTTGCCGGGGGATGAACTGTTGTATATCACCGGAAAACCGTACGATACACTCGAAGAAATCGTCGGTATCCGCGGTGACGGACGCGGCTCCTTAAAAGAACTCGGTGTCACCTATGACGTCGTCGAGATGAAGCAGGCGGAAACGATTGATCTTGAGGCGGTCCTCGCCCGAATTACGGACAAGACAAAAGTCGTCGGGATTCAGCGTTCAAAAGGATACGCGACGCGTCGCAGTTTACCGGTCGCCGAGATTGGTGAAGCCATCACAGCGATCAAAGCAAAATATCCCCACGTCATCATCTTCGTCGACAATTGTTACGGAGAATTCGTCGAGACGATTGAACCGACCCATGTCGGTGCCGATTTAATGGCGGGGTCACTGATCAAGAATCCGGGCGGTGGTCTTGCGAAGACGGGTGGTTATCTCGTCGGACGCCGTGATTTGATCGAACGGGCGTCGTTCCGGATGACGACACCGGGAATTGGGGCGGAGGCAGGTCCCTCGCTCTATTCGCTCCAAGACATGTACCAAGGTTTCTTCATGGCACCGCATACGGTCAGTCAGGCGTTGATGGGAGCGATGTTCACCTCGAGCATGATGGAACAGTTCGGCTTCGATACGGCTCCGCATTACGCCGCTGAACGAACGGACTTGATTCAATCGGTCTCCTTCCATGCACCGGAGCCGATGATTGCCTTTTGTCAGGCGATTCAAGCGGCATCTCCCGTCAATGCGCAAGCCTTGCCGATTCCGGACTATATGCCCGGATATGCCGATGATGTCATCATGGCTGCCGGGACGTTCATTCAAGGATCGTCGATTGAGTTATCGGCAGATGGTCCGATCCGGGCGCCGTATACAGCATATGTCCAGGGCGGGCTGACGTACAGTCACGTCAAAATCGCCATCGTCTCGGCCGTCAATCAATTAATGGAACAACAACTGATTCAAACACAACAGGTTTAAAATAATTGCTTGATGTGAAAAGACCTCTGTTACGCAGGACGTCTGACTTGTAAGAAAGTGATGTTAACTTTCCTTACATCTCTTGACAACTTGCCTTACAGAGGTTTATTCTCATGAGGTAAGGAAAAAGGAGGAACGAAATGGCAGACTTATCACGACAGTCCAAGCCACTATTCCCCATCGGAGTCGTTCAAGAGTTGACCGCGTTATCTGCCCGACAAATCCGATATTACGAAGAACAGGGATTGATCAAGCCGGAGCGGACAGAGACGAAGCGTCGCCTCTATTCGTTTAACGATGTGGATCGCTTGTTGTCGATCAAGGAATATTTGGATCAAGGGCTCAATATCGCAGGGATCAAGATGATTTTTGACAATGATCTCGTCAAACGGGAACGAGTTGCGGAGAAGGTTGTCACGACCCGTCCGGAATTATCTGATGGCGAATTATATAAACTCCTGAAAAACGAATTGCAGGAAGCAGGGCGACATGGAAAAACGTCACTCATCCAAGGTGAGCTCGGACGGTTTTTCAAGTAAGTGCCTGTTACCATATAAAAAAGAGCCGGAGAGGGGATTTGTCACATGACACGTCGCAACATTACACGAGAAGACATTATGAAAATCGCTAAAGCTGAGGATGTACGTTTTATTCGTCTACAATTCACAGATATCCTCGGTACAATCAAGAACGTTGAAATTCCAGTCAGTCAACTGGAAAAAGCACTTGATAACAAAATGATGTTCGATGGTTCATCAATCGAAGGATTTGTTCGCATTGAAGAATCAGATATGTATCTCTTCCCAGACCTCAACACATGGGTCGTCTTCCCATGGACAGAAGACGGAACGGGTAAAGTTGCACGACTCATCTGTGACATCTACAATCCAGATGGCACACCGTTTGCTGGAGATCCGCGTGGTCAACTCAAACGGGTACTTAAAGAAATGGAAGAGCTTGGTTTCTCTTCATTCAATGTTGGTCCTGAGCCGGAATTCTTCTTGTTCAAGAAGGATGCGAACGGTCGTCCGACACTTGAGTTAAATGACCAAGGTGGTTACTTCGACCTCGCACCAGTCGACCTCGGCGAAAACTGCCGTAAAGAAATCGTAATCGAGCTTGAGAACATGGGCTTTGAAATCGAAGCATCTCACCATGAAGTCGCACCAGGACAACATGAAATCGACTTCAAATATGCAGATGCCATCACGACGGCGGATAATATCCAAACGTTCAAACTCGTCGTCAAAACGATTGCGGCGAAACATAATCTTCACGCAACATTCATGCCGAAGCCGCTTTACGGGGTCAACGGTTCAGGGATGCATGCTAACATGTCTCTCTTTAAAGGCAAAGAAAACGTCTTCTTCGACGAAGGTAACAGCAACATGCAACTTTCGGATGATGCCCGTTCGTTCACAGCAGGTATCTTGAAGCACGCCCGTGCCTTCACAGCTGTCTGTAACCCGACAGTCAACTCGTACAAGCGTCTTGTGCCTGGTTATGAAGCACCTTGCTACGTCGCATGGTCAGCACGTAACCGTTCACCACTCGTTCGTGTACCGGCAGCCCGCGGTCTCTCAACACGGATCGAAGTTCGTTCAGTTGACCCGGCAGCAAACCCGTACTTGGCACTTGCGACATTGCTCGCTTCAGGTCTTGATGGAATCAAGAACAACTTGAAAGCACCGGCTCCGATCGACCGTAACATCTACGTGATGGACAAACCGGAACGTGTCGCAAACGGGATTGACGATCTTCCGTCAACACTCAGCCACGCACTTGAAGTCTTGAAAGCGGATGACGTCGTCATGCACGCACTCGGCGATCATATTGCAGAGCACTTCATCGAACTCAAAGAAATCGAATGGGATATGTTCCGGACGCAAGTTACGGAATGGGAACGCGATCAGTATATGGTCTTGTTCTAATCCATCTAAAAAAGGCTTCCAGACTTCGATCTGGAGGCTTTTTTTTGCTGATTGGACAGGAAACTTCAGTTATTTCATTGAAAAGAAAATAAGAGGAACTGGAAAGAGGGAAAGGAGAGGCTGTCATGAAAGAAGTCGTCAAACGAAAAGTACTGGTTAGTTTCATGACGAGTCCGCCGCTCGTCATTATATATTTGCTCATGTATCCTGATGATGACTTAAAAATCTGGGAACGTAATCTGTTTGAGACCATCTATTCAGCGTTTACGTTGGTCGTGACGCTGTCGTTTTATATGACTGTGCTGTTCCTGATGATTGGTGTTCCATTCTCATTATTAATCGATCGTCTTGTTCGATCAGTAAAGCGCCCTGTTAGATGGTCATTCGCTTTGCATGTGCTCGCGGGCAGTCTGACGATTCTTACAGTTATGGGATGGAATTTGTATCCGGATATCCTAGATGAAGGTGTTTTTCTGAGAGTCTTCGCGTTCTGTGTGTTTCCCGCAGGTTCCTTCTACATGTGCGAATATATACTGCGGTTGCGTGAAATAATTCGTCGTCAAGAAAACTAAACGGCAGGATTGGTGACAAGAACGGCGAATCGAAAGAGATACAGATTAAGGAGGCGTTTTAAATGAAAAAGAGGTATGAAGGAACAGGTATCACGGTCTATTTTGATGCCGACATCTGCGTACATTCCGGTCATTGTGTGAAGAGTCTGCCGACGGTCTTTGATGTCAAAAAACGTCCGTGGATTGAAGCGGACGGGGCACCAGTCGAAGATGTCATGCGGGTCGTCGACGGATGTCCGAGCGGCGCCTTATCTTACGAACGGAGGGAAGCTTAATGGAATTAAAACGAGGAGACCAAAAGATTGAAGCCTATCTAGATAATCAAGCTGTTGGAGAGATCACGTACAGTGATACAAGAGGCGGTAAATGGATCATTGACCACACGTATGTCGACCCGAAGCACCGGAACCAACAAATTGGCGAACAACTGGTCAAAGCGATTGTCGAGTGGGCGCGGGAAGAAAAGGTCAAGTTGTTGCCGCTTTGTCCGTTTGCAAAACGGGAGTTTGAGCAGACACCGGATTATGAGGATGTATCCGCTGAATAAAGAAATCGATACAAACACTCATTTATAGAAAGGCGAGGGCAGTGGGTTTACATCCACTGCCCTTGTCTTGTTTCAAAAGTATCGTTCGCTTCTACTCCTACAGAAAAAAGCGGATCAGTGCCATCGACACGACACCGGTGATGACCGTGAAGGAAAGACTTTTGCTGGTCAGTGCGACAAGGACTGTCGGTACCGATGCTGCGAGGTGGAGAGAAGACAGTGTGGGATAATCATCGCTTTGAGCAAGCAGCAGGTTCTGAAAAAACAAAGCGCTGAGCAGGCAGATTGGGATGAACGATAACCACTCGGTCAACAGGCTGGGCAATGTCAATCCATGCATCAGCAGAAACGGCAAAATCCGTGGAATCAATGTGACAAGACCACAGGCGGCGAAAAGAAGTAAGAGCTCTAAGCGGATTTCCATCGTGAGATCACCACTCCTATGCTGGCGGCTACCATCGTCGAAAACAAAACAGCGAGTTCCGGTGTGAGGTAGCGCATCGATATGTACAACAACAAGAAAACGAGTACCAGTAAAATTCCGTTTACGGCAACACGTGACCGTTCACTTTCAAGCTGCAGGTAGAGCAAGCCAATAAACATCGCCGTCAAAGCAAAGTCCAGTCCGAACCGTTCCGGATTCGGGAACCAACTGCCGACGAGCGCACCGAGGACGGTCGAGGCAATCCAACTGAAGTAAGCGGTCAGATTCAATCCGTGCATGAATTTAGCATCGATTTGTTGTTTTAAAGAAGTATTCATGGCAACGGCAAATGATTCATCGGTCAGCAGGGCGCCGATTCCGAACTGGTCGAACCGGTTTCGGCTTGCGACACGCGGAGCGAGTGTCATACTCATCAGAAGATGCCTGGAATTGACGATAAAGGTCGTCAAGATGATGGCAGAAAAGGGACTGTTTAACAGTAACAGACTTGTAATGATGAACTGAGCGGCACCGGCATAAATCAAGATGGACATCAAGCCGATTTCAAGCGGACTGAGTCCGGCGGCGCGCCCGACGATGCCGGCGGAAAAACCGATTCCAAGATAACCGAGAACGGTCGGAAGACAGGCTTTGATCCCTGCTTGAAACGAGCTGGTCATGTGACAGGACTCCTTTCGGTGTAGTGTGTTATCAGCATAGCATTCTGAAAACTGATTGGAAACAAAGTGGTCAATATTTTCATATGTTTCCTTGACATAAGTCGACCCGATTGGTGGTAAAGGGTAAGTGGTACGGCAAAAATTCGTTAGACGAAGGGGCGTTCAAGATGGATAAATTAATGCAAGATGCGAATCGGTTTGTCTCGGATATGGTCGATGGTCTCGTTTTAGCACATCCCGATCTTTATGCGAAAGTCGACGGAGTCAATGTCATCAAACGGAAAGAACCATTAAACGGAAAAGTGGCCCTTGTGTCCGGGGGAGGAAGTGGTCACGAACCGGCCCATGCCGGATTTATCGGTGACGGGATGCTGGCAGCAGCCGTTTGCGGCGAAGTCTTCACTTCCCCGACACCGGATATGGTCCTAGAAGGAATCAAGGCAGCAGACGGTGGAAAAGGGGTTCTGCTCGTCGTCAAAAACTATTCCGGTGACGTCATGAACTTTGATATGGCGAAAGAGTTGGCGGAACTCGAAGACATCGAAGTCGAGACGGTCATTGTCAACGATGATATCGCCATCAAAAAAGAAGAGGACCGCCGAGGTGTCGCCGGGACGATTTTTGTTCATAAGATTGCCGGAGCAGCAGCGGCAGAAGGCAAGTCGCTGGCGGAAGTCAAAGCGGTCGCGGAAAAAGTGATTGCTGGCGTTCGCTCAATCGGAATGGCATTATCACCTTGTTATATGCCGGAGAGCGGAAAACCAGGCTTTGATCTTCACGAAGACGAGATGGAAATCGGGATTGGGATTCACGGGGAAAAAGGACTCGAACGGAAACCGATTGCCTCCGTCGAAGCGATCGTGACGGAATTACTGGATCGGCTGACAGCGGAAGTATCGGACAAAAAAGTCGCGGTGATGGTGAATGGAATGGGTGGAACGCCGGTTTCGGAACTGTATATCACGTACAAGTATGTTGCGGAACAATTGCAGGCGAAAGGATATGACATCGTCCGACCATTCGTCGGTAATTATATGACATCGCTTGAAATGCATGGTTTCTCGATCACCTTGCTTCCGGTGGACGACGAACTGGTCGGCTACTTGGACGCCAAAACAAACGCGATTGGATTCTAACTAGAAGAGGTGCAGACAGATGAAGTTATCAACGGAAACATTTCGAGAGGCATTACTCGAAGCTGCAAAACAAATCGAGCAGCATAAAGACGAATTAACGGATCTCGACCGGGAAATCGGTGACGGCGATCATGGCATCAACATGTCCCGCGGCTTCCAAGCGGTTGAGAAGGAACTCGAGGCGCAGACAGAGTATGAAGATCTCGGCGCGTTATCCAAACAAGTTGGGATGACGTTGATCAAGACGGTCGGAGGCGCTTCCGGACCGCTCTATGGGACGGCATTCGTCAAGTTTGCCGGAGCCTTCAAAGGAAAAACCGAAGCGGAAGGCGATGAGTTGGCAGCTGCTTTCAAAGAAGCGACGGACGGGATTAAGATGCGCGGAAAATCGGAGTTCGGGCAAAAGACGATGGTCGATATCTGGACACCATTTTATGAAGCGCTCGAGCAACAAACTGATTTAAATCAAACGCTGGATCAAGCATTGACAGATACAAAAGAACGGGTCGCAACAAAAGGACGGGCTTCTTATTTTGGTGAGGCGACGGTTGGTGTTCAAGATCCCGGTTCACTGTCCAGTGCTTTGTTATTACGTGCGATCGTGGAGGTGCTTCGATGATTAACTTGATTTTGGTTTCCCACAGCGAGAAGTTAGCTGCTGGTCTAAAAGAATTATTGGCTGAGATGGCACCGGATACGCCGGTATTGCTCGCAGCAGGGCTTGCAGATGGCAGTATCGGGACCGATGCATCACGAATCGAAGAAACGATGAATGAACTGACCGATGACGGATTGATTTTAACGGATATCGGTTCAGCGACGATGAACGCAGAACTTGCGCTCGAGTTGTACAGTGGGGACCGGAGTGTGCAGTTCGTCGAGGCCCCACTTGTCGAGGGTGCTTTTTTAGCAGCAGTCTTAAGCGGACAATCCAAGTCGTTAGATGAAATCGCCACCGGCGTGAAGTCTGAATTTGGATGAACGTTTTTTATAGAGGGTCAAAACAAGCGTGCTCCAGAACGACGGAGCACGCTTGTTTCATGGAGTATAAAAAACTGACGTTCCGCTAGGGGAACGTCAGGAATATCGAGTTACGCATTAACTTCTTTTTTGCTTGGTTTAAACGCCATCGTCGCTTCCACCGCTTTTTGCCAACCGGCATAACGTTGTTCACGATCATTTTCTTCCATCTCTGGTTTGAACTGACGGTTGAGTTTCCATTGCTTTTTGATTTCCGCTTTATCTTTCCAGTAGCCAACCGCTAAGCCTGCGAGGTAAGCAGCACCGAGGGCAGTTGTTTCGTTGATTTCCGGACGATCGACTGGGACGCCCAGAATATCTGACTGGAACTGCATCAAGAAGTCGTTTGAAACCGCACCACCATCAACACGCAATGTTTTTAGTTCGATGCCTGAATCTTTTTCCATCGCTGTCAAGACATCACGTGTCTGATAAGCGAGTGACTCGAGTGTCGCGCGGACGAAATGTTCTTTATCCGTTCCACGTGTTAAGCCGAAGATGGCTCCGCGAACGTCGCTATCCCAGTAAGGGGCACCGAGTCCGACGAAGGCAGGGACGACATAAACGCCTTCTGTTGAATCAACTTTTAACGCATAGCCTTCTGAATCCTTCGCGTTTTTTAACATCCGTAAGCCATCGCGCAACCACTGAATTGCTGATCCGGCAACGAAGATCGATCCTTCGAGTGCATATTCGACTTTACCGTCAACACCCCAAGCGATTGTCGTCAGTAGACCGTGGTCAGAAGAAACAGCCTTTTCACCGGTGTTCATCAGCATGAAGCAACCTGTACCGTATGTGTTTTTTCCTTCACCTGGTTCGAAACATGTTTGACCGAAGAGGGCAGCTTGTTGGTCACCGGCAATACCAGCGATGGGGACTTCAAAGCCGAAGAAGTGGTACGGAACCGTATTGTCATACACTTCGCTCGATTGACGTACTTCCGGCAACATCGATTTTGGAACTGTCAGGATTTCAAGCAACTCGTCATCCCATTTTTGCTCGTAAATGTTATACATCAGCGTTCGTGATGCGTTGGTATAGTCCGTGATATGCGTTTTGCCGCCGGACAGTTTCCAGACGAGCCACGTATCGATTGTACCGAAGAGAAGTTCTCCGTTTTCTGCTTGTTCACGTGCGCCTTCGACGTTATCGAGAATCCATTTGACTTTTGTTCCCGAGAAGTACGCATCGATCAATAAACCTGTTTTATCGCGGAATTTCTGATTGAGCCCTTGTGCATTCAACTCATCACAGATACCGGATGTTTGACGGGATTGCCAGACGAGCGCGTGATAGACCGGCTTACCTGTTTCTTTGTTCCAAACGACCGTCGTTTCACGCTGGTTCGTAATTCCGATACTAGCGATTTCACTTGGTTTAATATCAGCCGTTCCGAGGGCGTCAGCCATGACAGCGAGGATCGAACCCCAGATTTCATTGGCATCATGCTCTACCCAGCCTGGTTGCGGGAAGTATTGTTTGAACTCCCGTTGTGCCGAGTTGACGATTTGACCATCGTGATCAAAGATGATGGCACGTGAGCTGGTCGTTCCTTGGTCGAGTGCTAAGATATACTTGTTTTCCATTGTAAAATCCCCCTTGAGATATAGGTGTCAACGCTAGAATCAGTTTTGTAACAGTTGATAAAGGAGAACGGCAACTCCGCCGCCGACGATTGGACCAACAATCGGAATCCACGAGTAGCTCCAATCAGATGATCCTTTGTTTGGAATCGGTAAAATGGCATGGGCAATCCGCGGTCCAAGGTCACGGGCCGGGTTGATGGCATACCCTGTTGTACCACCAAGTGAGAGACCGATGACAACGACGAGTAGACCGACGATCAATGGTTTAAGACCGTCACCAAACGTCGTCAGACCAAATGACAGAATTCCGAATACCAAGACGAATGTACCGATGATTTCCGAAATCAAGTTTGAAGGTGTGTGACGAATCGCAGGTCCCGTTGCAAACACGCCTAATTTTGCTGCTTGATCATCAGTCGCTTCAAAATGTTTCATATAATGAAGCCAAACAAGTACGGCACCGATGAATGCCCCGATCAATTGACCGGCGATGTAGACAGGTACATCAGCCCACGGTAAATCGGAATTCATGGCAAGCGCCAATGTCAATGCAGGATTTAGGTGTGCGCCACTGGCTGCTGCGATGTAGGCTGCAGTCATGACGGCGAGACCCCAAGCAAATGTGATGACGATCCAGCCGCTGTTCTCAGATTTCGTCTTTTTCAAGACAACCCCTGCAACGACTCCATCCCCGAGCAAAATCAGAATCATGGTTCCAATCAGCTCACTAGTAAAATTACTCATGCAAAAACCCTCCCTTTGGATTGAAGCAGATATTGGCCTTTCCATTTAAACCTACATCTAATTGATAACGTTTTCAATACAAATAATTCAAATCTTCAAATTAAATTTTCCTTAATTTATGTTTAAAAAAATGAAAGCTGGATATTAAAAAACCCTTTGTTCATTTTTACGATGAACGAAGGGTTTTCAGCGACGCTTTTTTCGCTTCTTTTTTGTTCGAAAGAAGCTGCTGGAATGATCGAGAACGATATGGATCGTACTGGCAACCATGATGCCGATGACAAAGGCAGGCATCGCTGCAAACCATGAATCGACCGTACTGGATTCAATAATTTTCGTGTAGAGTGCTAAAAATAAAAGCGGGATTACAAAAGCAGCACTATACAACAGTCGGATGATATCACCGATAATCAGCCCGTGCGACCAGATGGAACGGTGCGGCATGATTTTGACATAGGGCATCCACAGGACGCGTAACGGTCCGTGCCGATAATAAGGTTCAGACTTCAAGTCGAGGTCTGGTGAAAGCCAGAGCGTGCCGACGGCAATACCGACGGCAGTAGGAAGCCAATCCGTTTGCTGCGTTGCGACCGAATACGCAACATAGCCGGCTAAAGCAACGGTATTGACTGTATCATGTACATTTCCGGAAGGCATAAAAAAAGACCAGCAGAGCTGGTCCCTCGCTTAGTGAATCGTCCGATACACGCCGATGACCTTGCCAAGAATCGAGACATTATCGAAATACATCGGGTCCATCGAATCATTTTCGGGTTGAAGACGTACTCGTTGATCTTCTAAGAAGAACCGTTTTACCGTCGCTTCGCTATCTTCGGTCATAGCAACGACAATTTCACCATTCTCTGCTGTATTTTGCTGACGAACGATGACTCGGTCACCATCTAGAATACCTGCATTGATCATCGATTCTCCGTCAATCGTTAACATGAAGACATTTTCATTCCCGACGTAGTGTGCCGGGAGAGGGAAGTGCTCTTCGATATTTTCGATGGCAGTGATTGGAAAACCAGCAGTGACTTTCCCCATAACAGGGATATGCACGATGGCTTCGTGATTTTCGTCAGGTTTATCAAGCAATATCTCAATCGCACGTGGCTTTGTCGGGTCACGGCGAATCAGTCCGCGTTTTTCTAGACGATCCAAATGACCGTGTACCGTTGAGCTTGAAGCAAGACCAACAGCTTCACCGATTTCACGAACTGAAGGTGGATACCCTTTCAGTTTCACTTGAGCAACGATGTAGTCAAGGATTTCTTGTTGTCGTTTCGACATTTTCCGCATATGAATTGCCACCTCTTTTCGGAATGGTTTTTTGAAGGTTATAGGAATACATGTTTCTAAATTCACTATAACATAGAACAAATGAGCGTACAAACAATTGTTCGACATTTTATGTTGACCGAACACTGGTTCTTGGTTTAAGATGAGTTATGCGAACAATTGTTCCGAGAACATCTATTCTAAATCATTTTTAATTGGAGGGATTTATCATGATGCATACGATTCGTACCCATGCCTTTTCCATTGTTTTTTATACGCTTAGCCTTGCTTTCATTCTTTTCCTCTTAACACCCCGGCCGGATGAAAAGGTCGATCAACTCCTGACCGCTTCTGTTACGGTCGATCAAAATGCGACAGTTGAACAAGTCGCTGAAGTCTACAATGACGGTTCGATGACTGATCAAGAATATGTCGAATGGTTGATTGAGAACAATGAACTGAAGACGACTCATGTCATTTCGAAAAACAAAATCGTTGTACCAATCGCGCAACAATGACAAAATGTAAAAGTTGTCATTGAACGAACAGGGGTGTGAAGTAGTATGAGAGTCGTAATCTACTGTCGCGTCTCGACGGAAAAAGAAGCACAGGATAGCTCGCTTGAGCGGCAAAGATCAGAACTGTCGGGACTCGCTGCAACAAAAGGATTTGAAGTCGTGGATATCATCACGGAAAAAGAAAGTGGTTACGATGTCGATCGGGAGGGCATGTTGTCCGTCCTCGATTACGTCACCCGCCAGGCAGTGGATGCCGTCCTCGTGACGGATGATACCCGCATCGGGCGTGGAAATGCCAAAATCGCGATTTTACACACGTTCCAAAAGCATCAGGTCCAACTGATGACGATGGAATCAGACGGCGAATATAAATTGGCTGATGCCGAGGCGATGGTCCTTGAAATCGTCTCGCTCGTCGAGGAATACCAGCGGAAATTGCATAATGCAAAAATTGCCCGCGGTATGCGACGGGCAGTTGAAAATGGTTTCCGTCCCGAACAGAACCTTAACCGGCAAGGTGAGAATGCCGGACGCAGCCGGAAAGAAGTCCCGATTGAAGAAATCGTCCGATTACGTGACTTGGGTCTGACATTTGCTGATATCGCCGTTACCTTAAGAGGGATGGGGCATGACATTTCAAAGGCGACCGTCAACCGTCGTTATCTCGAATATAAGGAAGTCGTCAATACGTATGAACAATGAAGCAGGTGGGTGTGCGAGAAGCGCGCCACACTTGCTTTTTCTGTTCGTGTCTTTTAAAGTAAGGTTACTATTGAAAGCTCGATGTCGAGTCAACAGAAAGAGGGATATTATGTTATCACAAGAACAACTGGACCGGATTAATGAATTAGCCAATAAATCAAAAGTCGAGCCGTTGACGGATGCGGAAACAGCGGAACAAAAAGAATTAAGAACAGCGTATTTAGAAGCATTCCGCGGTTCATTCAAAAATCAGATGATGGGAATCAAAATCGTCGATGAAGAAGGAACCGACGTTACACCGGAAAAATTAAAGCAAGCGCAGGAAGAAGAGCGCAACAAACAATAACCGAAAAAGCTATGTCACTCAATGGACGAGTGGGATAGCTTTTTTTGATAAAAAGTTCGTAATGTGTATCACAAAAGTGTTAAGAAAACGGCAATAGAGAGCGCATTCATTTCAATGTGACATACTATTTAGAAAAGTTGTATCACATTTCCGGGTGTGCTAAAATGATAAAGAATTTGTGAAAAAGAGAGAGGATGATTGTTTTGACGAACATGACAACAGTAGAACTATTAGCAGTAAATACGATTCGTACATTATCAATTGATGCAGTACAAAAAGCGAACTCGGGTCACCCGGGAATGCCGATGGGTGCAGCACCGATGGCATTTACATTATGGGCGGATCATATGAACCACAACCCTAAAAATCCAGAATGGTTCAACCGTGACCGTTTTGTACTTTCAGCAGGACACGGTTCAATGCTTCTCTACTCACTCCTCCATTTATCAGGCTATGATCTTGCGATGGATGACTTGAAGTCATTCCGCCAATGGAACTCAAAAACACCGGGTCATCCGGAATACCGTCACACGGCAGGTGTTGATGCGACGACTGGTCCACTCGGACAAGGCATCGCGATGGCTGTCGGGATGGCGATGGCAGAACGTCACTTGGAAGCGAAATACAACCGTGACGAGTTAAACGTCGTCGATCACTTCACATACGGCATTTGCGGAGACGGCGACTTAATGGAAGGTGTTTCAGCAGAAGCGGCATCACTTGCAGGACATTTAGGTCTTGGTAAACTGGTCGTTCTGTATGATTCAAATGACATCTCACTCGACGGTGATCTCGATAAATCATTCTCTGAAAACGTCCAACAACGTTTTGAAGCATACAACTGGCAAGTCATTCGCGTGGAAGACGGAACGGATCTTGATTCGATTTCAAAAGCGATCGAAGCAGCGAAAGCCGAAACGACAAAACCGACGTTGATCGAAGTCAAAACGGTCATCGGATTTGGTTCACCAAACAAATCAGGAAAATCGGCTTCGCACGGTGCACCACTCGGAGATGCAGAAATCAAGTTGACGAAAGCAAGCTACGTCTGGGATCACGAAGAATTCTATGTGCCGGACGAAGTTAAAGACTTGTTCGAAGAGCGGATCGTCAAACGTGGCGCTGACACAGAAGCAGCATGGGCTGAAAAGATGGAGCAATACAAAACATCACATCCGGAATTGCATGAAGAACTCGTCCGCGCCATCGCAAACGAACTTCCAAGCAACTGGGAAGCAGACCTTCCGACATACGATTTGACATCGAAAAAAGCAACACGTCAAACAAGTGGAGAAGTCTTGAACGCACTTGCGAAAAACGTCCCGACGATCTTCGGTGGATCAGCTGACTTAGCAGGTTCAAACAACACGATGCTTAAAGGGGAAGCGGACTTCGACATCGATCCAAGCGGTCGTAACATCTGGTTTGGTGTCCGTGAGTTCGCGATGGCAGCAGCGGTCAACGGTATGGCGTTACACGGTGGTGTCATCCCTTACGGTGCAACATTCTTCGTCTTCTCGGATTACTTGCGTCCGGCTGTCCGTTTAGCAGCGTTGATGGGAATCCAGTCAATCTTCGTCTTGACACATGACTCAATCGCAGTCGGTGAAGATGGTCCGACACACGAGCCGGTTGAACACTTGATGAGTTTCCGCGCGATGCCGAACTTAACGGTCTATCGTCCGGCAGACGGAAAAGAGACAATCGCAGCATGGAAAACAGCGGTTCAATCGAAAAACAAACCGACACTTCTCGTCATGACACGTCAAGGGTTGCCTGAACTCGAAGGCACAACAGTCGAAGGTGCTGAAAAAGGCGGATACGTCATCGCGGGTAACATCGAAACAGCGGATACGATTTTAATGGGAACAGGCTCTGAAGTGCATCTGTTAGTCGAAGCACAAAAAGAACTCGGCGAAACGGCAGCTGTCGTCTCACTTCCATCATGGGAATTGTTCGAAGCCCAATCAGCAGAATACAAAGAATCGGTCTTGCCAAAACGCATCACGAAGCGTCTTGCGATTGAAGCCGGTGCTTCACTCGGATGGTACAAATATGTAGGAACAGAAGGTCAAGTCATCGGAATCGATCGCTTTGGTGCTTCTGCTCCTGGAGATCTTCTCTTAAAAGAGTACGGCATGTCTGTTGAAAATGTCTTGAACACAGTCAAGCAACTCGGTTAATGAAGAAAGGTGCGCAAACGCGCGCACCTTTTTTTTGCATTATCTATGCAAAGGCTTTAAATTATAGTATAGTAAAAAGCGACGTTTGAAGTTAGAGGAGGAAGCAACTTGGCTACATGGATTTGGATTTTAATTGCCCTTCTTTGCTTGGTAGCTGGTGTCGCCCTTGGTTTCTATATCGCTCGCCGATACATGATGAACTATTTGGAGCAAAACCCACCAATCAACGAAGATATGATTAAGACATTGATGATGCAAATGGGTCAAAAGCCATCACAAAAGAAAGTCAACCAAGTGATGCGTTCAATGAGTGGTTCAATGAAATCACCAAAAAAATAATGACTTGTAAAAGGAGACCGCTTTGGTCTCCTTTTGTTTGCTATTTTTTAGGAAGATGGCTAATCTAAAATGTGAGACTATTAGAAATACTCAATCGATTTGAAAAAAGGGGGGACTTGTATGGGAGTCTTCAAGAAACTGAGTTGGTTTTTCCGACTCGAATGGAAAGCGTACAGCTTAGGCATCATTGCGTTGATTTTTGTAGCCGGACTGGAATTGATTCCGCCGAAAGTAATCGGTACGACGGTCAACGGACTGAGTGAAGGCAGTTTGACGAAGGATGACTTGATGCGACTCGTCGGCACCTTGTTGTTAATTGGTGTCTCCACGTATGTGATTCGCTATTTTTGGCGGTTCTTTATCTTCGGGGCATCGATTCGCCTCGGACGACTGTTACGCAGTCAATTGTATGGTCATTTCTCCGATTTGGATCAATCGTTCTATAAAAAGTATCGGAGCGGGGACTTGATGGCACACGCGACAAATGATGTGCAAGCTGTCTCAATGACGGCAGGAGCCGGTATTTTAACGCTCGTCGATTCGGTGACGATGGGAAGTTTCGTCATCATTACGATGGTCACGACGATCAGCTGGAAACTGACGCTCGTTTCGCTGTTGCCGATGCCGCTGATGGTTTATTTGACCTCACGCTACGGGAAGATGTTACATTCGCGGTTCCATGATGCGCAAGAAGCGTTTTCCGATTTAAATGATAAGGTCGCGGAAAGTGTCAGTGGGGTCCGGGTCTTAAAAGCAACAGGGGAAGTCGAATCTGATGTCGGGACGTTTACCTCGTTATCGGACGATGTCGTTCAAAAAAACCGTCGGGTCGCAAAAATCGATGCCTTGTTTGATCCGACGATTTTCGGATTGGTCGGTTTATCGTACATCATTGCGGTCGGATACGGTGCCTATTTACTGCAACAAGGCGAAATCCGGATCGGAGACATCGTTTCATTCACTACATACTTAGGTTTACTGACATGGCCGATGCTTGCGTTCGGGTGGTTGTTCAACATCGTCGAACGGGGACGGGCATCATACGACCGGATCGAACGGATGCTGGCGGTTGAACCGGAAATCAAGGATGCGAAGGAAGCGGCGACGACGGTCACGTCATCCGATCTGCATGTCGCGATTGACCGATTTATCTATGACACGCAACCGGTCTTACAAGATATCGATGTGACGTTACGACCGGGGCAGACGCTCGGAATCGTCGGTCGGACCGGGGCGGGGAAATCGACGTTCGTCCGGTTGTTGTCCCGGGAATACGATGTCAAATACGGCTCGGTGTCAATTGGCGGTCAAGACATCAAACAATTGATGCGGGAGACCGTCCGAAAGCAAGTTGCGATCGTTCCGCAGGATCATTTCCTGTTTTCCGCTTCGATTGCGGATAATATCGCCTTTGCAAAACCGGATGCTTCGATGGAACAGATCATGGAAGCCGCACGGGTCGCTGCGGTTCATGAAGATATTCTCGGCTTTACGGAAGGATATGCGACGATGGTCGGGGAGCGGGGTGTGACGTTATCCGGTGGTCAGAAACAACGGATTTCGATTGCCCGCGCGTTGCTGGCGGATTGTCCGATTCTTGTCCTCGATGATGCGTTGTCTGCGGTGGACGCCAAGACGGAAGAAGCAATCATCGAACACTTCCGCACGGCTGATAATCAGCAGTCGCAAATCATCGTCGCGCACCGGCTGTCTGCCGTTTCGCATACGGATGAAATCATCGTCCTTGACGCCGGACGGATCATCGAACGCGGAACGCACGACGAATTGCTCCGTCAAGACGGCTGGTACAAGGAGACGTATGACCGGCAACAGCTGGAGTCACTCGTCGAACAGGGAGGTGGAGCGTTTGAATCATGATATTAATGAAAAAGCGGTCCTGAAACGATTGCTCGGATTCGTCAAACCGTTTAAAAAACAAGTGATGGTCGCCTTTTTCTTGTTACTCGTGACGACCGGAGCGAAACTTGGCGGACCGTATCTCGTCAAAATCTTCATCGATGACTATGTCGCGGTCGGGAACTATCCGGTTCAGGAAGTCGCCTTATTGTTCGGCGTTTATCTGCTGCTGCATACGACCGGGATCGTCGTCGACTATTTACAAGCCTTTGAGTTTCAAAAGATTGCCTTGAAGGTCATTCAGCGTCTTCGGATTGATGTATTTCGTCACGTCATGCATCTGAGACTCGGCTACTTCGACCGGACACCGGCTGGCGTGCTCGTCTCGCGGATCACGAATGATACGGAAGCCATCAAAGAGCTGTATATCGGCGTCTTGTCGACCTTTGTTCAAAGCGGGGTTCAGTTGATCGGGACGTATCTATTCCTTTACCTGCTGGAACCACGTCTTGCGACGATTGCCTTAGTGTTGTTGCCGCTGTTTTATTTCATTATCTGGATTTACCGCCGTTATTCGACAAAATATTATGCCGAAGTTCGGGATCTGTTGTCGAAGATTAACGGTCAATTGAATGAGTCGATCAACGGAATGGCGATCATTCAACAGTTCCGCCAAGAAAAACGATTGATGGCGGAATTTGAGGAAACGAATATCGCCCACCAGAACGGTCGCTACAAGAACTTGAAACTCGACAGTTGGTTACTGCGTCCGATCATTGAATTGATGCTTGCCTTGACGATTGCTTCCTTGATCACCTATTTTGGAATCTTGTCGTTCTCACAAACGGTCCAAGTCGGTGTCGTTTATGCGTTCATCAGTTATATGGAACGGATTTTTCAGCCGGTCCAACAAATCATGCAACGGTTGTCGGAGTTCCAACAGGCGGTCGTTTCCGCAGACCGCGTCTTTAAAGTCCTTGATACCGATGAGCCGGAACCTTCAAAAACATTGGCAGGGGAAGCGTCTGTATCCGAAGGCCATATCGTCTTTGACAATGTCCGCTTTAGTTACGACGGGGAAAAAGAAGTCCTGAAAGGGATTTCGTTCGAAGCGAAAAAAGGTCAGACGGTTGCTCTCGTCGGTCAGACCGGCAGCGGGAAAAGTTCGATCATCAACATCTTGATGCGGTTTTATTCGTATCAGTCCGGTCGGATCTTGATCGATGGACAACCGCTGGAACAGTTGCCGGAAGACGAATTGCGACGTCATGTCGGTCTGGTGTTACAAGATTCGTTCCTCTTTACGGGGAGTGTCGCTGATAACATCCGACTGTTTGATCCGTCGATCCCATTCCAAAAGGTCGAAGAGGCAGCACGATTCGTTCAGGCGGACGGCTTCATCAATCAGTTGGATGATCGGTACGACAGTCCGGTCGCCGAGCGGGGAGCGACGTTCTCTGCCGGGGAACGTCAGCTGGTCTCATTCGCCCGAACGATGGCCCGTGACCCGAAAGTCTTGATTCTAGATGAAGCAACGAGTTCGATTGATACGGAAACCGAAGAAAAAGTCCAAGTCGCCTTAAAACGAATGCGGCAGGGACGTACGACGATTGCGATTGCCCACCGTCTGTCGACCATCCAAGATGCCGATTTGATTTTGGTCCTGCATCAAGGAGAGGTTGTTGAACAAGGGAATCATCAGACGTTGATTGAAAAGAACGGGCTGTATAAAAAGATGTATGAATTACAGTCGGGACATGTCTCATCTGTTTCATGACACAAAAAAGCCTGCCAGGCGATCTCGCCCGGCAGGTTGTTCGTGTTTTAAATTAGTAGACAGTGACAGTGACGTTTTGACGTCCCCAGTTGAGTGCTTCTTGTTGTGAACCAACGAGAAGATCCAATTTGTTCCCTTGGATTGCGCCGCCACGGTCAAGTACGATGGCTTCGCCGATACCTTCAATGTGCATGCGTGTACCAATCGGGTATTGTGCTGATGCAGCAACGATACGCATACCGTTGTACGTGATCGTATTTGTCACATCATAACCGCTGGCAGTAAGGGCACGGCCGTTGTAAAGCTGACTGCCGTTGTTCGATGGATCGTTTGTGTACGCGGTAACGTTCATCGTTACTTTTGTACCTGATTTTGCTGCTGTTGTTTGTTTTGTTGCTGCTGCAGGTTTAGCTGCCGCTTTTGGAGCTTCTTTTGCTGCAGGAGCTGCTTTAGCCGCTGGTGCTTTAGCTGTTGATCCTGCTAGAGTCGTATAGTCGCTGTGTACATAACGTGTTTTGCCGTCAATTGTTGTTTTGATCCAAGCACCGACTTTGCTTTCCACGTTAACGGATTGACCTTTGTACAGGTTGCCTACGTCTTTAGAGTTAGTTGTTGGTTGCGTCCGAACGTTTAATACTGCCGTAGTGACTGTAGCTTTTTTAAAGTCGAATGAAGAACCGGCAGAAGTGTATGCGCCGTGTACATAACGTTTTTGGCCATTGATGTTTGTTTTGATCCATGCACCAGAACGTCCTTCGACATTTAATTTTTGACCTTTATATACGTTACCTACATCCGCTGATGCCGTTGTAGGTGCTGTGCGTACATTTAATACCGCTGTATTTACTGTTACCGTCTCTGAGGCAGCCTCTGTCTCTTGGGCGAATCCTACTGATAGAGCCGTTGCTGCAAGACCTGCAGCGAAAACTGCTTTTTTCATTATTGATGTCCTCCTGACATGTGCTGTGTTTACTGTTCCTACTTTACACGGCAATTCCGGTTTGTGCGTTTACAGGTCAGAGTCATTCAAGTTACAAACAAGCAGAGTATGACAAACAGATTGCAAAAACACGGATTTTGTCACCAGTAGGTCATAATACATGGAAAAACTCTGGTAAAATAGGTCTTTTGGCATGTGGTAGAGGGAATATTCTAATTATTCTTCTAACTAAAGACTCAAAAAACGACTCTGAAAATAAAAGTAAAGCTATTTCTAATGTTTTTTTAAAAGTTCCAATCAAAAACAACTCTAAAAAAGCTATATATAGAAGAAACACGAAAAAACCGCCGACGTTTGATGAACGTCAGCGGTTTTTATACATCATCTATGTGGAGCAAAAAGACCGTCCTTAAAAAACGATAAAATATGAATTATCCCAAAACCGTTTCGTTTGTACCCGGATACGTGTACTTTTGGACGAATCGTGAATACTCAAGAAGTAATAAATCCAATTCGTGACTCAGCTTTAAAACATGCGGGGAGGTGAAACTAGACCGATCGGCCTGATGATACAGTTCACTTCGCTTTGCTTCAATTGCTAAAGTCAATAGATGTGGGCTTGTCATAGCATCCTCCCTTACATTGGTGACATATCCATATTCTAGCAAGTGGATTTACCGAGCACAACAAAATTTCATCTGTTTTATGGAAATGTAATTTTTTTGTCATTTCAATAGTCACGAAACTTTTTTATCTTTCGGAAGATAATAGGTGCTAAATGTCGATTAGTTTGGCAAAATAGAGAAGGAACTTCTTCTTATTAGAAAGGAGCTGCTGAAATGGAGCTCTCGCTTTGGTTAGCGTTTGGTGCAGGGTTATTATCGTTTGTCTCACCATGTACACTTCCGTTGTATCCGGTGTTTCTTTCCTACATCACCGGTGTTTCTGTAACGGATTTGAAGGAAAAGGGAGTCAGGGAAAAACGTTCGTTGTTGCATACATTAGCGTTTTTGATTGGTTTTGCGATGGTCTTCGCGGTTCTTGGATTGTCTACTTCGCTTATAGCGGATGTGTTCATTACGTATCGTGACACGTTACGGATGATTGGTGCATTGGTCATCTTCATATTTGGAGTCGTCCTGCTTGGTTTGTGGCAACCGACATTTTTAATGCGCGAAAAAAAGCTCGATTTAGGAGAACGCAAGGGCGGTTACATCGGAACAGTCCTCGTCGGAATCGGTTTTGCTGCCGGATGGACACCGTGTACCGGTCCGATTTTGGCAGGAGTCATTGCACTTGCAGCAACAAACCCGAGTCAAGGGATGTTGTATATGATGTTTTATGTCTTAGGTTTTTCGATTCCATTTTTATTGATGGCATTTTTCGTCGGCCGTTCAAGACTTTTTGTCAAATACAGCTTAAAAATGACGAAATTCGGCGGAGCTTTGATGATGTTGTTTGGGATTGTCCTTTACTTTGACGGACTCAGCGCCTTTGCAGCATGGATGAGTGATCTTGTCGGATTCACTGGATTTTAATGAGGAAGTGATGAGATGATTTGGATATCAACAGGGGTGGCACTTGTCATGGGGTTGCTGATCAGCTTTATTCGTGTCAAAGCGTCAGCAAAACCGACGAATGCTAAAAAGATTTTGATTCCGCCCTTCGCCATGTCGACCGGCATGTTGCAATTTTTGTATCCGGCGTCTCGTTTGACGTGGACAGAAGTGGCGGAAGCGTTACTGATCGGGGCAATCTTCAGTATTTTTTTGATCAAGACGTCCAACTTTTATGAAGCCGAAGGACAAATTTATTTACAACGTTCGAAAGCCTTTTTTATCGTCTTATTTGGTATCTTGATTGTCCGGACGGTTGCGAAGTTTGTCATCGGGGGACAGATTGATATCTTTGAAACCGGAGGGATTTTCTATCTTGTCGCGTTCGGAATGATTGTCCCGTGGCGGATTGCCATGTATCTGAAATACAAACAGGTCAAGTCGGGAATTGTTCCAGTCGAACATTTACCGCAAAACTAAACGGAAGGATTCTCACTAGAGAACCCTTCCGTTTAGTTTTGGAAATAAAGTTCGTAATCGCGCCAATCGATGGCGTGTTCACGGAGCGCTTTTTTCAGGAATTTATGATCGCGTTTCGGTGTCGCTGAAATATATCCTTTGACGACAAGTTCGGATGTCATCTCAGAAGCGCGTTCTTCCAGCGCATACTGTCCGATCCGTCCTGCTATTTTTCGCCGTGCCACATCCCGAAAAGCTGTCGGAACCGGCATGACCAGTGCGTTTAATAAATCAAGTGTCTCATCCGTCCATAAATGGCGGGTCTGATCGATGTATTCATCTTCCCAGTCCATCATCGATTTGCCATCTTCTTTCGGAAGTTTCTTTAGGAACTTCCGGAACATGAAGAAACCACCAATCGCCATCAATGTGATCATGATGAAGCCCCAGAGCAAAATTCCGTTCATGAACCATGCCATCCGTGACCCATCCCCCTTTCAACATCACTTATAGATTAGCATAATTTTTTCGGTCATGCTATGATAAATGACGGAGAAAGTGAGGCGGAACGATGTTACAACCATATGTACAATTGGATGATTCCGGACGACCTCAAAAAGGGTTGTTACCGGAGACGGCGGATGGTCGTGTCGTCGAATTTTATTATGATACGAGCGGAACAGACATTACAGTCGTGTTCGTGACGATTCCGTCTCAAGATGCGAGCCGTAAGCGGGCATTCACGGTCGGAAAAACGTTTAAAACGATCTCGACACTGGAAGATTTTACGTTGTTACGGTATGACTTGACGGATCACACCATTCTCGCGACACTTGAGATGTTCGCGGATGGATCGAAGCGTCAAATTGATGCTTCGAGATTGCTCGACTATTAAAAAGAAGGAGGTGCGGATCGCCGCGACTCCTTCTTTTTTTAATGACTAATCGAAATGATATCGTCCTTGATTGTTGCCTGACCGCCAATCGGGAATGTGAACAGCGGCATCGTATGCCCGAAATCTGCTCCGGAGATGACAGGAATGGAAGATAAAGCAGGATACAAATCCACTAAATAACGAAGGTGTTCATCCGTCATCTGTGTCGCGAGTTGAAAACGTCCGAAGACGATACCGCGGATTTGATCGGCTCCAGGCTGTGCCATCAAGGAGGCGAAGTCACGAGCGAATGTCGCCGGGTGGACTTCATAATCATCCTCAAGAAACAGGATGGTGTCACGCAAGTCCGGAAAATAGGAAGTGCCTTGCAATAAATTCAACGTACAGAGATTACCGCCGAGTAAACGTCCTTCGGCCAGACCGGAAGACAGGATGACATGACCCGGATTAGCGTGAGTCATCTCTTTTCCTTCAAAATCATCCTGCCAGTTTTGGCTAGGTTTGATTGCCGTTTCGCCGTCAAATAACATCGTACGGAAAGACGTCAACGTGTAGGCATCCCGCGATGCGAGCGCCCGTAACATCGGTCCGGAATAGGTGATGAGTCCCGTCTTTGTGAAAATCGCATGACTTAACGCTGTGATATCCGAAAAACCACATAGAATTTTTGGATTCTGACGGATTAAATCGTAGTTTAGATCGTCGAGCAGCTCATTGGAACTGAAGCCGCCTCGGACACAAAGGATGGCATCCACCGTCGGATCGGCAAATGCCGTATGCAAATCTTCCAGCCGATCAGCCGGATCGCTAGAGCCGAAAGGATTCAGCGAGCGGGCATGTTGACTGATGGATACATGCAAGCCGAGTGATTCCAACACCCGGATGGCATCGTCGACAATTTTTACCGAAACGGACGCAAGGCTTGAGGCCGGCGCCAGCAGACGGACGTGTGAACCGTGGGTGAGACGGTTTGGAACAAGTGTCGGCAGAGTCTGTTCGATGCATTCAACCCGGTTTCCGAACGGATCGTCTGTAAAAAATCGGCGGCGCGGTGCCAGTCGATCGTCGAACTGAACCGGGTATCCGGCAGATTGAAGCCGGCTCGCGACTTCATCCAGACGGGCGAAGGTCAGACCGGGATGGGCCTTTGTTGCAGGACGGAACGGTTCTTCGATCCCGATGTGAAGAGCGGCAGCGTGTGATTCAAACCACACACCACCGCTTGCCCGAACACCGACCGGTTTTTCGACTTCTTTCATATGTAAAAGCCCGGCATAAAAAGCCCGAGCCTGTGCTTCTGAGTTTTTAGGGGCAGCTAGCTGTACATGATCCAACATTCGAGCACGTCCTCTCCCATTAAAATTAAACGATGAACTCCGTGACGCGCTTTAGTTCCCGTTCGACGAAGTTTAAATAAAAGTGTCCATCGATCCGTCGGTCCAACTCTTGTGCGACTTCGTAGATATTCGAGCGGAGTACGCTGAGATAAGCAACTTCTGCGTGACGAGCTGCCCGGTGGGAAGCAGCATAATGAGCAAGTAAAAACTGTAAATATCCTCGGTCGGTCAACAGAGGAATCAGTTGTTTTTTCTCTTCCATCGACCAGACGTAATCGGCGTCGTAATACATTTCTGCATACAAGTGATAAGGCTCGTCTCCGCCGGTGAAGAGAGGTTTGACACGCTTGATTTCCTGAATCAGTTGTTCCGTCCAGTCGAATCGGTCTTTTTTCCGGCTGATGAACAATGGAAGAATGTAAGGATGGGCTTGATCCGGCATCCGCGAGCATCCGCGTTCATGTCGGATTGCTGCATACAGCAGTAAGGCCCGGTCTTCAAAGCCACGTTCAATGGCATAAATCATCCGGCTGAAGCCTTCACAAGACGGACAATCACTTAGTTCGTCGGGTTTCGCCTCGACCCATTCCGCCAAGTAATGATCGGCTTGCTCTTCATCCCCGAGTTTGCTGTAAATCATGAATCCGATATAGTCACGGGTCCGCACAAAGCCATGAGCGTCACAAAAATCAACGAAACGGTCGAAGTCTTCTTCGAGTAAAGCGACCGGCATATCTTCCTGCTCTGCCGCGTAAATCAAATACGATTTATAATTCCAGTACAGGTCAAGTTCCTGTTTCGGTGTCAACGTTAATTCGTCTTTACGGATCCAGTCCATCAATAACGAAAACGAAACTAAAAAGGAACGGAAATGACCCAAGTCAAACTGATTTTGGGAAAAGGTCCATAAAGCAAGGGGACGGAGTGTAGCATCGGTTGTATCTTCAAAGATGGTCCAAAGCGATTCACCACGTTCGATTGACGGGTCGGCTTCCTTCAGACGCAGATATAAGCTGTTTAATTCTTCATGAGGGTTCATCTGTCCCCCTCCTTTCTTATATAAGTATACCACGCACGCCGGCAGAAGTTGCTTTTGAGGTCAAGGAACAAAAAAATGATTCCGCCCACGATTAATCGCGGTTCGGAATCATTTCAAGGATCTGTCGGTGTGTTGCGTTTGTTGGATGAAGTAAATCGCTAATCGTGTAGCTATTCAGGACTTGATGAAACGCGGCAATTGCGTCATCAAAAGCTTCACGTGCGGGGTCAAGCGAGGGCAGCTCTGCTGCACCTTCAAGTGGATCTAAAAAATGAATCGTTGGTTCGAATAGCTGCACAACGTCACCGATATAAATTTCATCCGGGGGACTCGCTAAGCGAAATCCACCACCGCGACCACGAACAGAATGGATCAAACCACTTTGTCCTAAACGATAGACGACTTTCATCAGATGATTTTTTGAGATGTCGTAACAATCCGCTACTTCCTGAATTCGGACGAGCCGATCAGAGTGTGCCCCTGCAAACAACAGGGATCTGATTGCATAGTCCGTATAACGTGTCATGCGCATTTTTATCACCTACTTAACAACAATCCTAGAGAACTATTTATGGAAGTACAAGTTTAAATGTGCCAAATCAAAGATGCATTTTATAGATTGAATTTAGAATAAGATTTTGCCATAATTAACGTGGGAAGGTAGGTCATATCATGCATTTTGATCAAGCGTTACACCTGTTGCAGACGGTTGGGCCAGAGATGGAACAAAAGGGATTACGGATTGCAAGCCGTTTTTATAAACAATTGGAAGATAAGTATAGCGTGATCTTGGAAGAATTTAAAAGTCGAACGATTTCAGCACAAAGTGTGGAGCTGCGGATTTTACGACTTACACAACTATTAAAACATGTGACGGATCAAAACGAATCCAGCGAACTGTTTAAATTGATTTTATTAAATGAAATCAATCAGACGAAATCCTTTCTGATGACGTATCCCGAGATCGTCAGTGAAGAACTGCTTGCAGCCATTCGAACGGAGCTCGAGTTAGAGGAATCGGACCCTGTCATAGTTGCCTGGGAGACCGTCCATCATCAACTCGTCGAGACGTGCCGTCATTTTTATAAATATAAAACGCAAGGGAACTGGGCACGTCTTGACGTCTTATTGGTTGCGGAAAATCATCATTTGGGAGCTATTCTGGATGAAGCCCGCTATGCGCTGACGAGTGGGCGGAAAACGACGATTCTTCACGTGCGAAATCAAAAACCGTCTTCTAAAAAACTAATGATGACGTTGAACGTTCTGACGAAGCAGGGATTAATTTTTCACAGCATGCAGACAGAGGAATGGGACGAGCAACTCGAACAGTTCTTGGAGCTAATCTCGATCGGCGACCCGATTACCTTTGCGAGTGGATCCAGCCGGTTCATTACCGAAGTACAACGGACGTTGGAACCGTTACCGGTCATATTTAGTCCATTCGTCGCAGACGGGATCTTGCCTTCTTGACGGAACTCAAATGGTGAGATGACTTCAGAAGAACGCAGAAGTCCTGTTTGTCGTGAACGTATCCTTAATGGTAAAATAATGGATATTTCACGCATGAGGAAAAGAGGGACAATGGATGCCGATGATTTATTTGACTCGTCACGGTGAGACGGAATGGAATATCGAAAACAGATTGCAAGGGTGGAAAAACTCTCCGTTAACTGCAAAAGGGCAACGTTATGCCGAAAAATTAGGGCAACACTTGCAAGACATCCCGTTTCAAGCCGTCTACTCGAGTCCGAGTGAACGTGCATTTCAGACGGCGCAATTGATTTGTGACGGACGGACGACACCGATTCAGACCGATGCCCGGTTAAAAGAAATTCACATGGGCGAGTGGGAAGGCAAGACACATGATTTCTTAAAACAGAATGACCTGGAAGCCTATACGGCGTTTTGGGAGACACCTCACCTGTACGTTTCAAAGACGGGGGAGAGTTTTGATGTGTTAAAGAATCGTCTCCTTGAATTTTTAAAAGCGATACAAGTGAAACATCGAGAAGAAACGGTTTTAATTGTCACACACGGTATTGCGATTAAAGTGCTGTTATCTCATTTCAAAGGGACTGCCATGGAGCACTTGTGGACGTCTTCCTTCATTCACGGGACCAGTCTGACGATTGTCGAGTCAACGGATCAGGGAGACGTGGTTCTGCTTGAAGGCGATATGACACACGCGAAGCAGGAAGCGTGATCTTCATTCTGTACATACAAAACCCCCGGACCGACACTTACAACAAGTGTCTGATCCGGGGGTTTATCTGATATGAATCCCGCACGATCAAGCGGATTGCGATAACCGTTTTGCCCGCCGGATTGACCGGTCGAGTGCCAGGTAAACAAGACCGGACAAACAACAGGCGACCCCGACACCGGCGAGCGCATATTGTCCGTTTCCGGAATCAAGGAACAGGGATCCGAGAAGCGGCGCCGTGACACCACCGATCAACCACTGGATGCTGGCAGCACCGTTATAGGTTCCGCGCAAGTGTTCCGGTGCAATCAAGGCGATGAACGTCATTTGAACCGGGGACATGATCATCTCACCGAGGGTATAGAGGGCGTAGATGACCAGTAACACCGTCACGAGCACCAGATACTCCGTTCCGAGTGAGAAAAGATACGACGGAATGAAGGCGAGTAAAATCATGCCGATTCCAAAAATACAGGCTCCGAGCAACATGACCTTTCCGAATGCTTTTCCGGACAAGCGGGCGGCGATCGGGAACTGGAACAAGACGACCATGATCCCGTTTAAGCCCATCAAGTACGGGAATGGGTTTTTGTCGTTCGGCAGACCGGGCAAGGCTTCTTTCAGGAAAACCGGCAACATGCTTTCGACGAGGGCAAAGCCCATTGAGATGAAGACACCGGCTGCGATGAAAATTAAGAAGACATTGTCTTTGCGCAGGACGGTGAAGGCGGATAACTTCGGTTCGTCACCGGTATGTTCGATCTGATCCGGTTTTGTTTCTTGGATGAAGATCAACAAGACGAGTGCATACACGAAAAAGACAGCGGCCGCAGCGTAGAAAATCAACGTTCGATCGACGAACAAAACGGCACTTCCGATCAGCGGACCAAAAGCAGCCCCGACATTATGCCCCATCCGCAGGAGCCCAAACGATTCGTTGAGTCGTTCCGGCGGTGTGACATCGGCGACCATCGCACTGGCAGCCGGGTGGAACAAGGAGTTCGTCAGACCGAGTAAGGCATTCATTAACAATAACGGCCAAAACGAATCGGCGAACGAGAAACCGATCAAGGCGACGACATCGCCGACAATCGAGATGACCATGAGCGGTTTACGGCCATACAAGTCGGCGAGATACCCGCCGAGGAAGGAACCGAACAATGAAGTGATCGGTCCGGTCGCCATGATGAGACCAACCAAAAAGTACGAATCGAGTTGTTCGGAATAATACAAAACAAGAAATGGTGCAATCATGAACATCATGACTCCGGTAATCGTTTCCCCGACGAACCGGATCCAGATGTTGCGGTCAAGCTGTTTTAATGCAGTAAACATAAACAAAACCCCTTATACTTCCGTTTTTAGACCATAAAAAAGACGGATACGCACAAATATGGGCATACCCGTCCTGATATAAGAGGGCAGCATGTACGTATACGCATACGTACACCCTGCTTAATTAAAAATTAAACGATTGGGTGACGTACAGTTGTAGCCAATACGTAAATCGATGGTTGCTGATTAAATGATTGTGACATTGTACGTCTCCTCCTTCTTGTCATAGTAACTTCCTCGTCATCGTATAGAAGATCGAGCGGAGTTGTCAACCTGAAATCTGAAAATTAAGTCAACAAAGTGAAATGGACGAGACTGCGAAAATTCGGTATGATAGACTAGTTGCGAAAATGAGCGAGGTAACCACTTTTGAAGAAGATTTTTAATATATAGGTGAAAGGAATTACCCTACATGACAAAATTACTCCAAACCGAAGTCGAGAAACGCCGGATCTTCGGAATTATTTCCCACCCGGATGCCGGGAAAACGACATTAACTGAAAAATTCTTACTCCACGGTGGCGCGATTCGTGAAGCTGGATCGGTCAAAGCGCGGAAAAACTCGAAATTTGCGAAATCCGACTGGATGGAGATCGAAAAACAACGGGGAATCTCCGTTACATCATCCGTCATGCAATTTGAGTATGACAAAAAAATCGTCTCAATCATGGATACACCGGGTCACTCCGATTTCGGGGAAGATACGTACCGGATCCTGACAGCCGTCGACTCGGCGATCATGGTCATCGATGCCGCAAAAGGGATCGAGTCGCAAACGAAAAAACTATTCCAAGTCTGTCGGATGCGCGGGATTCCGATCTTTACGTTCATCAACAAGATGGACCGCCAAGCGCGTGATCCACTCGAATTGATGGAAGAACTCGAGGAAGTCCTCGGCATTCCATCAGTCGCTGTCACATGGCCGGCCGGATCAGGTCAACAGTTTGAAGGCGTCTATGACCGCGTCAACGAGAAGTTCCATTGCTTCAAGAACGACCGTCTGACGATTGATCTCGGCGAAGAAGGACTCGCGAACGATCAGCTGGCGTCAACGATCAACAACGAGATGTACGATACATTGGTGGATGAAGTCGATCTGCTCGACGGAGCGGGAAATGCGTATGACGAAGAGTTGATTGCGAAAGGTGAATTGACACCGGTCTTCTTCGGTTCTGCCCTGGTCGACTTCGGAATTACACCGTTGCTTGAGCATTACCTCAACTTATCACCGTCGCCGACACCACGTGAGTCGAACAAAGGACAAATCGAGCCGGCACAAGAATTCTTCAGCGGCTTTGTCTTCAAGATTCAAGCGAACATGAACCCGAATCACCGCGACCGGATTGCCTTCGTGCGGATCTGTACCGGGAAATTCGACCGCGGTATGGAAGTCGTCCTGACGCGGACCGGCAAAAAAATGAAGTTATCCCAATCGACGCAGTTCATGGCAGACGAGCGGGAAACGGTCAACGAAGCGTTTGCGGGAGATGTCATCGGTCTGTATGATTCCGGCAACTATCAAATCGGCGACACGATCACGAACGGTGATCCGAGTCTTCAGTACGAAGCATTGCCGACGTTTGCACCGGAATTGTTCCTCAAAGTCTTTACGAAAAACGCACTGAAATCAAAACAGTTTCAAAAAGGTGTCGAACAGCTCGCGCAAGAAGGAGCGATTCAGGTCTACAAGACGGAATACAACGAGATCATCCTCGGCGCGATCGGACAACTTCAGTTTGAAGTCTTCGAACACCGCCTTAAAGGAGAGTACGGCGTTGACATCTTAAAAGATGCGGCGAACTTCCAAGTCGCGAAGTGGGTCAAGGTAACGGAAATCAGTGAAGTCAAGAAATTGACGGATTCACGGACTGTTCTTGTCTACGACCGTTGGGAAAATCCGGTTCTGTTGTTTGCCAACGATTTCGTTTACGAACGATTCGTTCAGAAAAATGACGGTGTCATCACGCTTGTTGATTCACCACAGTTACTCAAAGATTAATTGAAGTGGGACGTGTTTTTCCGATTCAGCGGAAGACACGTCTTTTTTTCGTTTTGAGATGACAAAATAAGGGTAAAAAGTGGAGTCTGTAAATTCATATCTCTTTGAGAGGAATGGTGTTGACGATGGCAAAGAAATTTATCGGGATTTTTCATGATGAGTCGAGCTTACATCAGAAAATGCAAGCGTTAAAAGAGCAAGGTCACAAGGACTCCGATTTTTCAGTGGTTGGACGGGACGAAGCGGCGGATGAGGCATCCGGTGCGTCATGGATCGACCAGATCAAATCAAAATTCAGTCACGAACCGCCACTACGTGAAACATTGAAGCGGGTGGGGCATTCCGATCAAGAGGCAGAACAACATTATCAAGAAGTCGAGCGGGGCGGAATCGCGCTGTTCGCAAAAGACCGACATGACGATCATGACCATGGACATAATCATGATCACTCACGCGACCACCTGCACGAAGAAGGGCACCGGCATGATGGAAAAGTTGAAAATCCGGGCGTCAACGATTATGAGTCGGAGCATGAATCCGATCACGATAAAAGCGACCGTTCGAAATGGAAAGCGGACGATTTAGACTAAATCCTAGACGTAAAGCTGAGATACTCAGTTTTACGTCTTTTTTTAGGGAAAGTGAAGTTTGTTCATTACCGCTTTAAAAATCACCGATGCTATACTGGACGTATCAAAGAGGTGAAGAGAAATGAAAAAAACAGTAGCAGCATTAGCCGGACTCGGCGTCCTTGGAGCGGTCTTCATGACCCGTTATCCGTTATTCGGTCGCCGGCCGTCAAAAGCAGATCAACAGCAGTATACGCGTTCGCGTCAGTTTTCGAACGGAAAGTTTCAAAATGAATTACCGTTCCAACTGAAGATGGAATGGGAGACAATGAAAAGTATTTTAAAAGATTACGGTCGGGAATTACCATCGTTAAAACCGGTCAAGCCGTTACCGGTCGTACCGTTTGAACGACGGACGGACGGAACTGAGCCGCGCGTGACCTGGTTCGGACATTCGGCGTTCCTGCTTGAACTCGATCAACAGACGATTTTCTTTGATCCGATGCTCGGTCGTGCGCCGTCACCGTTCCCGAAACTCGGGGGCGGGCGTTTTCAGACGACGGCACCGGTCGATCTCGATGCGTTGCCGCCGATCGATCTGGTCATCTATTCGCATGATCATTACGATCACTTGGATTATCATTCGATTTTGGCGTTAAAAGACCGGGTCGGTCGATTCATCGTCCCGCTTGGTGTGGCAAGCCGCCTAAAAGGCTGGGGGGTAGATCCGGACCGGATTACGGAACTCGATTGGCACGAATCGGTCGAGACGAACGGTCTTCGTTTGACGGCAACACCAGCCCGGCACTACTCGGGGCGAAATGGTCTTGATCAATTTTCGACGCTTTGGGCGTCATGGGTAATTGAGGGATCGAAGAAAGTCTTCTTCAGCGGAGACAGTGGCTACGGTCCACACTTCAAGGCGATCGGGGAACAGTATGGTCCGTTTGATGTAACCATCATGGAATGTGGTCAATACGATACCCGGTGGTCGAGTTCACACATGTTGCCGGAACAGACACTCGCTGCGCATCTCGATGTCAGAGGGGACGTGCTGATTCCGGTCCACTGGTCGGCGTTTACGCTGGCGTTTCATCCGTGGTACGAACCGGTCGAACGTTTGCTGAAAGAAGCCGTAAAACATGAGGTGTCGGTCGTGACACCGATGATCGGCGAAAGTGTCACTGTTGCCAGTGAGACACGCAGATGGTGGCGTGAGGTACGGTGAAGTTAAGTGAAGTGAAGTGAAGTGAAGTGAAGTGAAGTGAAGTGAAACTCGTCTTCTTTTTCCGTGCTTTACTCAGGCGAGACATGGGAAGAATACGAGTTTAATGAACGGCTTTCATATGATTTCAAACACAAAATCCCCACTCTGTCGCGTTTTGCGAGAAAGTGGGGATTTTACTTTAACATAAAGATTAACTGGCAAGTCGTTCTGATTTAGCTTCACGTCGTGAACGGAACCGTTCGATGACTTCAAACCCGAGCACAAGCATCGTCCCAATTAATAAGCCGTTACTGAAGAACGGACGTAACGTCAGCGGCAGGATTTCCGCCAGAACCGTCGATTGCAACAGAATGCTGATCCCGATTACTGCACAAATCGCAAAGGCATGTTTGCGACGGCTGGTCGTCATGCTGCTTTCAGCGGACTGCCAGGCAATCAGGAACATATGCGGTAACGTTGCGAGCAGAGCGGCACTGGCGACACTGCGCGGTAACGTCGCGATGATGCCGATGATACTCGGGAAAAACCCGACCAAGGCGATGACAAGTGAGGCAATCAAAAACGGACGGCGTTCCTTACTTCCCGTCTGGGCGATGAAACCACTGGTGATCGGCAAGGGGACCGGAACGAGCGTCGAGAACGTCGCCGCTATCAAGTGAATGATCCCTTCGACCGTCAACCCCTGATTCAAGGCCCCTTTTTTCTGAATCGTCGCTTCGACGGCGCTTAACGCGGCAATCAAGTTGACGATCAAAAGAATCGCAAACGGAATCGCGACCAGAAAAGCACTGCCGTCAAATTGCGGCATTCCGAACGGTAAGGCGGTCGGAACGGCGAAGACACCGGACGCTTCCGGTAACGACGGACGGCTGACCAACCAGCCGACGACAATGCCAATCATCAAAGCGAACGGACGGAGGCGGGTCGGACCAAATTGACTGAGTCCGAGGACAAGCAGGAATGTCAGAATGCCGGCAAGACGTGTTGCTTCGACGGCGAGAACGGCACCAAGCATGACGCCGGTCAGTTGAATACATAATAAAAGCAAAAACGTTCCGCTGACGAGCGGCGTAAAGACCGGTAATAAAAAGCGGGTCCATCCCGTCAACCCGAGGAAAATCAAGACGACGCCGGCAATGACGACAGCGGCCATCGCAATCGTGAAGGCCGTCTTTGAATCGACCGGCAATGCGGCGATGACGACAAAGATGCTGACCCATGAGCCGGCAGGACCGGACACGATTGGTAAACGGTGACCAAACAATCCATGGAGAAAACAGGCAATCCCTCCGACAAAGAAGGAGCGTTGGACAAGTGCGGCCGTCTCGACACTCGAGAGATCAAACAGGCTCGCGACGACGATTGGCAAGGCAATCGTATTGGCTAATAAGAAAATAATCCACTGGACCGTGGACGTCGTACGTTTCACAAAAATCGTCTCCTTTAAAAATCGCTGATTTCAGCATCGTATCATATGATTGATGTTATGATTCATACATATTTATTACTGAAAACATATGAAAGAGATGATGAATATGGATTTACGCCAATATCGGTATTTTTGCGCGGTCGTCGAAGAGCAATCCGTCACACGGGCGGCGGAACGACTGCGGATGGCACAACCTGCTTTGACCCAACAAATTCGAAAGATGGAAGAGTTGCTTGGTGTACGGCTGATTGAACGGGCGGGACGCGGTATCCGGATCACGGCCAGCGGTGAGCGGCTGTATGAACGCGCCGTCTCGTTGTTGCGGTATGAAGCGGAAACCCGGATTGAAGTCAGTGACATCAAGGAAGGACGGACCGGCATCTTACGGATCGGCGTCAATACGTTGTCCGCCGGTCGATTGACGGGATGGGTACAAGAGATGAAACGACGCCATCCCCGGATCACGTTGCAAATTCATCAGGGCGAGTCCGCTGCCTTGATTGATCGTTTGAAGGATCATGCGATCGACGTGGCACTCGTCCGGCTGCCGATTGAGGCACAAGGTGTCACGATCGAGTGGATGGAAGAAGAACCGTTTTATCAGATCCATCATCCTGATTTTCCGGATGCCGACGTCATCATTCCGAGTCAGGAAGGACTTGGTGTCTTTCAGACGCTCAGCCAGCAGTTCGGGGTCGTCTCGCAGGAAACCTGTTCCGACGTCTTGACCTTGATTGGACTTGTCCGCAGTGGACAAGCGGTGACACTGCTACCGGAAAGTACGCTCCGCGAGCTCGACATGACGGGACTGGTGCGGGAAAGGTTACCGGACGCGACGAGTACGACGGCTCTTGTCTGGTTGACGGAAGACGGTCAATCGGCGCTGACCCAACAATGGGTCTCGATTGTCCACGAGTAAGAACGAATTGTTAAAAAAGGGATTTTATAGGATACTTGAACAAGAGACAGGCAGGAAGGTAAGGGGGAGGATGAAATGAAGACGATTCACGGAAAATACGGCGAAGCGAAGATTTTTACCCACAACGTCGATGACATGACGATTGAACAGGTGACAGGGATGCTGAATGAAAACATTGCTGTCGACGGCAATGTCCGCATCATGCCCGATTGTCACGCTGGCAAGGGCTCGGTCATCGGCACGACGATGCGGATTCACGATAAGGTGGTTCCGAATCTCGTCGGTGTCGACATCGGCTGCGGGATGTTATGTACACAAATCAACCGTGAAGGAACAGCTGGTGTCGATTATGAGAAGTTGGATGCTGCGATTCAGGCACTGGTTCCGAGCGGCATGTCCGTCCGCAATCAGCCGCACCGGTTGGCGGAACAGATTCCGTTTGATCAAGTGTTGGCACCGTTCAACGAAACGCGGGCCCGATTGTCGATTGGTACGTTAGGCGGCGGCAATCATTTCATCGAATTGAATACAGACGAGGAAGACAATCTCTACCTCGTGATTCATTCCGGCAGCCGGAACCTCGGAAAAACGATTGCCGAACATTATCAAAAGCTGGCGGAAAGCTCACAATTCACCGTCGATACGGCGTCGGTCGTCGCATCGCTGAAAGAACAGGGACGTGAACAAGACATCCAATCGACTCTGGTCGAGTTGAAGAGTCAGTTCAATGAAACGAATAAAGATTTGGCGTACGTGTCCGGTTCCGATATGGACAACTACCTGCATGACTTAAAAATCGCCCAACGCTACTCGGCGCTGAACCGTCAAGCGATGACCGACGTCATTGTTGAAGCGATGGGCTGGTCGGTCATGGAACAGTTCGATACGATCCATAACTACATCGATCTCGAGCAGATGATTCTCCGGAAAGGTGCGATTTCGGCGCAAGCCGGTGAAGTCGCCATCATTCCGATGAACATGCGCGACGGTTCACTGATCGTCAAAGGAAAAGGAAATCCGGACTGGAACTATTCGGCACCACATGGGGCAGGACGGATCATGTCCCGTTCGAAGGCGTTTAAATCCGTTGATCTGAAAGCGTTTGAAGCGGCGATGCAGGACGTCTGGTCGAGCTCGGTCGTCGAATCGACGCGTGATGAGTCACCGTTCGTCTACAAGCCGATGGAAGAAATCATCCGGAACACAATGGATACGGTCGAGTTACTCAAAGTCATCAAGCCGCTCTATAACTTTAAGGCGAAGTAATTGGCGGAAGCCGGAGTGAACGTTTTTAAAAAAGTAGACATACCAAAATGCAACCTTTTGATTGGAAATGAATCAGAAGGTTGCGAGGTGTTTGCTTTCACAAGCGGAGTCAGGGAGAAATGAACTTATACGTGTCTTCGTCATGCGTACTCTTTACGAATCCGGCTTTTAGAAGCACAGATTGTGAGGCGTGATTTTCAAGCTCGGCATAGGCGCAAACCTGTGTGACCTTCATGTCCTGCAGTCCGAACCGGGTAACTGTTTTAACGGCTTCTGTCATATAGCCGTAACCCCGAAAGTCCGGTTTTAGTACATACCCAATCTCAGCGATGTTATTTTGATAGCCTCTGCAAAAACAGCAGTTCCCGATAAATTCACCGGTCGATTTTAAATACAGTCCCCACGTAATGCCGTCTCCATTCAGGTAATCGAGGGCAATCTGACTCAAAATCCGGATGACATCCCGGCTGTTCTGTGCCTGGTGACCATCGTAGACCGTAATTTCAATCATGTGGTTCGCTTCGCTTAACCGGATTTCTCTTAAGAAGAGCCGTTCGCTCGTCAGTTCAGGAAAGACGTCAAAGTAGTATTTTTCTTTCACGGGGCATGCCTCCTTGAATTTGCTTCTTACCTCAAGTGTACGTTATCCGATCCGAATCGGAAGCAAAACATCATCAAAACTAAAAATTCGTTCATTAATTCAGGAGGAGTTTACATGCAAAAGAAAGCCTTAGTCGTCATTGATATTCAAAACGACATGACAAAAAACTACAAAGAAGTCATCGGTACAATCAATCAGGCAATCGATTGGGCAGTTGAACAGGATATGCATGTGGTCTACATCCGGCACGAGAATTTATCGGCCGGAACCAGAACGTTTAAAACCGGGACGCGTGGTGCCGAGTTAGCACCTGATTTGAACATCGTTTCAAATCATGTATTCACAAAATATAAGGGGAATGCTTTAACAAGTGAAGCGTTCGCAGCATTCATTGAGCAAAACGACATCACCGACTTTTATCTGACCGGTGGAGACGCGACGGCTTGTGTCAAATCGACTTGCTTTAACTTACGTAAACTGGATTACGACGTGACGGTGATTACGGACGGCATCACAAGTTACAATAAAAAGAAACTTCCGGAGATGATTGAATACTATGCGAAAAAGGGCAGCAACATCGTTCAGTTCAATGATTTACTTTCGGTTGATTAACAGTGTTGAAGGAGGTTGTTAAAATGAAAAACGTCATCAAGTCACTGGTTGTTTTGTCCGTCTCATTAGGTCTGATGTTGACAGGTTTTCCGTCAAACGAAGCCGTGGCGAAAACGAAAAAGGAAACACAACATGACACCTTTAAAAAGCTGAAAATGAATGCCTCGATGACCAGTGTTGCGAAAGTCATGTATGGCAAGAACTACAAAAAACACCTGTGTGACCGCCCGGAAGATGAGGTAAAAGTTAATCTTTTGTGCAGTGGTGAATTGAACGATTCCAACACATACGATAAAAGCGGAAAGCTGAAATATTTGAAGTATGAGTTCTATCTGTACCCAGATGCAAAGGTATCGAGTGAATCGGACAATCCGGATGAAGTGACGTTCCAAACCGTCCGCATGTTGCTCGTATTTAAATCAAAAGAACACAGTAAGCAGTTAAAACTCGTCGAAAAACATTGGTTTGACTCATCTGCTGTCAATTCCAAACGTGTCTATAACGATCAAAAGATTAAAAAAGGGATGACGAAAAAACAGTTGGATGACGTGCTGACGGGAACAGGAATCGGGAAACATGAGAGAGTCGCGTATATCGACTATTCAAAAGTCGGAAAGCAAGCCGGTAAAAAACAGCCTGTTTTTCCAAAGGCGTACAAGACGTATTCGTATTCCGTTTTGAATCAGAAAGAGAATGTCCTCTATTACTTCGAAACGAAGTACAGTCGAACGAAAAAAGAGTACGTGGTTTCGTATGTCGATACGTGGACGGAAGACAATAAATGAAAAATGAGAGAACTCCGCCATGAAGGAGCTCTCTCATTTTTTGTCTCTATTCAAACATTCTTCAACATCATTAAACGCGATTGAATAATCAACGAATTGTTTTTAAAGCGCCAGCCCAAGGGATGACTTGATCGAGCATTTGATTAACTGAATCTGCTTGAACCGGTGCTGCTTTTAACACGGCTCCATTCTCAAAATCAGTGAATAAGGAAAGGGCAGGGTGAACCCGGACGTCTGCGATCAACAATTCGCCTAAAATACCGCGTAAGTGTTCTGCTGCGCGTGCGCCGCCGACCGAACCGTACGAGACGATACCTGCTGCTTTGTTGTTCCACTCGACACGGAGATAATCGAGGGCATTTTTTAAGGAAGCGGCAATCGAGTGGTTGTATTCCTGTGTGATGAACACAAATCCATCCTGAGCGGCGATTGCTTCAGACCAGGCAGCTGCACCGGATGCATCGCCGTCTTTTTCACCGAGCAGCGGCAATTTGTAGTCGGCGATGTCAATGATCGTATAGTTGGCGTCTCCACGTTTGTCCGCCAGTTCTTTGACCCAGTTCCCGACCTGTGGGCTTAAGCGGCCTTCACGTGTTGATCCTAAGATAATCCCAATGTTTAACTTTGTCATGTTCGTTTCCTCCTCTTGTTGTGGTGTTTCCTTTGAACCAAATAATTTACTGAATAGACTCAAGTGAATTCCTCCGTTTTATAGGTATTCTTTTTCAATCGTCCGCGAGCTTCGGACGGTATCAATCGGACGGACCATTTGTTCAATCTGTTGACGTTGCGATTCGAGGAACGGTGGTAACGATAATTTTTCTCCGACTGTTTCGTACGGCTCATCTCCCATGAAACCGGGACCATCTGTTGCCCATTCGAACAGAATGCCTTGGGCGACACGTGCATACAATGATTCGAAGAAGAAACGATCCACGTAGCCGGATGTGTTAAATCGTAAGTTTTGCATCCAGCTGATCCATTCATTTAAAGCGGCCGTATCTTCGACCCGGAACGCAACATGGTGAACGGTACCGAATCCTTGCTGTCCACTTGGAAGAAGGAGGTTATGTTCGACGATGACTTGCGCGCCGTTTCCGCCTTGACCCATTTCAAACAAATGCAGTGATCCTGCTTGATCAATTTCTCGCATCAGCATCGCTTTTTCCAACACTTCTTTTAACCGGTCAAATTCGGCAATCCGGATGTGGATTGGACCTAAACCGGTGATGGCGAATTCTAATGGAACAGGACCGTTTTGCCACGGAGTTCCGGAGGTAATGCCTTCGTTATGCTCGTCTGAAATCAGCATGTACTGCTGGTCATCGAAATCGACGAACGAGAGGGTCTTCTTACCGAACTGTTCTTTAATGCCGCGATGCTTCACGTCGTATTTATCGAATCGTTTGATCCAGTAGTGGAGCGCTTCGTCCGTCGGCACGCGGAAAGCGGTTTTAAAGATTTCATTTGTTCCGTGTGTTCCTTTTGGAATGCCCGGGAAGTCAAAGAACGTCATATCGGTACCGGCTGAACCTTTATCATCAGCGAAGAATAAATGATAGGTCTGAATATCGTCCTGGTTAACAGTTTTTTTGACCAAACGCATCCCTAAGACGTTTGTGAAGAACTCATAATTTTTCTCGGCACTGCTCGTGATGGCCGTTACGTGGTGGATTCCTTTTAATTCATTCATCTAAATCGCTCCCTTAATCGTTATTATCTCGAATTCGAGATATATAGGTAAAAAAATTTACTTATTTTGGGCTTGGTAGCCTATTTTTTTAGCAGTCTTAATGAACAATTCAATTTCCGCCTGGTCAATCCCTTGGAAAACCTGATTAATGGCTTGTTCATGTTCCGGAAAAATCGTATCCATTAACGTTTGACCTTCTGGGGTGAGTTCCGCAAATGTCACACGCCGATCCTCCGGACAGGCTTGGCGGGCGACGTAGTTCTTTTTTTCGAGTTTATCGATGACGTAGGTGATGCTGCCGCTCGTAATCAATACTTTTTTCCCAATCAGCTGAATCGGTTGCCTTCCTTTGTGATACAACAACTCGAGTACGGAAAAATCAGTCGGATTTAGTCCGGACTTCGCAACATCCTGTTTGATGACTTCATGAAGCGCATCGACTGCGCGGACCATGACTGTCAGTGCTTTTAAGTTCGGATTCGGCTGTTCCATTTCATTCACCTCTTTTTATCTTTAATTCATATATCTTTAATTTGAGATAAATATACCATCTGTTATTCATGGCGTCAATTGTTTTGATTGGTTTCTGATTACAGGAGCCGAAATCCATACAGTAATATAAAAAGAGACAGCCCTTATAGTACGGGTTGCCTTTAGGGTGGGGGAATACTTCACCATTTCAGTTCATTTAAAAAGGTAAGAATATCTTGGTTGATTTCGTTCATATCTTTGCCTAATGTCATCAGGTGTTTGGAATGCGCAAATCCTTTAATCGTTTTTTGATCCGAAGTTACGCTTTGGAAAATCTTCTCGGCACTCGTCTTGTACGAGGGGCCATCCATTTCCCCATACATGACGCAAACAGGCGAGACGACCCGTGCCAACTGGTCTCTCGTCCGGTTAATGAGTTGTTCAAAATCGGCTAGCGAATCAAAGGGAAGGTGATGAAGTTCAGTCATTTCAGACTCAATCTGTTGCTCCTCTTTCCCTTCGAGTTGTTTATACCGCCGGGCATAATAAAATATTCGTTCTTTTAGAACGGCTGCTTCCTTATCCATCGGGACGGATAGGGTGATTACCCCGTTGATCTGCAACTCCTGTGCCGCTTTTAAAGCAAGAACACTACCCAGTGAGAGACCGACGACTGCTATATGTTCAAATCCTTTGTCTTTCAGTAGCTGGTAACCGTCAAGAACATCCTGCCACCAGTCAGCTGGTCCGTAGTTCAGAAGTTCTTCTGCCGGCAGACCATGTCCACTGAGTGTCGGGGCGTAGCAGGAATACTGATTTTGTTGCAGATAGCTCCCGAGCTTTTTCATATCATTCGGATTGCTGGTGAAAGAATGTAAGAGCAGAGCAGCTTTTTCTCCACCTTCATAATAAAACGGCTTTGGAGGTAATAGTCTCATGGAAAAGGAATTCCTCATTTCGTAGTCTGTCTCTTTTTTATGGATTTACGTTATTTCGTTTTCACTTCGTAATCAGATAAGATTGTATTTCCGACAGTAGTAAGCATGTCTGAGTTAACAAAAGAGTTTACTAAGAAAAGTAAGTTATCTTTGCTGAAAACGGGATTAATCAGTAGTGCTTTTTGTTCAAAAGCGAAGCGATTTTGATCATAATTGATTATTAAGTCTTTTAACTCGCGTAAATCATTTTTTGAGAGATCGAATAGGATGACCGCTTCGTGTATCGTCGTATCTTCCATTGCATCCGGATGTAAATTTCCGAGTAAAGTCAACAACGTACGATTGTGAAATTTCAGCTTTTCGATTTCTTCTATCAAATAGGTATAATTTTTATCTGACATATCTGAACTCATCCTCCTTTGATTGCATATGATAATATTGTATCAATTTACCAATGGTTACCGCAGGGGATGTTGAAATTTCCTGAACTGAAATGAGTTGGAGGTGTCGATGATATGCAGTTACCTACACGACTTGGCACCGATGGAGCTTTCAGATGATTGGTTACGTGAGGTGTTACATCGACATGCATTAACGTTTGTTTAACGTTTATCTGTCACGCGAGAGGTTTCTTGTTCTGTTAAAAAAAGACGTAAAAAAGGAGATTTTATATGAGAACCAATACATTTTTAGACTGGGAAGTCAGTTTAAGTGAGGAACTCCATGCCGTCATTGATGAGAATGCTAAAAAAATGGTAGTAATGGGTGGCTTTATAGAATTAAATGCTGTGCTATGGGTGGATGAAGAAGGAGTCCTTCAATTGAAACCAACATGGGATTGCGTCATTTCAATCCATGCTGCAGAAAAAAAGATAACCATTCGGCCGGCAGAATCATTCGGTGAAATGGAGAAAGAGGGATAATGCCGGTATGCATAATTCTGATCAAAGTTTGGGAAGTCACCTGTTTCTAAATAAAGCAAAAGATTGAAGCGGAGTCACTGAGGAGCAGTATCGCTTACATATTGCAGTGAGGATATTTTTGATCTAAAAGATGAAAAGAGAGAATGTGATGTTTGAAGGATATCTCCGATGCCGCAAAAAAAGAGTAGAAGGGCATGCCCCTCTACTCATCCGTCTCATTTCGAGCTCATATATCGGTACAGGTAGGTCGCGATGTGGGCTCTACTGGCCGCGGACTTCGGTCCGTATGCCGTGAGCGAGCGATCCTTCACTACCCCGAGCCCCTTCAGCGTGTCGAAGGCCACCTGCTCGGATACCGGTTTCCTCAGGTGGGCAGCAGCCAGCACCCGTAGCATGTCTCCCTTCGTCACGAGGACGGTCGCCTTCTTCCGGTTGTCCATCGTCGCCATCGTCGGCAACTTGTGCTTTTTAGCCACCTGATACCCGACAGAGTGTTTCCAATTCTTATCGGCAGGTTTTGTTTTACTGTACTCAGACGAATAGTAATACTTTGTAAGTGCAGTGACTAAATCACCTTCTGTTAGTTTTGTTGATGGTTTCAAGTATAACTCTGTCTTACCAGTCTTTGTATTTTTAACAGACTGAGAAGCAAGGTATTTCTTTTCTACTGCCCAAAGTAACCCCTGCGCCCAATACTCAGACTTGTTATAGTCTTTATACATATTCGCCCGTTTTAATACATCTGGGTCTTCCTTAGTCGTAAATGACCATGTTTTAGATGCTTTTCGCCCAGTGTCTTCATCGACGACACTAATTGAAGCTGTGTATCGCGTATTATACTCTAAAGGCGATTTTGGAATGATGAGAAGTGGACCAATACCCCCTGACTCTACAAGAACAGGTACTTTCTCTCCTCTAGAATTTGTGAGAGTTGCTTTTTCCGTACCTGCATAATAGTAATTTGAAGGAGTGAAAGTTAGAATTGTTCCTGATTTCTCTAGACCAGTTCCTTGAAGTGGGTCAGGGTCTTCATTTCCATAATATGTTGTTTCTAAGTTGGTTTGATTATTGTACGGGTAGTATGTTACCATGTCGTTACTTTCATTTACACTATCTAAAGCATTTGTGACAACTGCCCCACCTTTCGTGTACCCAAAACCAACATATTGAGTGGAGGGAGTAAGTAAAGCTACTCTATGATAAGGAGCTGTCTGAATAAGTAACCTCATTTGAGTTGTGTAACTTTCACCTGAACCAGAAATTGTCTCAAAACCCCCACCGTAATCAGATACATTTATACCAACTGCTTTTAACCTATCTTCATATTCTCTACCCGTAAATCCTTTATCTCCTTTTACCTCGTCATGAGCATACGCATAACCATTTAATTTCAGATAGTTTGAATGATTTTCGGCTGACTTTACCAACAAAGGATGCAAAGATACCGGATTCAGACCAACCATTTTTCGTTCGAAATTCAACTGCGCTAATAAATCTGTTTGATACTTATCGTACTTATAATCCGCTGCCTGGACCTTGATCGGCTGGTCCGCGAGTAGGACCGGGACTCCAGACAGCAGCAGCGCTGAGAGGACCAATGGCGTATATTTCTGTTTCATGTGACGACCTCCATCTTTCGGGTGTAGTTCTTCCTTCACCCATTATACGGGCTGTCACGTCACCAGAATCGTCCGTATCTCCAAATCATGGGAATAAGTTTTCGTGATCTTTCAGCAATTTGAAGAAAGGGAAGACCGCATTGATGGCATCATGACAGATATGCCCCGAGCGTGAAGTCATGGTTGAAAAGTTCAGCACTGCGACTGGAAGAGCAGTTGATCGTTTTGCTGGATTAGGTCCGTTTCTGAAGCGAAAAGGTCGGACGAATTTGATGAAGTAACTCATGACGTCCTCTTTCAGGAGAGGAGATATTTTCAAATTTGTGAAAGATGTTATGATAAAAAGCAGATTATTTGGACTGAAGATGAACTTGCTTATAAAAAACGAAAACGTCCCTGAAAAATGAACTGCCCCATAAAAGTTGGACATGAAAATCCAACTTTTATGGGGTGTTTTTTATGGTCAAATATACGAAGGCGTTTAAAGTCCAGGTCGCTGAGCGTTATCTGACGGGACGAGACGGATACCGAGGTGTGGCGAAAGAATTCGGTATAGCGCGTGAACTGATCCGTGAGTGGTCGCGTCTCTATGAGCGTTGGGGGGAAACGATCTTCGATCCTTCCTATACAACCCACTCGCCGGCATTTAAACTGGAGGTATTAAACGACATGGCGACCAACAGGTTGTCCAATAGAGAGGCGGCCGTAAAATACCGAATTTCCTCCCCAGGGACGATCTCGAGATGGCGATCGACGTATGAACGGGAAGGGACCGCAGGTCTGGTCGCCAAACCGAAAGGACGTGCCCCGATGGCGAGACGCAAGAAGAAGGATTTTGAAGAGATGACAGAAGTCGAGAAGCTCAAAGAGCGGATCGAGTATCTCGAGATGGAGAACGCTGCGTTAAAAAAATTGAAAGCCTTGGTTCAAGAAGAGAATGCGCGACGAACCGGATCAAGGCACAAGTAATCGACGAATTGCGGTCAATCTATCCCGTTCCGGGACTCCTCCGCGTGCTCGGTATGGCGCGGAGCGTCTATTACTATTGGTGGACGCGCCTGACGGGCGAGGACAAGTATGCGGAGGTGAAGGCAGCCATCCATACCCTCTTCCACGAACACGAGGGACGATGTGGCTATCGTCGCATCCACGCACTTCTCGAACGCCAAGGCTTCCGGCACGATCCGAAGACCGTGCGCCGTCTCATGAACGAGCTCGGTCTCAAATGTCTCGTCCGCATGAAGCGATACCGCTCCTATAAAGGACGAGTCGGAGAGGTCGCACCGAATCTTCTCCAATGGGACTTCAAGACCACCGGTCTGAACCAGAAATGGGTGACTGACGTCACTGAGTTTCACCTGTTCGGGGAGAAGCTCTACCTCTCGCCAATGATGGACTTGGGAAACCGTGAGATCATTGCCTATACCATATCGGACCGCCCTACATATCGATTCGTTGGCGAAATGTTGGACCAAGCAATCGGGAAGCTCGATGGGAAAGCCCGACCGATTCTGCATTCCGACCAAGGTTGGCATTATCAGTATCGAGCGTTCGTCGGTACGCTCCACGAGCACGGCATCACGCAAAGCATGTCCCGTAAGGGCAACTGCCTCGACAACGCAGCCATCGAAAGCTTCTTCGCCGTGCTCAAGTCAGAGCTCCTGTATCTCAAGGAGTTCGATGACATGGACCACTTCAAATGTGAGCTCGAGCGTTATATCGAGTACTATAACCATCGTCGTATCAAGAGACGACTAAAAAACCTGAGCCCGGTGGAATACCGGACTCAGGTCCTCAAGGTCGCCTGACGAATCATTTATTGTCTAACTTTTTTGGTTCAGTTCAAAAACGGGGACGAAGCAACAACATTTTTTTAATTAAACCGTCTCATCCGTAAACGTTTCACCGGTCCGGCGCACGGTCGCTCCGAGTTCCGCCGCAATCGCGTTGATCGCTTCCGAATCCTCGTTGACCTCACTGATGATGATGACGCCATAATGGTCGGGATTAATCTGGTTGAGTGTCCGGTTAAACAAATCAAACGAATCGCGTTCGTTTTTTTCGTCACGGTTCGCCCCGATCAGGTATCCGGCGACGGAACCGACGAGCATGCCGAATGGTCCGCCGACCACACCGACCGCCATTCCGATCAACGAGCCTTTAAACGATTGATCCTGCTGCGTGAAGTCGATCGCATCGATGAACGAGAAGCCGTCCGTCTCATTACGTTCGGCGAGGACCATCTGTTCCATTTCAATCTCTTTGATCGCTTCGAGATCCTTAATCATTTCAAAACCGGTTTTTGCCTTTTCCAAATCATGAAAAACGATCGTCGTGACGACGTGTGTTGCCTCATTGTTTTTATATTGTGCCATAATTTCCGCCTCCAGAAAGTTCTGATATCGTTCTACAATTTAGTAGTACCCGTAACAGAACCATTAAAAACTAGAAACGGGACGTCGTTATAAGCATATGATTGATATAGCTTCTCAATTAGCCGATAAGTAAAACTTATTGAAGGTCTTTTGTTCTTTCAAATTGTAACGGGGCTCATATTATACTATGATAGAGCTGTACAAGTAAGCGGTATCAGGGGCTTGATGTCGTCAACACTTAAAGGGGGAATCAGCATGAAGCAAACGCAACCAACGCAAGACGTGTTTGGTGCACGCCGTTCGTTTGAAGCAAACGGTAAAAATTACAACTATTATAGCCTTGAAAAATTGGAAGAACTCGGTCTGACGGAAGTCAAACGCCTTCCATATTCCATCCGTGTGCTGCTTGAATCCGTCCTTCGTCAACAAGACGGTCGTTCGATCACACAAGAACATGTCGAAAACTTGGCGAAATGGGGAACTGCCCAAGTATCGAATGATATCGATGTGCCGTTCAAACCGTCACGCGTCATCTTACAAGATTTCACGGGTGTTCCGACGGTCGTCGATCTCGCGTCACTCCGTAAAGCGATGCAAGACCTCGGTGGCGATCCATCGGTCATCAACCCGGAAGTCCCGGTTGACCTCGTCGTCGACCACTCGGTTCAAGTTGATTCTTACGGATTCGCCGGTGCACTCGCTGAAAACATGGATCTTGAGTTCGAGCGGAACGAAGAGCGTTACAAATTGTTACGCTGGGCAACAACGGCATTTGATAATTACCGTGCTGTACCGCCGGCAACAGGAATCGTCCACCAAGTAAACCTCGAGTACTTGGCATCTGTCGTTCTTGAAAAAGAAACAGCAGACGGTTCGGTTGATGTCTATCCGGATACACTCGTCGGAACGGATTCTCACACGACGATGATCAACGGACTGGGTGTCCTTGGTTGGGGAGTTGGTGGAATCGAAGCGGAAGCCGGCATGCTCGGACAACCGTCATTCTTCCCGGTTCCTGAAGTCATCGGTGTCCGCATCACAGGTGAAATGCACCCTGGAACAACAGCAACGGACGTCGCCCTTCGCGTGACGGAAATGTTGCGTCAACAAAACGTTGTCGGGAAATTCGTTGAGTTCTTCGGACCATCACTTCACCTGATGTCATTGTCTGACCGCGCGACGATTGCTAACATGGCGCCTGAATACGGTGCGACATGCGGATTCTTCCCGGTGGATACGGAAACGTTGACGTACCTCCGTTTGACAGGTCGCGAAGAAGCGTTGATCGAAAAAGTCGAAAACTACTCAAAAGCAAACGGTTTGTTCTACACGCCGCAAAACGAAGATCCAACGTTCACGAAGACGGTTGAACTTGATCTGTCGACAATCGTTCCTGCCCTTGCCGGACCAAAACGTCCACAAGACCGGATTGATTTGACGGACGTGCACACGTCATTCCAAAAAGCGTTGACAGCACCACAAGGAAACGCTGGTTTTGGTCTTGCTGAAGAAGAAGCAAGCAAAGTCGCTGTCGTTCAATTTAAAGACGAAGCGGTTGAAATGCGTACGGGAGACTTGGCGATCGCAGCAATCACGAGCTGTACGAACACATCGAACCCGTACGTCATGATCGGTGCTGGACTCGTTGCGAAAAAAGCGATCGATCTTGGATTGACGGTTCCGAAATACGTTAAGACATCACTTGCACCGGGATCAAAAGTCGTTACGGATTACCTTGAGAAATCAGGACTTCAGCCGTACCTCGATCAACTCGGCTTCAACACAGTTGGTTACGGTTGTACGACATGTATCGGAAACTCGGGTCCACTTGACCTTGCCGTCGAAAACGCGATCCTCGGATCAGACCTGCTCGTCTCGTCTGTCCTCTCAGGAAACCGGAACTTCGAAGGACGGGTTCACCCGCTCGTGAAAGCCAACTACTTGGCATCACCACCACTCGTCGTCGCGTATGCGATTGCCGGAACGGTTGACGTGGACATCATGAACGCGCCACTCGGAACAGGCAAAGACGGACAAGAAGTCTTCTTCGCGGACATCTGGCCGTCACGTGACGAGATCCAAACAATCATCAACACGGTCGTCACACCGGAAAGCTTCCGTGCGGAGTACGATTCAGTCTTCACAGGAAATGAACGTTGGAACAACCTTGACGTGCCGACAGGCGATCAGTATGACTTCGACGAAGCGTCGACATACATCCAAAACCCGCCGTTCTTCGAGAACTTGGCGAAAGAAGCCGGTCATGTCGAAGCATTGAACGACCTCCGTGTCTTCGGTAAGTTTGCGGATTCTGTCACGACGGACCACATCTCACCAGCCGGTTCATTCTCGAAAACGACACCAGCCGGACAATACCTTGTCAGCAAAGGGGTCGCACCAAAAGACTTCAACTCCTACGGTTCACGCCGTGGTAACCACGAGATCATGATGCGCGGAACATTCGCGAACATCCGGATCCGTAACCAAGTCGCTCCAGGTACAGAAGGCGGCTTCACGACGTACTGGCCAACAGGCGAAACGATGGCAATGTACGATGCTGCAATGAAGTACAAAGAAGATGGCACAGGTCTTGTCATCCTCGCTGGTAAAGATTACGGGATGGGTTCATCACGTGACTGGGCAGCAAAAGGAACAAACCTTCTTGGTGTCAAAGCCGTCATCGCTGAGAGCTTTGAGCGGATTCACCGTTCGAACCTCGTCATGATGGGTGTCTTGCCGCTCCAATACGCGGCCGGCACATCGGCTGAATCGCTCGGCTTAACAGGCGAAGAAGCAATCAGCATCGCGATTGACGAATCAGTTCGTCCGCGTGACGTCGTCGAAGTCACAGCAACAGCTGCAGACGGAAAAGTCACGAAGTTCGAAGCGATTGCTCGTTTCGATTCAGAAGTCGATATCGATTACTACCGTCACGGCGGAATCTTACCGATGGTTCTTCGCGAACGCTTGCAAAACTAAACCGTTTACATTAACGTTTGAGGTGGGGGCAACCCCACCTTTTTTGATGCAGAAAGGGGCGAGAACGTGAACCGCTTTAAAAAATGGTTTCAAGCAAAAGAAGAACCGCCGTTGCCCGTTCGCGATGTCACGCTCGATGAAGTCAAACGGGCGACACACGATTTTGAACTGGCGTTGCCCAAAGGAACGAACCGGACGATTTTACTCGATCAGGAACAACGGATCGATATGGCGCGACTGGCACCGCACTTGGGTGTCCGCACGACGCAGGTCTTCTATATGTCACGCGAGACGTTTGCGATCATGGAAGCGAAAGACCGCGCGACAGTTTACGAGATGGATTATGTTCAGGTCGCGGTCGACCGGTATTTTGACAAAGAGCGCAAGTTACCCCTCAAACCGTACTCGAAGACATTTCAAGTTGACTGTGCCAAATTGTTTGAACAAGGTTATTTACGCGAGTTGCCCCATCACACGTATTACCTCGTCGATGAATCGATGATTGTCTCACTCGAACCGAAAATGGATTAAGCTTACCGGACTGCCGTTCATCAGCAGTCCGTTTTTTGTGCACAGATACCTGTCTTTCGAAAACAAGAGCAATTGTTCAAAAGTCTGACGTATTTTCTCGGAAATGCGTGAATCTTGGACAAACCCTTTGTATTCTAAGCCTAAAACCGATACCATTAACATGAAACGAGACAAATTTAGGATGGTGTACATGGCATGACGAAACGAACGAGCACATGGATTGCAGTCGCAATCGTGGCAATGGCGATACTCCTTGCCTATAATTTTTACCTTTTGAATAAGACACAGACCGCTAATGAAGATAAAGCTGCACCGGTCAAACCGTTTTATACGATGTCGCGCATCCAGTATGTCGAAAAGAAATTGTCGACGACGGAAGATGCACTCGAAACACGGACGTATGAAGTCGTTTTTGATGATAAAGGACATTTCCGGACAGAAGTCATCGACGGTCCATCAAAAGGAACGATGGCCATCTGGGACGGGAAGATGTTTCGGGAATACGACGCTACCGGTAAATTGTTGAACGAGACGAAGGCATCGAAGAGCGTCAGCGCACCGCGTCCATTCTTGTCACGCGGGTTCAATGAACAGATCATCAAGTTCATCGAAGACGGTGACTTTGGTCAAGTTGAAGGGGAAGCGGACATCGCCGGAAACGCAGCCGACGTCTTCGTCAAAAAAGAGCCGTCGAGTACGGTGCCGAAAGAATGGATCAAGCAGTATCCATCCTTCTTCGATAAGGATAACAATGCAGAAGAAGCGACGTATTATGTCGCGTCCGACCGTTCGAAAGTACTGGGAGCCGAGTCACGCAACAACGGAAAGCTGTTTTATTCCGTCAAGATGAAAAAACTCGAGACACTGGATACATTCGATCCGAACTGGTTAAAAGCTAAATGATGAGAAACCGACTGGAGCGTCACATCGTGACGGTCAAAGTCGGTTTTTTCGAGAAGTAGGAGGGATTAACGAAGATGGAGACGTTCTCAAAAGAGGAGATGTTCAAACAAATCGAGGCGTGGGAAGGCGGCGCGAAAGTCGAGGAAGTCCTGGCCTTACGCTATGCGCAAAGCAGTCGTCTGTTGCAGGAAACCGGGGCACTCGTCCGGATTTTAGCGTTACTGGTCGAGCACCGGTATATCATGACCGGACGAATCGATGCGTTGGCAGAAAGCTGGATGCAGGAAATCCGTCAACACGACCGTCTGCCGGAACGGCTGGAACAGTTGCTAATCGAGCAACAGTTGCAAAGCAGCTACCAGTTGCTGGTCGCTAATACATTCCCGACGATTCGGGAAACGGACAATGCCAATGCCAAACGCTCGGCGACAAAAGAATTGATCCAACAGGCGGGACAAATCCTGCATGAAACGGAGCAGGTCGTCGAACAAACGGAACGGTTGCGCCGGATGGATGCCGTGCGTTGGTCGGAATTGTTTGAAGCCGGCAAAGCCTTGCTGCTGTCGAGCGCGACGCTCGAACAGATTGCGACGGAGTTTCTCGACAGCTTACAGGAACGGTTTTATTCCCGCGATGCCTTCCGGGAGATGACGGAGCTGAAGGCGACGGCAATTCAAGACTTACGTCGTGTCGTGTCCTTGTTGCCGGCAGAGATCAAACAGGTCGAGCGGTCGGCGCTTGAGGAACTCGACGCGATGATCGGACTGGAGGATATCAAACTTCGGGTCCATCAGATGTACCGTTTTTTAAAGTACCAACAAAAACGGACGTCGGACGGCTACCGTTCGAGTGATCAACCGTCGCTCCACATGATCTTCATGGGGAATCCCGGAACCGGGAAGACGACGCTCGCCCGGTTGATGGCGAAGATTTACCATGAGCTTGGACTGCTCGAACGGCCGGAAGTCGTGGAGACGGACCGGTCGTCTCTTGTCGGAGCGTTTGTCGGACAGACGGAAGAACAGGTCATGAGTAAAGTTCGGGAAGCGGTCGGCGGTGTCTTGTTCATTGATGAAGCATACGCCTTAAAACGGGCCGGTCAAAGCGGCAACGATTATGGACAAGCAGCGATCGATACACTTGTTGCCGCAATGACGAGCGGTGAATATGCGGGACGGTTCGCCGTTGTCCTCGCCGGTTATCCGGAAGAAATGCGGGACTTCTTGAAGGCCAATCCCGGTCTGCGAAGCCGGTTCCCGGAATCGAACCATTATCTGCTCGCGGACTATACCGATACGGAATTGCTTGAAATCGGACGCTCAATCGCGACTGCGAATGATTATGTCCTGACGGAACAGGCAGAACGAGCGTTGCTGTCCCGGCTCGAACGGGAACGGGTCGACGCCAGTTTCGGAAACGGACGGGCGGTCCGCAACATCGTCCTCGACGCGATCTTTAAAAAAGGGGCAAGCCTCGGTGAAAGTGCCAGTCATGAGGATTTTGCGCTGCTCGAACAAGCCGATTTCGAACTTGTCGCGTCAGACGACAGTACGGTCGAAGAACGGCTGAATCAACTGGTCGGACTTCAGCCGCTCAAAGCAGAAATCAAACAGATCCAAGCCTTGTTGTCGATGCAAAAACGTCGGCAGGAGGCGGGTTATAAAGTCTTGCCGGTCGAACTGCATGCCGTCTTCAGCGGAAACAGCGGGACCGGAAAAACGACGGTCGCGGCGCTTTATGCGGATGTTTTACGCGAGTGTGGTTACTTGAAACGGGGGCATCTAAAAGTTGTCAGTCGTGCCGATCTCGTCTCGGGTTATGTCGGTCAGACGGCGCAACAGACGCGGGATGTAATCCGTGACGCACTCGGCGGTGTCTTGTTCATCGATGAAGCCTATGCGCTGAACGGCGGAGCAAACGACTTCGGCAAGGAAGCAATCGATACGCTCGTCGACGAGATGACGAAACATGCCGATAATCTGGTCGTCGTCCTTGCCGGTTACGAGCAACCGATGCAAGCGTTACTCGCCAGTAATCCCGGACTGAAATCCCGGTTTAAACGCGAGTTCCACTTCCCGAACTACGCGAAGGACGAGCTAATCGAAATCATCATCAACTATGCTGCGCAATATGGGTATCAGTTGACGGATGATGCGAAACAGGCGCTCGAGCAAATGATTGAGACCGTACCGAACGGAAATGCTCGCGCCGCGATTACGATTGTCGAACGGGCGATTGCCAAACAATCCGTCCGATTAATTGACAAACTTAGCTTAACCGGTTCAGAATGGTCCTATCTTGAAAAAGAGGATTTTTAAGGGGGAAGTTGCATGCACACGATTGAAATACCAGTTCGTTACGCTGAAACCGATATGATGGGGATTGTCTATCATTCCAATTATCTCGTGTACCTCGAGATTGCACGGACAGAAATGATCAAGTCGATCGGACTCGACTATAAGGAAATGGAAGAAGAAGGATATGTCTCACCCGTCACGAACGTCAACCTCGACTACAAACGGTCGTTGACATATGGCGACGTAGCACACGTCTCTGTCTGGATCGACCATTATGACGGCTTACGGACGATTTACGGCTACGAAGTGAAGAATGCCGACGGTCAACTGGCCGTGTCGGCGAAGACGACACACGTCGTCGTCAAAAAAGAAAACTTCCGGCCAATCCGTCTGCCGAAAGTCTTTCCAAACTGGCATGCCATCTATGAACAGATGCTTGCCGATGACGCCGTACTCATCTCGAATTAACCCTCAGCCCTCAGCAGGATTTCTTGCGTGAGGGCTTTTCTAATCGGTCGATTAGAGGTAACATAGAATAGCACCAAGGAAGTGGGGAATTAAAAATGAAAAAAATCGTAGCAGTCAGTACATTGGCGCTCCTCCTTGCAGGTTGTAATCCTGGGGATCAGGAAGCGGAAAAAGACACCAAAACAGAAGAACAGGCGAATCAAAACGCAGACGAAAAGGTTGCACAAGATAATGAAAAAAGTGACGCCGAAGTAGCAAAAGAAAAAGAAGCAGCCGAAGCGAAAAAAGAAGCCGAGGCACAAGCAGCAGCTGAGAAAAAAGCAGAAGAGCAGGCAGCCGCCGACAAAAAAGCTGCGGAAGAAAAAGCAGCAGCGGATAAAAAATCAGCTGAAGACAAGGCGGATGAACCGGCAACAGAAGACAAAAAAGATGAGACAACAGAAGACAAAAAAGATGACGGGAAAACCGATTCTGCACAGGATCCGGAACCGTCTAAACCATCAAAACCGGAGTCGGAAACACCGGAGACAAATAAATCAGATACAAAAGCCGACTTGGGTCTTGGAAATCTTGTCGTCGTCAATAAGAAATACAGCTTGCCGATTGATTACAAGCCGTCTGATTTAGTCGTTCCGAACGTCAGTTTCTCGTATTCAGGCGTGCTTGAACAAAGTTACATGCGCGCACCGGCAGCGAAGCAAATGGAAAAAATGTTTGCGGATGCGAAAGCCGCCGGCGTGACATTAAACGCGGTCAGCGGATTCCGCTCCGGTTCACGTCAGACGGTCCTCTACAACAACTATGTCGCCCGTGATGGAAAAGCGGCAGCAGACCAATATTCGGCCCGTCCCGGTCACAGTGAGCACCAGACCGGACTCGTGTTTGATATCTCGGCACCAAGCGTCGGTAATGGTTTGACAGCATCACTTGGCGATACAAAAGAAGGAAAATGGATTGCGAACAACGCGGCGAAGTATGGATTTATCGTCCGGTACGATCGTGGATTCCAAGCACGGACCGGATACACGTACGAGCCATGGCACATTCGTTATGTCGGTGTCGGTCCAGCCACACAAATTAAAAATAATGGACAGACTCTCGAAGAATATATGAAGGTCGGTCACTAATAAGTTGGAGGTTGACCATGATTGAAATCATCGGGATTTTAATTTTAGGCTATGTACTCGGATCGATTCCGTTTGCCTTGCTAGTCGGAAAGTGGGGGCACGGGATTGATATCCGCCAACACGGTAGTGGAAACTTAGGGACGACAAACACGTTTCGGGTGTTAGGAAAAAAGGCGGGTATCATCGTCTTGATCGGTGATCTCGGTAAGGGAGCAGTAGCCAGCCTCGTTCCGATCTTACTCGCTTCGGAGTTACATCCGTTGTTTGCCGGACTAGCGGCCGTCATCGGGCATATCTATCCGGTTTTCGCCAAGTTCAAGGGTGGCAAGGCGGTTGCGACGTCGGGCGGCATGTTGCTCGTGACGAGTCCGATTCTGTTCCTCTTTTTGCTCGTCTCGTTTTTGACGACGTTACGACTCAGCCGAATGGTCTCACTCAGCTCAATCGTTGCGGCAAGCATCGGCATCGTTGTTTCGATTACGATCGGCATCATCGAGCAGGACTGGATCGTACCGACGTTCTTTACGATCCTCGCTTTATTCGTGATTTTCAAGCACCGCGAAAATATCAGTCGGATCCGTCAAGGGACGGAATCGAAGATCAATATGTTCGCGAAAGACAAAAAAGAAATCGATTGATGCGAACCGGTCCATGTCCTCCTTCCTTTCAGGAAGCGGGAGTTGGACCGGTTTTTTGCCGTAAATCAGACAAACGATTCAGCATGCCGGCGCTCTTTCTGAAAAATAAACGAATTCAACAACATTTCATAGGAATTACACGTTTTTTTACACCGGATTTACAAGACCTTTACAGACGTTCGCTACACTAGAAGTAGTACTTGTCTGTGAAGGGGGAAGATCATGTGTCGTTATTAGGAGAGGAACGAAAATCACGAATCATGCAATGGCTTGAAGAGGAAGGGAAAGTCATGACGAAGGATTTGATTGATCGTCTGGATGTTTCCGGGGAGACCGTCCGGCGGTATCTCGAAGAACTGGAACGGGAACGTCAACTGAAGCGGGTTTACGGTGGAGCCATCTATCAAGGTGGAAAACAAGAGTCGTCGATTTCCAGACGAACCGATCAATTGTCCCGTCGGCTGGCACGGTACGCAAAAGGCTGGCTTGCGGACTATTCCTGTATCTTTTTAGGCAGAGGCGAACCGGTCGAGCATCTTTTACCGTATTTGAACGGTGGAGCGACAATCGTCACGAATTCTTTATCGATTGCCAGTCATCTCGAACAGTGCCGGGAAACAGGACCATTTCACGGTGAAATTCGGTTGCTCGGCGGAACCGTCGATTCATTTGGACAGACGGTCGGGGTCGAAGTCTTACAGGCACTGGACGCATATGCCTTTGATGCATCATTTTTGACATTCGACGGTGCGGAAATCGAACGGGGATTCGTCAGTGATGACATCGAATCATCGTTGATTCAAAAAGCCATCATCGGTCGGACGAAGGATGTCTATGCCTTTTTAGCGTGTGACGAATTTGAAGGCAACCGGAAATATAAGGTCGCGGAATTCCGCCGCGCTAAAATCGTTCTCAGTCCCTCGACCTATCCCCCGTCGTGGGAGATGAAGCTGTTTAATGAACGGGTGAACTGGACCGTCGTCTCATGATACACTAGGGCGGGAGGGATGCATCATGTTAGAAATCATTGCAGCAACAGTAGAAGAAGCAACAGCCGCTGAGCGGGCGGGAGCCGACCGGCTTGAACTCGTCTCGGCCTTGTCAGAAGGTGGATTAACACCGAGTTACGGGTTGATCCGGCAAGTCTTGTCTTCAGTCGAGATTCCGGTCCATGTCCTCGTGCGACCGCACAGCAAATCGTTTGTCTATTCGAAAGCCGATCAGGAAACGATCATTACGGACATTGATTTGATCCGGGAACTCGGAGCAGCCGGAATTGTTGTCGGATCTTTGACGGCAGACGGACGTGTCGACGAAGGATTCCTTGGACGAATCATCAAACATAAGGGCGATTTGTCGCTGACGTTCCACCGGGCGATCGACAGCAGTCGTGACATCTTGGAAGCAGCTGAAGTATTGGCTGATTTTCCCGAGGTCGACCGGATCTTAACGTCAGGCGGACACGCGACGGCCCTTGAAGGTCAAGGCGTCATCGCCCAGTTGATTGAGCAAAATCCCGACTTGATCGTCTTGCCGGGTTCCGGCATCACGGTCGAGCGGGCGGAAGAATTACTTAAGGCAACCCAGGCGACAGAATTGCACGTCGGATCAGCCGTCCTCGTCGACGGTCAAGTTGATGCTGATAAAGTCGCGGCGCTGAAACAGCTGCTTGCACGTTAAAAAAGAGCTTTAGGGTTTGAAGAAGAAATCATTCTGCTTCTCACTCGCTTTCCTCAGGCGAGACACAAGCCAGTTTCCCTGCCCTTATGGTCAGGGAAGCGGGTCTTGTTTGTCTCTGACAGCGCAAAAAAAATGCGCTTTTTCCTGTAGGAGTCTCATGAAGCGAATCATTTCTTCGAAACGAATGTAGGGAGGCGGACTTTCAAATCCGTCTCCCTATTTTTTGTGAAAAGAACGATTCGATCCATTATTTCATTTTGATAGGTATTTCGCTTCTCTCATTTCCGACAAGAAATGCTTACTGAAAGAACAAAGTCTTATTAGAGTCAGCTGTCCAAAAATCGACACATCTTGAAGGAATCAAGACAGGGATTGCTATTTTTTCAGGACAGACTACGGTAAACTATAACAGGAAAGTTGAAAGGTAAAGGAGTTCATCATGACAAATCTACAGTACAAACAAGCTGCACTCGCGACGCTGAAAGGAAAATGGCTGACAGCGCTCAGTATTTCGATCGTTTATTTCTTAATCTTTGCGCTGGCTGCAAGTCGGATGTCGTTTGATCAAGACAATCTCGACAGCATGCTTCGCTTCGTCGCCTTGAATATCGTCGTGACGATTGTCCTCGCACCGGTTACGGTTGGACGGACGATTTCCTACTTACGTCTCGTCCGTGGTGAGACGGCAGGGATTGGCACATTATTCGAAGGATTTTCATCGATCCGCTTTTATTTGAAAGTAATGGCTGCCTATACGGTTGTCACGTTGCTCGTCTACTTGGGTTCTTTTTTGATCGTACCGGCGATCTATTTTTACTTGATGTATCGACTGGTTCCGTTTTTGTTGATTGACCGACCGGATCTGTCGTTTTTCCAAGTACTCGGGGAAAGCCGACGGATGATGCATGGTCATAAGTGGCGTCTCGTGAAGCTGTATCTCAGCTTCATCATCTGGGGCATTCTCGCCTTACTCAGTACCGTCGGGGTTGTCTTGTTGACACCGTATTTCGATACGACGATGGCACATTTTTACGAGCAATTAAAAAAAGAACAACAGCCAGCGACACGTTCGGCATAAAAAAACGAGTCTGATCCACCCTTCATCGGGCAGGTCAGACTCGTTTTGTCGTTTCGTCGCTTAACGTGACGGTGTTTTTTCTTTTAACAGCAAGTAGAGGGCTTGCGTTCCGGATTCGGCATGACCGGACGCGGCCAGTTCCTCATACAAGTCTTTGACGAGAGCTAGTCCCGGTGTCGAAATGCCCATCTCATCCGCACGTTCGAGTGCCAAACGCATGTCTTTGATGAAATGTTTGACGAAGAAGCCAGGTGAATAGTTTTCCGTGATGACACGCGGAATCAAATTCTCGAGCGACCAGCTGCCGGCCGAGCCGCTTTTGATCGTCTCGACGAACTGTGTCGGATCGATGCCGGATTTCGTGACGAACAGCAACATTTCCGCGGTTCCAATCATCGACCCGGCAATCGCGATTTGATTGGCGAGTTTAGCCGACTGACCTTGTCCCGGACCACCAAAGCGGGCGATTGATTTGCCCATCGCCTCGAACAATGGTTTCACCGTGTCAAAAGCTGCTTCTTCGCCGCCGACGAGAATCGCGAGTGTCCCGTTTTTTGCACCGAGATCGCCGCCTGTGACCGGTGCATCGAGGGCGTGAAGTCCTTTTTGAGCAGCTTGCTCCGCAATCCGGATCGCGAGTGCGGGACTCGATGTCGTCATGTCAATGACGATCGTCCCCGGGTTTGCCGATGCTAAAATGCCGTCTTCCGCCAAATAAATCTCTTTCACGTCCTGCGGATATCCGACGATCGAGATGACGACGTCGACATCCGTCACGGCTTCCTGAATCGTATCGACGATTACGGCGCCGTCCTGTTCGAGCGGCAGCCCTTTTTCTTTTGTCCGGTTATAGCCTTTGACGGAAAAGCCGGCTTTTAATAAATTGCGGACCATGCCTTGACCCATGACACCCAGTCCGATGAAACCAATTGTTTTTGTCATCTGTTACTCCCCCTGGTCGTTTCGGTTTGACCGATGAATTGTTGCGTTACGAGTTTATTATACAAAACATTCGACGCGACGAGCGTGTCATGTGTCCCGATGCCGGAAACACGTCCTTGTTCGAGGACGACGATTTGATCAGCATGCCGGACGGTCGCGAGACGGTGGGCGATGACGAATGTCGTCCGACCTTCCATTAGCCGTTCGAGCGCTTCTTGAACGACACGTTCTGACTCGGAGTCAAGACTCGATGTCGCTTCGTCAAGCAGTAACAGCTCCGGATCACGCAGGAGGGCGCGGGCGATGGCAATCCGTTGCCGCTGACCGCCGGACAGTTTAACGCCCCGTTCGCCGATCTCGGTTTCGTATCCGTTTGCGAACGAACGGATGAATTCGTCGGCATTGGCCATCTCGGCCGCTTCCCGGATTTGTTGCTCTGTGACGTCACCCGTTAATCCATATAACAGATTGTCGCGGATCGTCCCGGACAAGACCGGCGAATCCTGAGCGACGTAACCGATTGAATTACGCCAGCTCGCCAGTTCAAACTCATTGATGGCGTGTGGACCGAGTTCGATCTGACCGGCTGTCGGTTGATAAAAGCGTTCGAGCAGGGCGAACAACGTCGATTTTCCGGAGCCGCTTGGTCCGACGATTGCCGTCGTTTGACCACGTGGCAAGGAGAAGGTGACGTCGTGCAACAGTGTCGTATCATCATAACCGAACGACAGGTGATTAAAATGAACTGCTGCGAACGGGCGCTCGACCTGACGTGTTCCATCGGTTTCCGGCTGTTCTTCGAGCAATTCGGAGATCCGTTCCGTCGCTCCCCGTGCTTTTTGCAGTTTTGAAACGAATTCGGTCATCGTCACGAGCGGAGTCATGATTTGGAACAGGTATAACGAGAAGGCGACGAGCTCACCGGCTGTAATCTGATTCGTCGAGACGCGGTAGGCACCGAAGCTGATGATGATGATCAACATCGAGGTCAAGGCGACGTTGAAGACCGGCAACAAGATCGCTTGGACTTTCCCTTCCTTGACACCAAAACCAAACAGATTTTCAATCCGGGTCTGTCCCCGGTCCATCTCATACTCTTCCGTCGCCTGCGATTTGATCAGGCGCACTTCACCTAACATTTCGGCAAAAAATCCCGATAAGCCGGCCAGTTCTTTTTGCGTCTCGCGGGAAATCTGGTGAAGCTTTCGAACGAGCGGGATGATGATCAATAACGTAATCGGCACGGCAATTACCATCACAAGCGTCATCTGCCAGTCGAGGAAAAATAAAATCGTGACGGCACCGACGATCGAGACGATGGATGTCAACAGACGAACGAGTTGCTCGGATAATAACTGTTGTAGCGTCGTCGCATCATTATTGAGACGCGAGACGAGTTCACCGGATTTCGTTTCGTCGTAAAATGGAATGGGTAAAGCTAGCAGGTGTTTCCATAACATCGTCCGAAGATTCGCGACAATCCGTTGTCCGGCAATGTGCAGCCAATAGATCGAAAACGCATTGCTGATCATTTGAACGATGAAGATCACGATGAACAGGGTGATCAAACCAGGTGTCAGGCGATCGACGGAGAAGTTGTCAATCAAAGACTTTAAGAACCAAGGAATCATCAAGGCAGCGAGTGCCTGAATGATGGAAACCGTCACGGCAGCCGACAGCAGTCCGATCGGTGGTTCGCTTTTTTTGAGTAATGATAAAAATGATTTAAATGTAGCAGATTTCACTTCGGCACATCCTTTCCTGTCTATTGTCTGTTTTATGGGGAGTATGGTCAACTTGGAACGATTCACTTGACAGTCATTCCTGTCGTCACGGACACTAAAAGAAGTGAACGGAAATAAGGAGTGACGTGATATGAACATATGGATTGATGCCGACGGGTGTCCGGTCGTGGATTTGACGATTCGGCTCAGCAAAGGATATGAGGTGTTTTTAGTTTGTGACACGGCCCATCAATTCAACCGCCCCGGTGCAACGACGATCACAATCGGACAGGGGCATGATGCGGTTGATTTTGCCATCGTCAACCGGATGGCACCGGGGGATGTCGTCGTGACTCAGGATTATGGTCTTGCAGCGCTGGCATTGGCACGTAAAGGACGGGCGATTGATCAGAATGGTCGAGTCTTTACGAACGAGAATATTGATTTTCTACTACATACCCGGCATGTTGGACAGGAAATTCGTCGGGCCGGCGGGCGAACGAAAGGTCCAAAAAAACGGACACGCCAGGAAGACATGTCTTTTGAGCAGTCCTTCAGCCGTTTGTTGACCGAAACGACGGATTGAATTTTCTGTTTCAGTTGCCGTCGCCCGTGCTATAATTTTAGACATGAATTCAGGAACCGGAAGGAGGAAACTCATTGAAAAAAGTCGTGCGTTACCGTCCCGAAAAAAAAGTCAGACCGTACCGTTTAAAGACCGGTCCTTTTCCATTAAATGAAGGGAAAGCACCTATGACGACGGATCAGCAGAGAATCGGTCAATTGACACAGGATCTTGTCGAAGTGGAACACAAATTGAAGCATCGAAATGAGATCATGGAAGCGTTAGCGACTCAAAATGTCGAGTCAGCGTGTGAGACATTGCTTGTCAAACTACTTCACCTCGTGGATTTGGAAGCCGGTGCCATCCTGTTGTACCGACGTGAGCAACTCAGCCATCTCGTGACGCAAGGCGTCGAAGACATTGAATTGATTGAAAAAGATTTGGATCAATATTCGGTGTTACGCCGCTCTTTTGTCATGCGTAAATCCGTCCAGCTTCCATTGGCGGAAGCGATGTATGAATCAGCCATTCCCGTTCAATCCCCAAGTAATGGAGGAGTCGTCGGGATCATCTATCTCAAACATCCGTTTGAACAGTTTAATCTGGAACAAGTCGGAGACATTCTAGACCTGTCGCGCAAATTAGGCATGACGCTCGAACGCCATTTGTTGTTCCATCAGATGGAACACGAAAAAATCAAAACGTATCAATTACTCGATTCGATCCGCGAAGCGGTTCTCTATATTGAAAGCAGCGGCGAACAGATTTATGCCAATCAGGCTTTGCTGAACATGTTCCCACCGAAACTGGTTAATCAGGCGCAAGGGTTCCGCCATGCCTACGAACGGGCGACCTCGTTATTTGAACATATCGACCAAGCGGATGCTCTGCACGACTACATCGGTCAGTTGATGAACGGGGAAATCCCGGGCGAGACGATTGAATTGTCGGCGTTTCGTGGAAATTTACTGCTCAGTGCCTACGCAGAACGGATTGCGATTGCCAATGTCGAGTGGGGGATGATGCTTGTCTTGCGCGACGTGACGAAGGAAAAGGAGCTCGATTTAAAACAATCCGAGTTTGTTTCGATCGTGTCGCACGAATTACGGACGCCGCTTTCCTCGATCATGGGCTTCACCGAACTGTTGATGCGTCGGACACTCGATGGTCCGCGTCAGAAAAAGTATCTGGAAACGATCTATTCCGAGACCGTACGGTTGGCGGAATTGATTGATGACATACTCGAGATTCAAAAAGGTGAAGATTTGACGCAAGGTACGATCAAAAAACGAATGGACTTAAAGAAACTGGTGTTTGAAATGCGGCCGATGTTTGATTTGGCGAGCAGTAAACACCGGATTCGTGTCTCCTTTGAACCAGGTCGTTACGAGGTGACAGCGAGCGAAGAAAAAATGAAACAACTGCTCACGAACCTGATCATGAATGCGATCAAATACTCGCCGGACGGTGGACAGATTCAGATTAAAGGTATCGTGCAGGAGCACTCGATCCGGTTGACGATTGAAGATGAAGGAATCGGGATTCCGGAAAAATCGGTTCCGTTTATTTTTGATAAGTTTTACCGGGCCGACAATTCAGATACCCGGAAAATCGGTGGCACGGGTCTTGGTCTCGCGATCTGTCAAATGATCGTCAAAGATCATGACGGATCAATTGATGTACATTCGGAAGAAGGCGTCGGTAGTGCGTTTACAGTACAGTTTCCCGTTGAAATGGTGCCGGAGTGAGGCGGAAAGGAGGGGTGATTCGTGGATAATATGCAAATGCGGTATGAAGCACTGCATCCGCTCGTTGAAGAGATTTTAAAAAAGTTAAGTGAAGAGATCGGTGTTAACACACTGTTTTTTGCGTTAAATGATTTAAACAGTAACTTCATCGTCAAGGCGATTAACCAGGAAAAAGAACTGATCGGCGAGGGGACGACCCATGTCTATCAGCACGTCCTTTGTAAGCTTGTCATCGATGAAACGGACGGAAAGATTCAAATCAACGAGTTGTTGGCGGATCCCCATACGAGTAACCACCCGGTCACGAAATCGCTTGGAAACGGTAGTTTCTTAGGTGTGGCCATTAAAAATGCGGAAAACGAAAAAATCGGGACATTGTGTGCATTCGATGACAAACCGTATGATTTCGACGCAAAGGACATCGAGTTGGTTGAGAACTATGCTAATATCATCAGTAAATCGATCAGTGTGGAAACGTACGTCATCAAGGATGCCTTAACCGACGTCTATAATGAACGCTACATGAACCGTTTGATTTCCAGTGTGACGAATCAGTCGACGTTTCTAATGGTCCTGAATCTCGATAATTTTCATGCCATCAATGCGACGTACGGTTACCGGATTGGCAATAAGGTGTTGCAGGAAATTGCGTCCCGCTTAAAATACGTGCCGATCATCGACCATGTCGTCGGACGAATGGACGGGAACGAATTTATTGTGCTGGCACCCATCGACGAAGCAGAGTTCATGGAACATGGCAATACGTATGCGAACTGGATTATTGAGGCAATTGAACGTCCGATCGAAGGAGTCAGCCATGAACCAATCCGTGTCACCGCTTCATCCGGGGTCAGCCTGTTGACCGGGGATTATATGAACCGTCAAACACAAGTTTATGCAGCAGAAGCATTGATGCAACAAGTCAAGTTGGACGGGAAGGCCGGCACCTTATTTGTTACACAAAATCGTGCACTCGAGCAACACCCGTTTGAGCACGTTTTGGAAAAAGAACTCGGGCAGGCTCTCGCAAGAGGACAATTTGAATTGTATTACCAGCGGATTTTCAATGCCAAGCTTGGTCATACGGTGGCGGTCGAAGCATTATTACGTTGGAACCATCCAATTCTCGGCTTCGTCAGTCCGGCAGACTTCATTCCAGTCGCTGAACGGATGGGCAGTTTCGGTCAAATCGGGCGATTTACGGTTTGTCAGGCCATCACGGACAGTGTCCGTCTGGAACAAGAATTGGGTCACCCGGTCACGATTTCCATTAATCTATCGGCGAGCCAGTTTCAGTCCGATGAGATGCTCGCTGACTTATTGACAATTGCGAACCAACCGTTATTCAAACGGGACCGGATTGTCCTTGAAATTCGTGAGGAAGTGTTGCAGACGGGACGGCGCAAGGCGATTAGCCGACTCGAATCGTTGCGTCAGGTCGGTTATCGTTTGAGTGTTGATCATTTTGGCAGTCACTATGCATCGTTGAATTCCTTGCTCCGTCTACCGGTACAATCGGTGAAGCTGGATCCGATCTTCACGCGGCGACTGGCACAAAATCAGCTCGAACAGTCGATGTTGCAGTCCGTTTATGCTCTGACACAAGCACTGAACATCGCACTGGTCATCCAAGAAGTCGAGACGGTTTCCCAATTTCGTCAAATCACATTACTTGGTGAAAAGTTATATGTCCAAGGACATTACCTTCATCATCCGCAGCCGATTGCGAATTTGATTGCTGATTTTTCAAAAACCAGCCATACGCTTGATGTTTAAGCTGTGCAGGTGAGGGAATACTCTTAACATCACAGATTGAGGGGGATTTTTCATGGCACAGCAACACGACAAAGAAACAGATCCAATTACTTCGGGCAATCGAATGACGAACGACGAAATCGCAGGACGCGACGAGTCACATACCGAGAAACCAAAAGCTAAACAAGATACAGACAAACACACGGACTCGAAAGAGGAGTCAACGGATACGCAACAACAATCAGAGGATGTCTCGGATGAAAATCCATCAACGGATGAAGAAGCACCGGATTTGTCACATGCATCCGATGACGCATCAGATGTAACACCTTCTGATGACGATAACCAAGAGCGTTAATCAAAAAAACCTTCTGCTTCTGCAGGAAGGTTTTTTTTGTAAATTCTTAATCACCGACACCTCCGCCGCTGTCACCCCCGTCAAATCCACCATCCGCCATACCGCCGTCCGTGGCATGGGACGTATCAGTCAGATCGACCGGAAACAGATAAACCGGTAACAGGCTGGACGTATCGTCGAGCGTAGAAGGCGAAAACGGCGCGAACAGGTGATGCAGCGTCGGATGATCGGCCAAGTACAGCCGGACCGCCGTCAAAAACACCAGGTCTTTGCGATACTTGAAGTGAGCGTTTTTCCGGAACTGGTCCGTCAACCCCTCTAACGCCGCTTGATGCACCCTCGGGTCACCTAGTAAAGCAAGTAAACCGTGAAATGACAAGGGAATCCCATGTTTTCGGTACACGTTTCGGGACTGGACGACCTGCTCAATATACGTCGCCTGATCGTCTTCCGGCAACAAAGCGAGCAGCAAAGCGGTGACGTATGTTTGCTGCGAACGGCCAAACCGTTTCTTCAGGATGTCATACGTTGCCTCGATCCGTGCGTGAATCATCGACATTTCTCCGCGACGCAAGGCGTTCAGAAACAAAAACGATACTAAGAGCGGAGAGACGATGAAGCGATGAGACTTTTTGGCAAGCTGATACAGCTCGACCGTCCGTTGTAGTTGTGGATCCGTCGCGTCTAGTCGGCTGATCAACAGGGCGGTGGAATAGGCGTTCAGCGGATGAACAAGTCGATGAGACGAAAAGAAACTGTGGATGGAAATCATTTGCGTAATCCGTTCGACGGGTGAAGCGTCATAGGCATGGACTTTTGAAGCGAGCAACAGGGCTTGCGTCTGATGGGAACGGAGATGTTCCTCGAGATAGGCCGCCGTGTGTTCAAGATCAGAGAATGCCGGTGACTGTTTTCCGACAGTCGCATCAAACGCCAGTTCAATCAAAATGCCATCCTGATAATTCACGAAATACTGTCCGGTTTCTTCCAGTTGCGCCAAAAAACGTTGCCCGATCTCCATCTGATCCACCTCGCTCTTCATTTTCCCTATTTTACCATGAGATGACTCAGAAAGTTAATCTTCTAATTGATCAATTAACCGTTCGGCTGCCCGACGATACAAGTTACTCATATGGGCAAGTGATAAAATCAGTTGCAACTGCTCGAGAGAATCCGATTCGTCCGGGAGTTGCTGTTGTGCTTCAAAACGGGTCTGATTGGCTGCTGTCGTGTCGAGGTAGGTCTGATAAAACGCTTCAAGCTCGATTGACTGACTGGTGACGCCCGCATTTAAATCCGTCAGAATCGTTTTGATGTCGTTGATTGAAAAGGTTCCTTTAAGCTGATAGATCAGACTGATCAAGATGAGATGGTCTTTCGTGTATTTCTTATTCGTCACCGGGAAAAACAGTTTCTTTTTGGCATAATTGTTGATCATCGTCTTCGTCAGAATCGTCTCGCCTTTTGCGCGGGTCGTCTCCTCGAACGTCCGTTCAAACAGTTGGATGACTTGATCCATGTAGAGATCGATGTTCGGAATATCCGTGAGTTCCAATTGTCGATCGAGTATTGGTTTTGGTTGATCTGCTTGTGTCATAAAAAAACCTCCAAAAAAATAATCCGGAATGACTTCCTATTTCTCTAGTGTATGATAGAATGTTCATATAACGCCATGTAGTATTGAAAACTACATAACAACGGAGGGAAATTATGAGAACGTACATGAGAGAACCAATCAACGGCTTGACCCATCTGGGAGGAGCAGTCTTCGCCTTTATCGGATTGCTGGCACTGGTCATTAAGGCATCACTGGAACGAGGCGCCGGCTTGCCGATCGTCGCTGCGATCATCTTTGGTGTCAGTATGATGGCACTGTATTCCGTCTCGGCGACCTATCATATGGTACTGGCGAGTGACCGCGCGATTGCGACCTGGAGACGACTTGATCACTCGATGATTTATTTATTGATTGCCGGGTCCTATGCACCGTTTTGTCTGATCAGTCTGAACGGACCGACGGGGTGGGTCATGTTCAGTATCGTCATGTTGATTGCCGTCTTCGGCATCACCTTTAAACTCGTCTGGTTCAACAGCCCACGCTGGTTGTCGACGACACTTTACATCGGGATGGGTTGGATCATGGTCTTTGCGATCACACCGCTCGCAGCCGTCTTATCACCGATGGGGATTGCACTGCTGTTTCTCGGGGGCATTTTCTATACGATTGGTGGAGTCATCTACGGTTTGAAGCCAAACATTCTGTCGTTTAAGCATCTTGGTTTCCATGAGATTTTCCACGTGTTCGTGTTACTCGGAAGTCTTGCTCATTTCCTCTGCGTCTATTTCTTCGTCATTTAATGGTTCCGACATCCTTTCCATCAAGTGAAAGGGTGTTTTTTTGTGGAAATAACTAGAAAAACAGGACTTGCCTTAAACGGAAACGAATGAAGGGAGGGACAGAAAAGGCTGAAAAGGAGGAATGGGTATGTCGACCATGACATCGCGTTGGCAGCTGAACGCCAGCTATACAACGGAAGAGGTCAAACAAAAGTTAGAGATGTTACAGCAGGAACTTGACCGGTTCCAAACCGTTCAAGCACCGATCCGGTCGCAATTAGTGACACTTGAGCAGCTCATGTGTCAGGTCGAAGAGCTCAGTGATTTTGTCTATTGCCTGTATGCAGAAGACGTGTCGCGTCAAGAGGTCCTTGATCTGCTCGAGCAGACGGATAGGTTGCAAGCGGGTCTTCAGACGGGTGAAACTCTCTTCGAGGGACGACTGCGGACGTTGTCAAACGACAAGTGGACAGCGTTACAGAACGAAGAGGCGTCCTATTACCTGACGGAACGCCGTGCCATTATGGAACGGCGTCTGCCGGCGGAGCAGGAACAGTTGATTCAGGCATTGGCAGTCGACGGATTTTCTGCCTGGGAACAGTTGTATGAACAACGTTTGACTAGATTACGACTTCCCTTGAATGGAGCAGCGGTCACGATCGGACAAGCCTGGCATCAAGCGGTCCACGGCACGACACGAATTGACCGTCAAACGGCAGCCGCCGCTATTGCGACGACTTGCGCCGCTGAACAGGATGATTTTGCGATGATTCTGAACCGGATTGCTGGATTTCGATTACAGGTGTATGCCAAACGTGGCTGGGATGATCTTTTGACCGAACTCTGCGAACAAAATCGGATCAAACGACCAACGATCGAAGCGATGCTGACGGCGATTAATCAAAATCGTCCGTTGTTCCAGTCGTATTACAAACGGAAATTGCGTCTCGCCCAAATTACGGAACCGGAGTGGCACGATTTAGAGGCAAACACCTTCAAATCGGACCGTGCTGTCTCGTATGCGACAGCACAAACGATTATCTTGAAACAATTTGAACGCCTGCATCCTCGGTTAGCCACCTTTACGAAACACGTATTCGAAGCAGGATGGGTCGATGCCGAAAACCGTCCCAATAAAGCGGAAGGAGGATTCTGTGCCTCCTTTCCGGTCCTTAAAGAAAGCCGCATCTTCATGACGTACCGCGAGACGTATCAGGATGTCGTCACACTTGCCCATGAAATCGGTCACGCCTATCATAATTCGTTGATGCACGATTTGCCGTTCCTCGAGCAAATCAAAGGGACGAGTATCGCCGAGACCGCCTCGACGTTCATGGAAAATCTGGTCCTCGACGCCGTCATCGAACAGTCGGCAGGTGAAGAAAAATTGGCGATGCTTGAGACCAAGATCAACGAAGGCTTAAAATACGTCGGGACCGTGCCGAACATGTTCCGATTTGAGCAACGTTTTTATTCCGAGCGGAAGCAGGGGCCGATCTCAAGCGCACGGATCGCAGCATTGATGCGGGAAGAAGAAGCCGGATTTTACGGTGATCTGTTGGACGAGGCGGCTCCGTTTAAATGGATCTATGTCAGTCATTTTTATGACACCGGCAAGGCATTTTACAATATTCCCTATACGATCGGCTACTTGTTGAGCAATCAGTTGTATACGACGGTCAAACAATCCAAAGCGGCGTTCAGCGATCAATTTGAACCGCTGTTACGGGCATCGGGCCGGTCTTCAATCGAAGAGTTGATGGAACAGTACCTGGACGGAGAACCGGATTCGGTCGCTTTTTGGCAAGAAGCACTCGAACCGCTTCTTTCAGCAATCGAGCTCTATTTGCAAGAGACGGCAGGACTCGTCGATTGAAGTTCGCGTCAACCGGGAATAGATAACTAACGAAGGAGGGGTACTGATGTATGAGCAGGAGAAGAAGATGCTGGCGGAAGCGGCAATCAAGCAGGTCAAGAACGACATGGTCCTCGGTCTTGGGACCGGTTCGACGACCCGGAGTTTCATCGATGCCTTAGGTGAATGGGTCAAAGCGGGCGGTGAAGTGCAAGGGGTCGCGACATCCAATGAGACGGTTGAACAAGCGAAACGATTGAACATTCCACTCCTGTCACTCGAAGAAGCGACCCATATCGATCTCGTCATCGACGGGATCGATCAAATCGATTCACGGTTCCATGTGCTCAAAGGCGGCGGAGGCGCGTTATTCCGGGAAAAAGTCGTCGCGCTGATGAGCCGGGAAATCCTCTACTTAGCGGACGCCTCGAAATTCGTGCATCATTTAACCGGACCGTTACCGGTCGAAATCGATGCGTTTGCGAGACCGTATGTCGAGCGTTATCTGCGGGATAAGCAGCTGGACGTGACATTGCGGGAACACGACGGTAAACCGTTCGTGACGGATGGCGGACATTTGATTTTGGATGTGGATCTCGAGCGGGTTCAGGATGTGCGTCATTTTGCTCAGGAACTAAAAAGTTTGACCGGGGTGCTCGAAACCGGTTATTTCGAACGACAACCGGATCACGTCCTGACCGTCGAACAGGGAAAAGTCCGACAGTTGGCCCACCCGAATCTTCGGGACGGGGGAGGACTTGTCTAAGCTGTGTTCTGACAGAAAGAAGGGGAACCGATGCGATTACGAAAACGGTATGTGTTTGGAGCAAGCGTCTTGGCCGGTGCCGGTCTGCTCTTGATAAAGAACAAGGACAAACGAAATATGGATCCGTTAAAAGAGTATTTGACTCACTTGGATCAAGACGCAAGTCCGGATGCCGATAAAGATTCGGATGAAATCGGGTTGACAAAACTTGATTCGATTTATCGGTCTGATTGGCAGGCGAACGGGTATCCCCGTTCCCAAAAAGAACTCGAAGACTTGGAAAAATGAAGAATGCCAGCACTCCGACGTCCGGGATGCTGGCATTCTTTTTAATATGTAAGGGAACCGGCGATGATCAATCCGATTGAAATCGAGAGGAACAGAAGCAGTAAACCGACGGCTTCGTTGTTGGCATCAATCTCTTTTGTCATGCTGAGACGCGGAATGATTAAATCAGCCAAGTAGAACAGGACGATTTGGAAGACGATCGCAAGAGCGCCCCATAAGACCATATCAAGAATACTGACCGAGTTCGTAATACTTGAATAGAGGACGATTGCAAGACCCAAAATCCGTCCGCCAAATGCATAGACGGCCGCTTTTTTGCCTTGACGGATCAACTCCATCTCTTTTGATTTGGTCGTCACTTCAAATAAGACGACACCGATCGCAAGCAGGAGCGTCGCGACGCCGATATACGCGAGCGTTGATAAAAACAGTTCGCTGAAGCCCACACTGATTCCCCCTTAGGAATGATTTGATTTTTTTTGTTCTTTCCGTTGTTGCCACGAGACATAGCCTTCGAGCATCGCGCCGACTAAAATACCGGCCGAGACATACAGATAAAAATTATCGCCGATGAAGCCGAACAGGAGACCGAGGACAAGACCAATTAAAATGTACGGTCCTTTTGTCAATTTCATAACACTCACCTACCTCACTATCAAACGTAGCCGATTTTACCGGATTCGTCCATCCCTAATTGGATTGATGGGTCGATGCGACTTCTTTTTGATCCGAAAACAGCGTGACGCGATTACGCCCGTTTTGTTTGGAGTGGTAGAGAGCGGCATCCGCATCCGTCACGATATGTTGGATTTGTTCGGTCGTTTCCGGAAAACTGGCGATACCAAATGACGCCGTCAAATGAAGCGGAGTACCGGAGGACAATATGAACGGAGCAGCGGCGATTCGTTCCCGCAACTGTTCCGCGAGTGCCAGCACCTTGACGACTGTCAGCTGCTCCACGAGAATCGAAAATTCTTCGCCGCCGTTTCGGGAGACGTAACCGGAATCCGTCACTCCGTCATGCAGACGTTTCGCGAACTGCCGTAAAACCTCATCACCTGCTTCGTGACCAAACGTATCGTTGACCTGTTTAAAATGGTCAATGTCGACCATGATTAAAGCAACTTCCCGTGAATGAAGGATCGTTTGTTGCTTCAAGTCTTCCAAATGATCGGTAAAAGCACGGAAATTATGCAGACCCGTCAAAAAATCATGGCGTGCCGTCTGTTGTAAGGTCTGCATCGCCTGTTTCGTCAGACGAATGTCGCGGATGATGACGAGGGCAAGCCAACTGCTGGCAAAGGAGGCCGGGAGAACGACACTCAAAATATCGAGGACAACCCCGGTATCGAACAACACATAGGTCAAGACGAGTCCATGTAAAACGGTCGCATACACCGTGACGACAGTAAATGTTTTCCGGGAATAAAGCGGTAACCACCTGACGATCATCGACGTCCCGCCGGCAACCAGTAAAATGAACAGACAGGCCGTAAAAGCAGCCGCGTTCGTATTGACGCTGAAGCGGTAGACGATAATGACGATCGTCACAATACACGTTGGCAGGGGACCGGCGAAATAGGCGGCGACGATGACCGGGATGTGTCGCAAATCCACGAGGACACCCGGGACCGGTTCGATCGTCAACTGCATCAATAGAAGCGATAGGATACTTAAACCGATTCCGTATATAATCCGGATGGACCGTTTGGATTCAATTGTAATCGGATGAGGAGATAGTTTTCCGAGCAGATAAAACCCGCTCATTAATAAAGTCAGGTTATGGAGCACGTCATACAAGATCGATTTCAAACCGATTCACCTTACTTTCATCAACAATTCATTCTATCGTTAGAATACGCCAACACATGCAAAAAGTCCTGTTCGTTCAAAAGATTTCTCCAAAAAGCATCAAAAATAAAAATGTGTCTATAATGTGAAGTTATAGACACTATAAGCTGTACTTATAGGTTGTTGGATTTTGATTGACCGTTCTCCGATTCAATTGTTAAATGGGGAAGAAGCAATTGAAAGCGCTTACTAAAAATTTAAAGGAGATCCTCATGGAACTGATCATCATTCTTCTTGCCTTATCTTTACTCATGTTCGTAGCGTACCGTGGCTTTTCAGTCATCTTGTTTGCCCCGATCTGTGCCTTGTTCGCCGTTCTATTGACGAACCCTGACTGGGTCTTGCCGTTCTTCTCCAATATCTTCATGGAAAAGATGGTCGGCTTCATCAAAGCCTACTTCCCGGTCTTCTTACTCGGAGCCATCTTCGGGAAAGTCGTTGAGATGTCGGGGATCGCCGAATCGATTGCCAAATCGATCATCCGAATGATTGGGGCGAAACGGGCGATTCTCGCCATCGTCCTGCTTGGAGCGATTTTGACGTACAGCGGGGTCAGCCTGTTTGTCGTCGTCTTCGCCGTCTATCCGTTTGCGGCAAACTTGTTCCGCGAAGCGAACATCCCGAAACGATTGATTCCGGGAACGATTGCCCTCGGAGCATTTACGTTCACAATGGATGCTTTACCGGGGACACCACAAATTCAAAACGTCATTCCAACGACGTTCTTCAAGACAGACATCTATGCCGCCCCGATCATGGGAACGCTCGGTGGATTGATCATCTTGACTGTCGGGATGTTCTACCTCGAATCCCGTAAACGTAAAGCCCATCAGGAAGGGGAAGGTTACGCCGGATTCGAAGCGACGGCAGCCAGTTCTGCTCCGCAGATGGAGTTGAAAAACGAGCCGGAACTGACGCTTGAGACAGCGCAACAGCCGGTTTACCGTCAAGTGTTGGCCTTTGTTCCCTTGATTTTAGTCGCCGTCATGAACAAGTACTTTACGCTCGCGATTCCGAACTGGTATCCGGAAGGTTTTGACTTCGCGGCGATTGGTCTAGAAGCGTTCGGCAAAATCGAGACGCCGGCCGTGCTCGCGATCTGGTCGGTCCAGATGGCCTTGATCATCGGGATCATCTCGGCGATGCTCTATGACTTCAAAAAAGTCCGGACGAACTTCCAAGCCGGTCTGAACGTCAGTATCGGCGGTGCCTTACTTGCCGTCATGAATACGGGAGCCGAGTATGGATTTGGTGGCGTCATCGCCGCCTTACCGGGCTTCAAAACCGTCTCAAACGGTATCTCGACGACGTTCACCGATCCACTCGTCAACGGTGCGGTCACGACGACGGCACTTGCCGGTGTGACCGGTTCAGCATCCGGCGGCATGGGCATCGCGCTCAGTGCAATGTCAGATAAGTATACGCAAGCGATCACATCAGGCGGTGTCCCGCCGGAAGTCATGCACCGGGTCATCTCGATGGCATCCGGCGGAATGGATACGCTCCCGCACAACGGGGCCGTCATCACCTTGCTTGCCGTCACCGGATTGACGCACCGTCAGTCGTACCGTGACATCTTTATGATCACGATTTTAAAGACGGTAACGGTCTTCTTGATGATCGGTCTGTATAACCTGACGGGTCTTTATTAAACAACTGTACGTATAAAGGGGGAAATGAACGATGCAACAGGGGAAAATCTACGATTCATTTACGGAAGCGACAGCAGATATTTTTGACGGGGCGACACTCGTCGTCGGCGGGTTCGGTCTGTGCGGAATTCCGGAAAAATCAATTGCCGCCTTACAGGAACAAGGCGTCAAGGAGTTGACGGTCGTCAGCAACAACTGTGGTGTCGACGATTTCGGACTCGGCATCTTATTACAATCACGCCAGATCAAGAAGATGGTCTCGTCGTACGTCGGGGAAAATAAGACGTTTGAGCAACAGTATTTAAGTGGCGAGATTGAAGTCGATCTCGTACCGCAGGGGACACTTGCGGAGCGGATTCGGGCCGGCGGCGCGGGCATTCCCGGCTTCTATACGCCGACCGGTGTCGGAACACCAATCGCGGAAGGCAAGGAACAAAAACAATTCGATGGAAAAACATATTTGCTTGAAGAAGGAATTGTCGGTGATTTTGCACTCGTCAAAGCCTGGAAAGCGGATAAACTTGGCAATCTTGTCTTCCGTAAAACGTCACGCAACTTCAATCCACTCGTCGCGACGGCCGGGAAAGTGACGATCGTCGAGGTCGAAGAACTGGTTGAAGTCGGTGAACTGGATCCAAACGAGATTCATACACCAGCGGTTTACGTCCAGCGCATCATCGTCGGGACGGACTATGAAAAACGCATCGAACGCCGGACAGTCCGGGAAGCATAAGGGGGAGATACTATGGCAACGTCTAGAGACATCATCATCAATCGTGCACTGCAGGAAATCGAGGACGGGATGTACGTCAATCTCGGCATCGGGATTCCGACACTGATCGCCAATGCGATTCCGAACGATCGGCATGTCATGCTGCAATCGGAAAACGGCTTGCTCGGCATCGGACCGTATCCGCTCGAACACGAAGTCGATGCCGACGAAATCAATGCCGGCAAAGAGACCGTCACGGCACAAAAAGGCGCGTCCTATTTCGACAGTGCCGAATCGTTTGCGATGATCCGTGGTGGTCATATCGACCTCGCGATTTTAGGCGGGATGGAAGTCGCCGAAAACGGGGACCTCGCGAACTGGATGATTCCCGGCAAGATGGTCAAAGGAATGGGCGGAGCGATGGATCTCGTCAACGGAGCGAAACGGGTCGTCATCATCATGGAGCACGTCAATAAGTACGGCGAATCGAAAGTGAAGTCGAGCTGTACGTTACCGTTGACGGGGAGTCAAGTCGTCCACCGGTTGATCACCGACAAAGCTGTTTTTGATTTCACGGATGCCGGAATGGTCTTGATCGAGACGCTCGGCGGACTGACGGTCGAAGACATCCGTGCCGTGACGGAAGCGAACTTCACGGTCAGCCCGGAACTTGAACGTATGCCAGTAGGGGAGTGAGTCAGATGATCAACGGAGATATCGTCCTCGTGACGGGAGCAGGAAGCGGGATTGGTCTTGAAATCTCAAAGGCGTTCGCAGAAGCAGGAGCGAAGGTCGTCATTACGGACGTCAACACAGAAGCGGCACAAACAGCAGCCCAGACGTTGCAGGAAGCGGGACATGACGTGATTGGTCTGACGCTGAACGTGACGGATGAAGCGCAAGTCCAGTCTGTGTTTGTCGAAACGATGAAACAGTACGGTCGGATTGATGTATTGATCAACAACGCCGGTCTGCAGCATGTCTCACCCATCGAAGATTTTCCGACGGAGAAGTTTGAGTTGATGATCAAAATCATGTTGACGGCACCGTTTATGGCGATCAAGCATGTTTTCCCGATCATGAAGGAACAAGGATACGGTCGGATCATCAACATGGCATCAATCAACGGGCTGATCGGCTTTGCCGGAAAAGCGGCCTACAATTCCGCGAAACACGGACTCCTCGGCTTAACGAAAGTGGCAGCACTCGAAGGGGCGGAACACGGGATCACGGTCAATGCCTTATGCCCGGGCTACGTTGACACGCCGCTCGTCCGCAATCAGATGGCGGATCTTGCGAAGACACGCCAGGTCGAACTGGAAAAGGTTCTTGAAGACGTGATTTATCCGCTCGTTCCGCAAAAACGGTTGCTTGCGGTCGAGGAAATCGCTGACTATGCCTTATTCCTTGCCAGTCGAAAAGCGAAAGGCATCACGGGACAGGCCAATGTCTTAGACGGCGGATATACGATTCAATAAGGGGGAAGTCAGGATGAGTGAGCAAGTGGTCATCGTCAGTGCGACACGTACGGCAATCGGCAGTTTTAACGGCAGTTTAAAGGATGTTCCGGCAACAAAACTTGGCGCAACGGTCATCGAAGCGGCACTCGCACAGGCGAATGTCGCACCAGAGCTCGTCGAGGAAGTCATCATGGGCAACGTCCTGCAGGCGGGACTCGGACAAAATCCGGCACGGCAGGCCAGTCTCCTCGCCGGTCTCCCGGAATCGGTCCCGGCGATGACGATCAATAAAGTCTGTGGTTCCGGCTTAAAGGCGATTCACCTCGCGTTTCAAGCAATCAAGTCAGGCGAGGCGGAGATCATCGTCGCCGGCGGGATGGAAAACATGAGTCAGGCACCGTATGTGTTAAGCGGAGCCCGGACCGGCTTACGGATGGGCGACCAGCCGCTTGTCGATACAATCATCAAGGACGGTCTGGAGTGTGCCTTTAACGACTACCACATGGGCATCACAGCGGAAAATTTAGCCGAGCAATATACGATTTCCCGGGAGGCGCAAGACCAGTTTGCAGTGACCAGTCAACAAAAAGCAAGCCAAGCCATTGAAGCGGATCGTTTCCAAGCGGAAATCACACCAGTTGAAATTCCACAGCGCAAAGGTGATCCGGTTGTCTTCGCCGAAGATGAGTTCCCGCGTGCCGGAACGACAGCGGAGTCACTCGCACGCTTGCGTCCGGCTTTCAAGAAAGACGGTACGGTCACAGCCGGCAATGCATCCGGGATTAATGACGGAGCGGCCGCAGTCGTCGTCATGTCGGCTCGCAAGGCAAAAGAACTTGGTCTGATACCACTCGTCGAGATCGTTGCAAACGGGACGTCCGGCGTCGACCCGAGTATCATGGGGATCGGTCCCGTCAAAGCAGTCGGTCAGGCGTTGCAAAAAGCCGGTCTGAGCCTGGACGCGATTGATGTCATCGAAGCAAACGAAGCATTTGCCGCCCAGTCGCTTGCAGTCGACGCAGAACTCCAATTTGATCCGGCGAAGTTGAACCGAAACGGCGGGGCGATTGCCCTCGGTCACCCGATTGGCGCCAGCGGAACCCGAATCATGGTGACGTTGATCCACGAAATGTTACGGACCGGCGAAAGCCATGGTCTCGCGACACTCTGTATCGGCGGCGGTCAAGGGATTGCGACGATCGTTAAGAAGTACGAAGGATAATCGAATACACAACCGCACCACACCCTGAATACCGGAGCCTGATTTATGCCTCCTGTTCAGGGTTTTTTGTCTTTTTAGTATTAAATCGTTTAGTTAATTAGTGAAATGACGCGGGAAAGAAAAAAAGCATTCAACATGACAAAAATGGACAGCTTACGGTAAAATGAAACACGTTGTAAGGGAGGGTGCCACATGATTTCATTACGAAACGTCGAAAAAAGTTTTTCCAAACAACCCGTTATTCAGTCCGTCACCCTCTCGGTTGAGCAGGGGGAGATTCATGGCATCATCGGAGCAAGCGGAGCCGGCAAATCCACACTGCTCCGACTGATGAACCTGTTGGAACGACCGGATGCGGGGATCGTCGAGTTTGACGGGACCGACTTGACGATTTTGCCGAAACGGAAGCTCCGGCAGATCCGGCAAGATATGGGCATGATTTTTCAAGATTTTCATCTCGTCGCAAACAAGACCGTCGAGCAGAACATCGCCGTCTCGCTTGATCTGGCAGGCGTCAAAAAGAAAGACCGTATTGCCCGGATCGAGGAATGTCTGCGATTTGTCGGCTTGGCCAGTTTTTCCGGCAAGTACCCGGCCGAGTTGAGTGGTGGTCAGAAACAGCGTGTTGCGATTGCCCGGGCGCTTGCGAACCGGCCACGCGTTCTTCTATGTGACGAACCGACCTCATCGCTTGATCCGAGCACGACGTCGGAAATTTTACGGGTCCTGCAAAACATCAATCAAACATTAGGCGTCACGATTGTCATCGTCAGCCATGAAATGAATGTGATTCAGAGTATTTGCCGCCGGGTCACGATCATGGAAGACGGACGGATTCGCAAGACTGTTGCGACGGAACCGACCGGAGTGACCGAAATCGAAAGTGATGCCGGCTGGTTCCTGACACAATTGACCGAACGGGGGGAGACGCATGCCTGAGATCTTGATTACGTATGCCGCAGAAATCCGGCTGGCCATCGGACAAACGTTCGTGATGGTCGGCATGTCGATTCTTGCTGCAATTCTTCTCGGGCTCCCGCTCGGCACCTTGCTGTTTTTATCACGAAAAGATCAGTTGCTGGCGAATCGCTGGTTGTTCTCGGCTTTAAATCTGCTGGTCAACACGATTCGCTCGTTTCCGTTCTTGTTGCTCGTCGTTTTCCTGATTCCGTTTACGCGACTCATCATCGGAACGGCGATCGGAACAGCGGCGGCGACGGTTCCACTTGCGATTATTGCCATTGCCCATTACTCACGGCTCGTCGAACAATCGCTGCTTGAAGTGCCGAAAGGTGTCATCGAGGCGGCGGTCTCGATGGGAGCCTCGACACGTAAAGTCGTCCTGAAGTTTTTATTCGTTGAAGCCCGGTCCGGTCTTGTGCTTGGTCTGACGACGTCGATCGTCAGCTTCATTTCGTATTCGACCATCATGGGGGTTGTCGGAGGTGGGGGGATCGGCGACTTTGCCGTCCGGTACGGCTACCAGCAGTTTCAGACGGAATTGATGCTTTATATGATTTTAATTATGGTCATCCTGGTGCAACTGATTCAGTTTACCGGGACGACCGTAGCACGCTTGCTCGATAAACGTTAATCGAAAGTAGGAATTTAAATGAAAAAAATCATGATAGTACTCAGCGTTTTTGTGTTGGCATTAGCCGGATGCGGAAACGCGGACAAAAAAGATGAACAAGAATCGGCGTCAAAAACAGAGACGTTAAAAGTCGCGTCACTAATCAAACCGATGACGGAAATTCTAGACCTCGTCAAACCGGAACTGAAAAAAGAGGGCATTAATTTGGAAGTCGTCGTTCTCAGTGACAACGTGCAGCCGAACAGTGCCCTCGCGGCAAAAGAAGTCGATGCGAACTTCTTCCAGCACGTGCCGTACATGGAAGGATTCAACCGCAACAACAAAGCCAACCTGGTACCAATCAAACCGATTTACTTCGCGAACTACGGTCTCTATTCGAAAGAATACAAAGAGTTGAAACAATTGCCGAAGGGTGGCGTCATCGCGATCGCGAACGACGTCTCGAACATTGACCGGTCGCTGGCATTACTCGCGCAACATGATGCCATCCAGTTGAAGAAGAAAACAGGTCCGTATTACACGATGAAAGACATCACGGAAAACAAACGCGACTTTAAATTCAAGGAAGTTGATTTGCTGATGCTCGCCCGTCTTTATGATGATGCGGATGCAGTCATTATGACGCCGGCTTATGCTTCACCGCTCGGACTGACTCCGAAGAAGGATGCGCTCGTGACGGAAGGGGTCGAAAATGACTTTGCGATTACACTCGTTGCCCGGAAGGACAATCAGGATTCGGAAGCGGTTCAAAAGCTTGCGAAAGCAATGACAAGTCCGAAAGTCAAAAAATTCCTCGAAGACAATTATGACGAAACGGCGATTCCTGCCTTTAAATGAGTGTGCGGTTTAAAAAATCAAAACCACGGTTCGCCTGTCTGCTTCAGAGGCACGCGATCCGTGGTTTTTTTGGAATCAGTTTATCGGAATTTTGCCTAACGGATTGTCAACTTCTTCGTATAGCCGGTTTTCTCCAAAATATTAGTTGTCGGCATCTGGGTCCACTTGGCAACGGGAACATCAGGATTTTTCTGAATGAAGTCCGTCATGATCATATAGCCAAGCGAATACTGGGCAAGCGCAGGAATTTGCTTGTCGTAGTTTCCGTATCGTAAATCGTACGCGTTCACGTTAAAGTTGTTGATATGTGTCAACAGATTTTCTAATGTATGGTCGAGCAACGGTTCGGTCGCTTCCGACTTACCTTTAGGATACAGCTGCGCAGCAAACAGTTCCGCTTCACCTTCCAAGAGGATACCGTTGAACATCGAGTCGTGCGTGTTGCTTTCGAAAGCAACGGTATGATGATATTCGTGGGCGACGGTATTCGCCAGTGTGTCTTTTGAAAAATCTTTTGCCAAGTAAAGGGTGAACATGTTTGTCCCGGAGGCAAAACCGGAAGCACCGCCTTGACGTTGAATATCAGCTGTATTATGGACATTATAAGGCGCGACGAAGACTGTCAGCTTATCTGTTCTTGGCAGTGCTTTGATTGAGGTCTGAAGGCTTTTTTTAATCTGTTGATGAATGGAATCCTGGTGTTTTTTTAAATAGGCAATCGTTTTGTTCAGTTCTTCTGCATTGTCGGTAGGAATTTCTAAAATGCGTCGGTCTGTATAAATAGGTGTCAGTTTTTCCTTCTCGATCCACTTATCTTTCGCTTCTAAAACGTGTTTTTCAAATAGAGCCCCGTTCTCGGTCGGCTCTTTTAATGTTGCATCGACATACGACTGATACGCATCGTAAAGCGGAATGATTTGAATCGTCTGATTGTCTTGTTTGAAGGTCAATTTCTGTGGCTCGGCTTTTTCGGCTTCCGGTGCGTCGGAGCAGCCGGCGAGCAGACCGGTAAGCGTAACGGCAAGTAAAAGTCGTTTCATTCAGATTCCTCCTTTGTCTAAATAACCCATAATTATCCATACGGAGAGTTGTTGGAAAAAGTTCCGCTATTTGAATTCAATCAGATGAACTTATGTTACCGATTACAAGGTTCCTGGAAAAAAAGCTGAATGATTCGGCTTCCATGGAAACGAGAACGTTTTCGGTTAAATTTTCAGAATATTCACCAGATAAACTCCTAGCATGAGATCACAGACCTATGTTATCCTTTCGAACGAAGTACCTGATTGATCGATCAAAACAATCAGGTCGTAACTTAATCGTGGGGGTTTCTTATGTCTAAAACAGTTCCAACATCCTTTATTGTCGTCATCGGTATGATGCTGTTTGCCTTGTTTTTCGGAGCAGGCAATCTGATTTTTCCGCCGATGCTCGGTCAGATGGCAGGGGAGCAAGTCTGGGTCGCCAATGCCGGGTTCCTTGTCACAGGCGTCGGTTTGCCGTTGCTCGCCATCTTAGCGTTCGCCTATTCCGGGGAAGCGGATTTACGGGCGATGGCGTCTCGTGTCCATCCCATCTTTGGTTTGGTTTTTGCCATCATTTTGTACTTAGCGATTGGTCCGTTTTTTGCGATTCCGCGTGCCGGAACCGTTTCTTATGAAATCGGGATCAAACCATTCTTCGGAGAGTCGGCGTCATCAACACCACTGTTGATTTTTTCGATTCTGTTTTATACGGTTGCTTGTCTGTTGTCGCTGAATCCGACAAAAATCGTTGACGTCGTCGGGAAGATTTTGACGCCGATCAAGATTACATTCATCGGACTGTTGATCCTCGTCGCCGTCATCAAACCCATCGGAAGTTTTCAGAATCCTTTGACGACGTATCAACACAATGCCTTTTTTAATGGTTTTCAGGAAGGGTATTTGACACTGGATGCGCTCGGCGCGTTTGTCTTCGGCATCATCATCATCTCGGCGATTAAAGACAAAGGTGTCACGTCGAAAAAACAACTGCTCATCATTTGTTCGAAAGCCGCTTTGATTGCGGCGAGTTTACTGGCCATCACCTATTCGGCTCTTGCGTTCATGGGCGCTTCCAGTGTTGCCAAAATCGGTCCGTTGAAGAACGGAGCAGAAATCTTGTCTGCCGTCTCCGATTATTATTTCGGTTCGTACGGTTCAATCTTGCTCGGTTTGATGATCACGGTTGCGTGTCTGACGACGAGTGTCGGGCTGATTACTGCCTGTGCATCATTCTTTTCCCTCTTGTTGCCACGGATTTCATACGTCAAGTGGACGATTGGACTGTCGATCTTCAGTGCGCTCGTTGCCAACATCGGTCTGACGCAGTTGATTGCGATTTCGAAACCGGTTCTGCTGACACTTTATCCACTGGCAATCTGTCTGATTTTCCTGACGTTTTTACATTCCGTCTTTAAAGGAAAACCGGCTGTCTATCAGGGAGCGATGTGGATGACGTTTGCTGTCAGTCTGTTTGACGGACTGAAGGCGGCAGAAGCACCGGTCGGACCGGTCTTGCGCGTGTTTGAAAACGTGTTGCCGTTTTTCTCCGTCGGCCTCGGTTGGGTCGTACCCGCCATCCTCGGTGCCGTCTTAGGCGGATTATTCGGGCGGAAAACAGCCGACCGTACGGAACAATCACGCGTTGCCTGAATAACATCTGAAGTGTGTAGCGTTAAAGCTGTTTCGATCTCGAATCGAAGCAGCTTTTTTGCTGTCTTTCCAACCATTATCGATGGAAACAAATTGGAATGGTATTGACAAAGGGAACAGGATCGATGATATAGTAGTGTTGCAAATGAGATTCATTATCAATTAAAGGGGAGTGGTTTTTCTGTTTATTCAACTTAAAACAATTCGCGTGGAAACCGGTCATGCCGAGTCGATGATTGAACGGTTCGCAGGCGAAGGCATCATCGAACAACAACCCGGCTTCATCGATCTCAGTGTCCTGCAAAAAAAACGAACGCGGGGCGAGGAAGAAGTCATCGTCTTGATTCGCTGGGAATCGGAACAGGACTGGAAAACGTGGGAGACGAGTGACGTCCATCTTGCAGGTCACCGCGCGCGTCGTGGTCAACCGGCACCTTCGTTTATTTTAGGAAGTGACCAGCAGTATTACGAAGTTTTGGGTCAAAAAGGCAAACGCTGAGAAAAAGACCGATCCGTCCACTTGCGGCGAATCGGTCTGCCTTTATTTTCGGAACAATAACACGATGAAATAAGGTGCTCCAAGAATTGCGATGACAATCCCGACCGGAATGTCGGCAGGAGCAAGCAGGTTTTTCCCGATCAAGTCGGCGAGCAACACGAGCAGGCTGCCGAGTAGGGCGGCAACCGGAATCAGACTGTAATGATTCGGTCCGACGAGACGCCGGGCGATATGCGGGGCGAGTAATCCGATAAAGGAAATTCCGCCGCCGGCAGCGACACACGACCCGGCAAGTGCGGCAGCGATCAATAAAATCCGTTTCCGTGTCTGTTCGACTCGAAGACCTAACGTCTGCGGGAGCGAGCCGCTCAGTTGCAACAGATTCAACGACCGGCTGTGTAAAAAGGCAAGCGGCATCAAACAGATGATCCAGGGGGCAAGCGTCAAGACGGATGACCAATCCGCCTGCCAGATGCTTCCGGTCAACCAGACCGTCGCCTGCTGAAAATCGCGCGGATCCATCTTCAACTGAAAAATGATCAAGAGAGCGCCGCATAGGGCGTTGATTCCGACCCCGACCAACAACAGACGTCCCGGTTGGACCGCTTTTCCCGCCAACCGGTAAATCGTCCAGGCGACAAGCGTCGCACCGAAAAAAGCGACGAACGGCAGAACCGGAAGTTGATGTGTAGCGGAGCGAAAGAAAAACAGCGTCAAGACGACGAACAGTCCGGCACCGGCATTGATACCGAGAATGCCGGGATCGGCGAGGGCATTGCGTGACATCCCTTGGAGTAATGTCCCGGAGACAGCCAGTCCGGCACCAATCAACAAGGCGAGCAGCATCCGCGGTAGCCGGAGATCGATGAGAATCAATCGTTCCGCTTCCGTCCCTTGTCCGATCAACGTTCGGGCGATCGCACCAAACGAAACGGGAAGAATCCCGGTCGACAGACTGTACACGAATGTCAAAATGAGCAGACTACATAAACAAAACAGCGTCAATCGCGCCTGTTTTACGGCATGCCAGACATCCATCAGACGGACAACTCCTTTCGGCGGGCGAGATAAAGGAAGTAGGGTACCCCGACCAGGGCGGTGACGGCTCCAAGCGGGGTTTCGAACGGCGGATTGATCATGCGTGCCAGCAAATCGGAAGCGATCAATAACGTCATGCCGAACAGGGCGCTGACCGGCAGCAACAGGTAATAGTTCGTCCCGACCAAAAAGCGGCTGATATGAGGAATGATCAAGCCGACAAAGCCAATGACACCGGCGACCGACACGGCAACACCGGCAAGCAGGACGATGCTGCAAAATCCAAGCAGCCGGACTTTCGTCAACGAGGAACCGAGCCCGGTCGCAACATCTTCTCCGAGCGAGAGGACGGTCATGCTGCGGGCGATATGTAAGGAAATGAGGAGTCCAAGCAGGACGACCGGAAGCAAGACGAATACGTGCGCCCATTTTGCCCCGGATAATCCGCCGGCATACCAAAAACTGAGATCTTGGGCGACTTGGTGAAACAGAGTGATACCAGTCGACAGGGCGCTGAATAAAGCACTCAGTGCCGCACCGGCTACGGTCAACGTGACCGGTGAAAAGCGACCGCGAGCAAACACCGTGATCAGCAGAATGACGGCTGTTCCAAGTGCAGCGCCGCCAAACGAAAAGGCAAGCGAAGTCACAAATGAATGCTCCGAGACAAAGGCCAGCGACAAGGCGACTCCAAGTCCTGCGCCGTGGGTGATGCCAAGCAGGGAGGGATCAGCCAGCGCATTCCGGGTCAACCCTTGCATCATTGTCCCCGACAGCGCCAGTGCAATGCCGACAAGCCCGGCGCAAATCAGACGCGGGAGCCGGACTTCTTGGACGAGCTGATGTTGCAGATTACCGGCGTCAAAGGCATGAAACGAGGCGAGGACGGTCGCCCGGGAAATCGGCACGGCACCATAAAACAAGGACAGTGTACTCAGTAGCGTGAGCAGTCCAACCGTGAGAACAACAATCGTCAGGATTGAGCGTGGTCGAACGGATGTAGTCATAGACGTCTCTCCTTTTTAATTGAGAATCAGATTCATTATCAACGCGATTAAACGTACATCGAAGACCAATTTTTTGTCAAATGTTTTTTTAGGGAGTGGGCAGGATGGAGTTACAGATCAAACCGTTACCAATCGAGAAGCATTGGTTACTTGAAGGAGACCGGCGGGACGTCAAGCCGGGACTGGTCATCGTCGTTGCGGGGAGCGGATTTTTATACAGCAACCGGCACCGGTTATACCCGGGTGATGCCGTCTGGATTGAACAAATCGACGAGGTGTTGGCGGCTGCGAAAGAGACCTGTTTGTTCTATCACCTGACGTTGACGGGGCACCGGTGTGCGCTGTACCGGCAAGACGCAGACATCCTGCATGACTGGTTACGGCAACTCCATGTCAGCCCGACTTCGGAACAGGAAGGGTTGACTCAACTACGAATTCTGTATCAATTGCTTGAGACATTGAGCCGCGAACAGGAGAGTCACGTCTTTGAGGAAGTGGTCGCTTCGTGGCTGAAGGACTTGTCGACGCAACGGTCCGTGTCTGACCTTGCGCTTGATCTCGGAATGTCGGTACCAACATTTAACCGGCTGTTCAAAGAGCGGTATCACGCAACACCAAAAGAATATGTGACGCAATTGCGGATCCGCACGGCAAAGGAATGGATGCTCGCTTCACACGAGATGACGTTGGCGCAAATCGCGCAAAAAGTGGGACTGCAGGATGAATTTTATTTCAGCCGTCTCTTCAAAAAGCGGACTGGTCTATCGCCGACCCATTTTTTACAACGGATTACACCCCGGATCGGCATTGCGAGCCGCCTCTTGTTGCAGGATCATCTGTTGGCACTTGGTCTGCAACCGATCCTCGCACCGAGTTATCCGACGGAATACGGAGCAAGCGGATTACCCGTGTTTTTGACCGGACTGGACGGAACCCGGTTGTACGACGCCAATCAACCGCTTGAGCGGGAATGGTTCGAGACGACGGCACTGGATTTGATTATCAAGACACCAAGTTTAGAGAAGGGTCAGGATATCAGCTGGTTGCCGGCGGACCATGTTCTTGAACTGCCGCATCAAACCTGTTGGAGTGATTATCTCCGACTGATTGCCGTCGCGACGAATCGGGAAGACCGGCTCGAGCCGATCGTCGCGCAGATTACGGCGCTCGAACAAACGGTCAAGGAACGTTTGGCGTGGAACAAGACCGGAACATGGGCCGTCGTCTGGATTCGACCGGACGAGGTGCGGTTATACGGCACCAAGCAACATACGATGCTCGATTTTTTATTTCATGATTTGGGTCTGACACCGGCACCGGGATTACCGGAAGCCATTTATGATAGTGTCACGCTGGAGACGTTACAACGAGTCAATCCCGAAAACCTGTTGATCTTGTGGAGTCAGCCGGTTGATGTCGAGCGGATTCAGCAAGAGGCGGCGTGGCAGAGCTTACAGGCGGTCCAGCACCATCAAGTCCATTATCCGGACAGCGTCGATTGGGATCCCTGGGGACCACTCGGGCGCATCCACATGCTGAAACAATTGTTAGACTATATCGAAAATGCGCCACGTTTGATTTGTCCATGAAAGTTGATCGGTTCGTCCATGTCACTCTTTAGTGATAATGATTATCATTACTAATGAAGAACGAGAGTGAGAGGGGAAAAAGAACCACATGAAAAAAATCATCAGTGTCACATCCGTCCTCGCGACGTGTGTTGTATTAGCCGCCTGTGGAGGCGAGGCAAGCGAACAACCGACAAAAAAAGCAGCCGCCGTCCACACCGTTGAACATATTTTTGGAAAGACGGAAGTTCCGAATGATCCGAAAAAAGTGGTTGTGCTGTCGCACGTCTCATGGGAAGGGTCGCTCGTCTCCGTCGGTGTTAAACCGTATGCCGTGATGGCGTACGATAATGAGTTTCCACCACATTTGACGAAAGAACTCAAAGGAACGAAGGCTTTGCCGTACGCGGATGAAATCAATCCGGAAGAAATCGTCAAACTGAATCCGGATCTGTTGATCATCAGTGACCGTTACAAACCGTTGTATGACAAACTGGCAAAAACGATCCCGACGGTCGCCGTCGAGGTGGGTGGTGACTGGAAAGAGGATCACCTGAAGGTCGCGGAAGCGGTCAATAAAAAAGAAGAAGGACAAGCAGTCATCGATGACTTGGCCAAAGAAGCAAAAGATATCGGTCAACGGATCAAGGAAAACGTCAAGGACGAGACGTTCATGGCGGTTTCGGTCAACAAAAAAGATATCCGCGTCTATGGTCTGACGAACCACGCGACGAACTCGCTGTTGTTTGATGATATCGGGCTGACGCCGACAAAAGGTCTCCCAAAAGACTTCGGAGAAAACATTTCGATCGAAGGACTGGCGAAATACAATCCCGACCACATCATTGATTTGTCGTACTTCAACAGTGGACCGTACTACGATGAAGTGACGAACGGCAAGGTCTGGAAAGGACTGACAGCAGTCAAACAAGATCAAGTGCACCAATTGTCGACGACGTGGGGCTTCTGGGATCCAATCGAACGGAAAAAGGGATTAACGGAACTGGAAGACGTCTTATTGAAATGACCAAATGAAGAGCAGGAGAGCGAACGGGGAAACCCGTTTTTCTCTTTTTTACGAGTGAGAATGATTATCAATTATTAAAAGGAGTGTGTCAGTCATGACGACACGAACAGAACGAACTGAAGAGATTGCAACCCGTGCAACGCTCCAAGCATTCGGCAACAGCTACCTCCGTGAAATCGACATGATTGAATGGTTCATTCCAACAGACGAGGAAAACGTCCGATTCGGCGATACCGCTTGCCGGATCGACGTCGGGACCGTATACGTCCTTGAAATACGCAAACGTTCGCAGATCGGGCGTCACGAAATTGGACGGATTTACCGGCAAACGATTAGCGGATGGACGGAGGAAGCACCATTGACCTTCATCATTGCCTGTTGTCAACATCTGCAACGCCTTGCTCCCGGCGTAACGGATTTATTGTACCGGGTTCTCGACAGTCACCGGGGTATGTGTCACGTCATCGCGCATGAGTTGAACGAACCGGTTTGCGCTGAGACGTTTCTTGAACACGAGCAGACGGTCCGGTTCGGACATTGGTTCCACCCGACTCCGAAAAGCCGGGTCGGGATGCACGACTGGGAACAAGTCGCGTATGCACCGGAATTCAGGAACGGGTTCCAACTCGATTATTTTGCGGTTGAGGAGTCACTGCTGACGGAAGCCAGTGCGACGGATCAACGGATCAGTGAACAGATGCGGCAGCAAGTCGGATCAGCGGTAGCACTGTCGGCGTCAGAACGCCTGTTACCCGCGCATCCTTTGCAGGCGCAATATCTTTTGTTGCAACCGACCGTACAACAGTTGCTTGCGACGAACCAACTCCGCCATCTCGGCCGACTAGGTCCGACGTACTTTGCGACATCCTCGATCCGGACGGTCCTGCAAGCGGATCGGTCGCACATGCTGAAGTTTTCGATTCCAGTCCAAGTCACCAATTCGCGCCGGGTCAATAAACGGCATGAACTGGCTGCGGGTCTCGTCATGCGGCGTCTCGCCGAACAGATTTCGTTTCCGGACGGCTTTTCGATCACTCATGATCCGGCATATGCAACGGTTCAGACCGGTGCAGACGAGTCCGGTTTTGAAGTCATCTACCGCGAAGCCCAGGATGATGCGATCAACGTCGCGGCACTCGTTCAGGAACCGCTTGATCGAGAACCGTCTGTCTTGACATCGCTCGTCTGGAAGTCAAAGCGAGCGGATCAATCGCTGCCTCAAGCGGCCCGGGACTGGTTCGAGACATATATCGAACTGACACTCGGGGCCTTGGTCGAGTTGTATGAAGACTACGGGATTGCGCTCGAAGCGCACCAGCAAAACAGTTTAATCCGGTTTGAACAAGGACGTCCTGTCAGTTACCAGTTTCGTGATAATCAAGGTTATTATCTCGCCCGTTCGAATAAAAACCAGTTAATCCATCTCGAAGCCGCACTGGCAGGAGCACCGGAATTGTTTTACGACGAGACGACGATTCAGGAGCGGTTGACGTATTACATGATCTGGAATCACTTGGCCGGTCTGATCCATCGGTTTGACCGGGACGGCTTGCTTGCGGAATCAACGATGCTCGAGTGGGTTGGAACGTGGTGCGATCAAAAAAGTCAGATGTTATCGGGACGCGGCAAGGACTGGCTCGAATATGTCCGTTCACGGCCGACGTTACCGTATAAAGCGAACTTGTTGACACGGCTCCATGCGCTCGACGAACTCGAAGTCAGCGGCGAGCGGGTGATCTTCATCGAAATCGACAATCCATTACACCGGGAGGTCCGCCATGCGAACGACGAACGAACGACGTGTCTGCAAACAACTTCTTGAAGCCATCCTGTTTGAACGGATCGAACCGTTCATCGAACACTGGCGACAGGGACAGACGACGTTTCGTTTTGTCCGTCCGCCGTATGAACTGACAGTCGACGGCCGACGGGGAGCGTTTGACCGCGTTTGGCTCGACATCGAGACGGTAGTCTTGACGCGGGGAAATCACGCGCAATTGCCGACGCTTGAGCATATCATGGACTGTTTTCAACTCGCGGAGTCGCTGCGGTTGGAACTGCGGCAGACGGTTCAGTTTGCTGAAGCGTGTCCGACATATCCCGAGCCGCGGACGCATCTCACTTACGAACAACTGGAACAAGCATTGGTCGAAGGGCACCCGTACCACCCGTGTTTCAAGTCCCGGATCGGTTTTTCGCGTGACGATCACTCGCGCTATGGACCGGAAGCAGGACAACGTTTCCGATTGCACTTTGTAGCCCTCCCGGTATCAATCGTTCATCAACAACGTATGAACGGGGTGATGGAGCAGACGTTTGGGCACGAGACGTATCTCCGGTTGCAGGAAAAGTTAAGTTTTGCAGTCGACGTTCCGACCTGTTATCACGTTTTGCCGGTCCACCCCTGGCAATGGCAACACGTCGAAGCGGACGTCCGCGCTTCCGGCGGCATCGATCTTGGAGAAGCCGGTCCCTTGTTTCAAGCAACGCAGTCGATCCGGACCGTCTTTCAACCGGACGCGCCGACTGTTCCACACATCAAGCTGCCGCTCGATTTGATGCAGACGTCCTCGCGACGGACATTCACTGTTCCGAACATCGTCGCGGCACCTGTTTTGTCCGACTGGTTGGTCGATCGGACGCAAGAACTGCCGGTGACTATACTCCGGGAATTCGCGAGTCAAGTCGTCGAGACGACAGACGGAGACTTGTCGGGACGAATCGGCTGTTTGTACCGGGACAATGTTCTGGCAGATCTTTTGCCAGACGAAACGGTCATCCCGTTGACGGCACTTGCCCTCCGCGAAGGGAATGAGACCCTGTTCCTTGATCCGTGGTTCAAGACCTACGGACACGAGCGGTGGCTGAAACAGTTTCTGACCGTCTATCTGGAACCGGTCTTCCAGCTGCTCGTTGAAGAAGGAATCGCGGTGGAGGCGCATGCCCAAAATGCTTTGTTGGTCTTGAAGGACGGTTGGCCGACACGGCTGATGTTACGGGATTTTCATGACAGCGTTGAATTTGTCCGTTCCTTTGTCCGACGTCCGGAAAAGATTCCGATGTTTGACACGCTGCATCCGGCCTTTCGCTCAACGACTAATCTGTATTATGAGATGGACCAGGTCGAAGCGTTACGCGAGCTGGTCGTCGATACGGTGTTTGTCTTTCATCTGACGGAGTTGTCGCATCAGCTGAAGGAAACACATCAGCTCGACGAGACCACCTTTTTTAAATGGACCGCTGACATACTCGCTGGACTGAATTTGCCACCGGCTCGTCTGGAAACGTTACAGCTCGATACGCCGACGATTTATACGGAGTCGCTTTTCGCGCGTAAATTCAACACGACGCAGTGCCGGCATCTTGTCCGCAATCCACTTCAGATACGAACACCGAAAGGAAGCGAAACGCATGTTATATATTGAAGACACGTTTTACACGAAACAGATGCTGATCGATCATCCGGTCTGTCGACTCAATTGGCTCACGGATCCCGCACAGACCGTCGTTGCCGTCTGCGTCAAGGACACAGCGGCATGGATCGCGTTTTGCCTCTATATGAAACAGATGCACGGGACGGTCGTACCACTCCATCCGGATTTGCCGGAAGCCGGGGCAAGACGTCTCGCGGAACAAGCGGGATGTGATTATTTGGTCTATGCCGATTTTCAACAGCCGATCCGTTTGGCAGTGTCAACGGTTCGACCGGGCGGATTGATCCAGTTCAGCTCCGGCACGACCGGCGACGCGAAAGTCATTCACCGGACGTGGGCCTCGATTGACGAGGAACTGGCAGCCTATGGTCAACGTTTTCCGTTAACAGCGACGACCGGAACCATCGTGGCTTGCCCGACGTCGCATTCCTTCGGATTGATTTGCGGGGTCTTGGCGACACTTGAGCGCGGAGCGACACCGATTATCTTGGAAAACCTGTCACCGAAGCATATTTTGCATGTCTGTCAGGCGCATCCGAACGCCATTTTGTATGCTGGACCGGGACTCGTCTATTTACTCAGCCAATTTAAGCAACGGCTGTTTGCGGTGATGATTTCCGGAATGACTTTGCCGACCGTCTGGTTTGAAGCGATCCGGGATGTAACGGATCATCTGTTGCAACAGTACGGCTGTTCGGAAATCGGCTGCATCGCCTTACATCCTGCTCCGAAATCAGCTCAAGCGATCGGCTATCCGTTGCCGCATCTGACAATCCAGACCGGCACCATCGACGAGCCGGCTGAGTTAAAGGTGAAGACAGGAGACGCGTGGATCGGAACCAAAGATTTAATGGGACAGACGAGTACCGGCGAATTGCGGTTCTTCAGTCGTCTCGACGAAATGATCAATGTGTCCGGTCTGTCGGTGTATCCGGCGGATGTTGAGGATGTATTACTCCGTCATGATGATGTCGAAGAGGCCGTCGTCTTCAAACGGACGGATCGTCTGCAGGGTGAACGTGTTTGTGTTCAAGTCGTCAGCTCGGTGACGGAAGACGCGTTGCGGACCTATTGTCGGGAACAGCTTGCACCACATCAATGTCCGTCGGATTGGGCGTTTGTGCCGGCTATTGAAAAGCTGCCAAACGGGAAAATCAGTCGTGTTCGTCTGGGGGTGACGTCATGAGTCCACTCCTTGATTACACGTCATTTTGTCAGATTGTCGAGGAACAGCTTGAGATCACCTTGCGACAAGAGGTGACGGGGCAGGAATTGCTCCGGGACGATCTGCAACTGGATTCGATGCGGTTGCTGCAATTGCTCGTTCATCTGGAACTCGAACACGGGTATGTCCTGGCTGATGAACAACTTGCTCAATTGCCGCAAATGACGGTCGATCAGTTGCTGCAATCGTTGGCACGAAAGGAGGTCGTCTGATGATTAAAGTCCACTGTCTCGTCAGTTGTGTGTGTGAAGTAATCAAACGATCGTCCGCCGACCATCGTCCGTACTACTTTGGCATCTGGGACGCTGACTTTGCGTTGACGTCTGAGTTTGTCCTGTCCCACCATGCGGCGCATATCAGTCATGAAGCGATGCTCGATTGGTACCGCTTGCTGTATGGAATCACCGTTCATTCCTGGTACGATCCGTCCCGCTCGAAAGCGGCGAACCTCACCGTTCTGGAACAGTTCATGAAAACAAAACGACCGGAACAGTCCGTCATCGTCATGCTCGACCTTGCCCGGTTACCGGAGCGGGAGAACAAATTCCATCACGAGGTCTTTCCGCATTACGTGATGCTCGAACCCACGGATGATGAAGACCGGTGGCAGATGCTTGATCCGGACTTCCGGTATGAAGGCGAATTTGATCGGACACGGATTCTTCAGGCCATCGATCAGCCGACTGTCGCCGGTGGCTTTTGGTTTGACGGGAGTCAGGTCAAACTGCCGGACACGGAAACCGTCTCCGCGTATTTCATGAGCGGTCTCAAGCGGCACCATCCATTGACGGAAGCGGTCGAACAGGTCATCTTACACCATGCGTCGAGACCGGAAAAGTTGCCGGAGGCGTTAAAGCAACTGCCCGTCATCGCCATCCGCAAATATGCTTATGAGCATGCCTTTGCCTATTTTTATGAACGCTTGGGCATTGATTTAGCGGCGTCCGATTTTGACGACTGGTGTGACAAAATCGAACAATTGGTCAATCAATACACGATCATTCAACACCGGGCGATCAAATACAGCATGACCCGCGATCGGGCAGATTTACAGGACATCCAACAATGGCTCGTCGCACAAACGACGCTCGAAGATGACATCAAACGGCAGCTCGTCGATTTGTTCAGCCGATTTCAACAGAAAGAAGGGGAAACGGATGCAACTCGCACTTTGTACGATCAGCTACCGGCATCATCTACGGTCATTCGATGAGTTGGTGAGGTTTGCCGCAGCAAACGAGTTTGAGGCGATGGATGTGTGGGGTGTTCATGCGAAGCATCTACAGGAAGCAGACCTCGCCTTGTTACAAAACAGCGGAGTTCATGTCAGCATGCTCAGCTATTACCTGTCGTTTGACGCTCCACTGTCCGTCTTGCTTGAACAAACGAAAGCCTTATCTCGTCTCGCCCAGCGGCTCGGAACCCGGCGGATCCGGATTTTTGCCGGTCACAAGGCGAGTCACCAATTGACGGAGGCGGAACGGGCACGACTCGTCTATCAATTGAGCGGTGTCTGCAAAGTCTTGGATCAAGCGAAGCAGTTGGTGTTGCTTGAAATCCATCCGAATACAGCGGCCGACACGATCGAGTCGACGGAACGGTTATTGCATGAGGTTAATCATCCAGCCTGCCGCGTGAACTTCGACGTCCTTCATGTCGTCGAATCCGGCGCCGATCCGGTCGCGGCTTACCGCCGGCTCGAACCGGTCATCGAACACCTTCACTTGAAGACGGTTGCACGAGCCGATCAATTCGACGTCTTTGAACCGGCCAATGTGTATGCGGCAAGCGGCTCGCGGGACGGCATGGTGCCGCTATTTGACGGCATCGTTGATTACGACCGATTTTTTGACGAACTTAAATCGGCACTGGTTGCGAAAACGGCGAGTCTCGAATGGTTCGGCGAGCATCCGGATGAACGATTGGCGACGGACGGACGATTGGTACGTCAACGTTTGGCACGACCGGTTCTGCAATTCACCTAATGTTCACGGCTCAAGGAGTTTAGAGGACCGGACGAAAAGGAAAGCAATAGAATGTAAGTCATTGTTGATGGTCTCGTTGAAAAAGAAAGGATGTTGAACATGTCAGAACGTGTTTTCATTAGTCCGGCAAAGTACGTCCAAGGAAAAAATGTCATTGATCGGCTCGGTACATACGTGAGCCCGATCGGTGACGTGGCCCTCGTCATCGCGGATGATGTCGTCTGGGGAATCGTCGAGGAACGTGTCCAAGCTTCATTTTCAAACGAAGGAATCAAAATCGAAAAAGCAGATTTCAGCGGAGAAGCCTCAAAGCATGAGGTCGAACGGATTGCGACGCAAGCGAAAGACGTCGGTGTTAAGTTCGTCATGGGTGTAGGCGGCGGGAAAACGCTTGATACAGCGAAAGCCGTTTCCGACGAACTCCATCTGCCGGTCGTCATCGTCCCGACCATCGCGTCGACCGATGCACCGACCAGTGCCTTATCGGTCATTTATTCCGATGAAGGAATTTTTGAGAGTTATCGATTCTACAACAAAAATCCGGATCTTGTCCTGGTCGACACGAAGTTGATCTCGGAAGCACCGGCACGCTTCTTTGCCTCGGGCATCGCCGACGCACTGGCGACATGGGTCGAAGTGCGGAGCGTCATTGCTTTTGGCGGATCGACGATGGCCGGGGGACGCCCGACGATTGCGGCGGAAGCCATCGCGAAACGGTGTGAAGAGGTCTTGTTTGAGCACGGACGCCTCGCCTACGAGTCGGTTCAGGCGAAAGTCGTCACGCCGGCCCTCGAAGCCGTCGTCGAAGCGAACACCTTGCTCAGCGGTCTTGGTTTTGAGAGCGGGGGGCTTGCGGCAGCGCACGCCATCCATAACGGCTTCACGGCACTCGACGGGGACATCCACCACTTGACGCACGGTGAAAAGGTTGCGTTCGGGACACTTGTCCAACTGGCCCTCGAAGAACATCCGCAAGAAGAGATTGAGCGGTATATTGCGTTTTATATGGATCTTGGTCTGCCGGTCACACTTGAAGACGTTAAATTAAAAGATGCGTCACGCGAAGACATCCTCAAAGTCGGACAGGCGGCGACGGCAGACGGGGAGACGATCCATAGCGGATTTGATGTCACTGCTGATGAAGTAGCGGACGCAATCATTGCGGCGGACCGTTATTCCAAAGCTTATCAAGCGAAACGGGCTAAATCTTAAAACGGTCCGGTCTGATTCAGGAGTAGCTTTGAAATCAGCAATTGCCCTTCCTTTCCACAGGAGTCGAGGGGATATATGTTTCCGTCCGATATCAATCAAATGGCCGATGATCCTTTTAATAGGTTCATCGGCCATTTTTGTACTTATTTTTCTCGTTCACTGTATTCTGGCACATATCTGAGGAATGTAAAACTTTGTACAATAGAGCTAGAGATGGTCGTGAAAAGAAGGAGGAGCCCATGAAAGCAGATTGAAGCAACGTTTTACGGCAACAATAAATATGAAGACTCGATAAATTAGTTAATGGCGTGTTGCGTAACTACTAAAAAACATAATAATCAGCTTCAGCAACTCTTCTTGTTTGTTAGGTAGATTAGAAATCAAAAATGGTATACTGTGTATGGAAAATACTTACTTTAGAAATTTCGTTTTGCATAAATGGTATGCCTTTTATCTCATTCACAAGGAGTTATTATCATGGGGAAAATAGAAGTATTGGAAGAACAATTGAACACTTTAAAAGAGCAGGTTAGACTTTTAAGTATTTGTAAAGTAACAAACGATGAATTTCCTTATTATAATTTTTTAGTGACATCAGGAATCACTTCAACACAAAGATCGTCGATTAATTTATTTCTTATAGTACTTTCTGAAGTAATAAAGGGGAAAACAACAGACAGACATATTAGAGTGATAAAGGAATTAGAAGCAGAATCGATTCTTGATGAGAACGGAGAATTGAATTACATAGAGGTTATGAATACTTTTAAAAAGATATTGGATGTAGAAACAAGTGGATTAATTGAAGAAATGTTTGATTCAATGTTAAAACAAGGCGTAAAATCTAACATTAGCAAGCATTTAAAAAAGAACATGGTATTTGATCAATTGTAATCTGTTCAAATGAATATTTTAAAGAATACTCGTTTTTTATCTTCGATTTGAAGTCATCATTTTTTATATGGATGGCTTTTTTTTGAGTTACCTGAAATGAAATTCTTTGTAAAGAAGATGAAAGTGTAGCAGCAAGCACAAAAGAGGTGAGTAATCATCACTTTTCATAATTCTTCTACTCGCTTTTCGCGATATTGTTTATGACGATCGGATCACTGTACGAGAGAATGTAAAACTCCTGTTCAAACGTCCTGATGACAAATAAATTTAGTTCACCACGTTCGGTGTAGATTTCTTTTGTTTTCATATATTTCTCGGCAAACTCACCAAATATCGAATCTTTTAGCTTCACGACCGGATAGGGATTTCTGAGTCCGTCATCAAGGATTCCATGCTCTTGAAGAGTTCCCATAAACACAGCATACTTTTCGAAGCGCATTAAAAAATAGTCTCGCGAAGGATCACCTATGATTAACTTTGACACATCGTCAGCTCCATAAAAGTATAAATCGATCGCGTAATGGTCATTTCCTTTCAATGACATCGTATCCAATTCCAATTCGTAGTCTTCAATACTGAGTAAAAAATCAAGATTTATGTTGTTCAACAAGACACCTCCTACTATAATTATAAAATTCACACAATTTAAACTTCTTTTGTATTATCATACTTGAATTTTCTCTTCTAGGCTACGATTAGAGAGGGAGGAGTCCTAAGTGATTCAACTTCACGATCAAAAATAAATCAGGGTAATCCTGTCGTGATGGTTGTCGCAGTTTAAGCATTTTACCGGCGAGGAGGGGTTGAATTGTTGAGCAAAAATCGTTACAGTTATTAAAACGTAATGATTACGATTTAATAACTGTAACGGAGGATTTAGAGATGAACCAACCATACGAATGGCTTATCATCGGTGGAGGAGTCCACGGGATGACCGTATTCCATGCTTTACTTGAACGTGGCGTCAAACAAAAAAACATCGCCATCATCGATCGACATGCGACGCCGTTAGCGAACTGGCAACGACAGACGGCACGAATTGAGATGCCTTATCTGCGTTCGACACGTGTACATCATACATCGACAAATCCAACGAGCTTGCGCCGATTTGCCGATGAACAAGAGTATACGTCTCAAGCCTTTAAAGATACATATGGTCGTCCTTCACTGGAACTGTTCAACGACCATGCGATAAAGTTGGCAAAACAAAATGGGGCTGATGAGAGCTGGTTTCAAGCGGACGTATCAGGGTTAAGCAAATCAGGAGAGTGCTGGCAGATCAAGACATCAAGCCGGATCTTTCGAGCGAACCGGGTCGTCTTGGCTTTAGGGCAGTCGGAACGTCTTCATCTCCCAGACTGGGCGGATGCTACACAACATGTCTTTGAAGAACGTGAAGAAACACCACCTGTTCTTGTCATCGGGGGAGGAATCAGCGCCATTCATTATACAATCCGTTGTGCCAAAAAGTTTCCGGGACAAGTAACGTTGATTACGAAACGTTCGCTGGAGCAAAGTGCCTTTGATGCGGATCGGAAATTCATGGGACCTAAAGGACTGACCCCATTCAAATCGCTGTCACTGCGTGAACGGAGACAGCTGATTGCAGCTGAACGGAAACCAGGGACCGCACCACAGGAATTGATCCAGCGGATGCGCCATCTCATTCGAAGCGGTCACGTCATTCATCAAATCGGTGAGGTCAAGCAACAGACGACGGGTGGTGTGATGCTGACGGACGGATCGGATCTGAAAGGGACGACGATCGTGTGTGCGACCGGAATCCGACCGTTGACGATTCAAGGTTCCTGGCTCGAAAGCGTCCAACGACAGTTTGACTTGCCGTTATCCCCTTGTGGAACGCCCGTCCTGAATGAGGAAACGTTTGAGTGGGGGGAAGGACTCTATGCGACAGGAAGTCTTGCCGATTTAACGGTGGGTCCGTTCGCACGATCCATCTACGGTGGACAGGTCGCAGCAAGAGCGATTGTGACAGCAGTTGTATGAAATACAACGAAAAAAATTTACTTGACCTGTTTTACATGTTTTGTAAGGGTTAAAATAGATCTTTCATCCTAAAAATAGGTGTCACTGTATTGAACTACCTCCACCTACGCTTCGCTAAGAGGTGGAGGATTCCTGAGTTATTCAACCTAGCGGTCAAAAATTTATCAGGCTAACCCCGTCGTCCCGACGGTTGAACGTTGATCTTGTCCGTTTCTTTTATACGGATGCCTACTCTGCTTGGTTTTCGCTACTTCGGTCATCCGCAAGGTGAACGTTGAAGATTTTACGTGACAGACGAACTTCCTGTCACAACCCCATATCTTCAGTTTTCAAAGAACATGACTCTTTTTTTATTCCTGATTTTAATTGTTTTCAAACCAAGAGTGTCGGACAATTGACGTGTCGCAAGATACGCCTTGCCTGAAGACGATTCATCTCCCACTTGCACTAGGGCTTCGCCCTGAACGTTTAGAAGTGGGAGTATTCTCGTCTAATTTTGATAAAAATGGTTCATCACCATAACACGTGGTTGCTATTTTAACGACCAAGCTCAAGACGCAATCTCAAAAAGAATCGCTCGAGGTTTCGGTAACCATAAGCACGACGTTTGATGAGCTTAATCTTATTGTTCGTTCCTTCCATTTTCCCGTTTGAGAGCGCCGACACAATGGTTTGACGCATCGCTTCTTTACGACCACTGATCGCTTTCGCGATTTTCGCAAGAGGTCCGCACGGATGGAATTGAAAACGCTCTAGCCAGTCCGTCAGTCTTCGGTTGGCCTGCATGTCGCACGTTGCTTTCAACACATATCGGATATGTTGAAGCCCTTGGTAGAGATTCCGAGTAAAGGAGTCTTCCAGAAGACAAGAACGGGCGACCTCTCGGTCTTCAAGAGCCAATACTTCCGGACGACAAGCGAGGGCACGATCAATCACACGAACATGATGATGGCGTCTTGCCTCGTTCAAAAAACGACGCCGTCGGCGAAGAGCATCCGTGAAGAACTGGATGAGATGAAAACGATCCAGCACATGCGTTGCATCCGGAAAGACAGAAGTGACTGCCTTCGCCATCGCAGGTGCAAAATCGCTGACGACCGAACGAACATCTCCCAGTACACCTTGAAGCGCAGCCGTGATCGACGCCACGTCCCGACCCGGGACGACAGACAGAAGACGCCCATTTTTTGCATCAAGAACGATTGTCGCGTAGTGATGCCCTTTTCTTGTGGCAAACTCATCGACGAGGATGTGCTTCGTATGCTTCTTTATCTCAGCTGAAGCGTACTGATAAAACCAACGTTCTACGGTCGTATAAGGGAGTTCATATTCACGTGCGACATCTGAAATCGTCCGTCCGTGACACCGTTCTGTGATGCCTTTTCGGAACACTTCGGTAGAAGTACGGACGAGTCCGAGTCCGTAATCATACACGAACGTTAAGTCACAAGAGAGGCATCTTTGACGTGGGACATCCAGCTTCATCCACAAGGTACCGACTCCCCATGCATGACCGTGTCGAAAACGACGACGCTTTTTTGAATGCAGGATGGTCTTCTTTTCGCATAGCGGACAAGGGATGTCATGTGTATCCGGAATGACAGGAAATACGTGCGGTTCTTCATCTGACGACATCTGGATTTGAAAAAGGGCTGGAAGTGGAAGCAGTAATTTGATAAACTTTTGGGACAAGGCGAAAACTCCAATCGTGGTTTGTCTAGACAACAATTACGATACCGGGGTTTTCGCTTTTTTTCTATGTTCGATTCAAAATCCGATGGATTTTATGTGTCAACTACACCTTATGGTGATGAGCCATAAAAATGTTTCATATATGGTAAAAATCGCACAATGGAAGGGGGACTTTTGTCAAAAAATACCCCATCAGCAGAAAGACAGATTGATTATTTCATCTGTTTTCCTACTGTGGGGTATGCTAATGAAAAGACGTTTTTTTACTTATAAGACGTTAAGCGGGTTGATGCTGTTTGCAGCCGAAGAGCCACTGTAGACGTAACCACCACGGTGAAGTTCAAAGTGAAGGTGTGAACCCGTTGAATTTCCGGTGCTGCCGACGTTTCCGATTTTTGTTCCTTTTGCAATCGATTGACCGGCGTAGACCGAGCGACTGCTGAGATGCGCATAAACACTTGTGTACGTAAGACCGTTCACTTTATGTGTCATCATGACATAGTTGCCGTATGCGCCTTGATAACCGGACTGAATGACCTTTCCGGAAGCAGTCGCACGGACCGTTGTCCCTGTCGCTGCTGCGATATCGATGCCGTTATGGAACGTATATCCGTAGCGGCCGCTCGCACTTCCGTATCCTTGGGTGACCGGTCCGTTTGTCGGACGCAGAAAGCCTGTTGAGAACGAAGCTTTTTTAGCGGTCGCTTTTTTACTTGTGCTGTATCGTTTAACATAACCAGAATAGACATACCGCTTTTTACCACCGTATGAAATTTTCGTCCAGTTGCCTGTTTTTCCTTGATACTTAAAAGTTTGTCCAGCGTTGACACCAGCGACAATTCTATACTTAGTCGATGGACCTGTCCGGACACGTAAGCCGTCTGCCATGATCTTTACTTTATAAGAAGAAGAGCTAGCGGCTTCAACTTTACCTGTACCCGTGCTAGCAAATCCTGAAACGACGAGTGCGCTCATTGTTACTGTTGTCAAAATACGTTTCATGTTGTAATTCCTCCTGATGTTGAAAAAAGTGACGGTTGATGAAAGGGGATGACAGTTCACGGTCTGTCTGTTGGATATGACGTATATGTGTAGGCTGTATATGAATACTGCGTTGTAGTGGTGAATTGAATAAACCGAGTATAGCATCGGGTGTTTTGAAAATAACATTTCAGTTTGATTTCTGAATTATACTTAAATAAGTTATATTGTAATCTATTGTTTAGGATAATTCTGAAACGCAGGCATACCAACCTATTCGTTTGTAACAAAAACCGTGTTTTTTGAAATATTCACGAATATGGGAAAATGTGAAAAAGTATGGGTCGATAGCAAAAAAAGAAGGAGTGAAAAACGATGGATATCAATTTCAGAGTGGAGAACCAGCGATTTAACCACCGTGCAGCTGCTGTGATCATTAAGGACGGGCATTTGTTGATTCATCGAAATGTCCGGGATGATTTTTGGGCATTGCCGGGTGGACGGATTCGTTTGATGGAGCCCGGGGAAGCGGCGGTCATCCGCGAAATCAAAGAAGAGTTGGGTCTTGCGGCAGAGGTCAGCCGTTTTCTATCGGTTCACGAAAACTTTTTTACATACGATGAAGTTTCTTTCCATGAAGTCGGCTTTTATTATGAAGTCACCGTGTTGGAGGACATGACGGTCACGACCGAAGAATTTTTTGGGGTGGAAGGACAAGAATTAATGTATCGGTTTATTCCGCTTGAAGAGTTATCGACGGTCACCCTCTATCCTGTTCAGTTGCAGACGATGCTTGAAGCAGGGAAGTGGGATCGGTTATTCCGGAATAAGGAGAAGACATCCTAATAGGCAGAAGAGCTGGCGCTACAGTATGCGCCGGCTCTTTTTTTGATTTCCGAGATGATATGGTGCTCTGCATCCGACCATCAGTCGTTTGCTTTGAAGGCTTAGATTAAACCTATTAATTCTTCTGCAGCGATAAAAATAACTTGAAGGTTCAACAAAGACTTTAATAAAATGATTTTTTTTACTGACGACGTTTATTGATATATAGCAAGGGAATGTTAATGAAGGTAGTCATTAAATAGTGAAAAGGGGTTGGGTCATATGCGCGAGGAAGAATTAGAGCAGATGCATCAACAAGCACGGGGACAAACACAGGATCAGCAACCGGGAATCGAATCCGAAATGAATCCTGAACCGGTGTACGACGACCCGGAATATGTGGGATCAGGTAAGTTGAAAGGTAAAGTGGCGTTGATAACCGGCGGAGACAGTGGCATTGGGCGTGCCGTCGCGATTGCCTATGCCAAAGAGGGCGCAAACGTCGCCATCGTGTACTTAAATGAGGGACGAGATGCAGAAAAAACGAAACAATTGATCGAAGGGTATGGTGTCAAGGCGTTGGCGTTTGCGAAAGATGTCAGTCAACCGGAGAATGCTCAACCGATCATTGATCAGGTCATTCAAGAGTTTGGTCAATTGAATATTCTGGTCAACAATGCCGGAAAACAGTTCCCGCAAGACGACTTTTTGGCGATCACACCGAATCAGTTAAAAGAGACGTTCGAAACGAATCTCTTTTCGATGTTCTATCTGACGCAGGCTGCGTTACCGCATTTGAACAAGGAAGATTCAATTATCAATACATCGTCCGTCACGGCGTATCGCGGGGCACCATCACTGATTGATTACTCGGCAACCAAAGGGGCAATCACGACTTTGACGCGTTCGCTGGCGTCAAACTTGATTGAAAAAGGGATTCGCGTCAATGCCGTCGCACCGGGTCCGATTTGGACGCCGCTCATCCCGGCAACGTTCACAAAAGAAAAGGTGGAAGCACACGGGGAAGACACACCGATGAAACGCCGCGGGCAACCGTCTGAAAACGCACCGGCATACGTCTACCTGGCGTCACGCGACTCAAGTTACGTCACCGGTCAAACGATTCATATCAACGGCGGCGACTACATCACATCATAAGGGGGAAATAATCATGAAGAAAAATCCGAATGAAGTCCCAGAACACGAACCGAATCAACAACCGGACGAGATTCCGACGACACCTCCGTCAGAAATTCCGGAGGCGCCGCAGGAAGATCCAATCCGTCAACCGGAGCCGGACACGTTCCCGGAACCAACGGAAATTCCGGATACACCACAAGAAGATCCAACACCCTACTAAACAAGACAGGCTGATTCTGGACATCGTTCAGAGTCAGCTTTTTTATTCCAATGATTTTTGATAATTTTCAAATAATTTGGGAACCCTTACATTATCTTGAACGTAAAATAAGATATCAAAAGGGGGAATTACTCATGGACTTTCTATTAGCATTTTTGGCACTAGGGGCGGGATTTTGGTTTTTCTACAGTTACTTACTCGGATATCGAAACAAAAACATCACAATGACATTCGATGATCGGTTTTACACATTGGATGAACACGTCAAAGCGATTGAACATAAACTCAAACAAGACGGAAAACTTGTCGAATATTTAGGCAACCGCCGCTTTTTAGTAAACGGGAAACGGTATGTGTTCGTTGAGCGAACGGTTCCGATGTCAGGTATTCCCGTCCAACAAACCATTTTAGAATTCCAAAAATAAGATTACTCATACCGCCTCCCTTCGGAGAGCGGTATTTTTTTTGGAAATGGATTGACAGTCAACTGTACTACGCGTATGATACAGAAAGAAAGTGTATTACTGTTTTAATACAATGAACGGGAAAGGGAGGTCAAGACCACGATGCAATTTGACCAAAGAAGCCCGGTGTATCTTCAGGTCGTCCGATGGTTCAAGGAACAAATCGCGACGGAAGAACTCAAATGCGGGCAGGAAATTCCATCGCGCCGGGAAATCGCTGCGCAACTCGGAATTAATCCGAATACAGCACAAAAAGCGTACAAAGAAATGGAGGACCAGCAATTGATTACGACAGAACGAAACGTACCGAGTAAGATCACGATGGATCAAGAAATTGTCAAAAAAGTCCGGACGGAGATGCTCGACGAAGCAGTCGCGCAATTCATCGAGGCGGTCCATGCGATTCAGATTCCACTAGGCGAAGTCGTCACGAAAGTCGAGACGGTATATCAATCAACGGAACGGAGGAAGGTCGATGCTTGAAGTCCATGGCTTAAAAAAACGATACGGTCGGAAGAAACCGATCCTTGAAGGTGTTTCCTTTTCAGTACGTCCGGACAGTATCACCTGTTTGATCGGTTTAAACGGCGAAGGAAAATCGACAATCTTAAAAGCGATTATGGGTCTTGTCCCGGTCGATGCTGGAACAGTGTTGGTCGACGGAGAAGTCTCACGCGAAAAAATCGCCTTTGTTCCGGATTTGCAGACGATGCCCGGTTATATGACGATTGGCGATGCGTTGACGTATATGAGTGATTATTATCCGGACTGGAATCCGAAAGTCGCCGAAGAATTGATGGGGTTGTTCAAATTATTGACGACTGATAAAATCTTGGAACTGTCGAAAGGGAATCAGGCGAAGTTCAGTTTAGTGCTTGGTTTTGCACTCGACCGTCCGTACCTGTTGCTCGACGAACCATTTGCCGGAATTGATTTATTTACGAAGGAACAGATTGCCTGGATCTTTTCGAGTCATTACATGGAAGGACGCGGCATTTTGATGACGACACATGAAATCATTGAAATCGAACATTTGATTGATCGGGTCGTCTTTTTACAGGACGGTCGTATCATTGATGAACACGATACGGAAGAGATGCGCGAAGTATACGGAAAATCGGTCCAGGACCGGATGCGGGAGGTCTATCAACGATGAAACAATATCTGATGTTAACGAATGAAGAGTTAAAACGAAGCTGGAAAATGATTGTCTCGGTCATTTTGGCAATGGCGAGTATTGAAATCCTGACCATCGTTGGACGGGTCATCTACCAAGAACGACAGGTTCGAAACTATATGAGTAACGCGAAAGTGACTGAATCAGAAGCCCTGCGTTCATTTGGAAAGTTATCGTTTGAACAGGCCAGTTCGTATTTCAGCTATATCGTTTTGATCGGGGTCGTCCTCGTTATTTTGTATGCTGTTCAAATCTGGTACCGTGACTGGCTTGGTGAGTCTAAGTACATATATCGTTTATTGCTATTACCAGGTAGCCGTGCAAAAATATTTTTTGCGAAATTTACATCATTAGCACTTGTCATTATCAGTTTCATAGGGGTGCAATGGGTTGTCATCCAACTCAGTTATGCCGTATTTAACTGGTTGATTAAAGATGATTATCGTACGTCATCTTTTAATGTCCCGATTGAATTAAAACAGCTGTATACAATGAATGTGATAGATATGCTAATATTTGTGATTTTATCGCTTTTTATTGTAAGTTTCCTGTTTATGCTCGTTCTACTGGAACGGTCTTACCGTAAAGTGAAAGGACTATTGTTCATCGTTCTTGAAGTCGTCGCTTTTTTTATCATTACGGTCGGAGGTATGTATGTGATTGAAAAGCTGGATTTCTTTTTGTCACAAGAAATATCAGCAATCATGGTGGCGATTTTTGTGCTGTATTTTGCTTATACGATTTGGAGAAGCCTGCGTTTATTAAAATGGAAAATTTCGGTCTGAGGAGGACGTCATGCGAAAATTTAAATTTTTACTTATCCTGGCTGTCGTCAGTTTCTTGACGATAGGAATATACACTTTGTTCATTCGTTCGATTGATGAATCGGACTTTACCGTTGAGACAGTCAAAGGCGATCCGAAACAACTAGCTGTCCGGTCTGTTCAAGCAGAGCTTTATGATGAAGGATTAAAAAAGATCGATTACAACGTTGGACTGGACGGTCGAGTCGAAAAAACGAAAGATAATTGGATTAGTGGCATGTTTGAAGGTCCATATAATGAGAATGGGGCACCAGCGGACTTCCGGCGCTTCATCCGTTCCGATTACGTGCTTACGTTCGATCAGCAAGGCACGACGTATGCGATGGGTACAAAGGACAATAATAAATGGGAATTGCAGTACTGGAAGAAGGGAGAACAACGTGTCGTTAAAAAAATATTTCCAGCACCTGCTGAAGCTCGGAAGTTAGGTGAAACCCAACTCAATCCAGATAGACGGATTGGGAACAATTTATACGTTCTTGCACAAGACATTCAAAACGATTCAGAAACGTTATTATACAAAATTGATTTGAAAAACGATACGATTCAAAAAATCACTTTACCCGTTACTACGAAAGGTGAGATAAGTCTTCTAGGTATCCACAATGAGACAATTGTTTATTATACGACGGAAATCGTTGAAGATTCAGGCGATGAAAAGCAGACACTGTACCTTAGTGACGGCAAAAAATCTCAGCGTTTAAAGGGATTTAAATCGTTCGGTAATGGAGAAACTGAACTAAGTACGGATGGAACGAAACTGATCATGCTTGAACGTGAACCCCAAAAATTAAACTGGACTGTTTACGATCTAGCATCAAAGAAATCGACAAAACATAAGATAAGTATCCCGTTAATAAAAGATGAGTCTGGATTAGGTGAGTATACCGAACTGAAAGATGATCTGATTTATACGGCGAACCGAACTGGTAAAGGTGTTTTCAATGTCCTTGTCATCAATGCGTTATCAGAACGTGTAATGTATGAAGGAAACATCAAAGACAAACTCAAACGAACAGAACCGACGTTAAATTCACTTGTTTTTAATTGATTGGCAGTCATAAGTATCTCAATGTTCAACAAAGAGTCATCCGGAACTCGCATGAGTTCCGGATGACTCTTTGTTTCACTGATACGATTTGATGAGGATATCTTGTTTCGTGTAGTAACTCCACGTCAGGTCTTGTGATTCGACCTTTTTCGTCGTTACGGCAACGAACTTGTTTTTGCCGGTATAGATCCCGACGAAGTTCGGTGTCTTTGCTTTTTTTGCTTGGACGAATAACAAGTCGCCCGGCATTGCTTTTTTGAGTGTGACGGTTTTGAGCGGCATTGCGGCTTGTTTCGCAATCGTCCGCTCGAGTGTCAGACCACTCTTTTGATAAACATATTGCGTGAAGCCCGAAGCATCAAACCCTTTTGTTGTCGTGCCGCCTTCTTTATACGGCGTCCCGATTAATGATGTCGCCAGTTTAGCGATCGCTGCTTTCTTTTTCGCGAGTGCTTTTTCCGACAACGGTTTTTTCGTTTCAACTTTTGTTGGTGTCGCTGCAGATGTTGTGACCGGACTGACCGTCGCTGTCAGCAACAAAGCGGTTAATGGAAGAGCGTAATACGATTTCATAATCAAAACTCCTTTAAGTAGTTGGGATGGATAAGCTGTTCTTACCGTACCATACGAAATGACAAAATAAGCAACAAATTGGATACGTTCACCTAACATTCTTGTAAGGTTCGGTCTGAGGGAACATCGGCTTCAAGTCTGTACGTCCTTGAAGAAGAAAAGACTCCCGTTCCGCGTGCCTCATTTTGAGAACACAACTGGAACAGGAGTCTTTTTTGCGGTTACGTCCGCTGATCAAGCCGGTGACTGACAGCGGTCAAAGCAGCTGCGAGTAAGGCGACGGCACCGCCAACAAGCGCGATATTCATGATCGGACCGTTCGCATAGACGAGTCCACCTAAAGCAGAACCGAAGGCAATCCCGACATTGCTTGCGACCGGCATCAAGGACGCGGCCAGTCCTTTTGCTTCCGGGTTAAACTTCTCTGCCAGGTCGATCAAATAAATTTGTGTTGATGTCGTCAATAAAATCGACATCAAGGACATTAAGGCAATATTGATCAGACCGAGCGAAACGGACGCCGTCGTCACATACAGGGCGGCGAGTACGATCGCCTGAACGATGAAGACGAAGCGGAGACGACCGATTGGGTTCCGGCTGGCGATTTTCCCGGCTAAGATGTTACTGAAAATCGAGACAACTCCGTACGCGAGTAAAATTGGACTGATCCACGTCGACGGCAATTTCAATTCCAGCTCCAAAACCGGAACGAGGTACGTATAGACGACGTACGTCGCACCGAATCCAAATGACGGGATGAAAAAGGCGATCATGATCCGCGGATTGGCGAGTAGGCGAAGTTGATCGCGAATCGAGCTGGTCGCTGATGATTTCTGGATCGGAACGACTTTGAAGACACCGAGTAACGCAATGACGCCAAGACTGCTCGTCAGCCAAAATGTGGCAGCGTACCCGGCATGCTGACCGATGAAAGTACCGATTGGAACACCGAAGACATTCGCAAGGGTAAAACCGCCGAAGATGAACGACACGGCGACCCCGCGTTTCGCAATCGGGACACTGTCACTGGCGACAACCATCGCAAGCGAAATCAAGACGCCCGTCAAAACAGCCGTCACGATCCGGGTCAGCAATAAGACTTCATAGTTCGGTGCGATACCGCTGCAAACATTCAGCAAAATCCAGACGAAAATCAAGCCAAGCATTAATTTGCGCCGTTCGAGATGTCCAGTCAAGGACATTGTAATCGGTGTCCCGATGGCAAAGGCGATGGCAAAGGCAGAGACAAGCGTCCCGGCTTTCGCGATCGTAATGTTCAGACCGTCTGCGATTTCGGATAAAATACCGACGATGACGAATTCGCTTGTTCCCAGGACAAAGGTCAACATGGATAACGTTGCGATCAACAGCCAGTCGGTTTGACTCAAACGAGTCGATGATGATGACATATACATTCCTCACTTCTGGCGCCTGTGCGCAAAAAAACTATCGTTTATCAGAATAGCATGATTTGCACCGGGCGAAAACCGGATTTAGAGGAAGAAGGAAAAGAAGCATTATTGCGAATAGCATGTCAATTTCACTTGGTAGAGATTCGGGTATACTGAAAAGGTAAAGACGACTAAAAAACGAGTAAAGGACGTGACGGAACATGCAAGCAACAATTACTTGGAACCACAAGATGGGATTTAGCGGCGAAACCGAATCCGGACATCACTTAGCGATGGACGCGGCACCGGACAACGGAGGCGACAATCAAGCACCACGACCGACGGAGCTGTTACTCCACGCCGTTGCCGGCTGTACCGGCATCGATATCGTCTCGATTTTAGAGAAGATGCGTTTGACGTTGACGTCATTTGAAATGGACATCGAAGGGGAACGGGCAGACGAGCATCCGCGCCGCTTCACGACGATTTCGATTCATTACCGGCTCGAAGGCGACTTACCGGAAGACAAGGTCCGTCGGGCGATTTCGTTGTCAAAAGACAAATACTGCTCCGTCTCCCAATCGTTGAACGCAGAAATTGAAGTCTACTATTCAATCAACGGCGTCCGAAACGAGGAACCGATTTGAAGCTGTTTTTCCCTGTTGTCTTAGCAACTGTCCTGCTGTCCGGTTGTGCCGACGAGACCGCGAAACCGGACGAACCGGCACCGAAGCAAGCCGAAGAAACAAAACAGCCGAAACCACAAAAACCGGAGCAACCGTCCGCCCGGGAACAAGCGGAAAATGAACTTAAGCAGACGGTCTCTCAGATGTCGACGGCAGACAAAATCGATCAACTGCTCTACATCGGTGTGGCCGGAACGGTATTGACGGAAGCGGATCGCCGGCTGTTGCAGCAACATGCGCTGGGTGGGGTGTTGTTACTCGGCGGTAATATCACGTCATCCGACCAACTGAAGGCGTTGACGGCTGACATCACCGAAGCGCAAACATCGGATCAACGGGCATTCGTCGGTTTTGACGAAGAAGGCGGACGGGTCAGCCGGGTTCCGGACGTACAACTCAAACTGTCGCCGAGCCTGACATATGGTCAAAAAAATGATCCGGAATTAATGGAAGACGTCGGGCAGACGCTTGGCTCCATTTCCCGTTTTTACGGATTCAACATGGATTTTGCACCGGTCCTTGACGTCAACAGTAATCCGGCGAATCCGATCATCGGCGACCGGTCGCTCAGTGCGGATCCAAAACAAGTGGCACGACTCGGTGTGCCATTGATGCAGGGGATGAAAGCGGAAGATGTCGTCCCGGTCGTCAAACATTTTCCGGGACACGGGGATACGACCGTCGACTCGCATGTCGGTCTGCCGCGGGTCGATGCGACGAAAGCGGAACTTGAGCAGACGGAGCTGGTCCCATTTCAACAAGCCGTCAAGGCCGGGGCGGAGATGGTGATGGTGGCGCATATTCTGTTTCCGGCACTCGACAAACACCTTCCGTCCTCGTTGTCCGAAAACGTCATGAACGATGTATTACGGGAGGAACTGAAGTTTGACGGTGTCATCATCACGGATGATCTTGTGATGGGGGCGATCACCGAGCAATACGGTTTGGCGCAGGCTGCCAGTCTTGCTCTCGAAAACGGCGCGGATATGGCGATGTTCTCGACACCCGGAGCGTACGCGTCCGTTCACAAGGAAATCATGGCGCGGATCAAACAAGGGAAATTGTCGGCAGCCGATCTCAACCAGAAAGTCATGCGGGTCTTACGCTTAAAACAAACGTATGACTTGTCACAAACGAAACGTGTCGACGAATACCAACGCTTGATTGAGCAGGTCAAAGCGGTCGAATCGAACATGCGACACTAATCAAGGGTAGAACTAATCGGACTACCCGTGGTAGACTACAGACGTACCACACAAATAAATATCTACACTAGGGGAGTCTCGCAGCAGACTGAGACGGAAGTATCCGGACCCTTTGAACCTGATCTAGTTCGTACTAGCGGAGGGAAGTGGTATCCGATCATCTATCGAGGGAACGCCAAGCGTCGCCCTTTTCGTAGGACCACTCCATCAGTTCATGGGGTGGTCCTTTTTCGTGTGGAAAGGAGGGGGAACGATGTCACATTTACACCTGATTACAACCGGACGCGACAGTAAGGAAGTGCTGGAACAGACCCTTCCGCAGCTCGCACTGTCCGTCGATCGCATCCACTTACGGGAGCCAACCTGGTCAGTCCGGGAATTGGTTTCCTGCATTGATACGTTGCTCGACCAAGGAGTCCGCGCAGACCAGTTGGTTGTCCATGACCGGCTCGATGCTGCACTCGTTACCGGCACGACCGTCCAGTTGACACGCCGCAGTCTGTCGGTCGAGCGTGTCCGGGCACAGTTTCCGACGATTTCCATCGGTCAATCGGTTCACTCGCTGACCGAAGCGATGGTGGCGGAACAAGCCGGCGCCGATTACGTGATGTACGGTCATATTTTTGAGACGGATTCGAAACCCGGTGTGGCGCCACGGGGGCTCGATGCATTACAGCAAGTCGTCGACTGGACATCGATCCCGGTCATCGCCATCGGCGGAATCAAACCGGAAAATCTGTCTGATGTCTTAACGACTGGGTGCAGCGGTGTTGCCGTCCTGTCCGGAATTTTGGGACAAGCCGATCCGGCGGAAGCAACCGGACGGTTCCGGGCGGTGATTGGACGATGAAGCAACCGGATGTATTGATCGTCGGTGCCGGTGTCATCGGTTTGACGCTCGCGTATGAGTTGCTACAGCGGGGGCAAAGTGTTCACATGCTCGATCAGTCGGCAGTCGGACAAGGCGCGACACGGGCAGCAGCGGGGATGCTCGCGACGGACGAAGAACTGTCGGAACCGCTACATGCGTTAGCGGCAGTCAGCCGCGTCCTGTATCCGCAGCTTGTCCGCCAATTGTTCGACGAGACCGGATTGACGAGCGGCTATCTCGAACTGCCGTTTCAGCTGCGCCAGGCAAAGCAAACCGTCCAATTTGAACGGGTCGGTCAAGTCGATCCTCCGTTGCTCGTCCGCGCGTTACGGCAAGCGATTGAACAGCGGGGTGGCGTGATTGAAGAACAGGTAAGTGTCTTGCGTCTTCTGCGGGACAACGAGACGGTAACCGGGGTGGAGACAAGCCGGGGACAACAGGTTGGACAGCAGGTCGTCATCGCAGGCGGACGAGGGTCGGAATCGTTGTTGCAAACGATCGGGATTCCGATTGACACACTTCCGGTCAAAGGCGAGTGTTTGTCTGTCCGTCTCGCAACCGGTCGACTGGAGCAGACCTTGTTTCATGAGACAGTGTATCTCGTCCCGAAAGCAGACGGACGGATTATCATCGGCGCAACGGAATACGTTGGTGAGGAATCGACGACGGTCAACGCGGGCAGCGTCTCGGACCTGTTGGCGGCAGCAATTGACGTGTATCCGCCGATCCGTGATGCGACACTGGTTGACATCTGGTCCGGTGTCCGGCCACAGACCCGTGACGGGTTACCGTATCTTGGACGGGTCAAAGGGATTGACGGTTTGTTGGTCGCGACGGGACATCACCGGCACGGCATCTTGCTCGCTCCGGTGACAGCGCAAGTCCTCGCCGATTGTGTCATGAACCGAAAACCGGAAGTCGCGCTGGAGGCGTTTTGTTGCAGACGACACAAGGAGGAAAATATATGCAGATCCGATTAAATGGGAAAGACTATCCCCTGGCGGAACAAACGAAGACGTTACACGACTTGATTCAGCAGTTGAACATCGATGAAGAGGTTGTCATCATCGAACAAAATCATCAAATCATCGACCGGTCCCGGTATATGGACACGAACGTCCAATCCGGTGATGTCGTTGAAATCGTTCATTTTGTAGGAGGCGGATAACATGTTAGAAATTGGCGGAAAAACATTTGCATCACGATTATTACTCGGAACGGGAAAATACCCGGACGCTGAGACGCAACAACAAGCGGTCGAAGCATCGGAAACGAACATTTTAACGTTTTCCGTCCGGCGTCTCGATGTCTTTGCGAAGGAACAGACGAATCCACTTGCGGCACTCGACTTAAGTCGTTATGATCTGTTGCCGAATACGGCGGGCGCAAAAACGGCGGAAGAAGCCGTCCGGCTGGCCCGGCTCGCCCGGGCATCCGGCATGTGTGACATGGTCAAAGTCGAGGTGATCGGTTGCGACAAGACGTTATTGCCGGATCCGATCGAAACCTTACGGGCGGCAGAGGAATTAATCAAGGACGGTTTCATCGTCTTGCCGTATACATCGGATGATTTGTTGCTCGCCCGTCGGCTCGAGGAACTGGGCTGTCACGCGATCATGCCGGCAGCGTCACCAATCGGTTCGGGTCAAGGGATCTTAAATCCGCTTGCGCTCAGTTTCATCATGGAACAGATGACGGTCCCGGTCATCGTTGATGCGGGGATTGGTTCACCGGCTGACGCGGCTTACGCGATGGAGCTCGGTGCCGACGGTGTCTTGCTGAATTCTGCGGTCGCCCACGCCAACGATCCGATCAAGATGGCACAGGCAATGAAACTAGCGGTTGAAGCCGGGCGTCTCGGTTTCGAAGCGGGACGGATCGAGAAAAAACGGTATGCGACGGCAAGCAGTCCGACGACTGGAATCAGCCGTCCATGACGGACCGCTACAGCCGCCAAATCCGCTTCCGTCCAATCGGCCAGGGCGGACAAGATCAACTGGCTGAGCGCCGCGTCGTCATCATCGGTCTCGGTGCGCTCGGAACAGCCAGTGCGGAACAGCTCGTCCGGGCCGGTGTCGGACGGGTGACCTTGATTGATCGCGATTACGTCGAGTGGAGTAATCTTCAACGGCAACAATTGTACACGGAACAGGATGCCCGGGAACGGTTGCCGAAAGCAGTCGCAGCCAAACAACGGCTTTGCGAAGTCAATTCGACGGTGACGATCGAAGCGATTGTGGAAGATGTGACGGCGACGAACATTGAACGACTCGTTGCGCAGGCGGATTTGATCATGGATGCGACAGATAATTTTGCGATCCGGATGCTGATCAATGATGTCGCAGTGCAACGGGAGATCCCTTGGATTTACGGAGCGTGTGTCGCCAGTTACGGTATGACATACACCGTTTTACCGAAGGAGACGCCTTGTCTGCATTGTCTGCTGAATCATCTGCCGCAGCAACAGGATACGTGCGATACTCGGGGCATCATCAGTCCGGCCGTCCAACTGGTCGCCTCGCATCAAGTAACAGAAACGCTGAAACTGTTGACGGGTGCGAAAGCTGCACTGCGTCGGACGTTGTTGTCGTTTGATCTTTGGACGAATCAGCAGAGTCAGATTGATGTCACGTCCTTAAAACAAGCAGCCTGTCCTTCGTGCGGCGACGCTGCCGTCTATCCTTATCTCAACGGAACGCCGCTCCAATTCATCACGTTGTGCGGTCGGGACACGGTGCAAGTCCGGGGAGAAGGGAAACGGGATTTGGTTCGGCTGGAAAACGAGATACTGGCACGCGGGATGAAAAGTCAACGGAACCCGTATTTGCTGATGTTCGAGACGGAGCAGCACCGGATTGTCGCCTTTGCCGACGGGCGGATCTTGATTCACGGGGAAGCGGATCCGGAACAGGCAAAACAGATGTACGCAACGTATTTCAAATAAGCGTTCACAAAAAAGCAAACATTTTTTTTCGATACATGTTTTAGATGTTTAAAAAAGAGGTAAATAAGACTTCAGACGTAAGTCGGAGCTTTTTAGGTGGAATTGAATGTGAAGAGGAGTGATTACGATGAAACAAGAATTCGATCAATCGATCCAGTCATTGGATCAGACGAAGCGGACAGACCACGCAGCTGAAGCCGTTCAGCAGGCGAATTGGAATCCAGACCGGTATCGGACGAATCTGAATCCGTTCTATCTGTCACCTTGCAGCGTCGAAAGCCGGGTAGAGCGTCAACAGGAAGTTGACCGGATTGTCGAAGTCGAGCCTACATCCTCCCCTCTCCAACAGTTATTCGAGCAGAAACAGGAAGAGCATATAACAGCAACTGAACCAGGTTCTGCCAAAAATCCCGGAGGAAAATTTACGACTGGGATTGTCGTCGGAGCAATCATCGGAGGATCCGTATCCATCTTCACATCGGTGAAGCGATTTCGTCAAAAGCGTCGGACCCACTGAGGATGACCTCTAACATGTTGTGAAGAACCGTTTCCTTTTAAATGAGGAGGCGGTTTTTTGTTTAGGAAAACAGGAGGGGATGGCAATGCAATCCAATGAATCTAAATCCGAGGTGTTTTCTTCACTCGGTAAACCTGTACAACGGGCATTGAACGCGCATAGAGTGATGTCCCTGACCGGCTTATCAATGTATCGGGAAGACGAGGTGCTAAGGTGGCACGGAATCGGTCCTTCGTCGATACCGAAGTTGAAACAGGCATTAGCAGATCATGGATTGGCATTTAAGTCATGAATCAACACGAGACCCATTGATTGACCGGGGGAATCCCTGCTCGATTGATGGGTTTTGTTTGGTTTGGAATCGGCAGGAGCTTCAGCAGAAGCAATCAAGTCATGCTAAAATAAGGATATTATAGAAGAAAAGTGAGCGTGATCAAAGATGAAATGGATTCATACTGCCGATTGGCATTTAGGGAAAATCGTTCACGGGGAATCGATGCTTGAAAACCAACGCGCCGTTCTCGACGATTTTATCCGGTTGCTTGACCGGGAACAACCGGACGCGGTGATCATTGCCGGTGATTTGTATGACCGGGCTGTTCCACCGACGGAAGCCGTCGAACTGCTGGATACCGTCTTAGCCGAAATCGTGCTCGAACGGAAGATTCCGGTCGTCGCGATCAGCGGCAACCATGATTCAGCGGAACGACTGAGCTTCGGAACGACATTATTACAACGGGCAGGTCTTCATCTGGCCGGAAAGTTAACACCAACCATTGAACCGATCGAGATTCAAGGTGTCCGTTTTTACCCGGTCCCGTTCGCGGATCCGGCTACCGTCCGCTATATCCATCAAGATGACTCGATCCGGACCCATGATGACGCGATGCGAAAAATCATCAAAACGCTGGACATCGATGGACCAAGTGTTCTCGTCGGGCATGCCTTTGTCATCGGCGGACTGGAAACGGATTCCGAACGCCAGTTGTCGGTCGGAACGGCAGGACAGGTCAGTGCCAGTGCCTTTGCTCCGTTTACGTACACGGCACTCGGGCATTTGCATAATCCACTTGCGATCAAATCAGACACGATCCGTTACAGCGGTTCGTTATTAAAATATTCGTTCTCGGAAGCACATCACGTGAAAGGCGTCGACATCTTGACGCTCAACGATGCGGGGACGTTTGACCGCCGTTTTGAACCATTGAACGCTAAACGCGACCTGCGTGAACTGACGGGCAGCCTTGCTGAATTGACGGATCCGGTCTTTGTCGCGACCCAAACAACGGACGATTATATCAAAATCAATTTGACGGATGCCGAAGCGTTGATCGATCCGATGGGGAAACTGAAGAAAATCTACCCGAACATTCTTCATCTCGAGCGGACCGGCTTTACACGCGAGAGTACACGATCGGTGCAAGCATCCCGCGATCAAGTCCAGGCGGCGACGTTGACCGATCTGTTCCGTGAATTTTATGAAGCGGTTCGTGAAAAACAACCAACGGATGCGATGCAATCCGTGTTAGAGGAGGAAGCTGCATGCGTCCAGAACGATTGACCTTACGTGCCTTCGGACCATTTGCCGATGAACAGACGATTGATTTTCGCGAACTCGGGGGGCGGACGATGTTCGTCATCTCCGGCAATACCGGTGCCGGTAAAACGACGATTTTTGATGCGTTGACGTTTGCCTTATACGGGGAAACATCAGGCGGGGAACGGGAAATGAGCGATCTGCGCAGTCATTTCGCCAAACCGGACCAAAAGACGGAAGTCGAACTCGAATTTCTGTTAAAAGGGGAACGGTACCGGATCATCCGGCAACCGAGCCAGCCCCATCCGGTCAATAAGACGGATTATGGGCATGAAGCCGAGTTCGCCCGACATGACGGCACGACCTGGAAGCCTCTTGCACTGAAGATTCCGGAAATCCGCCAACAAGTCCAAGAGCTGTTGCAACTTGACCATAAACAGTTTTCACAGATCTTATTGCTCCCGCAAAATAAATTCCGGGAATTGCTGATGGCAGAGTCAAAAGACAAGTTACAGATTCTCAAGCAACTGTTCAAGACGGAACACTACGGGGAGTTTCAACAACGTTTGCACCGCAAAGCACTGGATCTTGCCGCAGCGATCAAAGAAACGAAGACGAAGCAGTTGTCGAAACTCGAAGAACTGCCGCTTGAGCTGAACTGGGCAGAGGCGTCGGAAACGACGATTCGTCAAGAGACGGATCAGCTGCTGAAGTCACTTGACGAAAAAATCACTGACGCTGCAGTCACGGAACAGGCGATCCGCGAGACCGTACAACGCGTGACGGAACGTCTGCGTCAGGCCGAGCAACTTGAACAAACCTTTGTCGAGTACGACGAGTTGCTGCGACTTGAACAACAACTGGCGGTGACATTGCCGGAAACGAAACGTCAGACGGAACGGTATGACGCGGCGACGCGGGCGGCGGCAATCAGCGGAGTCTTTGAGACGTTCCAATCGGAGCAACAGACGGTCCAGCAGTTGACGGCTACGAAACAACACGTCTCGTCAGAACTGGAGCAGTTGTTGCAGCGGCTTGATCAGGTGAATCAAGACGTCGAGCGGCTGGCGGCGCAGGAACCGGAAATGCGTGAGGCAGCACGCCGCCTGGAGCAAATCGAAGAAGAACTGCAGCGTTTGCAGGATCAAGAACAGCTGTTAACACAACAACAGCAGTTAATCCGGGCGATTGCTGAACTGAATCCGGAAGCTCTGCGCAAGGAACGTGATCAGAAACGCAACGAACGGACGACCCTTCAAACAAGAGTCGGTGCGATGACGGACGATTCAAGCAACCGTCTGACGATTCAGGAACGGCGTTTCCTCTTACAGAATGCTGAGCAAAAACAGCAGGAATGGCAACGAAATGAAGCGGAACGGCTCCGATTGATCGAACAGGGAACGCGGGTCAAACAGGAAAAAGAGCAGGCGGAACTTGCCTATACGACAGGGCGGCAAAACGAACGCCGTCAACTGGCAGCAGAACTGGCGGCGCACTTGCATGACGGAGACGCCTGCCCGGTCTGTGGAAGCACGTCGCATCCGCAACTTGCGGTCAAAGCGGAATCGCTGGATGTCGAAGCCTTACATCAAGTTTATTTAACAGCCCAGACGGCGCATCAGGAACTGCAGGCAACGTACCGGACGGTCGCGGAACGGAAACGGCAACTCGAACACGACATCACGACGCTTGGTCAAGGTAAGGAGATTCCGACTGATCTAACCGTGATCCGGACAGAAATCGAGTCTTTACAGGCACAGGAAACCGCGTTGCAACGGCAACAGGAGCAAAAACAACAGCTCGAGCAGCAATTGCGCACAATCGAGACAGCACTGGAACGATTGGACCGTCAGATTGAGGAAGAGTCGGATCGCCAGTCGAAGCTGCAGCTGGAACTGGCCCGGCTCGAGGGTATGTTGACCCGGAATCCGGATGCGCCGTCGCGCCGTGAATTAGAGACGGAACAGCAGACGTTGAGTAAACGGTTGGCGTCGTTTGAAGCGGCACGGACGGGAGCCCACAATCAGAAACAACAACTGGATCAAGACGTCGCGGTGCGGCGCGATCGGTTGGAGCACATTCAAACAGACTTGACGGAGCGGACATCGAAGTGGATGGAAGCGAAAGCAACGTTCGAACGGAGCCTGCAGGAAGAACGGTTTGCGACGATCGAACAGTTTGAACAGGCACGGATGACACGGCAAGATATTGCCCAATTGGCAGAACAACTGGAAGCCGACCGGCGGAAACGTCAGGACGTCGAGAGCGGACTGGAGCGGATCCGTCAGATTGTAAAAGCGCAGGACCGACCGGACTTAGCGACGATACGATTGTCTGTCGAGCAGGCGGAAGCCGAATTGACTGAAGCGACGGACCAGAGGATCGGTGCCGAAAAAGAACGGCTCCACGTCAAGCAATTGGTCGATGCCTGGTCGACGTTACAACAACAAATCGAGGCAGAAGATACACGCTATGGCATCATTGGTGAGTTGGCACGGGTCGGGGTCGGTGAAAATGCGCAACGGATGACGTTTGAGACGTATGTCCAAACCGCCTATTTCGACGAGATCCTACAAGCCGCGAACCGGCATCTGCACGGGATGACGTCGGGCCGTTTCTTGCTTGAACGGAAGACGGAAGCCGGAAAGGGCTTGAAAAAATACGGACTCGACTTAAACGTCTTTGATGCCTATACGTCGCAGACGCGGCACGTCAAAACGTTGTCCGGCGGGGAAAGTTTCAAGGCCTCGCTCGCCTTGGCGCTTGGTCTGTCGGAAGTCGTGCAGGAAGCAAGCGGCGGCGTGTCGCTTGAGACGATGTTCATCGATGAAGGATTCGGCACACTCGATCCGGAATCGCTTGAACAGGCGATCGAAACATTGTTGTCGATTCAGGCAAGCGGTCGGATGGTGGGAATCATCAGCCACGTCCAAGAACTGAAATCACGGGTCGATGCGAAAATTGAAGTGACGCAAGGTAAAACAGGATCGACGATTCGCCTTGTCGTCGAGTGAGGGGTGCGAAATGGAAACAAGACAAATGGTCACGAAATCAAAGTTGATCACAGATTTAAAACAGCTTGGTGTGACACCGGGCATGAAAGTGTTCGTCCACAGCTCGATGAAGGAAATCGGTTGGATTCCGGGCGGCGCACAATCGATCATCGAAGCGTTGCAAGAGGTCGTCACAGCAGACGGTCTGATTATGATGGCGGCACAAAGCACCGATAATTCAGACCCGAAAAACTGGAGTCGTCCCGCCGTGCCGGAAGACTGGTGGGAGACGATCCGTCAGGAAATGCCGGCGTACAATCCGGCGAAGACACCGACACGTGCCATCGGGAAAGTCCCGGAACTTTTCCGGACGTTCCCGGACGTCAAACGAAGTGCGCATCCGATGTGGTCGGTCACGGCATGGGGAAACGAGGCAGCGGCATTTGTTGCCGGACATACGATTGAAAATGGATTTGGTCCGGGTTCACCGCTTGAGAAATTCATTGAAGCGGACGGTCAGATTCTTCATCTCGGTTCACCGTGGGATGCGACAACCGTTTGGCATTATGCCGAATATGGGATTGACCGCCCGGATGAAGAGTCGGGCTGTAAAGTCAATCAGGCCGGTCAAGAGGTCTTCATCACGTACCGTCACCGGATGATCGACAGTGATCCGTTTGGACCGATCGGTGAAGGGTTGACGGATGAGCCCTTCGTGACGACAGGCAAAGTCGGGCAAGCGACGTCGCACCTCGTCTCGGCAAAGGAATCGATTCCTGTCGTCATGTTTCAGTTGAATGCCTTAAATAGTTGGTTAAGCTGAAACTTTTCCGGGAATCAACCGTAATAAGACATAGATAAAATAGAAGGAGTGAACGCAAGATGGCAACACGATTTAAAGTTAATCCTGCCCTACGCCGTGGTTTTGAGACGGCGCGTGCCGGCGAACGGCCGATGACAAAAGCAGGGACGATGAGCAAGATTTTCCTCTTACTTGCCCTCGTCACGGCAGCAGCCGGCGGGACCTGGTTCTTCTTGGCCGCAAACCTGCAATTCTTAATTCCTGCATTAATTGGCGGAGTTGTCCTCGGATTGATTCTCGCCCTGATCATCACCTTTAAACCACGGACCGCTCCGGTACTTTCACCGGTCTACGCAATTGTCGAAGGGGTCGCCGTCGGAGCGATTTCACTGATGTTCGAAAGCATGTATCCAGGGTTAGTCGGCAAGGCGGTTCTCGCGACCTTCGTCGTCTCGTTTGCGATGTGGTTCGTCTATTCGACCGGTATGATTAAAGTGACGCAACGATTCCGTTCGGCTGTCACGGCGGCCATCCTGTCGATCCTCGTCTTGTACGGAGTCAATTTACTCTTGACGTTGTTCGGCATCAGCTTACCGTTCATGACGGGCAGCTCACCGCTTGCGATCGGCATTCAGTTTGTCATCGTCATCGTTGCCTCGCTGTCACTGGTGATGGACTTTGATTTCATCTCGCAACAAGTACAGGCACGGGCACCAAAATCGATGGAGTGGGTCGCAGCGTTTGGTTTGATTGTCACGATCATCTGGTTGTATATCGAAATGCTTGATCTGTTGTATCGTTTGGCCGCACGCGATTGATCTAGATTCATCTGTGAGGAGAAAATAGACATGAAACCACTGATTTTATTTGATGGGGACTGCAATTTGTGTGATGCCAGTGTCCAGTTCATCTTAAAACGCGATCAAGGTTATTATGACTTTGCTTCGTTGCAAGGAACACTTGGTCAACAGATGATTCAAAAACACCGGCTGTCGCCGGATTTAAATAGTGTCGTCGTCATCGAACAGGGCGTGCCGTACGTCAAATCAGATGCGGCACTTCAGATTACGAAGCATTTAAACAGTGCCTGGCCACTCCTGACGAGTTTTCGATGGTTGCCGCGATCGTTACGGGATGTCGTATATGATTTCGTTGCCAAGCACCGGCATGAATGGTTCGGACAAAAACAGCAGTGTCTGTTGCCGGATCCGAAGACTCGAGCGCGGTTTCATGATTAAGAGGTTTGTATGATATATGCAGGATGAACATAAAAAGGATCCCTCATTTTCTTAATTTAGGAAATGAAGGAGTCTTTTTTTATTAAAGTACCTTGCATTATAGAGTACATTGTTTTACATTGTATGTAAGAGGTGGTGGGAGAAGATGGAAATTGATAAAGAGCTGTTAAAAGGACATATCGACACCTTGATATTGGCTCTGCTGGTCGACAAGGATCGGTACGGATATGAAATTGCCAAAGAAGTCCGCGAAAAAAGCGCCGATGCCTTCGAACTGAAAGAAGGAACACTGTATTTATCGCTGAAACGACTTGAAAAAAAAGAAGCCGTCCTGTCTTACTGGAGTGATGAGGCAGCGGGGGGAGCACGCCGCAAGTATTACCACCTGACAGATGCCGGACAAACGTTACTACGGACGAAGCGGCTGGAGTGGCAGGTCGTCAAACGATTAATGAATCAATTTTTAGGAGGGGACACGGATGATCAATGAATATGTGGACCGGATGTACCGTTCGGCTGATCCGGATTTGCCGGAAACAAAGGAACTGAAAGATGAAACGCGGCAACACTTGGAGGAAACCGTCGCCGAGCTGGTGTTTGACGGGTACTCGGAACAGGCAGCGATGAAAATCGCCATCAATCGGTTTGGCGGTGAAGAACAGTCGCAGGCATTGATCTATGAATTGCAACTGATCCAAAAGTTGTTTGCAAAACGGATTTTACGTGCTGGGATTATCGTATTGGTGTTGAGTCTGATGTTTGGTTTCAGTGGTTTCATCGTACGAAGTACATCGGATATCTCGGAAAGCGGTATTCGATATCAACTAGGGGAGGAATGGCAGGCAACGGATTCCGCTCCGCTGAAGACAGTTGTCGAAGAAGAGTGGATGGTCACGGCAGCCCGGATATACAGTACGTCGACTGAAGGCGGGCGAGTGACGCTTGAACAAAGCTATGGAAAAAGCGTACTCTCTGTTTTTCAACCGTTCATGTCACCATCTTTTAGCGGTGCACCGGACAAAGGGTGGGAAGTCGAATTTGATGAGATTGATACGGTTATCATTGGATTAGCACTCGCCTTGCTCGGATTATCGGCGGCACATGTCTTGTTTGCAATCTGGGTCATCATTCAGCGGCACCGGACGGATCGGCTGTCGCGAACGACGACCGTCTTGTCGATCGTGATTCCCGCCCTCAGCATCTTGTTGTATTTCGTCACAAAAAAACGACCATAACCAAAGGAGGAGAAGCCGTTGCAATCGATTATCTGGACAGAATTAAAACGAAGCATGACACGTCGGACGTTATGTCTGGCTTTGCTGCTCCCGCTGATTATCCTGTTACAGTTTAACCAGGTTCGGACCGGATACCTATTTTTGACGTGGCAGGGGGTGTTTGAAGAATCTGCCGGAACGATTATCGCCGTCGCGTTTCCGTTACTCTGTTGTGTGCTGTACCTGCCAACGGTCGCTCGTGAAATCGATCATCAGTTCATCCGGTACGCGCGGACCCGTGTTTCGCTAAAGGACTATCTCATTGCCAAAGGAGTCGTCAACGCCTTGATCACATTTATCGTCTTTTTTGTGACGATGCTCGGCTGGATGCTGTTTTTACGGTTCGTAGAGCCGAGCTTGAACTGGATGACATATGAACAGGGTCGGGAATCATTGACGACGTTCACCCAAGCCTTCACGACGGATGGTATGTATATGTTCGCTTATGCGGGATGGATTGGACTCAATGCGATGGTATATGCAACAATCGCTTACTTGTTGTTGGTGTTGTCCGGGAATTTATTTCTGGCAGTCGGTCTCCCGTTTTTGTTTTATCACTTATTGAACTTTGCGACTGGTCTGCTCAGTGCCCCGCAATTTTCACCCGTCAGCACGATTTTTCCGTTTAACATTATCGCGATGCCGTTGTGGACGATATTTGTTCCGTTCAGTGTCCTAGGATTGATGTTGCTCGGACTGATGATCACGGGGATGAAGCGGACGGAGTGGGAACTGTGAGCCGGATCGTCTATGCGGTTTGTTGGCTTCAAGTGACGCTTTTTGCGGGTATCTGGATGTATCAAGATCAACAGGAAGCGCTTAGTAAAGGAATCGTATTTAATCAATGGGATTTAATGACGGCAGTGACGATGAATACCTATTTGTTGATGTACGATATTTTGCTGCTTGTTCTCCTGTTATCGGTTGTTCGAATACAAAGGGACTTAACGGATTTCCGGTTGATCCGCTTCCGGAATACACGGAGTGCGTTGATACATAGTACCGGACGGTTCGCTAAATCGTGGGGAGTAGGGTTATCAGTGTATGCGATTGCCGGATACCTGTTTGCACTGCAGGCAACGACTGAAACGAATTGGAGTCTTGCGGCACGGGCCGGACAGGTATTTTATATCTCAAAAGACTCGGTATTTCTGAACATTTCGCCGCTGCTTGCCCATTGTCTGCAACTTGGATTTTTATTTGTCGGAGGTTTGCTGATTTATCTGATGCTCGGTCTGGTGTATGTGCTGACAAGACGCGTAAAACTGGTGTATATCGTTGCGAGTAGTTCCTTTATCGGTACGCTGTTATCGTTTACGTCAGGTCTTTATCTCAATTTGTTTCTGGTCTTGTCGTTACCGAACGTACTGGAAAATCAAAAATTGAGTTACTGGCTAGGATGTATTGTTCTGTTGACAACTGTTGTCGTGTTGTTGGATCGTCGGTTCCGCTTCCCGCGGCAGTTTATTGCAATCAGTATTTACATCGCATGTTGCCTGTTGATTTTGTTCGCTCAGCCATCGGGACAAACGTATGGTGATTACTTACTGACCGTATTCAGCGGCGTCCGGTCTGATGGTTTTACGCTGCAGGCATATTTGAATCATGCCGTCTTATTTTTTGGCTATACCTACCTGCTGACGCAACGATATGAACGAGACGTCATCGATCAAGGACTCTATCACATCATCCGGCACCATTCGTTGAATCGATGGTTTTCAAAACAATTGGCTCGGCTTGTTGTGACAGCAACCGGGACGGTCATCGGTCTCATCAGTTTAGCGACATTGTTTGCATTTTTACGGGGCGTCGCGTGGACGACAGAGGTGAACGGTTTGTCGGTTGATCTCGAGACGATTCTTTACCAGACAATCGTCAACGGGACACTCCAACTCATCGTGTACGGTCTGATTCTGTTTCTCGTCTTGTACTGGACGCGCGAAGCCGTCCAAGGTATTTACTGGATTGGCGGCGGAATGGTTGCACTGTTGCCGCTCGTTCAACAGGACTGGATTCCGATTGGACGAAATGGAACGGTTCAGCTGCTTGATCATTCCGTTTACGCAATCAGTCTGCAATTGGTTGGAGCAAGCCTCTTCGTTTATATCGTCATCCAAGTCGTTTTCCGAAAACATGTCCGAACAAATCATTAAGGAGGCAAGACGATGATTACATTAACGAACGTCAGCAAACAATATAAAGGGCATGAACTGTTTCACGACATGAACGTCTCGTTCGGACCGGGAAAGATTTACGGCATTACCGGTATCAACGGGTCCGGCAAATCGGTGTTATTCAAGATGCTGTGCGGGTTTGTCTTTCCGGACGCGGGAACGATTGCAGTCGACGGACAAACCTTGACGGGGAAACACCGCTTTCCGAAAGACTTCGGCATCTTAATCGAACGACCGGGTTACATCGGTCAACTGGACGGATTCACGAATTTAAAGGAACTGGCCCGGATTCAAAATAAAGTCGATGATGCGGCGATTCGCCGGGCGATGGAACAAGTCGGACTGGCGCCGAATTTGACGCAAAAGGTCAAACACTATTCGCTTGGGATGAAACAAAAACTAGGGATTGCCCAAGCCATCATGGAAAATCAACAAGTCTTGTTACTCGACGAACCGTTTAATGCCCTTGATACGGATAGTGTCGAACGGATCCGGACACTGCTCGTGCAGTATAAAGAAGAAGGGCGGACGATTTTCCTGACCAGTCACCATCAGCAGGACATCGATTTACTGTGTGACGAAGTGTATCAAATTCAAGCGGCGCGACTGGAGAAGGTCCGTTAAACATCAAGGCAGGCAAGTCCTCCTCTCGGAAGACTTGCCTGTTGTTCGTTCAACGCCTGTCTGACGATGCTTCTTTGATCGCGTCGACATATTGTTTGGCTTCAAGTAATGGATACCCGAGAGTTTCCCGAACTAGTTTAATCGCTTCCACCGTCTGATGGTCAGACAGAAGTTGCTCAACCTGTTCATTCAGTAAGGTGTGACTGCTTGCGGCATCAGTCATGCCAAGATGTTCTTGAAGACGTGTCAGTTCACGTAGTGTTTGCTGTTGGGTCATACGAAGTTTTGCGAGTTGTTGTGAAACAGATTGCCACACGATGATCAGCAGGATCAATGGCAACCAAATTGAGAAAAATGAGTCAAACATCCATACCCCTCCTTTTCTTTACCGTACCACAGTAAAATGAATGTAACAATTAGTGGAAATTGAAAAGAATTCCGTTTATTCTGGAATAGTGGAAAATTAAGGGTTTGAAAAAGAAAGGAATGAAATGAGTGGAAGATTTGTTAGCTGCATTGATTCCGGCGTTACTTCTCATCGGAAGTGTCATGTTCGTCGGGTTTGCCGTCACGCTCGGCAGTTTGTTTTACTTCCGTCGCCGATCGTTTGAAAAGAGTACATATAAGCAGGTCACGCAGGAACGTTTTCTAAAGGCGGTCCGCGATAAAGGAATCTGGGGCGAATACTTGACGACCCGTCAGCTTGAAAAAGTCGGAGGATACGGAAAGTTCGTCATCAATACCTATTTACCAAAAGCACGGGGCAAGGGGATGACGGAAATCGATGTCACGTTCATTCATGAGAGTGGTATTTACGTTCTCGAGTCGAAAAATTACAGCGGATGGATTTTTGGAAAAGAAGCGGATCGGCAATGGACGCAAATGTTTAAAAACCGGTACAAACAACGATTTTACAACCCGATCAAACAAAACGAGCAGCACTTGAAAAGCATGGCGCAGTTTTTGACGGGAACGGTGGAACAACAGGTGTTCCAATCGGTCATCGTCTTCAGCGAACGTTGTGAGCTGAAAAAGATTACAATCGAGTCCAGTCACGTCCATGTCATCAAACGAAATGAGTTACGCCGGACAATCCAGCGGCTAGCGACAGTCAAACGGCTGACACCATTACAAGTCGATGCCGTCTATGAACAGCTTAAACAACAGTCGCAAGTCGACCAAGAGATCAAGGACGCGCATATCGAAGCGATAAAATCGTTTACGTCGTGAATCAAATGTCTTAGTTTGTATAATTTTTAACACAAGAATCATTGATTAAGACGTTTGACAAACTACCTCATCCGGCATATAGTAAATAAGTTCAATTAATAAGTAGTGCAACTATTATTCTTGAGGTGGGGAATTCCAGTGAAAGAAACGGATTGGTCACTTGGTATGCAACTGTCACGCAGCTATCATTCCTTTAAACGTGCCGCCACCAAGCGGATGGAAGAACACGGTCTGACACCGGAACAGTTCTCGGTTTTGAGCGAGCTTCATAAACAAGAGGGGATCTCGCAAAAACAATTGGCGCTGTTGACGGAACGGGACCAAACGACGGTCGGGAAAATCCTTGATAAGCTTGTCAAAAAAGGACTTGTCATCCGTTCGGCGGATCCACGTGACCGGCGGGCCTTCATCTTATTGACGACAAAAGAAGGCGTCCAGGTCATCCGACTGTTGGAACCGACGCTCGATCAACTGCAACAGCAAGCTTTTTCCGGATTGTCGAAAAAAGAAATCAAACAATTTATCAAGACACTTGAAGCCATTTACCAAAACGTGACGTAACTGGTTTCTCTTTTTTGGATTAATAGTTGCATATGCTATTATAAGTAATGCATATAAAAAGGAGAGCAAATCAAATGAAAAGTTTTAAAGAAGTATGGTCAATCACGCAAACAAAAGTGGGATTGATGTTTGCCTTGATTGTCCCGGTCTTATTCCTCGTCGTTTGGATGACCGGCTATCATGGCGCAACGGACCGGCTGGATCAGTTACGGATTGCTGTCGTGAAAGATGAGACGACGACAGAATTGTATAAAAAGCTGCAGTCTGACAGTCCATTTTCGCTCAAAGCGGTCTCGTCGGAAACGGAAGGTATGAAGCAACTGGATGCCGGTGAAGTCGAGATGGTGCTTGTTGCAGATTTAATCGACAAAAAAAAGATGACGTTTTACGTCAACCAAGCGAATGCCGAGTTTGCGAACGGCATTCTGAAACAAGCGACATCTGAAATTACACAGGGGATAAACGGACAACCGGCTATAAGTTCTGACATCATCATCGAACACCAAGTATCTGATTTCTCGATGTCGATGTTGCCACTGTTACTTGGGTTCGTGATTTATATTGCCGTCATGACGATGGGAATTCAATTTAATCTCGTGACGCAAATTCTCCAAAAACGTTTTTCGAAATGGTCACTTTTTTGGAGCAAACAGTTGTTGCACGGCATTGTTCTGCTCGTCGTCCCGCTCGTTATGGTGTCGCTTGCCTTTGCCTTTGCGGATATTGAGACATCCTTTTTTAAAGTGTGGGCGTTCCAGTTGTTGCTGACGGCAACGTGTATCAGTGTGACGCAGATGAATTTTGCGATTTTTGGTCCGATTGCGCCGCTCGTTAACGTCGCCTTGATCCCGTTCCAGTTAATGACCGCAGGAAATATCGTCCCGTCTTCGATGCTTGCCCCGTTTTATCAAACAATCGGTCATTATTTGCCGGTACCGAATGCGGTCGGTGGACTGACCCGATTGATTTACTTTGACGGAGATATCTCGTCATTTGTCCTTCGTCTGACGGTCATCTTGCTGGTCACGGTTGCCGTTACATTGATTTTGACGGCTATTCGTCGGGATCAGGTGCATATCGTTGAAATGAAGCGAGCTTCCTAAAAAAAATGAGCCCAATCCAAATGGATTGAGCTCATTTTGACATTATACAAAAATATCAGAAATCGGTGTCGTTCCTTCAAGCAGGGGAATCGTTTGGTGATACGCCGATTCCTGTTCAATCGCAGCGATGGCGACACGCGCGACATCTTCACGGGCGATCGTCGTCTTGTCCGTTGATGCGGGATCTGTCGTCACGGCACCAATCCCTGCATCGTCCGTCAAGCCACCCGGGCGCAAGATCGTATAGGCGAGGGAACTATCCCGAAGCAGGCGATCGGCATAGTGTTTCGCGACATAATACGGTTTCATGCTGTCCGACCAAGTTTCCGGCGAATCGGCATTTAACGCGCTGACCATGATGAATTGTTTCGCTTGAATGTGTTCTGCGGCCGCAATCGATTTTGCTGCGCCATCCAAGTCGATTAGAATGGTCTTATCGGCACCCGTATGACCACCGGATCCTGCCGTAAAGATGATGATATCACTGTTCTTGATGGCGTCTGTGATCGACGAGACATCCTGTTCGAGATCAAGCAGGACAGGTGTCGCCCCAAGTGCTTCGAAATCTGCGAACTGTTCCGGTGAACGTAAACCAACCCGCACATCGTGCACCGAACCGCTCAATTGTTTCGTTACGTGCCGACCGACTTTTCCGTTCGCCCCAATAATAAATACGTTACTCATCTTCCATTCCTCCCATTCCTTGTGAATTCTTTTTCAGTATGGAAGAAAAGAGGCGGTTCCTGCAATCAAGAGGGCTCAGCAATCGAACATCGTCCCGTTTTGACGAAATAATCAAAAAACTCTTGGATAACATAAAACAATATGATACTGTTTTGAGTATTATACAGAAAAAAGCGTCAGACAGAGAGAGGAAGCGAGCAGAGTGAATAAAAGAGGATTAGCACTTGGAGGAAGTCTGTTGCTTTCTGGTCTTTTGGCAGCAACACGATTAAAAGATGTGACCGGTTCGTTCAGTGTCGGGAAACAAAACGTCTTCACGACGAAAAAGATCGTCGTCGGGACGACCGGAGATTATAAACCGTTTACGTACTTGAACCGTCAGACGAATCAATATGAAGGGTTCGACATTGACGTCATCCGCTCGTTTGCCGAGAAAGCCGGACTAGAAGTCGAATTCGTCCCGACGACATGGGGGACGCTGACACGTGACTTACGTGCCGGGAAATTTCATATGGTCGTAGGCGGCGTCACGAAGAATATCGAACGGGAAATCGTCGGTGACTTCACGAAAAGCTATTTGTCGTTCCAAAAGACACCTCTTGTCCGCGCTTCGGATCTTGATTTATTGACGTCGATTGCAGCGATCAATCGTCCGGATGTGACAATCGGCTTGAATCCCGGCGGCACAAATGAACAGTTTGTCCGGCAGACGTTTGATCAGGCGCATATCGTCATGTATGCGGATAATTTAGCAATTCCGGCAGCCGTCGCGACAGGAGAAGTGGATGTCATGATTACGGATACCGTCGAAGCGATCTATTACGCATCGCTTGATGTGCGATTAGGTGCCCCGAAAATAAAGGAAAAATGGATTCCGGCCGAAAAAAGTTATCTCATTCAAGATCGGCAAACGGAAGTCTTGGATGTCATGAATCTTTGGATGAACTCCTATGAAGGAAAAGAACGGATTGAGCAATTAAAAGAGAAGTGGTGTGTCGCTTCGGTCGTACACGACGCGGTGTGACGGATAAAATCAACGGGCAAATCCATCTTGGGTTTGCCCGTTGTTGTGCAAAGAGAGCAAAAGGGGGTAAAGGTAATGAAGCAACAAACAGGATGACCTTAACGCAGAAAGGACGGATGACCGTGATTGAAGTAGAGCAGTTGACGAAGGAGTACAACGGGAAGAAAGTAGTTGATCAGATTTCGTTTCACGTGAAAAAAGGCGAGATTTTTGCGTTTTTGGGACCGAACGGAGCCGGGAAATCGACGACGGTTCAAATGCTGACGACATTGATTGCCGTCTCATCCGGTCATGCGACGATTAATCAATACGATATCGAACGCGACCAAAAAAACGTCCGGCTTCAGATTGGGGTCGCCCTGCAAGAAACAGGCATCGATAATGATTTGACCGGACAGGAGTTGCTCGTACTGCAAGGAAAGTTGTTCGGTTTTTCCCAAGAGAAAGCGGTCGAACGAGCACATGAATTATTGGAGCTTGTTGGTTTAGCTGCAGACGGCAAACGCCGGTCCGGGACGTATTCCGGCGGGATGAAGCGGCGGCTTGACTTGGCACTGACGCTTGTTCACCAACCGACCGTGCTGTTTTTGGATGAACCAACGACGGGTCTTGATCCGGCAAGCCGGTTACAGATTTGGACAGAGGTCCGACGATTGAATGAAGAATACGGGACGACGATTTTTTTGACGACACAGTACTTGGAAGAAGCGGATCAGCTGGCTGACCGGATCGCGATCATCAATGACGGCAAATTGATTGCCGAAGGAACAGCGGCAGAGCTGAAAGCACTGAACGGAAAAGAACGGATTGAAGTGATCCTCGAAGAGGACCAATTGATGGAAGCTTTTAGTCAGGCGTTTGACGGTCGGATCGAGAAAGATTTGATTGTTTTGCCGTCTGCTGGAACAGAAACGCTCAAACAAGTTGTCCGTTATTTGGATGAACATCAGTTGACAGCTCGGTCGCTTGTCGTCAAACAACCGTCACTCGATGATGTTTTCATCCAGTTGACGGGTCAAGCATATAAGGAGGACAAATGACATGTGGCGTGAAACGATGATTTTGACCAAACGCAGTTTACTCGTGACGTTACGGAACCCATTCTCATTCATCCCGAATCTAATCATCAGCGTCTTTTTCCTGCTCGTCTATACAAGCGGATTGTCCGGCATCTCGAGTCTACCCCAGTTCGGCGGCGTCGACTACTTGAACTTCATCTTGCCGGTTTCAATTGTTTCCGGTGCGGTCGGAGGAGCCGGTGGAGCGGGGCAGGCGCTCGTCAAAGATATCGAAAGCGGCTATTTCGCCCGGTTGCTGCTGACACCGGTTTCCCGGACGGCCATCGTCCTCGGACCAATGCTTGCCGGGATGTTGCAACTGTTTGTCCAGACGTTGTTGATCTTCGGCATGGGCTTTTTACTCGGGCTGTCGATTCCAGCCGGCAGTGCCGGATTTTTCCTGACGATTGTTCTCGCACTTGGTTTTGGTCTCGCCTTTGCCGGTTATTCGGTCGGTGTTGCCCTGAAAACCCGGAACGCCCAAGCGGCCCAAGCCGGAACGTTGTTGTTCTTCCCGTTGATTTTTTTATCAACGACGTTCGTCCCGAAAGAGTTGATCGAGGCGGAGTGGTTAAAAATTGCAGCGACACTTAATCCGACGACGTACATCATGGAAGGCATGCGGGCCGTGTTGTTACGTGAGACGATTGACTGGAGTGTTTATACGCAAGGGGTGCTTGTCGCTGCTATCCTCAGTATTGCGATGGTCGTGTTTGCGGCACTTAATGCAAGAGGAGCATTGAAAAAATAGAAAAGTGTAAGTCTGATTTGTCAATAAAGTTTAAAAAAACCAGTTACTGGACATTTAAAAACGGGAATCATAAAATGGAAGAAATCAATGGAAAAGAACGGGGGAGTAGAATGAGGCGATACAATGGCTCTTTATTCTTATTACTGGTACTTTTCGGGACGGCTGGTTATGGACTTTCCTTACTGGAACGTTCGACACCGATCCTGTCCGTCTTCATAATCCTTCCATTACTACTGATGATGACATTTTTAAACGGTCGAAAAAACTTTTTACTTCTGATTGCCTATACGCTTGGACTGGGGTTTTTCTATCTTGTTTTGTCCTGGTACACCGAATCCTCAAATGAAACACAACTTCTTTATATCGAGCAACATCTCCTCTCCTCATTACTGATTTTCTTATATTGGTTGTTACTGCGTCACCTTCGAATCATTTTTGAAGAAAATCACTATTTGAAAGAACGGGTCCGGACGTTAGAAGGTTATTCTGAGACGCCTCAACTCTTGAGTTACAGTGAATTTTTAGATCGTACAGACTTTTTGATGGCAGGTGCAAACCGCCGTAATGAAACCAACTATTTGATTCATTTACGATTAAAGCCGACAGCGCTCAACAAAAAAAGCATCATGCAAGTACTGACCGTTGCCGGTCTTCGTGTGTTCCGTGTACACTATGACGTCATGTCACAACGAAACAAATTCGAATTCATCGTGTTTCTTCAAAATACAGATGCAGCAGGAGCGAACATTGCATGTGAACGGTTTTTAAGTGAATTACGCTCGCAAATCACATCCATTCAGTATCCATTTACTGCCGAAGTATTACCGGTTAAACAGTCAGTCGAAGCCACGATACGACATCATGATGAGGAGGCTGTTCGATGAACCTTATCTTAAACGGAATCATGGCGATTTTTTGGCTGATGTTACTGTATTATTATTTCTTGACACTTGCCGGAATCATCGATCGCTATTCTAAACAAAAACGTCCGAGCCTTGAATATTATCCGTCAGTCGCCATTCTGATTCCGGCACATAATGAAGGGGTCGTCATGCAACAGACTTTAGAGGCGATGATGGCAATCGAGTACCCGGGGCAACTTGATGTCTTTTTGTTGGATGATCAATCGCAGGATGAGACGAATCAGATTGCCCGTGAATTTACGACATTGTTTAGTCGGATTCATTATATAAAAGTGCCCAAAGGGGAACCGATTGGCAAATCACGTGTCTTGAATTACGGGTTAACAATCACAGACTCGGAGTATTTTTTGATCTACGATGCCGACAATCAACCGAAACCGGATGCGGTGACGAAGCTCGTTGAACAAGCGGTCACGACGAAAAACGCATGTGGGGCGGTAGGGGTCGTCAAAACGATTAATGCTGAAACGAATACATTGACGCGGATGATTGCGATTGAATTCCAAGTGTTCCAACTCATCATGCAAAGCGGACGCTGGCGGGCCTTTAAGACAGGTTCACTGGCTGGAACCAATATGTTATTGAAGCGCAGTGTGATTGAAGAACTAGGCGGATATGATCCTTACGCATTAGCGGAAGACGCGGAGTTGACGATGCGGGTGACGGCACTCGGCTATACCTTACCGGTCGTCTATACGGCGGAGACATGGGAGCAGGAGCCGGAATCGATGAAGGTGTATATGAAACAGCGGACCCGATGGATGCTCGGGAATATCTACTTGTTGGAAAAAGCGTTTCTGACCCGTGATTTCTGGCGGGGACGGACGCTCGTTCACTCGCTTCAACACATCATGACCTATCTGTTGTTTATCTTTTTGCTGCTGATTTCTGACATCGTCTTGATTTTAGGGTTATTTGGTTATGCGTTTGATGAGGCGACGACGCCGTTGATCATGTTCTGGTTCATGACGTATCTTGTTTATACGATTCAAATATTAGCCGCGCAAGAGCTGGAAAAAACAGCGACTCCGAGGAACGTCTTAATTGGACTGATCATGTATTTCACCTATGCCCAGCTGTTCGTCATTCTGCTGTTCCGTGGTATGTTTGCCTACATTAAAAGTAAAATTCGGAAGGAAACCATCGTTTGGGATAAAACCAAGCGGGTTAAGATTGAGCAATCATGAGAAAAAAACTTTTGATCGGCATTTTGATTTTTATCGCATTAGGAGGTCTGATTGTGTTTATGACCCGTCAGCAAGATCCTGTTATTGAGCAAATCGAAACCGTTTATATGAAGGACGGTCTCATCCAGGCATATGATCGAAACGATGCCCAACGCCTGTCGGAAAGTTTGGGTCAATACATGATGTATCTCCTTGAAATCGGAGACGCCCAACGATTTGCAGAACAAGTGGACATTCTACGCAAACAGTTTCTAGTCACTTCAGAGGAAGTGGACTTCATTAAATGGGAGTTGACACCGAAAACAGCGACGAATGCCATCGTGGATGATTTTCGGATCAGTAATGCGCTAATTGCTGCAGCGAAACGATTTGATGAACCTACCTACCAACAATTGAGTCGACGAATTGACGACGGAATCATAGAACACATGAAGGTATCTGGTATTCCCATCGATTTTTATGATTGGAACCTGAAGATGCAAACGAATGAACTTCGTCTCAATTATCTCGATGCGACCGCACTGAAAAGACTGAACTTGGTCGAACCGGTGCAGGAAGTCCTTCAAGCGGCTCCTCGGTCCGGTCCTTTTTTCCATGAAATCTATCTTCCGGAAGACAAGCAATACAAAATGGCCGACAAAAAAGAAGTCAATATGATTGACCAAGCCTTGATTGCAATCGTCTCAGAGGAATTGACCGGGAAACAAGATGAAGCATTTTATGCGTTTGTTTATCAAGAAATGGGAAAAGGGAAGCTGTATGCACGGTATGACCGCTCAACCGCAGCTCCCCGATCTGATGACGAATCCAGTTCCGTGTATGCCTTATTGTTACCGTATGTCTCGAAAGACATCCAGCGCAAAATGACGGAGCGGCTAAATCAGATTGATTTGACAAATGCCAAGACGACACATGTCTTCGATTTTTTAAATGAAGCGATTATGCAGGTGCAAACCTCGACTCAAAAGTAATTCTATTTAACAGCTGAACATGAAGTCGGTTTGAAATGTAGTCTGCATACTACAAGAGGGAGGTCGGATCATAAAATCCGCCTCCCTATTCGTGTCTTATTTAATTCGTGATGTTTTTTAGCGAGCGACTACTTAAAAATAAGAGAAAAGAAGAAAGTCTATGTGCTGAGGATCGCTTTTAATCGATTATCAAGACTTTTTAACCTTGAATCCATAATAAAGAGCGCTGAGAATCAAGAAAACGATTCCGATTAAAATCGAGACACGTGTCTCATCGTTAAACAACATCCCGACTAAAACCGTCAAGAGTACGACAACCGTGATGTAGTTCGTATAGGGTGCTCCCGGCATCTTAAACGGATGATCGGTAATCCGGTCCGCTTCCATCTTCCGGTACTGAATATGGCTGATCAAGATGGCGAACCATGGTACCATTCCCGGCAAGACCGAGGCACTGTAAACATAGACGAAGATATTCGTGTCTTTCCCGAGTAACAACGGCAGAACGATATCAAGGATGACCCCGATGAAGATCCCGGCTGATACGGCAAGGACCGTATATAGAGGAATCCCGTTTTTGTTGACTTTTAAGAAAATAGACGGCATCTGTCCTTTTTCCGCGAGCGTATAAATCATCCGGCTCGAGCTGAAAATTCCCGAGTTACAACCGGACATTGCCGCGGTGATGACGACAACGTTGATGATAGCAGCAGCTGCTGTAATTCCGACTTTAGCGAACGTCGCAACAAATGGACTGCCGATATCCGCGAGCTGATCCCACGGATAGACGGTGACGATGATGAAAATCGCTCCGACATAGAAAATTAAGATCCGCCAAATAACACCGTTGATGGCGCGGGTGATATTCGTTTCCGGATCCTTTGTCTCCCCGGCGGTTACGCCGATCAACTCGACACCGATATAGGATGCAAAGACGATCGAAAGGGCAAAGAAGAAGCCGCTGAAGCCGTTCGTGAAGAAGCCGCCGTGCGACCAAAGATTTGAGAAACCGATAGGCGTCCCGTCGTTCCCGAAACCAAACAGGATGATTCCGAGACCGGCAATGATCATCAGAATAATCGTAATGACTTTGACGGATGCAAACCAAAACTCGAGTTCACCGAACATTTTGACCGATGCAAGATTTGCTAGTGTCAAGATGACGATGACGACGACTCCCGGAATCCAAGTCGGTAAATCCGGCCACCAAAACCGCATGTAGGCACCGACGGCAATGACTTCACTCATGCCGACGATGACCCAGTTGAAGATATTGCTGCTCGCTGTCATGAAGCCGGCTGCCGGATGAATGTAATCATTGGCAAACTTGGCATACGATCCTGTATGTGGATGGGTGTAGACCATCTCGCCTAAAGCCCGCATGATCAAAAAGATGAAGACACCTGCCAACATGTAGGCCAAAATGACGGATGGTCCGGTCCAAGCAATCGTACTCGACGATCCAAGAAATAGACCCACTCCGATGGTTCCCCCTAAGGCAATCATTTGTACTTGTCGTGCTGTCAGTTCCCGCTTTAAGTTCGATTCCATAAGTACCCCCATGTACCAAAAAATGAATAAATCCTGAACTTGTCAGACAAGTTCGAAATGCTATAAACATGAGTATACTATCTTAAAAAAGAGAATAGAAAGCTTTTTCTGAAAATGTCATTGTTTTTTTTGCTGAAAATGAAAGGAAATGAAAAAAGAACCGCTTCAAAATGAAGGGGTTCGGCGATTGGTTATTCTGGAATGAAATCCGAGAACGTTCCGGCATAAAGACGGGTATCGGTAGAGAGGACGATTCGGTTCTGACGCATTTTGATGGTACCTTGAAGCAACGATCCTTTTTCCGATTCAAATAAGATGCGGGCTTTCTCGACATACGTATCTCCTTCTTGCTGTAACAAATACGTATGTTCATTGTCTGTTGAAATCAAAGATCCGCCTTGCACGATGAAGTCCGAGAAGTGGCGCAGTGGGACTTGGTAACTTGTGCTGTTGCCTTTATAAAAGTGAACGATCCGGTAATCCGGATGGTAAAAGAACCAGGCATCGTCTGACGCACAGACATTCAGCGCATAACAATCATCGATCGGATACTCTTTGTTCTTAAAGACCACTTGTCCAAACTCATTAAATACAGCAAGTCCAAAGGAACCAATTGAATTCGTCGCCAGATCGGCAAACACACCTTCATCAAAGTAACTGACCCAAATCTGATTTTTTTCATCAATATGGACGTTTTGAATTCCGTCATCAAGACAATAACTGTCGAGGAGAAGACCGGATTGATCGTAAATGAACGCGTTTGGTAACCAAGAGCCGTCGATGTCGTCATCACAACGGGAAGCGACGAGCAAAATCCGTCCGTCGGAAAATGAGTCGACATAACTGAAGTCCGTTTCGGCTTGAGCGACGATTGTTGTTGTCCGCCATTGGTCGTGCAGGCGATGAACATGCAGAACATTTCGATGGCGTTTTATATCGTAAATTTCTTCAATCATCATGATTTGTCCTGAAATCGTCAATCCGGTGGCAACGTGTTTTCCGGTAACTTGAGATGCGGTAACGCGATCTAGGTGAATTTTTAATGTGTTGGAAGTATCCAAGATAAGTCGCTCCTTTTTAAAAAGAGTCTGCCGCGGTGGGCAGACTGCAAAGCTTGAATTAAGTGGTGCGTTGACGTTTTTTTAGGACGACATACAAAATAATCATGACGACAGCAGCAATTAATACACCGTTCGTATATGGGGCGGCGACCTCTTTGATGGAACGCCAATTCGTGCCAAGCGTTTCTCCGAGGTATAGGAAAAGGATTGACCACGGAATGATAGCGAGAATGGTATAGAGTGAAAATTTCGTTTGATCCATTTTCGCAAGACCAGCCGGAATTGAAATGGCATGACGGACGACTGGAATGAAACGGGCACCAAAAATGACACCTTGTCCATATTTCAAAAACCAGCGTTCTGCGAGATCGAGATGGTGTTCCGTAATCAAAACGTACTTTCCATATTTCAAAATTAATGGTCGACCTCCGTAACGGGCGAACCAGTATAAAAATAATTGTGAGAATAGACCACCAATGACGGCAGCAACAATAGCGAGCGGCCAATTGATTGTTCCTTGGGAAATCATAAATCCGCCATAGGACAAAACGATTTCACTCGGAATGATTTCAATCATCAACCCTAGCGCGATTCCGAAATAACCTAAATCAGCGAGATACAATAAAACGTTATTGACAACTTGAGATAACACATGGAACACTCCTTCAACTGCACTTCATTCTTTTATATTAGAGAAGAAAGTCGGAAAATGGAAGAACAATTCATCAAACGGATTAAACAAATATGCCAGTCGCATCTTTGAATACACGTGAACAAGCGTCCCACAATGATTTGAGACAAACGACCTCGCGCTAAAAAAAGAACCAACGCCCGTCGAGACGTTGGTTCTTGATCGTTTTTTTGATCGCTTACAAGACGACGGCAGCAATCGTTCCGAAAATTAACAGTGGAATGTTGTAGTGCAGGAACGTCGGGATGACCGTTTCACGCATGTGATCGTGTTGACCATCCGCATTCAATCCGCTTGTCGGACCAAGCGTTGAGTCGGAAGCCGGGCTTCCGGCATCTCCGAGCGCACCGGCTGTTCCGATGATGGCGATCGTCGCTTCCAAGCTGAATCCGTACTGCATGCAGAGTGGCACGAAGATGGCAGCGATGACCGGAACCGTCGAGAAGCTTGAGCCGATCCCCATCGTGACGAGGAGACCAATCAACAGCATGACGAAGGCGGCAACGAGTTGCGAATCCCCCATTAACGATTTGGAATTCTCGACGAGCGGGTTGATGTCACCCGTCTCGCGCAGGACATTGGAGAATCCGTTTGCTGAAATCATGACGAAACCGATAAATGACATCATCCGCATACCGCGTGTGATGACATCGTCTGCTTCACTGAAGCGGACAAGGCGAAGGACGAGGAACAAGACAAGTCCTGTCGTTGCCGCAATGATCATTGATTCGGTCGTCAGTTGGACAGCCAGTGTCGCGAGAACGACGAGTCCGCTGAGGAACAACTTCGTTTTCGTGATGACCGGAATTTCGTAATCGTCCGGTGCGATGTTGCGCATTTCGTACTCCCGCGGCTTACGGTAGTTATAAAGACCGATCAACAGACCAACGAGCATTCCGAGTGCAGGAATCGCCATCGCTTGGATGACGGAAGCACCGGCGATATTCATTCCGTTATCTTCGATGTTCTTTAACAAAATCTGATTCAAGAAGATATCCCCGAATCCGACCGGCAAGAACATGTACGGTGTGACGAGACCAAATGTCATGACGATTGCCATCAAACGACGGTCAATCTTCATTTCATTAAACAAGCCGAGTAACGGTGGAATGATGATCGGGATGAAGGCGATGTGGATCGGCAAGACGTTTTGTGAACTGATCGCCAGTAACAAAATCGCGAAGGTGATGAACCCTTTTAATTTTTTGACCGATGCGGCGTCAGCCGTTCGCTTCGAACGGGTGATTAAGGCATGAGCCAATGCATCCGGCAAACCGGTTTTCGACAAGGCGACGGCGAATGCACCAAGCAAGGCATAGCTGAGGGCGATTTCGGCTCCAGCGCCGAGCCCGCCGGCAAACGTCTCGATCGTCTTCGTTAAACTGAGTCCGCCGACCACTCCACCGACGATGGCACTCAGGACCATCGCGAGTACGATATGGACGCGGAAGATCGCTAAAGCAAATAATAAAACAACGGCAATAATGACTGCATTAAACATTTTAAAACCACACTTTCTTTTGGTATCACTGTACTATACTAAAGTATCATACAGACCGTTCTTTTGACTGTCAAGAAAAAAACACAAAAAGGTATGACCGGCGTCAAATCGAGGCAGGTCATACCTTTCTTCTACATTAAAGAGCGATTCAGCAATCGACTTGATCAAGTTTTCCTGTTCCCGGATCGATGACGAGTCCGTGCACTTCCGTACCTGGTGGCAACAACGGGTGGTTTTTGATCAATCCAACCGAGTGACCGACGTTTTCTTCGACGGATGTGAAGCCGCGTAACCATTGCTTCAAGTCGACGCCGGAAGCATCGAGTGTGTGCAGGACTAGTTCGTTGATGCCACGGTCTTGCATCTCCGCAATCATCTTCGCCGGATCGATCGTACTCATGCCGCAGTCATGATGTCCGATGACAATGACTTCTTCCGCGCCGAGGGCGTAGAGAGCGACGAGAATTGACCGCATGACGGATCCGAATGGATGGGACAGGACGGCCCCGGCATTCTTGATGATTTTGGCATCACCGTTTTTCAGACCAAGCGCGTGGGGAAGGAGCTCCGTCAAACGTGCATCCATACAGGTCAGAATCACAACCTTCTTATCCGGGAACTTATCCGAGATGAATGGTTCGTATTGTTTCTCTTCGACGAACTGTTGATTAAACGCAAGCATTTGATTAACGACTGACATGATACTTCCTCCTTTAAGACAAATGAATGATGGAACTATTTCTAGCGTACACGATGAACGATTGGTCAGACAAGCAGATTCATGATTTGCTGTGACAGTTGTCACAGGAGTGGGACAAAAAAGAGAATCCTTGCGTCAGAACGGATGGATTCGTTGAAAACGCTCTCATTGGTGTGAAATAGTTCACAGGATAGTCATGCACAAATGGAGAAAAAGACGGTATGATTGATTTGTGAAGGAAAGCACAAACTATTCGAAATCAGCTTGGCATTCCTAACATGCTGTAGGGAAATGCAGACTCAGATTCGTTCCAAAATAGGGAGGAAACCTAACATGGCTGTCAAAGAAAAAATCAAACAAGATGTCTCACCTGTCGAACAAGCAATCAATCAAATCGTCGCGAAAGGTCAAACGGCACTTCAAGAATTACTGACATTTGATCAAACGAAAATCGATACGATCGTTCGGGACATGGCGCTCGCCGGTCTGGAACGTCACGTCGAACTGGCTCGTCTCGCGGTCGAAGAGACAGGACGCGGTGTCTTTGAAGATAAAATGATCAAAAACATGTTCGCTACTGAATACATCTATAATAGTCTTCGGAATGAAAAAACGGTCGGGATTTTAGAAGAAGACGTCCAAAATGGCATCACCTATATCGCGGAACCGGTCGGTGTCGTCTGTGGCGTCACACCAGTGACGAATCCGACATCAACGACGATGTTTAAAGCATTGATCGCGATCAAGACGCGTAACCCGATCGTCTTCGCCTTCCATCCGTCCGCACAAAACTGTTCACTCGAAGCAGCGAAAACATTACGCGATGCGGCCGTCAAAGCGGGTGCACCAAAAGATTGTATCCAGTGGGTCGAACAACCGTCACTCGAAGCAACGAAAGTCTTGATGAATCACACCGATATCGCGATGGTCCTCGCGACAGGCGGAGCCGGCATGGTCAAATCGGCGTACTCGACCGGAAAACCAGCGCTTGGTGTCGGACCGGGTAACGTACCGTGTTACATCGAAAAAACAGCTAAAATCAAACGCGCCGTCAGTGATTTGGTTCTCTCAAAAACATTTGATAACGGAATGATTTGTGCGTCCGAGCAAGCGGTCATCGTCGATCAAGAGATTTATGCCGAAGTGCGGGCAGAAATGGAAGCACTCGGTTGCTACTTCTGTACACCGGACGAGAAAAAACGTCTGGAGGCACTGGTCATCAAAACCGATACATGTGCCGTCAATGCGGACATCGTCGGGAAACCAGCGACCTGGATCGCAGCAAAAGCCGGCATCGACGTTCCGAGCAACACCGTCATGCTCGTTGCGGAACTTGAGAAAGTCGGGGCGGAAGAGCCGTTGTCACACGAAAAATTAAGTCCTGTCCTCGGTGCGTACAGTGTAGCTTCAACGAATGATGCTTTCCACGTCGCAGAACGCATGCTTGAAATCGGCGGACTTGGTCATACGGCCGTCATTCATACAACAAACGATGAGTTGATGACGGCATTTGGTCTCCGGATGAAAGCCTGCCGGATTCTCGTCAACAGTCCATCGGCACACGGCGGAATCGGCGATCTCTACAACGAATTGACACCATCGTTGACACTCGGTTGCGGATCATACGGTAAAAACTCGGTTTCAGAAAACGTAACGGCGAAACATCTACTCAATGTCAAGAAGGTGGCGAGACGACGCGTGAACATGCAGTGGTTCAAAGTACCGGAAAAGATTTTCTTTGAAAAAAACTCGGTTCAATACTTGAAATCGATTCAAAATGTCTCACGGGCGTTGATTGTCACCGATCAATCGATGGTTGAGTTCGGTTATGCCGACAAAGTCATCCGTAACTTGCCGGCCGGCGTCAGCTACCGGATCTTTGACCAAGTCGAACCGGATCCATCCGTGACGACTGTTCAAGTCGGTGCCCAAGCAATGCGTGATTTTAAACCGGACTTGATTATCGCCCTCGGTGGCGGATCGGCGATGGATGCTGCGAAAGGCATGTGGTTATTCTACGAGCAGCCAAACGAAACGTTCTCGAACCTCCGTCAAAAGTTCATGGATATCCGCAAACGGGCCTATAAATTCCCGGAACTCGGCAACAAAGCGAAATTCGTTGCCATTCCGACAACATCCGGTACGGGATCAGAAGTCACACCGTTCACCGTCATCACCGACAAAGAGAAAAACGTGAAGTATCCGATTGCTGACTATGCATTGACACCAGACGTTGCCATCGTCGATCCGGAGTTCGTCATGACGGTGCCTGCCTCGATCACGGCGGATACAGGGATGGACGTTTTGACACACGCAACAGAAGCGTTCGTCTCTGTCCTTGCGAACGACTATACGGATGGACTGGCGTTAAAAGCAATCAAGATAATCTTTGAGTACTTGCCACGTGCTTACGATAACGGTTCAGATGCCGAAGCACGCGAAAAAGTCCACAATGCCTCAACGATGGCCGGAATGGCGTTTGCGAATGCCTTCCTCGGCATCAACCACTCGATCGCGCACAAAATCGGTGGGGAGTTCCACACACCACACGGTCGGACAAATGCGATTCTGATGCCGCACGTCATCCGATACAATGCAACAAAACCAACAAAACTGGCAGCCTTCCCGAAATACGAATCGTTTATTGCGGATGAACGTTATGCCGAAATCGCGCGATACCTCGGTCTGCCGGCAGCAACGACGGAACAAGGTGTCGAGTCGTTTATCCAAGCCGTCAGTGAGCTCGGACAACGCCTCAACATCAAGATGTCGTTTAAAGCCCAAGGCATCAAAAAAGCCGACTTTGAAGCGAAACTCGACAAGATGGCCGTCGACGCGTTTGAGGATCAATGTACAACGGCGAATCCGAAAATGCCGCTCGTGACGGAACTCCGTCAAATCATGGAATTTGCTTACGAAGGTATCTAATAGAGAGAAAAACATCATGGCAATTGAAAAGAGCCTTGCTTCCGGTTAACGGAGGCAAGGCTTTCGTGCGTTTTTGATCATGTAAGATGAGGTGAAAATCAGGTGGATTCCTGTCTTTGCTTTCCTGAAGTAGAGGTATATGTATACATAAAAGATTACCGAAACCAGTCCCAATACATCGTCCCTTGCGCAACAATCAGATAATCAAGCCACTTATCGAAGGAGAACGGGAGACGTTCGAAGTCAGGATCTTCGTACGTCAGGAATTCACCGGTCCAGATCCGATTGTCGCCTTCACTGATTGATTCGCAAACGAGCCATTCGCCGTCAGGTCCGGCACCAATCGGAATGAAGCCCGGTGGACATTCCCAAATCGGGAGGTAAGTCAAAATATCATCAATCGAAAACAACTCGAAACCACCGCCACCGTCCGGCGTAAAATAAAGGCGAGCGCCATTATGAACACGTAAAAAGTGTACGATTTCTTTTGGTGTGTCTTTTGGGAGTCGAGCCAATTCTTCGGGGCTGGCGCCTGAGTGGAAGGTGAACGACTCGACCTCGACATACCCTTTTTCCTTTTGCACTTCGAGCTGACCGTTGATTAAGCGGGCTTGTAATTGAAGTAATGTTTCCATCCCTACCTGATGCATGTGTCTATTTCATCCCCTTCAAAAAGTCTTTTGCGACTCGATTCTTTGGTTCCATCCGTAAGATTTCATTCGCCACAGCAAGGGCTTCCTGTTTTGGTGTGACTTGATCGGGTACTTCCGCTAAAAATAACAAACACTCCAGGCAGGCGACGTCTTGACGATGGGTCAGGGCAACTGTTCGCTGAACATGGTCATACGCTCGGTAGTAGGCGCGGTTATAATGACAAAAAGGATGGACCAATAAATCAAACGCTAAATCGTGCAGTTTGACTGTTTCTTTTTGTTCAATCAGATAACGGACGAACTGATACAAAATATCTGTCTCGTGATCAAAGGCGTCCCCGATGATTTTTTCACTGATTTCATCGATTTCATACGTCTCAAATAAGATTTTTGCCTTGCTGAATTGATTCATTTTAATCAGTGTCATGAGGTAAGTGTAATCGATGGACATTGAGGATCCAACTCCTTATTGAAAAGTACGAGTCGTGTTCTTTTGACTGTCACGCCACCACTTTCTAATCACCGGACAAAGCGCTTCGTAGTCTTTAAGCGCTTTTAACGTCTCGTGCACCTGTTGAACGGCAACTTGTTGCTTCTTTTCAGTTACGGGTTCAAGATGAAGAGCTTTGGACAGACTATAGGCAAGCCATCCGAGTTTACTCGCATATCCAGCGGACAGAGCCGGCTCAATTGGATAGTCAAGTCGACCGCCTGCCGCATGATACCCCTTGAAGAAGGCTTTAAAATGGTCTTGTCGCACATGATTTTGCTCATCGAGCGACCAATAGAGGACCGTTTCTAAAAAATCATGCATCGGATGAATCGTACCGGCCGATTCCCAGTCGATGAGAATCGGTGCACCGGACTTCCACAATACGTTTTTGGCATCCAAATCGCGGTGACTGAGGACCGATGTTCCTTGCAGTTGTTTTAGGGCAGAAGACGCTTCGCTGTCCCAACGTTTGATTCTTTTTAAATCCGTCCAATAAGGTTCGAGCACTGTGAGTCCTTGCTGACGGATTTTTTCTGCGAATGTGTCCCATGGAACCGGAGACTCTGGTGATGCAGCGGTTTGTTTAACCTTCAGCGAGGACAGGTCCGCAGCATGAATCTGCGCCAACTGTTCACCGATCAGTTCAGCGTGGCTCGGTGTGACTTGGCTAATCGGCAAGATCGAACCGTCCACCCAAGGGAAGACAAGGTAATAGTGTGTACCGATTTGTTGCAAGGCAGATCCATCAATCGTCAAGGCAGGCAGAGCGAAGACTTTGCCTGCTAAAGCGTTGACAATCCGTTCCGAATCGATGAAGTTTTGTCGTGCGGTCGGACGAGAAAGGATGGATGGATTCAACAACTTTACTGCATATGTTCCGGTCGTTGTCTGAATTTGATTCATCTGATGCAAAAGACCACCGGACAGTACTGTCGGTTTCGTAAGCAGCTGACCAAGTTTTGCCTGTCTGCTGATGTTCTCAAAGAGCGTTTGATTTGGTTCTGTTGTCACGTCGTTCCTCCTCATGGAATCAAAATCCCTCTTCCATACAGTTTTGGTTATAATTAGAGTATATCGTACAGAAATGACCAGAAGTCATTGAAATTAGGCGACCGGCGTTTCTGAACGGCATAGAAAAGGAATAATCAAACAAAGGAAAAGGAGGGGTTGAGGATGGAGCAACGACAAGAGCGGCGCAACCGGCGCTTTTCGATTATGGATCTCGTGTTCGGGATTGGATTTGGTCTAATTTTCTTTGCCGTCTTATATGGTCTGATGACACTCGTGACCGGACAAATCGAATCCTCGGGTGATTACCAGTCGCTCGTCGAGCAAATGCAGGATGCAGGTGTCACCTGGGGCAGCAGTGACGTGACGGTCACGCTGATGCTGTTATTCGTCGGTGGACTGGACGTGACGATGCCGGGTGCCGTCCGGGAAGCAATCATCAACCAAGTGCTCGGGGCGAGTTCAGCCGGAGATGTGTTATCGATCTTTGGGATTGATTTGAATCAAGTCTTGTCCCCGCTGACATTCGACGCCACCTATGGATCACTGTTGTTGTCGGTGTTTGGGATCGTATTTGTTTTTATTCTCTTTTTAATGATGCGGATCAAAGCAAACCGGCTCGGATGGACAGTCCGATCCGTCAGTTTTTTGGTGACGGTCTGGATCGGCTGGTTCTTTCTTGTCCAGCGCAGTGAATCGATTTCCTTTTTATCGTTCCAAGGCGGTGTGTTGACACAAGGCTTGCTGGCACTTGGGATCGTGATTGGTTTAAGTTTTCTGGCGCTCTATCCGCAAGGGTTATCCGGTTTGTCGGCGGCAGCCCGGGGCAGCCTGCTCGTATTGGTATTTGCGAGTTGTCTCCAACTGTATCTCGTCGTGACGGATGAAACCAAATACAACGGAGATTCAATGCTTCGGACGGCTTTGACGGTCGCGAGTCTCGATGCCGGAAGCGGCGGCATGTACGAGTTGTTGCACGGCGGACAGATTTCCTATAAAGCGAATGTTCTCGGAGCAGATGTCGATGTACCGGTGACGATGCTGAACGGGGAGACATCAACCGGCAAATTAAATCAATCGATTGAGGATGTCCTGGCGGAAGTGGATACCGACCGGGTGACGGAACAACTGCTGACGATCCTCGGCGGCGAACGACCCGATTTGTCGGATACCCAACTGAATCTTGAACCGGTTGATTACGGCATTGCCCGCCAGACGATTCAGGCGCTCGATGCGGAATCAGCCGGATCCGTACCGGAGCCGATTGATTCGGAAAGTGCTTACTGGGTCTTGATCTTGATTCCGTTTGTTTTGTATCTACTCGTCAGTATCCGTGCGTTCCGGACGATTCTTGATCCGATTGTCTTTGCGGTTCTGGTCGGCGTCACGAGTTTCCTTGTCGCTCAAGCGACGACGGCAAACTTTACGGTCGCCTGGCGGAATGAAGCCTTACTGCAGTTTACGCAACAACCGGTTGGACTGACACCGCTCTATGCAGCCGGTATGGCGTTGATTGCCGGATTAATCGGCTTTGTCATCAAACGAAAACCAACTGTTTCATAAACAAAGAATGATCGGTTTAAGAATAGCTATGTAATGAGAAGGGCACAGTCGAAAGAATCTGTGCTCTTTTTTTAGTTTCGACCTATTGATTGTTCAGAATTTTTTCTCCGACATCAAATACTCCTGATTTCAATTTCTCATGAATCAATTGTTTTGAAATCTCAATCGGATAGTTCTCTTGTTCCTTTTCATCAATCGATAAAGTGGTTAGCAACTCAGAATGGAAATGAGTCAAGGTGGGAATGATGCCTGAAAATTGATAGTCTTTTTGAATCCGTATTAAAAACAAAGGAAGTTGTAAAACTGCTGTGGAAGAAGCGTTGCGTTTGAGCATCACATAGTCAATAGAGGTGAGTAGATCCGGAGTATATGCTTTTTGCTCGATCATCCTCATTAAAAGATTTTCCAGCGTCTCTATGTGCGCGGTCAAATCAAGGATATGTTGATCCATACGTTCGATATCCCGTTCTAATTGGGGAATGGATGGATGAAGCTGAGTATTTTTCATAATTGAAATCTCCTTCGCCGAGAATCTTAATATATCTGATATGTACTGAAGTGAGTTGTCATTTCCTAACAGAAGTATGGCGTAAGTTGTTTTATTTTTCAAATAGAGAGGAAAACTGCTGTTCACTGCAAAAAATACGATGATTCTTTTAAAAAGATTAAGTCTAAATGAAGTTTGTAAAGCCAGTATTTGGAATTATTTAAGTAGATTAAATAAGACGGATGTCCGACCTATTCGATGAGACTATAAGCTACAATGAAAGCGTGTTAAATTAGTTGAGCAGTCATTTATACTTAGGGGGAAATCAGATGAAACAAGTCACGAAAATCGTCATTGCCAGCACGTTGATCGCACCGATGCTTGCGCCCGTCATTCAAGTCAAGACACTCGCCGCCGACAACAGCGTCGTCAAACTTCGTTTTTTAGAGACCACTGATTTACATACAAACTCAATGAACTACGATTATTTCAAGGATGCGCAGGATGAGTCGATTGGACTTGTCAAAGCAGCGACCGTCATCAAACAAGAGCAGAACGTCGTCGGGGAATCAAACAGCTTCCTGTTTGATAACGGAGATACACTGCAAGGGACACCGTTTGGCGACTACGTCAAAAACGAATACGACAAAGGCAACAAAGGCAAACATCCGATGTATGAGTTGATGGAATACCTCGGTTATGACGCCGTCACCCTCGGGAACCACGAGTTCAACTTCGGACTCGACTTCTTGAAAAATGCGATGGGTGCGTCTAAAGGCGAAATTAAGTTCGTGAACTCGAACGTCCTCGATGCCGTCACGAAAAAACCGATCGTCTCGGACTACAATGAAGACGGCAAAGATTATCAAATCATCGAACGCCAAGTCAAGGATCAAAACGGTCAGATGAAAACGGTCAAGGTGGGTGTCTTTGGAGTCGTCACACCACAAATCATGGCGTGGGATGCCGGCAACCTGACCGGGAAAGTCACGGCCGAAGATATCATTCCGACGGCCAAAGCAACAGCGAAGAAATTAAAAGACGCCGGTGCAGACGTCGTCGTCGCACTCGGACACACGGGAATCGGGGATACGACGGACCAAAAAGACGGCGACGAGAACGTGGGTTATGCGCTGACGAAAATCGCCGACATCGATGTTTTGATGACCGGTCACCAGCACGGAAAGTTCCCGGCAACAGATTCGGCATTTAATAAATTGCCGAACGTCGATGCAGCAAACGGTCTCATCAACGGCAAACCGGTCGTCATGGCGAACACGCAAGGGAAAAACGTCGGTGTGATCGATTTGCAGTTAAAACAAGACGGCGATAAATGGGTCGTGGATACATCGGCTGCGAAACTGGCGGACGTCACAAAAGAGACGACAGCAGATGCCGGTGCCGTCAAGTTGATTGAAAAGGCGCATGCCGGAACACTCGCCTACATCCGTCAGCAAGTCGGAACGATCAACGACGATATCCAAAGCTTCTTTGCCCTCGTCAAAGATGATGATTCTGTCCAGTTTGTCACGAACGCGCAAAAATGGTACGTCGAGAAACAACTAAAAGACAATGCGGATCTCGCACAGTATAAAGATTTGCCACTCCTGTCTGCCGGTGCACCGTTCAAAACAGGCGGCCGGAACCAAGTCAATGCGTCTGACTATACGTTAATCAAAAAAGGTCCGATTGCCTTGAAGAATGTTGCCGATCTTTATGTTTATCCGAACACGCTTGAAGTCGTCAAAGTCACAGGATCTGACGTCAAGAACTGGCTCGAAATGTCAGCCGGTCAATTCAATGAAGTGACGGATGCAAAAACAGACTTGCTGAACAAAGACTTCCGCAGCTATAACTTTGATATTTTGGACGGCTTGACGTACGAAATCGATATCACGAAACCGGCGAAGTATGACTTCAACGGCGTCGTCGTTAATGAAACGGCGAATCGTGTCCAAAACATCAAGTACCAAGGCAAGGCAATCAAAAACGATCAAGAATTCCTCGTCGCAACCAACAACTACCGTGCCGGCAGCGCCAGCTTCCCGGGTCTCGGCGGCGGAAAGAACATCGTCTACAAGTCAGCGTATGAAACGCGAAACGTTATCTCGGACTTCATCAAAGCAAAACAACCGGTCAACTATCAAGCGGATGATAACTGGTCACTTGTCGCGAGCAAACCGGTCACGGTCGACTTTGATTCAGCAGAAGCAGCAGCGGACTATACGAAACGGTATGAAGGCATCACGAACACAGGTGTCAAACGGGCTGGTGAGACAGGTTCATTCTTGAAATTTAAGTTAGACGTGCCAATGAAAAACTTCAACGTTAGTGTCAGTGCCGTCAAACCGGGAGCAAAAACAGTGACAGGAACAGCCGTCGCAGGTGCAAAAGTGACGGTGAAACGCGGGACGACGGTCCTCGGTACAGCGACAACGGATCAAAAGGGCAAGTATGCGGTCACGGTTCGTCCGGTCAAACTGCGTGACAAGCTGACAGTCGTTTCAGAACTCGGATTCATGAAAACTGAAAAAACGATTACGGTCGGAACGGGCGTCGTCGCGACACCTGCCATCGATAAAAAGTCAGCTGTTTACGGTTCGACAGTCCTAACAGGAAAAGCAACAGAAGGGCTGGATGTCACGCTTTACAAAGGTTCGACGAAAATCGCCAAAGCGAAGACGACGGCAAGCGGCTTCAAGATTCCGGTTAAAGACGGCTTGAAGATCGGTACGTATACGGTGAAGTCGACAGATATCTCAAACAAATTTACGAAAAAAGCATCGTTTACGATCAAAAATACGTATCCGGTCAAACAATGGACAGGCAAAAAGACGTTGACGGGTAAAGTCGAAAAACGTCAAATCGTCCGTTTGTTCGAAAAAACAAGCAACGGCTACAAATTGATTGCGCAAGACGTTGCCGACAACCACGGTAACTATGTCTTGAAGATGCGGACCGGTCTTGCGACGGGTTCATACAAGATGAATATCTATACAGCATCTGACCGTCTCGATCAATCACGTTACTTCATCACGAAAAAATAATGCAGTAAAACGGCTTCTCATATGAGGAGTCGTTTTAGTTTTTGGGAAAAAACTGGCATACTACAGACGAGGGGAGAGATTTGAATGAGACAAGTCATCGTCACACCGTATCAAGCATCGTGGTCGGAAGCGTTTAAGCAGGAAGCGGACCGGCTGGAAACAATCTTCGCGGAACGTCTGCTCACGGTTCACCATATCGGCAGCACGTCGGTTCCGGGATTGTCAGCAAAACCGATTTTGGATATCCTGCCGGTCGTCGACTCGCTCGAAGGCATCGAAACCTATAATGCGGCAATGGAAGCCATCGGTTACGAAGTCAAAGGCGAATTCGGAATGCCGGGTCGTCGGTATTACCGCAAAGGCGGAGATCACCGGACACATCATGTTCATCTTTATGCGAGCGGGAATCCGGAAATTACCCGTCACGTTGTCTTTCGTGATTACTTGCGGGAACACCCGCAGGAAGTCGAAGCATACAGTACAATCAAAGAGGAACTGGCGAACCATCATCCGGAAGACATCAGTGCCTACATTGCCGGAAAGGACACTTTTGTTAAAGAGATGGAGCAACGGGCATTTGCCTGGTGGTTGCATGAATGACTGGCAGGAGGCACTTGACCGGCATGTTCGTGTCGGGGTCCGGACGACACGTAGTCTGATCCGATTAATTCGGTCGGAGGACTGGGACAAACGACCGGTTCCCGGGAAGCGGTCGGTGTATGAAGTGGCGGTCCATCTGGCGGTTTTGCTCGAAGCCGATCTACGGATAGCAACGGGAGGGACGGCAGACGAAATGGCTCAATTTTATGCCATCCCGGTACCGCCTGACCAACTTGTCGACCGGCTGGAACAATCGTGGCAGTATTATCAAGACCGATCTGCGACCGGTTTCTCAACGAAAACGACCTATTGGGGAGTGACTGACAGCTCGACCGGCTGGTTACTGGAAGCAGCCGTTCATTTGTATCATCACCGGTCACAATTGTTTGATTACTTAAACCTGCTTGGTTATGACATCAAGTTGGATTTGTTTGAATAGGAGAGGATTGAAATGGAAAGAATTGTGGATACAGCGGACGGGCGATTTGATACACGATTAACGGGGACGGGAAATGTGACGTTCATCCTTGATCACGGCATGATGTCGAGCCATTATCAATGGGGATGGCTCCGCGGAGAACTGTTAAAACAGGGACGGGTCTTTGAATACTCGCGGCTCGGGTACGGAAAATCGACGCGCGGTAAAACGAAACGATTATTTACGCAACAAGCGGACGAACTGGAGCGGGTCCTTGATCTGCTGGCGATTCGCGGACCGTTCGTCTTCATCGGACACTCACTCGGCGCATACATCTCACTTGAACTCGGACGCCGTCGACCGGACGACACAGCAGGGATTGTTTTACTGGACCCGTCGCATCCGGAAGTCGATGCGGAATTGCCAAACTGGTACGAACGGACGCAAGAGGAATGGAACCGCTTTTTGTATGGACTCAGTCATGTTCGACCCATCGCTTGGTTGATCCCCGATAATCTCGGCGCGCGGATGTTCACGAGTCTGCCGGAAGCGGACCGGGTGCCGATGTGGCGGAACATGGCTCGGAAAAATCATTGGCGGGGGACACTGGACGAATGGCAGGCGGTTGAGGCAAACAATCAGCACGTCTTAGAGGTCGTTGAGCATATTACGCCGCCGGTCCTGGTGTTATCGGCATCGGACTGGGCCGGCGGAATGCCGGAGAAATGGTTGCATCCGGAGCTGACGAAACGGATCAATGCCGCGCATGAACGGTTTGCCCGCAGTTTACCGAATGCAATGTTCCATGTGATTCCAAAAACGAATCATTATACGATTGCCGGATTTTCTCAGGAGGCGGCGGGAACAATCGTCCGGTTGATGCGGACCTCGTTTTTTGAGTAAGCGACACAAATCATCATTACACGATAGGCTTTTTCCGACCCGGTATCACAGACCGGAACGGGGAAAGCTTTTTTATCGGGACAAAATCAGTTGACAGGATAAATCGGAACGATTACTATTTAAAACGTAATGATTACGATTTGACTAAAAAGGAGTTTTTTCTATGCATCCGATTCCCATCACTGTTCTGTCCGGTTATCTCGGTTCCGGTAAGACAACGGTATTGAACCATTTACTGAACAACCGACAAGGGCGAAAACTTGCCATCATCGTCAACGATATGAGCGAAGTCAATATCGATGCAACATTGATCGAGCAAGGCGGTTTCTCGCGCACAGAAGAATCGTTTGTCACGTTATCGAACGGTTGCATCTGCTGTACGTTACGAGATGATTTATTGCTAGAAGTCCGGCGTCTGGTCGATCAAGGTAATATCGACGGCATCGTCATCGAATCGAGCGGCATCTCGGAGCCGATTCCGGTTGCGCAAACCTTTACATACCTCGATGAAGACAGTCAGATTGATTTGACGGAAACGACGAAAATCAATGCGATGGTGACGGTCATCGACGGCTATCGGTTCTTGAAGGACTTTGAATCCGGCGAATCCCTGATTGAACGGCAACAGGCGGTCGACGAGACGGACGTCCGTGAAGTCGTGGATCTGCTGGTCGATCAGGTCGAGTTCGCCGATATCATTTTATTGAATAAGATCGACCGGTTGACGGAGGACGAAAAGCACGATGTCATCGGCTATTTGAAGGCATTGAATCCGATTGCCAAACTGATCGAGACGACACACGGGCAGGTTGATCCGGCCGAGATTCTGGACGTCGATCTGTTTGATTTCGAACAGGCGGCGGCGAGTGCCGGTTGGATTCGCGAGCTGAATGCCGAGGAACATATTCCGGAAACGGAAGAGTACGGAATCAGTTCGTTCGTTTACAAACGGGATGTTCCGTTTCACCCGGAACGGTTGCTGGCCTTGATTGAGGCGTGGCCGGAAGAAGTTGTCCGCGCCAAAGGCTTTTTGTATCTGGCGACCCGTCCGGAAATCGCTTTGCTGTTCCATCAAGCGGGATATGCGTCGAACATGGAATATGCCGGTCGTTTCGAAAGTATCAACGATCGCCGGACGGAACTGGTCTTGATCGGCATCGGTTTTGATCAACAGATACTCGAAGCGAAGTTCGACGCCTGCCTCGTCCAGAAAGACGAAACGGATTGGGCCAGCTTGAGTGATCCGATTCCGGGTCGCGAGATGTACGACATGAATTTTTCAAAATAGGTCAACTTTTAAAGAAATCACATCCGTGGTTTCTTTTTTTGCTATATTTTTAAAGGAGACAGGGAAATAGAACAATAGAGTACGTTGCAGAGGAGGAAGTCTAGTGCGCAATCGGATTTTACAGTTCGCGCTCGTGTTTTTAGTCGCAGGGGGAATCATTTGGGGGCTATATCAATTAGGCTACCTGTTTTATGTCCTGACGATTTCCGCGACCGTCGTACCACTTGCCGTCATCATGATCATCTTCATCGAGAACCGGACAGCGGAATCGACGATTGCCTGGTTTTTAGTTTTGATCTTCTTACCGATTCTAGGTGTCATCATCTGGATGATGTTTGGGCGAAATCCGCGTCGCCGGCGCCGGAACCGGCGGTCGCATGACGAGCGGACCTTGCTGAAACAGGCGATTCGTCCGGTCCGGTCGCTTGCCGTCAGCGAGTTGCCACCAAATCATTTGAAACTTGCCAACACGATCCGCAACTTCGGTGGCGGCGGGGTGGATGTCCACACGGCGAGTCAAATCCTGACGAACGGTAGCGAGACGTTTCCGGAAATCCTTCGGGCGATTCGTTCTGCCGAACATCATGTCCACATTCAGTACTACATTTACCGCAACGACGAGACCGGTCAAGCGATCCGGGAAGCATTGATCGAGCGTTTGAACGCCGGCGTCGAAGTCCGGTTCATGTTTGACGGACTCGGCAGCTATATGCTCGGAGAAGGGTTTTTGAAACCGCTCCGGGAAGCCGGGGCGAAGATTGCGGCGTATGACCCGATTTCGAGTCCGTTGTTCATCTTTACGGCCAACTTCCGCAATCACCGGAAAATCGTCGTCGTCGACGGGAAAGTAGGCTTTACCGGTGGACTAAACGTCGGTGATGAATACGATGGCAAAAGTAAGAAGTTTGGTTTTTGGCGTGACACGCATCTCCGTTTGGAAGGGCGGGCGGTCAAGGAATTGCAGGCGACGTTCCTCGATGATTGGTTGTATGCGCACCTCGAAGGCAATGACACGTGGGAGACGTTTGCCGGTGACGAAGCGATACACCATTACTTCCCGAAACATGATGTCGAGTCGGACGGTGCGGTACAGGTCGTGACGAGCGGACCGACATCTAAAGATCCGGCGATCCGGAATGCTCTGATTGCCGCCATCATTTCGGCTCAACGGTCAATTTGGATCTCGACGCCGTACTTGATTCCGGATAACGAAACGATGACATTACTTCGTCTCGCGGCACGCGCCGGGTTGGATGTCCGGATTCTGACGCCGGGCAAAGGTGACAGTTTCACATCTTACTACGGCACGCGATCCTATTTTGGCCCGTTGTTGAATGACGGTGTCAAGATTTATACGTATAACCGTCATTTCGTCCATGCCAAACTGTTTCTCGTCGACGGAAAGATTGCCGTCGTCGGAACGGCGAACATGGATATCCGGAGTTTCGTCTTGAACTACGAATTGATGGCATTTATGTATGATTCCGAGAGTGCCGCCCGGCTTGAGCGTGACTTTATTGATGATTTTGACGTTTCAATCCAGCTGTCTTCGGCGAATTATGTGAAGCGACCGATGCGGTTCCGAATCTTCGAATCGTTTTCGCGTCTGATTTCACCGTTGTTATAATGTTCACAGCATCGTCCTCATTTCTGTAGGGGGCGGTGCTTTTTGATTAGCTGTCACTTGAAACGGGAACAACAAGTTTTATACACTACTAGTGTAATCGGTTGCACATTCATTTTTGGAAGGAAGTGACAAGGGCGTTCGCGTCCTGATCCCGTATGCGCACAATTGACGAATCCCATTTCTATACCCGAGACATGAAACCAGTGGCACGACCAGAAGCGATTGTCCAAGGCGACACGTATCGCTTCACCGTTTTAACAAGTCGTCTCATCCGACTCGAGTACGCAGCGGACGGACAATTCGAGGATCGACCAACCCAAACCGTGTGGTACCGTGATTTTCCGGTTCCTTCTTACCGGATCGTCGAAGACGAAACCGAACTGCAAATCATTACGGAACACGTCCACCTGCACTATACGAAAGGTCCGTTTGCGTCGAACACGCTGTACATCGACGTCCTTGGGAACTTCAGTACGTATTACAGCCGCTACACGTACGGCGGACCGCTCCGGACTTTAAAAGGAACAGCGCGGACGCTTGACCACGCTGACGGGGCGATTCCGCTGGAAGAAGGAATCATCTCCCGCCAAGGATACGCGGCAATTGATGACTCCGCCTCGTTCGTCTTGACGGACGATCACTTCGTTGAACCGCGTCAAGAAGGTGCACAAGACATCTATTACTTTGGCTACGGGCACGACTACAAACAGGCGTTAAAAGACTTTTACCGGTTGACCGGTCCGACTCCGATGTTGCCGCGGCAAGTGCTCGGGAACTGGTGGAGCCGCTACTGGCGTTATAACGAAAAAGAATACAAGGATTTAATGAACCGTTTCAAAGCGGAAGACGTTCCGTTTTCGGTCAGTGTCATCGACATGGACTGGCACGTGACGGACATTCCGGAGAAGTACGGCAGCGGTTGGACGGGCTACACGTGGAACCGCGATCTGTTCCCGGATCCAAAAGGATTCCTGCAATGGCTGAAAGACGACGACCGGATGGTGACACTTAACCTGCACCCGGCGGACGGCGTCCGTGGATTCGAGGAAGCGTATGAGGCGATGGCCGTTGCGATGGGGGTCGATCCGGATACGGAAGACCGGATTCCGTTCGACTTTTCAGATCGCGATTTCATTGAAAACTATTTTACGAAACTGCATCACCCGCATGAAGCCGACGGCGTTGATTTCTGGTGGATCGACTGGCAGCAAGGCGCGAACTCGAAGATGAAGGGGCTTGATCCGCTATGGATGCTCAATCATTATCATGCCCTTGACATCGCGCGGGACGGCAACCGTCCGTTGATCTTCTCACGGTATGCCGGACCCGGCAGTCACCGCTATCCGGTCGGTTTCTCAGGAGATACGTTGATTTCGTGGGCATCACTGAAATTCCAACCGTATTTCACGGCGACGGCATCAAACATCGGCTACGGCTGGTGGAGTCATGATATCGGGGGACACCAGCGTGGCGAGAAGGACGACGAACTGTCGACGCGTTGGCTCCAGTACGGTGTCTTCAGCCCGATTATGCGTCTCCACAGTACGATGAGTATCTTTAATGGGAAAGAGCCGTGGCGGTACTCGGTCGAGTCGGAACAAGTGATGAAGAAATACCTGCGTCTGCGGCACCAACTTGTCCCGTACATCTATACGATGAATGCCCGGAATCACTTTGACGGTCTGCCGCTCGTCTCACCGATGTACTATGAGCATCCGGAAGAGGAACTGGCGTATGCCGTTCCGAACCAATATTACTTCGGAACGGAATTGATGGTCACGCCGATCGTCGAACCGATGAATCCGAACTTGCATGTCGCAGCGACGACTGCCTGGTTACCGGACGGCGAATGGTTTGATTTCTTCACCGGTCACCGCTATACGGGTGGCAAACAGATGCGGTTGTTCCGCAAACTCGAAGATCAAGGAGTTCTGGCAAAGGCCGGGGCAATCGTTCCGCTTGGTCAACACCTTGAACATTCGAACGCGCTGCACAATCCGGATCATCTTGAATTGCTTGTCTTCCCGGGTGCGTCGAACCGCTTCACGTTATTTGAAGATGATAACGTCGGTGTCGCACACCGGGATGGAGAAAATGTCGAAACAGCATTTGAGCTGGACTGGGCGTCACGGACCCTGACGATCGCAACACCATTCGGCAAACGGGAACTGTTGCCGGAAAAACGTAAGGTGACACTGATTCTGCGCGGTGTTAATGAAGGACACGTTTCCCGAGATGGGGAAGTCCTGCCGAGCCGTTATGATCACCAGACCCAATCGTTGTCGGTTGAACTTGGTGAACTCGGGGAGACGCAAGTCCTGTCGCTTCAAGTCGATATGTCGACGAATGATAACCGGATGGAGCGGTTGTATACGTTTCTCGATCAGGCGGAGATCGGCTATGATCTGAAGGACCGCTTGTACCGGTTGTTGTCGCAGCGTTTGGAACCGGTCAACTTGATGCATCAGCTTCAGGCGTTTGATCTGGAAAAGGATCTTGTCGACTGCCTGCTTGAAATCATGTTGTTCTAAAAACAAAGCAAGATCGTGCAACATCTCACGCTCTTTTCATCCGCTTTTCTCTGTAGGAGCCGGGTGAAGAGTAGTGAAACTCACGAAAATAAAAAAGAAGCGGTGGACACGTCCATCGCTTCTTTTTGATGCAAACATCAATTCACGTACTAATCGTTTCGGTTCTTGACCACGTGTTTTCAAAATCTATTGAGGCAGCATTACAAACGACAGATCCTCCGTGTTGTTCTGATAATTTTTCGAGGTAGCCTTGAAAACGACCGACAATTTCGTGCTGAATCCGGTGGATGTCCGATTCAAGTAAAGCAGGGGCGATAAATTCATCCTCTTCATTCCAAAATGACAAAGTGCCTAACTTTCCTTCTAGTCGTATTTAAGTGACGGTATCTTTGTGAGATAGGAGAAAAAGTAGACAGTCTACAAAAAAAGGTGTTCTTCCGCAACAATCATACGGGAAGAACACCTGCCGAGCAGAATTATTTACTACGCTTTAACTTCTTCGCTTTTAACTTCATGTCCTGATACGTGATCATCGGACTGTCGTCGACGGTCAAACGAAGGTGGTTCGGTTCACCTTTTGAGGTGATGCCGGAACAATAGAGGATATCGGCATACTGCTCAAACAGCTTTTCGTAAGCCGGCAAATGGTGCATCAAGCGCCCGGGTGATCCCCAACCGCATAAGACGACACCGTTCTTTTCCTTGACGTGACGCAACGTCTGTTCGACGAACTCGTAATTGAGTTCATCAAAACTCGCCTGGGCAAACGGTAAATCCTCACTGACGAGCAAATCGGGCATTAAACTGATGATGTCGTACTGACGGACCGGACCCTCGACGTATTTTTTCATCAGGTTGTAAGCACGCTGGGTCGTCGTTCCGGATAAAAAGGCATCCGTCGTCCGCGGCGTGTAAATCAAAGCGGCGACATGAGTGCCGTCTTCAACATCATCAAAAATGTAACTCCGTAAATAGCGTTTCGTTTTTGCGTCGTCAAACGTCGTTTGGACGCGAATCGACGATTCCTCAATCGTCAATGTCGAACGATCGGGTTGTGTCATGGTGGTGCCTCCTTTTAGTTGGTCAAACGTAAGCTGATGCGAAGGAGTTGGGCAAGTGTCTGTTTCTTGAAATCGAGCGCGTTCACATCAATCGGCTCGATTTGTTGTTGATAGTCATCGTATTGGTCGAGGACGTCGCTGACATACTGTTCACTGCGATTGTATTCAAACAGGGCAGATTCAAGCGTCGCTCGATCGGAACTTTTCGTGACGTCATGCTGATTGAGGTACTTGGCTGCCGTATGGGCGCTGTCCGTCAAATCCGTCGGATCGGCTTTGCCGTCTCCATTTGCATCAACGCCAAGACCACCGTATTGTTTGATGGCGTCCGGATCCGTCAGGTCGATTCCGTCGTGCTCGATGTCACCAAGTGACGTGCCGCCTTCGTATCCCCATCCGACCCATGTTTTTGGCATGAATTGGAACGGACCGATTGCGCCGACCGAAGACTGCATGGCGGACGATTTCGAGAAGATCGTCTCGACGCGGTGAATCGCGGCAAGCAACTTCCAATCGACCCCGTACCGGTCACCGGCTTGTTCGTAGATGTCGATGTTCTCGGCTGGGACACCGGATTGTCCATAATAGGTGCGGTACAATTCATTTTGGACACGTTCCCGGTTTTGCCAGTAGATGATGCTACTACCGATGAGGACGATCAATACGAACAAGATGCTTAATCGAAAAACTTTTCGCATATTGTTCTCTCCTCTTTCTGTGATTCCACTGAATGGTATCACATTTCGTTAGCTGCTAATAGTTTTTTCGTAAAGTCTGTTCTCGGGCAATGATGAGAGCGGTCTCACCACAAGACGGAACGCTGACCGGTTTCAAAAAAGGAAGGGGGATTGCCGTCGAATTGGCTTCGAACTGGCAACGGGCTTGTTAATTACTGACATCGTCAAACCGGTTAAAATTTGATAGACTGAACGTCAGATGAAGTCATCGTTCATTTTTAAGAAATTGACGGTTGCAGGAATCGTCGAATGACTTGTAAAATGAAGAGGTAAACGCTTACACATCAAAGGAGATGGACGAAACCATGCGAACGATCACTTCCACCGGTGAACGAAAGAAAACAAGTTGGACTCTTAATATCGGGAGTCAACCGAAGTTGATGATGGATGGACTGACGGAGAAAGAAACAGATCAAGAACAACGGATCGCCTTCGATCACTTTTACATTCCGACGACGGCTACACTGATTTTTCGGTTCAAGGAACGTTTCCCGAACCATCTCTGCGAGAACGGGTATGATGTGTATGGAGCTGCAGCATTTGATGAACAGGTCGTGGAATTGATTTCGAACTGGTTCATCGAGCTGGTCACGGTTTTGACCGCGATCCAGCGGACGAAAGGTGTCCAGCACTTTTTGATTGAAGGCGGAGTCGCCAAACGGACGGATTTCCTTCCGACCGTGCGCCGGACCTGTCGTGCTTTAGAATCAACAGTGGATATCGCATAATTCGGAAGACGGACGGCAGATGCCGCCCGTCTTTTTTTGTGCCGAAACGACAACAGTCCCGTTCCATCATAAAAAAAGATGAACGGGACTGTTATTAAAAAATGATGGGAACATAAACGAGGAAAAGACGTCCTTCTAGTCGAAAGCCTTACATAGGAGTCGAAAAGTTTTTTTCAGCCGCCCGGCATGCCCGGAGCAAAGCATCTTTAAAGAAACGATCTTCCTGGGACGCAAGCAGACGCGTCGCTTCTTCGTCACCACGCAATGATTTTCCGAGCATTTGAATGACTTTGACCCAGCGCCGGACATGATCGAGCTGAGGGCGGCCCATTGCGACATAGACGGTGAACCAGTCATTTTGATCACGGCGAATCATCCGTTGGAACAATGATTTCGCGAGATCGACTTCTTCCGTCGTCGGTTCCGTCATCGTCTCAAAATATTCCCGGAGTGCGGCAACGGCCGTGACATAGGCTTCCGTAACGTCCGCAGATGGTTGATGTTTCCCGTAATCGGACGTCGACAGATGAATCAAGGCTGGTTTCTTTTCGATGCCGGTGATCCATGCCGTCATCGTTTTACTGCTTTTAACGGCCTGACGATTCGCGACCGGTAATTTCGCTGTCACTTGACCGACTTTTCCGATAACGTTGACTTTTCCATTACGTTCTTGAACTTCGGTCACCATCATTTCGACCGTATCGCCCATCTCGAACGGAATCGCTTTCGGCTGTAGTTTTTCACCGGCCGTCAATGGTGCACGTTTACGGATCATCCGTAACGCTTCCTGCTCCATCCGGTCGTCAAGGGACCACAAATGCTCCGGTGGAACGTTTCGGAAGCGGCGGCGGCGTACTTTGATGTATTGATCGAGAGCGTCCGCGGCCTGATCCCGGGTCATCTCACCGGCAGCGACCGGTCCAATGATGTCGCGTAAGGTGATCGATTCGAGTCGTTCCATGATTCCCTCGAATGGAATCAGCTCCATCACGTAGAGGCTGCTGACGACAAGTTCACATTCGCGGGGCGTAAGAGGGCGTTTGGCCATAAATTGACTTCCTTTCCAATTGCTTGATGATTTCAGTATACCAAAAAAAAGTCACCACCACCTCTACGGGTGATGATGACGGAACTTTTCTTCGGTCAGATGGCGTAAGCCGATTCCGAACTGTTTTGCAGCTCGGCCTGGCTTAACTTCACGATACCGTTATGAAACGGATCGTGATCGACGATCAGTTGGCCGAGTGCTTTGATTTCCGCGACAGATGTCTCGGCCTTTGCGCCTGGCAAACGGAGACGATACGGTTTTTTCAGCGACGTCTCGAATGTTAATACAATCGTGTGTTCCATCAAATTCCTCCTTTAACATGGTGAGTAACGGGATTAAGCGTTAAGTAAAGCGAAATCACGGCTGATTTCCGTATGCGTGTACGAGCCGGCAAGCAATTGTCCAATCGCTTGACCGATCGAAGCTGCGACTTGTGGCTCCAAGTCGGCACGCAGACCATTGAAACGGCGGCGGGCGAGAACCGCGTCTCCGTTCGGTGTCACTTTGTCCTTTCGTTCAAAGACCACAACTAAACTCGTTTTGATTTCTTCGGCTTGTGTCATGTGTATCACCTCCTTCGCCCTTATTGACAGGAGAAAAACAGGAATTGTTCGGAAAGGATGAAAAAAGATGGTGTGGTTACGTTTTTTACGGCGGATGTCCTTTTTAAGGATGCGCACATTGGCATATGCATCGTTTGTTTTTGTGTTCGGGGTGGCGTTCATCATGTATCTCGCGGAACCGGATACGTTCGGTTCGTATTTCCGGGCCGTCTACTGGACGATGACGACGGTCGTGACAGTCGGCTACGGGGACTTTTTCCCGAATACAGACTTCGGGCGCTTCATGACGATTTTCGTTTTTATCTTCGGAATCGGCATCGTCGGCGGTTTGATTTCCAAACTCGTCGATGGTGTCCAACTGATTCGCAATCAAAAGGAAAGAGGGTTACTACAAGTGAAAGAGACGGGACATACGTTAGTGTTTGGTTACAGCCGGCGCTCAAAACACGTCATTGACGAATTGTTGGAAACGACCGATGTGATTTTGATTGATGATCTGGAACGGGAACCGTTCAGTCATCCCCGTTTTCATTATGTCAGCGGGGATCCGGCGCTCGATTCGACCTTGCAGCGGGCGAATATCAAGAAAGCGACCCGGGCGATTGTCCTTGCCGATCATTCGATTCCGCCGGCACTTGCCGACGGCCGGACGTTATTGATCGCAGCCAGTCTTGAACGGGCGAATCCAAACATCTATACGATTGTCGAGATGATGCTTGCTGAGCACCTCGACAGTTTTGAACAGGTCAAGGTAGATGAAGTGTTGCTCGGAGACGAGACGGTTGCTCGGATGGCGATTCTAGCCGCCCATCACCCGGGTGTGACGAAAATCGTGACCAATCTCTTGACGAAAGACGGGGACGGCATGTTTTCAATGGCTGCCAAACCGGAGTGGGTGACATTTCGGGATGCGTTTCATGCGTTGCTTGAGGATGGCGTAACCTTACTGTCGGATGGAAAACGACTCGATTTGAACCAACGGCTCGACGAAACGATCCCGTCCAATACGACATTTATCGTCATGTGCAGTGAAGAGACGGCATTTCGGATCGGTGCCGTTTGAAAAAAGGATTAAGCTAATTCTTTTTCGGGTATAGTAAATAAATTTACTATGCAGAGGAGAAAAGAGTATGACAAACCCACAGCCAGAATGGATTCAGGAATTGTTTGAGACGGTCGATCAAGGAGAATTAAAAGATGTCCCGAAATTACTGTATATGGCGTTAACATTGGAACCAAGTTATTTCACAAAAGCAGTTAGCCGATTAAATCAACGGCTCGAAGTCGAACGGTTACAAGAAGTATCGGAACTGTTGACGGTTTACCGGCAGTTTTTCATCTCCGCCAATCCGTCGGAAGAATACTGGACGATTGCCTGGAATGAATTGATTCAGACGATGCATTATTTCATCGATCGTCCGGAAGCCCAGCAGTTGTTTAAAGAACATATTGATTTGATCGATTGGTGGTCAAGTGAATCGTTATTATCACTGCCGAGTTGGTTAACCATTCTCGACTTGGCGGAACGAATTGACGCCCTCGATCAATTTGCCAGTTACTTACCAGATATATTTGAGAGTTATGCCTTGGAAACGGCGAAGGATGAGCCGTTTGCGCGTCTTGCTTGGTACGCGCTCGCAAGTGGTCAACAGGATTTATTGACACCGTTCCGGGACCGGATCGAGCAGGCGGATGCACCGGCCGTCCGGTCGCTAGGAGATGCGGATTTGCTCGATCAAATTGATACGACGCGTGTCCGTGTGTTAAAGTCTAAGGATAACGAACCGATAGAATTGATGTTTGATCGAAAATGGACATTATAAATTAACCCATAGAAAGTGACATCTAGATACTACACGAATTCAATTCAAGGGGTGTAGGGATGATACACGTCAATTTGCCGCAAGGTGATTATGTCGTTTTGGTTGAAATCAACCGGGAAGTCTTGTTGTGCCACTCACTCGAGGAGGCCGACCAGGCGGAGCGGGATCGATATGAATTGGTCGGTCGGATGAGCGAACGTCTGCCATCCGAAGTGATTGGTCCATCGATTGCTGATTTTGTACGGTTTTCCACCGGATTCATCGGGGAAGCCGTGACGTGGAGCGAGGCGGAAGAAGCTTTTTTCTGCCAACAGTTTGAAACGTTTGACGGTTCGCCGCTCGGAGAAGATCTGACCGGAATTGATGCCAAGCGTTGGCGTGCTGTTCTCGTCCGGTATTATTCTTATGTCACGATCGGAAAAATCATTCCATTTGAAGTCAGCGAAGAGTCCGACGGGACCGTACCGTTTTTCTAGTCCGTTTTTTGGGTCAGCACATCATTCGAATCGGCATGTAAAGAGAAGGGCAGGGTCCACATTGAAAAATAAACTTGCACTACTCACATTTGCTATCGCTGTAGGGTTACCTACTTCTGCGTTCGCTAATTCTCAATATGTGCAGTATGATCCGACATTTACGGAACAACAAAAACAAACGTGGCTTTCGGAGCAGGGACTTCAGGAAGTGCGGGAATTGAAACAAGACGGTTTTTCACTCGTCGAACCATTGCCGCACCTCGATGAATCCGATGTGGAAGCAGAGTTAATTCCGGTCAACGTCGCTGAAAAAGCGATGGATTCCGCTCAATTGCAACAGACATATCTCGATCAATCACGTATTCCTACTTACTGGAAATACAGCCGTGGTAAATCGGATATCCGTGTCGCGATCATTGATGATGCCATCGATGTGAAGCATTCGGAATTTAAGAATGTCATTTATAAAACGACGACGATTTCCGGTATCCGGAAACCGGATGATCACGGGACTCACGTCGCCGGAATCGTTGCAGCGGCAGAAGACGGTAAAGGAATCGTCGGTGTCGCGTCCGGTGTCAAACTGATTGGCGCTGACGTCTTTGATGGTGATATTGCGGAATCAATTGATATCGGGGACGGTATTTTATATGCGATTGCGCAAGGGGCGGATGTGATCAACTTGTCTCTCGGACAATATGAACCCGATCCGTATATGGAAGAAGCCATTAAAAAAGCAGAAGCCAAAAACATCATGGTCGTCAGTGCCGCAGGAAACGACGGGCGCAACAAACTGCTATTTCCTTCTTCGATGAAATCGGTCATTTCCGTTGGTTCAGTCGGGATGCTCGGGCGTGCTTCGACCTTCTCCAATTACGGAAAAGGATTAAACATCATGGCGCCTGGGGAAGGATTGTACTCGACGATTGTCGGCAACAAATACGGTTATCTTGACGGAACATCAATGGCGACTCCGGTCGTCAGTGGTGTCATCGCGCTGGCAAAATCAAAAAATCCGTTTATTTCAAATAATACCTTACGAGATAAGCTGTATGCCGCCGCGGCGAAGAAAAAGGGAGATACAACGTTACACTACGGAACAGGTCGTTTGAATGCCGGAATGCTTGCGACGATTCCCGCACCGATTTCGAAGGTAACCGTTCCTTCTGTTTTAAAGCCAAATCAAACGTTCTCTTTTTACTTTGATGAGTATTCCAATGCCAAGACGTTGACCCGTATTTACAAGGACGGAAAGGTCGTCAAGACGTTTACGAACGAACGCCTTCGAAACGGCACGCACAAGTATACGTATGCTTTGAAAGAAAAAGGAACATACAAACTTGTCTTCGCGACATCGGCCGGACGTCATACGCGGGTGACGGAACGGGTCATTACCGTAAAATAATATAAAAAAAGCCGTCTCCCGGAAGGGGAAACAGCTGTGGACGACTCAAAGTGTTTACTTTGGGTCTTTTCCTTTTTTATAGACCGGCGTCGGGACATCAAGCACCTCGCCTGTCCATTGGATCATCGCTTCCATTTTATAGCCGGTATCGTCCTCGTGGACAAATGATAAGCGACCGGAGTCGATCAGTTGGTACAAGCCGTATTCGACTTGATCCGCCCAAGAGCGTAGCGTCATCGCTTCATCGTACAGCGGGATTTGTTGCGGGAATCGTTCGTTCATCAATAAAATATCATGCTGGTCGAAATGGTAACTCCGTTTCGATAACGCATCAGGTTGTTTTACATTAAATGGCTCGAACGCATGGATGAGTTCACCCTTGCGATAAAAGGCAAAAATGCCGTTGCGGAGATGAAGTGCCTTGATTTCATCAATCTCGATCAAGAACGTCAATTTCCGGACGGTACGCTGGTTCGTACCAGAGCGTCGTTTTTTCATAGTACATGCCCCCTTCTGAACCATTGTACTATACCGCAAAATCACAGGAAAACGCAACTTTTCCGCCCATTGATTGAGAATTACCTCTTGCTAGAATCGGCGACGTGCGCTACACTGTTAAGCAGTGACTATGTTGGTTCGGACAATTGCGGGGCACTCCGGTGCTTTGAGGAAAGTCCATGCTCGCACAACCTGCGATGGTTGTAGTGATCGTGCTACACGAAAAGATAAGTGTAGGCAGCGTCGTGCTGACGGCAGAAGGAACGCCTAAGTCTTCGGATAGGGCCGAAACTTCTTGAAAGTGCCACAGTGACGGAGCCTTACTGGAAACAGTAAGGGTGGAACGAGGTAAACCCCACGAGCGAGAAACCCAAATTTGGTAGGGGAATTTCCGGAGCGGAACTGAACGCGAAGGAGAGCGTATGTAAATACGGAGATAGATGATTGTCGCCCGCGTGTGAGGGTCAAACCGTTTGCAACACTAGGGAACAGAACATGGCTTACAGGACCACATAGGCTGTTATTTTTACTTTGAACGAGAGTCCAGGTCCAACTGGGCTCTTTTTTTATTGAAATGATTTTGGAAATCTTAAAAACAGGTAGGAGCGTGAACAATCATGGCAAAACGTTTAGTCATCGCGACGGCGGCAATGGGAATCGAAGCCCTCGTCGCCAAGGAAGTCCGCGATTTAGGATACGAATGTACGGTCGAGGACGGAAAAGTCTACATCGATTGTGAGCTCGAGGACATTCCCCGTCTCAATCTCTGGTTACGGACGGCGGACCGTGTCAAACTCGTCGTCGCAGAATTTAAAGCGACATCATTCGAAAAATTATTTGATCAGGTCAAAGACCTCCCGTGGAGCGAACTGTTGCCGTGGGAAGCGAACTATGTCGTCAACGGCCGCTCGGTCAAATCGAAGTTGTTCTCGATCCGTGACTGTCAGAAGATCACCGAAAAAGCGATCGTCTCGCACATGCAGGAAGCGTACAACATGGGTGACGAGTGGTTACCGAAAACCGGTGCCAGCTTCCCAATTGAAGTCGCGCTCTTAAAAGACATCGCGACGCTGACGATCGACACGTCAGGCGATGCGCTCCATAAACGCGGCTACCGGGAGTTCCACTCGGCGGCACCACTGAAAGAGACGATGGCCGCAGCAATGCTGATGCTGACGAACTGGAAGCCGGATATGCCGCTGTACGACGTCTTTACGGGTTCCGGAACACTGGCCATCGAAGCCGCGATGATTGGACGGAATATCGCACCTGGTATCAACCGGGAATTCGCCTCACAAGAATGGGCCTGTATTCCGAAAAAAGCCTGGTTTGATGCAATCAAGGAAGCAAATGACAAAGCCGAGTGGGACAAACCACTCAAAATCTATGCTAATGATACGGATCCGGAGATGGTCAAGCTTGCAAAACAAAATGCCGAGCTCGCTGACGTCCGGGATGCAATCAACGTCATGCAACGCGACGCAGCCGATTTCAAGCCGAAGGAAGACTTTGGTGTCATTATCGGGAACCCGCCGTACGGGGAACGTCTCGAGGACGCCCGTGAAGTCCATCAGCTGTACCGGAAGATCGGTAATGCGTTCCGTGAATTCCCGTACTACAGTGTCTACATGATCACGTCATACGTCGAGTTCGAAAAAGCCTTCGGTCGTCCGGCGACGAAACGCCGTAAGCTTTACAACGGGAATATCGAAGTTCAGTTTTATCAATATTATGGTTTACGTCGGAAAAGACCGCATTCTTAAGCCATTTCTAGCCTTTTAGAAAATCCCATTGCACATCCATTGCACACTTGGTGTGAAAATCAGAATTTTTCTTACGAACCGCTCTGTTGAGCGGTTTTTTTGCGTTTCAAAAGCTGTTCGAATTGCGTTGCTGTATCGGATTGCAAAGTGTGCAATACGTGAGCGTACGTATCCATCGTCAACGTCGCATCAGCATGACCGAGTCGTTCCTGGATGACCTTGGCATGGACGCCCATTTCCATCAAGAGTGAAGCATGCGTGTGCCGTAAGCCGTGCAGGGTGATTTTCGGGAGCGAAGCGGCTTTGATGGTCTCGATGTGGCGTCGCCGGAGACCGGAATGCCAAAGATAAGCACCGGACACACCTAAACAGATCAAGTCCTCTTCGTTCCGCCATCCCATTCGTAAGCTGTCATACCGCTGTTCGATACGAATCCGCCGTAACTCTTCTGCGACGTGCTCCGAAATCGTCACGACGCGGACCTTTTTTCCTTTTGTGTTCGAGAAGGAGTAGCCACCCTTGACCTCGATCGCCGTCCGTTTGATCATGATGACCATCCGTTCCAAGTCGACATCGGACCAGCGGAGTGCCGTCGCTTCTCGGGCGCGCAGACCAGCATAGCTGATCAGCATGATCGCTGCATAGTTGCCAGTCGTCATGACGTCCTGTGCCGTCCGGAGATACGTGGCCAGTTCTTCGACGGAATAGGTCTCCATCTCCTTCAATCCTTCGTTCAGCTTCGAGACGGCAGAGAAGGGGTTCGTGCCCTTGTAATTATTCATCCGGATCGCCCAACTGAACATACCGACGAAAATGGCTCGTCGTGAATTGATGGTTGAGGCTTTTAGTCCATCCCGATGCCAGTCGGCCAACAGGCGCTGGGCGTGGGTCGGTTCGACGCGATCGACGTGCAGCTGCAGGAACCATTTGGGTACGCGATTGAGAATCGATTGGTAGGAATGATAGGTCGTGGTTGCCTTTGTCAGCCGGACATGATCCTCAAGCCAAACTGCAAAGAGTTGTTCCATCGTCCGAATCTGGATGACCTTGCGGATCGAACCGTCCTTGCGGGCGGCGACTTGTTCCGCAATCCAAAACTCGACCTCTTGTTTCCGTTTGTTGGAATAGTAGGCTTGGATTCGCTTGCCGCATTCATCCGTCCCTAATGACAAGCGGACCCACCACAGTCCTGTTTTTTCATTCTTCTTGATATTTGCCATCGTTATGGCCCCCAGTTCATTTCTGTATTAGAACGTACGTTCGTTTTGAATCGTGCAAAAAAGCACCGGAGAGGGTGCTTTAATGATACCCGTTTCTATAGGCTTTCAGCGCTTTGTAATTCATAACAACGATTAACTACTTCTTTTACCATTATATACAAACCTAACAAAATAAGGGAGAAAAAAACAGTAAAGTGATATAATTATTTCATTAGGACATAATCAAATGAATGCATATTAATTACAGTAGATAACGGAGGGAATGAATTTGATAAAACGTTACGAAAAGGAAAAGAAAGACTTTGACCAATACAGTGAAACAGTCGATAAGCAATTCAATGATTTTCGTGAATCAGCACAAAAACGATTTAATCAGCGTTTGAACGAAAAATCGGAACCTCTTAAGAATACAATTACTCAAAGTCCTTGGTTCGACGCTCTTCAAAACGGGAAAATTTGAATGTGCATAAAAAAGACGTTGCCAAAACTGCAACGTCTTTTTTATTGATCCGATTTCTATTACTACTATCACGATTACATGTTAAAAGTGACTGCACCAGTCTAGTCTGTGATATCATTTGTTTTTATTTTGTTTTGACGTCAACAGTGTATCGATCAGCTAACGATTCGAAATTTTCGTCGTTCGGACCATCTGCAATAAATTTGACAGCGGTAATTTTGTCAGGAGCTGATTCAGCTAAGAAGATAACGTTTCCTTTCTTTTTCACCTTACCGATGAATTCTCCACCTACATCTTCTGAAAGTACCATAGAAGCATCGATTTGCTCACCTGTATTAGTCGTTAATTTTGCCTGATTTGGGTGAAAATTGATTGTGGCATCACTTGTGTTTTCTGCTTCTACCTCAAAAGCAATCAATGTTACTTCATCTTTGTTGTCGAACATCTCTTTATAGTCTGCTACCGGTTTGAAGACGGACGTTTGAACTTTATTGATTTTAAAATTGATCGGTCCGAGTTTGGTGCTCACATTCAAATTCTTATTGGTGAAATGTGAACGTTTTTCACCGAGTTCACTCTTTTCGACTTTATTTCCATCAGCGCTCTCTTCTTTTTCTTTAGGCGCTTCTTTTGCTGCTGTCTTAGTTTTGTCGTCTGCTTTGACAGTTGTTTTGTCTTCCTTCGTCGTGACAGCGGATTCCTCGCCGCATCCAGCTAAGAGAAGTGCTGCCGTTAACGAAGTACCAATGATCATTCTTTTCATAAAAAGACCTCCCTTGATATATATGTGCTTTATCGTTACATATTTTACCATAAAGTATGCATATTGATTTTATTTTGGAAAACATAATCCAATTTTCTTTGGGAGTCTTTGACTTCACTTTTTACCATCCAGCTGGGACAACGTATATTGCTCGCTGACGTACGTCGTGATGTTGCTGAGGCGCTCTGGCGAGAGTCCGTCTAATACTTCTTGAGAAAATACGTCGCTGATCCGTTTCTGTTTCTCACTCATCGCGTTCGTGCGATCACCAGGAGACGCACTAGGGTCGTCGGTCAGCCCTAGCAAATAGTCGGTTGATACATTGAACAGTTCCGCGATCAGGATAATCATCTCCGGATCAGGTTGTTTCTTCCCGTTCTCGATCCGTGACAGCGTACTGGTATTCGTCTTCACTCGCATTGCCAATTCGTCTTGCTGCATCCCTTTCTTTAGTCGCCATTTTCTCAGCCGTTCGTTTTGGAATCTCTTCTCATGAACGAGAGTGGTGTGTCCTTGCTCAGAAAGGTGGATTCGATCGTTCGTCTTAGACGCATGTCCATCGTATCTGCTCGGAGTAGCTTCAGGACGCTCAACTCTTCCCAGCAGAAAGTCTGCGCTGACATCGAACGCGTCCGCTAGTAAAACAAGCGTCGACGGATCGGGTTGACGTTTCCCGTTCTCGAATCGAGATAGTGTCGCGGGTGTCATGCCAAACTTCGAAGCGGTCTCATCCTGCTGCCATCCACGCTGCGCACGTAGTTCTCTTAGTCGATCACCACGGAAAGATTTCTCCGTCAACGTCGCTGTTGCATCGTGGATTCCTTTCAGATGTGTTGTCGCACGATCTTGCGGATTCCGCTCTTCTGATAGTCCGAGTAGATAGTCTGAACTGCAACCGAACAATAAAGATAGTTTGGCGATGGATGTAGCATGAGGACCAATCGACCCATCATAGTATCTGGATATCGTCGATTTGCTCACGCCGATCGTTTCAGCGATGCTCGCCTTGTTCAAGCCGCTCTTTTTCATTTCTTCTTCGAATCGATCCCTGAATATTTCTGATGCATCCTTCATTTTTTCACCATCCTATAGTTTTAGTTATCGTCATTAGTTTATCAATTCTAGGGTGGGATGTAGGGTTGTTTATTACGAAAATAGGAGAGTAATGGATGGGGAGGATTGTATTCGCATGACAATTTTCGACAATTATGTCGAGAGAAAATATTTACCAGGGTGGTATTATTTTTCAAATAGGTCTTGTAAGGTTTGGAAAATAGTCTTAATATATAGAAAGGATAAGAATGAATGTTCGTATTTTTTTTCGAACTAGTGAAAGAAGGTAATTTAATGGGTGAAGTGGCAGTTCATCGTCAAAAGTCAGAAATGCGTTCCCTTGAATCAATTATGCGAGAAAAAGGAAAAATAGCGGTTAGTCTGAAGTTAGATGATGGAACTTTAGCGGCATTCAGTTTCACAGCAAAAGATTTACTTAAAAGTAAAATAAATAGAAACTTAAAATAAGCAAAGGCGCTTCCTTATTCGGAAGCGCCTTTTTCTTTTTGCTCTTTCATCGTCTTGATCATTGCCATGAGCATATCGAAATCTTTTTTTGAAATAGATTCAATATCTTCCTGTGTAAGGCCGTGAAATTTCAAGATATTCAATTTTGCCATTTCATGAGTTTTATATTCTTGTAAACTCATTTTTGGGTTATCAGTTCTTCCGTAAACATAATCTAGAGTAGATTCATGTAGATCAACAATTTTCTCGAGATATTCTGAGCTTGGCTCATTCTTACCTTTTTTCCAAGCGCTGTACCTTTGCTGTGAAACACCTATTTTTTCTGAGATTGCTTTCCCAGTCATTCCACTCATTTGTTCTAGCTTCGCAATTCGCTCACCAATAATGTTCATTTGATTTACCTCATCCCCATAAGTCATATCCATTACCTATCTCTCCTTAATATAGAGTAAAGGCGAGAAGTGCTGGTTGCACCCTTTATTCTATCTAAAATTGATTCAATCGTCTAATAATCGAAAATAATAATCAGATAATTGATAAATATCGTTGACATCAATAAAATATTGATTTATTGTAAGGGTAAGAAATATGAGAAGGAGGTGAAACGCTTGAGAAACACGCCAAGGCTTACGTTGATTCTTCGCAGAGAAGAACTGGGGCACAGTCAAAAATTCATTGCCAATAAAGCAGGTATTTCTTTCAGCACTCTGAGTCAAATTGAACGTGGTAAACAGGGGGTAAATGTCAAACAAGCTATTTTATTAGCTAATGCTCTTCAAACAACCGTAGAAAAATTGTTCAAAGATGAAGTGTGATTTTTTTTGGAATTAAAATCAATTATTAATTGAATTATAAATTAATAGTTGTTAAATTTCACTGTTTAACTTTTCTCATTTGAAGATTTACTGAATTAATTTGATCTACCAATAAAAAAACAGGAGTGAAAATAGTGAATCAACTTACAAAAGTGTTTGAAGGTAAGGAAATCAGATTGATCGAGGAAAATGGAACACCACTTTTCGTGGCAACTGATGTAGCGATGGTTCTTGGTTATCAAAAACCAAATAATGCAGTCAATCGTCACTGCAAGGGTGTTGCCCTGAAACGGGGTATCACCGACTCGCTTGGTCGAATCCGAGAAATACGTGTCCTTCGAGAATCTGATGTCTATCGCTTAGTTATCAATTCTAAGTTACCTGCAGCGGAAGATTTTGAAAACTGGGTGATGGAAGACGTGCTTCCATCGATTCGTAGTACCGGATCGTACGAAGTGCCAAAAGGTATCCCATTTGCCGAATTGTTCACTGCGACGGCTCAGCTACTTGAGAGCCAAGGAAAAACAGAAGCGGCGATCACGGAACTCACGGAAAAGGTTGATTTACGCATGACACTCGATTATGGACAACAGTTGGCCATCGAACGAGCCAAGAAGAAGCGGGCAGAGCAGTTGTGGCAAGAGTTCGATGCGCAGCCGTCCGATTTATACGACACGAAAGGGAAGTTGTACGGACGTTTTGGCAGCGACATCAAGCGTGCCTTCGCTGTCGCATCCTACCGGGACATCCGACAGAACCAATTCGATGAAGCACTCTCGTATGTCACACACTGGCGTCCGGCGCTCGTTTGAAAGGAGGTTCGTCATGAACCCGATTGAAATCGTTACACTCTCTAAAATACAACTCGAACAATTGCTCGAGGAAAGTGCGAATCGTGCCGTCCAAAAGTTGTCCGATCAGCAAGCCCGGTGGTTGCAACGGCCGGTAGCTGCTTCATACCTTGGCATTGATGCCGTGACACTGGATAAATACACGATCCGCGACGGCATACCGTATCACACGCCGCGCAACTCGAAGTTGAAACTGTACAACACGGTCGACCTCGATGCCTGGGGTCGGGGCGAAGTCTGGAAATAAAACCACACACGAAAGGATGAATCACATGCCACTCTATAAAAATCTTGATGTCTTAGCCAACACGCTCGTGGATCGGTTCCATGAAAACCCAACACTTCAACCCTTGATCAACGTCGAGGACGTCGTCTCAAACATCCTCGTTGATGTGACCCGGGAGATGGTCGAAGAATCGGAGCAAGATGCCTTGGTTCATTTCAAGCAGATGGTCAAAAATGATCCGATTATCGTGATTGACGCCATCAACAAAAAACACGTTCTGCATCTTATGGAAGACACGTTCGATATGCATCTGCTCCGAATGGATCCTCCAGTCAAGCTGAAATGAACGCATATGTCATCTATGGTTTCGCTTTGACCGCTTGTGCCATCGCTTTCGGCGGTTGGTGGTGGGATGAGCGGGAGATTCGCAAGGGAAGGGGGTGAGCACATGTCACCGGAAGCATTCGTCATGCTGGGGACGGTCTGGATCGTCTCGCTTTTCATCGTCGTACCACTCTTCATCCTTGAAGGTCGGGAAGAACGCGAATTGGAACGAGAACAGGCAGATAAAGAAAAAAGCCACCACTCATGAGAGCGATGACCACTTTTGACTAGGACCTTAAGTGTATCACGCTCCGGACAGGAGGAAAACCATGAACATCATACAAGTGAATCGAAAACGTGCGGAAGATCCGCATGAAGTCATCAAGGAGGAAGCGGAAACGATCCGCTACTTCGTCGAACAACTGGACGAACTCTTTCCGGATGCGATACCTGAGGGAACGCCAGCATGGAGTGTGATGCATGCGATTCATGCAGCAGCCACTCGTATCACGGAAGCAAATGAACGAACACGTAATGTGTCACAGAAAGCATTGGGGTGAATTGCATGTCCATCATACGCATCAAGAAAGAAGACAACTACGTCGTCATCGATAAGACGACATTAAACAACAGAGAACTAAGTTGGAAGGCAAAGGGGCTGCACAGTTACCTGATGGGGTTGCCGGACGACTGGAAGGTGCAAGAATCGGATCTTGTCAATCGATCGAGTGACGGAAGAGCAAGCACACGATCAGCCATCAAGGAACTAACGGACGCCGGGTACATCAAGCGGGTCGCTGTTCGAGAGAAGGGCAAGTTCAAGGAATGGGAGTTTGTCGTCCATGAACGTCCGGTGTTCGACGTCAAACCGAAAGAGGAACCAAGTGAATCGGAGGACGAACCGAATTCTGTCGATCCACCGGAACAGCCGAAACCGAATCCACCAGAATCCGAAAACCGGAAAGTGGTTCCACCAGAATCCGATTTTCCAAAAGTGGAAAAACCAATAGTGGAAAATCGAACACTACTAAGTATTGAAGGTACTAAAGAACCAAAGTTACTAAAAGAAGTAGTAGTAGACGCGGGCGCGGAACAGGATCCACTGACGAAACTCATCGCCTTTTACAAAGCAAACATTGAACCACTCGCTCCACCCTTTACGATCGAAAAGATTTTGGATGACGTCGAGAGTTACGGCATCGAACTGGTGCAATTCGCCATCGAAACCGCAACACTCTCAAACGTCCGGAAGTACAGCTATGTCACAGGAATCCTAAAGACGTGGGCACAAGCCGGCATCAAGACCGTCGAGCAAGCGCATCACCAAACGAACGAGTTCCGGGAACGACAGCGCACACGTGGTGGTAATCGGCGCCAGGGTTCGTCCGGCATGAAAGCGCCGGACTGGCTTGCGAAGGAGAAGGAAAAACAACAAGCCTACGAAGCAGAACAAAAGGTAACCCTCACATCGAACGTACCGGACGACGCGGAAGTCGCAGCTCTCCTGCAATCGCTCGAAGCGACGGAAAGGGGCTGAGTGTTCCGTATATCATCGCTGGTCTGAACACGGAACAAGTCCGGAAGCTACGATATGCCCTCGGGTTGAACAAACGCCGGAAGCCGTGGCGCAATTACTACCGGTCGATGCAAGAAAATGCGGACTGGGAGTGGATGTGTCGACTCGGCATCGCCACCTGCGCGTCTCGTGAGGGCGGATGTGTCATCTACACCGTGACCTACGAAGCGGCGAAGCAACTGTACGGCAAACGCATGTCGATCCAGCACTTCAACAACTGTTTGGACGAAAGGGGACTGAAAGGGCATGAACACCTTCGACGCCATGAAAGGAATCGCCGCCGGAGACATCCGCTGGCTTGATCAAGATGAACGTGAAGGAGGTGAGGATGGATGAACACTCTCGTCTTCCGGAAGAAACACGAGTGGCAGGACCGAGAAGAAATCTTGCTCATCTCGAATCAGATTCGTCGGCACACCTTGGTGGACGGGCGATTGGTCAAAGTCGAAAACGGACTCCGACCGATCGGTATCGCCGTCATGCTGTCGAGGGAACGAAAAGAGTGGACGCTCGAAGGTCGCGCACTCGATAGACATGAGGTGACACGGCGATGGCCCGACCGACTCGACGAATAAAATACCGCGGAACGCAGCCCCGCCTGTTCAATCGTTACGAAGAGAAACAGTACATAGTGCTGTACATCCCAGATGCAACACAACACGAGACGCAACGACTGATCAAGGACGGATGGCGACCGCTCCGACTCTAACATGAAAGGGAAGACGGCACAGGATGGAATTTATCGCACATAAGCTGACGAAAGCACAACGCGTTCTCGTGGAGAACAAACTGAAAAGCCTGTATACGTTACCTGCCCGCATCGAATCGCTCAAGGCTCGATCAGCTCCCTCGGTCACGGCCGGTTACCAACCGAGTGAGGTGCAACGGAACAGTCGACCATCGAGCAGCGTTGAAAAAGCGGTCATGTTGCTCGAACAACTCCGGCAAGCGGAAGCGGAACAACGCCTCTTGCTCCGGATCCGTGAAGAACTGGACGAGACTGACCCGGATTTGAATGAGATCTGGAATCTCCGGTACCGACCAAAATTTAAATACACCGACAACGTCGTCATCGAGATGATGCGCTACGGCAATCGCAACACCTACTACGAAGCGAAAGACAAACTACTCGGTATCGTCGCTGATCGCTTCGGCGTTTGGGAGGACTGACATGATCATCGACTACAAACGATACCGCTATGAGCGGGTCACACAAGCCCGACCACGAAGCGTCGCGCTATTTCTTGCAGAACGTACACCAAATCCATTCCGGAAGGAGGGACAGGATGCGACATCACGCCAACCGCGGCAAACGCTTCGAGACGATGCTCGAAATGTCGAACCGACATTACAGACTTAAGAAAATCGCACATGTCCGCAAGACCCATCCGGAAGCGAAGTTTCTACTCGACAAGGAAGGCAAGGTCCGGAAGTATTGGTTCGAGAAATCGGGCGGTCTGGACTTCGCCGGCATGTATGAGGGACGGTACCTGTCGTTCGATGCGAAATCAACGAAGAGTACGACATCTTTTCCGCTCGTCAACATCGAGACACATCAATTCGATGAACTCCGGCGTATCGAGGACTTCGGAGGTATGTCCTTCCTGTTGATCCACTTCGAAAAAATCGGCAAGACGTTCTATCTCTCAAGCGGAGACGCACTGGACTGGGCGAATCAACGAGAACGCAAGTCAATCCCGCTGAGTTGGTTCGAGGAACAGACGAGCGAGGTCGTCTCGAAGGACGGTGTCTTACTCGACTATCTGAGTATCACGGCACAACACTACTAATCATGAAATGGGGCGAAACACATGGACGGACAAAACATGTTCAAGAAAATTTATCGGCAAGTAGAGGACGAGTATCATTTGCTCGGCGCACGCGGCAGTTCTGGCCAGCGGGTAATCCTCATCGACATGCTCAGCAAGCTTGACGCACGTCGTGATGACATCAACGAGGAAACGGACGGTCAGGACGTCATCGACAGCGTGATGATTGAGTGGCAGAAACGACTCGAAGCCATGCCGGGTCCGCGTTTCCTGACGGAGCGGTACACGATCAAAGACTTGATGAAATTCGTCGAGACATTGAAAAGTCCGGTGGCTTGAGATGCATCCGGACATTCCGAAAGACCGGACCGGCTACTGCCCAATTTGCGGAAGACGCTTGAAGACGAAAGCCAGTCAGCGTGATGGTATCGGTCCTACATGCAAAGCAAATTGGCTCCGTCGCCGGACGGATGTCGGAGCTCAGCTGCAGTTAGAACTCAAAGGGAGAGGGTGACTGTATGGATCCGGAACTCGAACGCATCTTATCCGACAAACGCTCGATGACGACGACACAAGTCGCTAAAGGCTACCGGATGTCAGCAAGACGTCTGAATCAACTGCTCGAAGCGGCGGGCATCCAGCGCAAGGTGAACGGAAACTGGGAGCTCTGCACGGCGCATCACAAACGCGGACTCGTAACGTTCAACGAATACCCGTTCATGCACCGCAATGGCAGCATGGACTGCACGATCACGATGAAGTGGACGCCGATCGGTCGGCTCCTGATCCACGACATCGTCCTATCACAATCAACTAATCGGAGGGAATCACATGCCACAACCTAAAATCAACCTTAACGAATTCGCGGACGGCGCATTTGCCGAACGTGTCAACAATGCCTTGAAGGAAGTCTATGCCAACATCGCAGATCTCAACACGGATCCGACGAAGAAGCGGAAGGTGACGATCTCGATGACCTTATCAGCGGACGAACAGCGTGACCTTGCGATGGTCGACATCAGCGTCAAGACGACGCTGACGCCAGCACGTGCCATCGGTTCGAAAATCATCATCGACGTCGACTTCGATGGGAACGCTGTCGGTCAAGAACTCAAGTCGAATTCGCCGGGTCAGATGATGATCACGGAGAGCGGCGACATCGCGAACGACGTCGGTGTCCCAATCGTCGACGAACCGGTACTGAACGACGATAAACTCATCGATTTCCGCAGCAACCGTTCCGCGAAAGCTTAAAACTTACAAAAAAACGACTGGAGGAATGAAAGATGGATAAGTTAACAATCGAACTCATCGCCAAGACGTGTCATAACGTCAACAAGGCATATTGCGAAAGTGTGAATGATTTTTCGCAACCAACGTGGGAAGATGCGCCGGAATGGCAACAAACGAGTGCGATTCTCGGTGTTGAGTATCACTTGGAAAACGACGTCACACCAGAGATGTCGCACGAGAACTGGTTGAAGCAAAAACTCAAAGAAGGTTGGGTCTACGGAAAAGAAAAGGATGCCGAACTCAAGACGCATCCATGCATGAAACGTTACGAGGAGTTGCCGAAGTTCCAACGCACGAAAGACGCACTATTCAAATCCGTTGTCGATTCATTCAAAAACTAAAAACTAATTCGAAAAGAGGGTTCATTCATGTCATTACTCAAAGACGCATTCAGTTGGATCAAGGATCACGGTCAATTCCAAACAGCAGAGGTACACGGTCGCACGGTTTCAGACCGTGACCTCCATGCCATCAAAGCGCCAATCGCAAGCGCCTTGAAAGTCCACACACTCACAGCACTCGTCGAGTACATCAAGAGTGAGTTTGACACGAACGAGCCGCTGCTCGTCCACATCAAGGATCCGGAGACGGTCACGGTCATGAGCAAGCTCAACGGGGACCAAAACCGCAACCATTACATCGAGGCGCAAGCCTACATCCCATCGTTCCGCTTCGACTCGTACTACGACGCAGAAGATGTCAACATCAAGCTCCAGTCCGTGTTCGTCCCGAATCCGGATCAAGCGTTGATTCTGAAAATCGTCGGCAACATCAAAGAAGACAATGTCCGGACGGCTGGGGATGACGGTATCTCGCAAGCGGTCACGATGAAGACGGGCGTCGCTACTGTCGCTGACGTCAAGGTCGTAAACCCGGTCACACTCGCACCGTACCGGACGTTCGTCGAGGTCGATCAACCAGAAAGCAAGTTCGTCCTCCGGATGCAAAACGGTCCACGTGTCGCCTTGTTCGAAGCGGACGGCGGCGCTTGGAAGAATGAAGCCATCCGGAACATCGAAGACTACCTGATGGAAGCACTTTCCGAATTTAACGAAACAGAAAAACTCACGATCATCGCGTAAGACAACACAATCGAACAGGCCAGGCACCGTCCTGGCCGTTTTAACTCAACGCTTAGAAAGTAGGATTTCAATATGTATTTATCACAATGGCTCACAATCATCAGCTTAGTACTTTTATTTTCCTTACTGCTACTCCTTTTCTTAAAAGGATTGAAAGGTCAAAAAATGCAGCGGAAATCAAAGCAAGATCAAAAGAATGACCGGGCATTCGAAGAAACGTTTACCCGGCTGCGGCAAGAGACGGAAGTGAAACGGCACGACATCAAGCGTACGTTCCAACAGCAACCACCGAACGCGAAAAACAACCGCTCGACACACGAAGCGATTCATTATCCGTCCTACCAAACAGAAGATTACACCACTAACCAGTCACAGGAGGAAACGAACGATGGGTCACACGCAGCTGATCAATAAAATGTCGCACAACTCATGCATCGAACTTGTCAATCGCAAGACACCTTGTCCACCGGAAGAACCGAAACGCTATTTTCATCATCCTTACGGCATGGCCTATCGCATCAACAACGAATGGGTACCGTGTCCAGGCTATGGAGACGAGACGGTCGCTCCGCAACCGCCAGAAGACCGGGAACGCCCATCCGCTGAAGAGTGGCGACCGAAGAAACCGGAACCACCGGTCATCCCGCCGCGCGTACTCAGCCCGCCCCGTGAGGAACTGGATCAACTGGTCGAAAAACGTGGCATGTCCCTCGCGGCAATCGGACGCCTGAAAGGATGCAGTGCGACGACCGTTCATAACTGGTTCAAGGAACACAAACTCAAAACACCTGCCGAACGAAAGAAATTAGTAGAGGAGGAACAAGCATCATTTTACAAGTCGGAACATGGCTCCTGCTTTGCGAGAAGCAAGCCCAATTCGATCAACACGTACTCGAACAATACAAGCTGACTGGTGTTCCTATTTGGGAACGGACGACTGCTTACCGCGTCGAAGCAGCGGAATGCATCAATGAACTGAAAGGGGCGTGGAAATGGTGGACCGTCAAGGAACCGCAGCGGAAACAATTCGTTGAAGAACTGGTCGATGCTCTGAAGTTCCTCGCCGGTATCGCCGCTATCGATCTCGTGAGTGGTGGACCGATCGGCTATCACGCCATGATCCATCGCGCCTATACGCACCACGTTCGAAAAAACGATGAAATGAAGCGGCTCTGTTTTTCGGCCGTCGATGCCGCGACGATCCGCCGGTCATTCGGTGCACTGTTACTCATTGCAGAACATCTCAACGTGACGGAACAGGAAATCATCGAAGCGTTCGATGCCAAGACAGAAACGAATCTCGAGCGTATCCTGACGAATTACTGATGTGGGTTCGGATTTACTACGAAAAAGGTGGCGCCAAAGAGACATGCGTCACCTGGGCGGCCAATAAAGCGGAGTGCGAAAAGCTTGCTGAGGATCTGGGTGGCGTCTTGCTGAATGTTGAGAGTTATCCAGCGACTAAACAGTAAATTTTATAGGGAGATGATGAAGTGAAGAAAACTTGTGGCGGTTGTAGGGCATTGGATGGACACTCTTACGACAATCAGTACAAATGCGAATTAGGTTTTGAAATTCGAAATGAATTAAAGAGGGACGGTTTTCCTAAACCACTAGAAGAATGTCCTAAACCAAAAACAATCAAAGAACTTGGAATTGAAGAAGAAAAGTATAGAAATCGTTTTAACCAATAAAAGTTTGATTTTAGGAGGAAGAGAGACGTGAGAGAAATTAAGTTTCGGGCGTGGGATAGTGAAAAAGAAGAAATGGCAAAGGTTATCAGTATTGGTGGAGAAGACATTACATTGCAAGATGATGAAGGTGATATTTGGGATTCGGTAATGGGATATATCGCCTATCCAATGCAATACACCGGAATCAAAGATAAAAACGACGTTGAGATTTACGAAGGAGATATTGTAATAAAAAGTCAATTCGGCTACGACGGAACATTTCAAGTTTTGTTTGTCGAAGAATCATCCGGTTTCTTTTTAAAAGATGCAGTCAGCGAATTATGGAGTATGGGTTCTTTAAATCCAATTGAAGTCATCGGTAACATCTACGAAAATCCAGAATTGTTAAATCGATAAAAGTTTAATTTCTACGGAGGGAATTGCATGTTCGGAATGATTGTTACTGCAGTATGGATTGGACTCGTGATTGGTGTCGGGATGCCAGTTGTGATTTTGGGACTGGCGCACATCCTCGAGCGACGAATATTGGATGAGGAGCGGAGGCGGTCGAATCGTGGCAAGAGAACGGAAAATCACTCGAAGCAAGATGCATCAAACACTAGCAAATTTCATAAAGGATCACGCCGGCGAAACCGAACGGGTGGTCATCATCGCCGAGACCAGAGGCGAACAGGTTCACGTCATCACGAATGATTTGAAATATGCTGAAGTCTTCGCGCTACTGAAGATGGCTGATGCCATCATCACACAAGAGTTCATGACGGAGGAGGAAGAAGAGTGAACAACAAACGAGCGGGTGAGATATTCGCCTATATCATTCTATGATGTGGCGCAGCGGTAGTAATGGCATTGACGGCAAAAGCGATACTTTGGTTGTTCTGAAAAACATAAGTGAAATTAACCAAACAACTAGGAGGCAAAATATGAGGAACGAAACAATCGTTGTCATCGATACGGAGACAGGCGGACTGGATCCAGAAAACCATTCATTGCTGACGGTCGCCATGATCGTGACACGGAACATGGAAATCATCGCCGGCCATGAATGGTGGCTGAAGCATGAAAAGTACCAAGTGACGGATCGCGCACTCGAAATCAATGGCATCGATTTGAACGAACATGATGAAACAGCGTTACCTGCAGCTGAAGCCATTGAAGACATGCTCAACTTCTTGGACCATCTCCGGTTACCGAATGAGCGGGTCGTCTTCTTCGGTCAGAACACGATTTTCGACAAACAATTCCTCGAAGCAGCGGTCGAACGAACTGGACATTCGAAACGTTACCGGTCACTCGTGAGTCACCGTTACATCGACTTGATGAGCATCACGGCGTTCCTGAATCTGACAGGGCACCTCAAAACGGATAACCTCGGATTGGATGCCGTACTCGTCTCACTCGATATCGAGCAGACACAGCGGCATCATGCACTAGGTGATGCACAGATGACATTCCACGCACTGGTCGAGCTGTTCAAGCGTCTGCCGAGTCCAAAAACAGAGTCTTACAACTGAAAAACATGATACATTTTTAATACTCTTTTGATACAATCTTGATACAAAAACTTGTCAAATACGTGATATTCTTTCCATGTAGACGAAGCGGGTGCGACGACGGTTGCATTGTTCTACAGGACATAAGCATTACTCACATACCAAGCGCCTTGTAACGGACAGGGCGCTTTTTGTATGCAGAAATATCCGGATGAGTGAATTTGACCTCCCTTAGTCAGCCTATCGGTCGATTCCATGTCATTCCCCCAGATGCTTGCAATGATCGGTCTCATCCGGATGTTTGTACATATAAGGAGTGATTGCATGAAAGACAAACCATACGTGATGCACTGGAAAGTGAGTCCGCGTCGTAAAGATCGACGGACAGGTCCCGTCACGAAGATTCCTCAAAGTGACTGGTTGAAGTATCTCTGGAAACAGGAAACCAAGCGCATGAAGTGATTCGCTTCTTGCCAACAACGTATGACGCAGCCAGAAAAAACGTGAAGTAAGCCATGAAGCGTGAGGGCGGAGTAGTCGTACGTTGTTTGCAGGATAAGTGGAATTTAGATAAACGAGACATGCGTTTTAGATACCTTTATAATAGTTTTAATACTATGTATGGGGGTGTAAGAATGACTAAGGATAATTCGATTGAAAGTAAAAAAGGTGAGTCGATAATCCCTGTCTCAATTTTCGAAGAGTTGGGAATCTACAATTTAAGAAAAGAATTAGACTACAATCTGACAAAAGAGAATGAATTATTTATGGAGACAATGAGCTTGCAGGGTGAAGCATCAATGAATGAAATGCTAGAACATTCCAGTTATAAAGAAGCCGAAAGTTTAAGAAGGCACGACGAACATATCGCAATTCTGAGGGAACAAAATCAAATTCTATTAAAATTACTCGAAGGTAGTGATAACGCAATTGAACAAAGGGATGCGCTCATTCGTTTTACTGTTCAACAGATGATTGATACGGAACCATCGCAAGAAGGGAAAAAGAGAACCTTAACAGAACTTTTAACGCGACTTTCCTATATTGCTGCATTTGGCAACGATTTAAGTGATTTAGGCAAAAAGATTACTGGAGCAATCGATGAATTAGCACAAGAAAATTAATCACCAAGCATCCTTCGGGTTGCTTTTTTTGTGCCTTGCAACGAGCGGACGGGCATCGACCTAGTCGGTTCGTTGGAGAGCATAAGAGAGGAGGGAGACCATGACAGAGACGAATGTAGAAGCGATTCGAGAAGCGCTTAAAACAGTAGTGATAAGTTTCGTCGAACGTGCATGGAACATGGTGAAAGAAATTCTGCGAAGAGTTGGAGACAATCTCCGAAAGATGATACGTACTGATCTAGGAGCGGATGTCCCTCAGCACTGCTATACGGCACGCTACGAGCGGGATACGTCTTGGCATGTGAATCGCCTTATCGCATCAGGAACGAAGCGTCAGACGCATCGAATGATGAAAGAGCGGCATAAGAGAGGTCGTCGGTCGTCCTGAAAAACAACACAATCCAGTAATTAGGAAGGCGGTGGGAGCGTGGCGAGACCAAGAGACCCCCGGCGGGATGAGGCTCGCGAGAAGTGGCGCATCGCCATCAAACAGGATCCGACATATAAATTGGTCGACCTGGCGAAGGAGATGGATGTCTCCCCGAGCGCGATTCGCAAGTGGAAATCGACGGACCGCTGGGATGATGAAGAAACGGACGGCAAAGGGAGCGCTCCTAAACTGAAAGAGAGCGCTCCTAAACGACGCAAGAGTGGCGCACCAAAGGGGAACAAGAACGCCGCTGGTAACTGGGGCGGTGCTCCGGAAGGGAATAAGAACGCGCTGCTCCATGGTCTGTTCCGTCAGTACATACCGGAATCCATCCTCGAAATCATGCACGGCACGCAGGAACGGAATCCCGCTGATTTACTCTGGGACCAAATCCAGCTGATGCATGCGAACATCATCAATTCTTTGAATATCATGTATGTCAGCGACACCGACGACATGTCGAAAGAATTGAGTGCGAGCGGGGAATCGAAGGACGAGTGGGAAATCCGCTTCGCCTACGAGAAACAAGCGACGTTCATGTCTTCCCTTGCTACGGCGATGGGACGACTAGATGCGATGATCCGCTCCTATGAGAAGTTGACCAAGGGGGACGAGGAACGCGTCCTGAAGCTAGAGAAGTTGAAACTCGAAGTCGAACAGCTGAAGAATACGGATACAGATGACGAGACGACGATCGACTGGAAAGACGGCGTCCTTGCCGCTGCCGAACGACGTCGCAAGCAACAGGTGGAAACGCCATGAAGCAGACGAAGCCGTATAACGTACTCGCCAGTGTAATCGACGTCTATTGGGACGATCCCGCGGCATTCGCGGAAGACATCCTCGGATTCTATCCGGACGAATGGCAGCGTAGCGTGCTTGACGATCTATCGAAGAAGAACAAGGTCAGCGTCCGCTCCGGGCAGGGTGTCGGGAAGACGGGGCTTGAAGCCGTCGTGACGCTCTGGTACCTGACGTGCCGACCAAATCCGAAAGTCATCGCGACCGCTCCGACGAAGGATCAGTTGTTCACCGTCCTTTGGGCAGAGATTGCCAAGTGGATGGAGAAATCCGAACTATTGAAACGGCTACTGAAGTGGACGAAGACGAAAATCTACATGATCGGGAGTGAAGAACGGTGGTTCGCGACCGCTCGTACCGCTACGAAACCGGAAAACATGCAGGGCTTTCACGAAGACTACATGCTCTTCATCGTCGATGAGGCATCTGGTGTTGCTGATCCGATTATGGAAGCGATCCTCGGGACATTGACCGGGGACGAGAACAAAATCTTGATGTGTGGTAACCCGACTCGAACGAGTGGGGTCTTTTTTGATTCTCATAATCGTGACAAGCATCTATGGAGTACGCACAAGGTCAGTTCACTCGATAGTCCGCGGACATCCCGGGACACAATCGAGATGCTCAAACAAAAGTACAACGAGGATTCCGATGTGTACCGGGTCCGCGTCCTGGGTGATTTTCCGAAAGCGGAGGCAGATGCCTACATCCCGCTCGAATTCACGGATCAAGCGATGGGCGTCACGGTGACACCCGTCAAATACGCGGATCTCCACATCGGGATTGACGTCGCCCGCTACGGGGATGATGAGACCGTTATGTATGCCCGCGTTGGGAACAAGGTTGTCGGGCGTCATACCCATAGCAAAAAAGGAACGACCGAAACGACAGGTGAAGCCATCCGTTTTGCTCGCAACACACTCAACCGCTATCCGCATTCACCTAAAGTGTTATTCAAGGTCGATGATACCGGCGTCGGTGGTGGCGTCACGGATGGTCTTGAGGAGTGGGTGGACACCCATAACATGCAGAAGTTCGAGGTTCATGGCATTAACAATGGATCGAGAGCGGATGATCCGGATGTCTATGACAAACTGGGTGATCAATTATGGGGCAATCTGCGTGATTTACTCGAGACAAACTTCAGACGTCGCATGCTTGGTGAGGAACCGACCATCGAATTGCTCGAGGACGATAAGCTTGTCTCCCAACTGACGACACGGAAGTATCGGGTACTCAGCAAAGGCGTCATCAAGGTCGAACCTAAAGAGAAAATGAAAAAGCGGGGCTTGGCTTCGCCTGACCGCGCGGACGCACTGGCCTTGTGCTTTTACGAGCCGGACGGCGGGAAAGGCTTCAGTGCCTTCGAACGTACATTTTAAGCGAGGTGAACCTAATGTGGCATTCGTTCATCGAATGGTTACGCTCATTATTCAAGAAAGGAGGGAGTGACATGGACATGACGAGTACGACAGAAGTCCTGATGAAGAACAAATGGGAAGGGCTGAACCTTTTCATCGCCCAGCACGACAGTATCCTGCAAACGATCGTGAAGCAACAAGCCTACTACGATGGGAAACATTCCGTCTTGCTGAGAGAACCGAAACGAGCGGATGACCCGAACCATCGATTGGTCATCAACTACGCTAAGCTGATCGTCAATCTCCCAACCGATTACATGGTCGGAAAAGCAGTCAGTACGGAAGTCCCGGACAGTGCAGCGGATAAATATGGAGCGGACATCAACCGGCTACAAACCTTCCGGACAATGCTTGAGGATGTCCAAGAAGAGAATAGCGACCATCATGTGGATTTCACGACGGTCCGGAACGGTTTGACTGCAGGCGGTTCGGGTGTTCTGTTTTACTTTGATCAGCAACTCAATCTGCGGTACCGGCCTTACCCGCTCAATCGTTTGTTCCCGGTCGTCAATGAGTACGGGGACATCATTGGAGCGGTTCACCGCTATACCAAAGAAGAAGTGGAAAAAGGAAAAACGATGACGGTCGAATACGTCGAATGGTATGACGACACGCATATCTACTACCTCAAACGAGACGGTACCGAACTGGTCACGGACACACGTAAGGAAGTCCCGATCGCGTATCATCAGTTCCCGATGGTACCAATCGCTTGGTTCCGCGGTGACGAAGCCCAGACACCATCCACATCGAATATTCCGGTGGGTGTCTCCGCCATTGATGAACCGAGCATCACGATCATCGACGAGATCAACCGAGCCTTAAGCGATAACTCGAATAAGATGGACGTTTTCAACGATCCGTTCCTCAAGTTCATCGGCGAAATCCCAAAAGCGGAAGACATGTCGAAGATGCGTTCTTCTCGGGCAGTCGGATCTAAAAACCCGAGTGCAGCCATCGATTACTTGGCACCACCGATTGATGAAAAGCCGGTCGTCGCTCACTTGAAGGAGCTGACGGACCGGTTATTCGACGTCGCCCAACTCCCGAAGATTTACAAGGATACAGCAAGCGGAAATCTATCGGGTGTCGCCATCCAACAGATGTATGCACCGCTTGAGATTGCGACGAATGCCCGAGAGATTCATTTCGATGAGTTTTATCGTCGCAAGAACATGCTTCTGACCTACGGCATCCAAGCGAAAGAATGGATGATCGAGCAGAAGGACACCGTCAGTGAGTGGCAACGTATCGCCGAATCACAAGATGTCAGTACGATCTACAACTGGCGCTGGATTTATTGGACGGTTCATCGCAATCTTCCAATCAACGTCAACGAGTACGTCAAGATGTTGACCGGCTTGAAAGACTTCATCTCGGATGAAACGCTCCTGCAGCTGAATCCACTGGTCGAAAATGCGGCCGAAGAAAAAGAGCGGTTGGATCGTCAGCAAGCGGACCGGAAACAAGCGGACTTGGAAGACATCGATGGCTACCTCAATGGAGCGGATAAGAAGATTCAAACCCGCTCGACGAACGATGACGAGGAATAAGCCATGTTACTGACAGCGGAACAACTCGATCAAATGGTCATCGATCAGCAAAAACGATTGATCAAAATCAAGGACAAGGAAATCAAGGTCCTACTCCGTGGCTATGCGGCACTCTTGCGTCAACTCAAAGGAGAGATTGCCTCACTGGCCATCGACGTCTCCGGAGAAGACCAACTCGTGTGGGACTGGGCAAAGCTCAACAGCCAACAAGCCCGCATCCAAGCCTTGCTTGCTCAGACCAATGTCCACATCGAGGAATTAGCCCGTACGACTGTCGCGATGACAGACAGTATCTTACATGCCGTCACCATGCAGGAGTATGCCTTCAGCGGATATCTGTTGACGATGCAAGGAGAGGGCAGGTTCCCCGTCTTGCCATTGCTCGATAAAGAAAGCATCCAGTCCCTCGTCAATCGAGACTGGTCCGGAAAACGATTCTCGAATCGCATCTGGGACAACACGGCACGGTTAGGCAAACAACTGCAGCAGGAATTGCTTGCGTCGATGATGCGCGGTGAATCGGTTGCGAAGACGACACGGCGTTTGAAAGAGTTGCTCGAGACCGATGCCTATAAGGCGGAACGTCTGGTACGTTCTGAGATTATCGCTGCCGGGAATGCCGCGAAGAAGAAATCCGTCCAAGATTTTATTACGGATCATGGAGCGGACGGCATCGAAGGTATGAAACGTCTCGAGACACTCGACCGAAAGACATGTGCCATCTGTCGTGCCGGTGATGGCCGGGTTTACCCGATGAAGTCCATCAGTGATGCGCCGGACATCGAGCACCCGAATTGCCGCGTCACCTATACACCGGTCGTCAAAGGCTTTCAGCAAGTCAGCCGTCGAAATGTCCGTATCTACTTGGACAATGGACGGACGTCGACCGGTATCGCACAGGACATCGACAACTATGCGCAGTATCAACAAAAATTCAACATCCCGACGTACCAGGAGTACCGACGGACGTATGAAGCGGAACGTCAGGCACGTGCCGCAAATTAGGAGGGTAACGCTCATGCAAACAGCAAAACCATGGAAACCGACCTATCGTTTGAAACTCCCGATTCAGTTCTTCGCGGAAGATCCGCCACTTGATGATCCACCTGCAGGGGACCCGCCGCTAGCTGACCCACCGGCTGGTGACCCACCAAATGATCCGCCGAAAGTCGACCCACCAGTGGACGAAAAGGACAAGCTGATTGCAAAACTACGCAAAGAAGCGGCTCAACACCGCACGAATGCCAAAACCAAGTCGGAAGACAAAGATAAGTTGATTGCCGTTTTGAAAAAAGAACTCGGGATTGATGAGAACAGCGACGTCGAACAACAAATCAAGGCTGCGAACGACAAGGCGAATCAACGCATCATCAATGCGGAAGTCAAAGTCTTGGCGAACGAGATGCAATTCATCGACCCATCGGATGCGAAAGTCTTCCTCGACCGCACAGCAATCGAAGTGGACGAAGAGGGGAATGTGACCGGCATCAAAGAAGCACTCGAAGCCTTGAAGGCAGCGAAGCCGCACCTCATCAAACAATCGACGACACATCCACCGACGCCTCCGGGTGGAGGGAACCCACCAGCACCGAAGGAAGGCTACGACCTTGGGAAGTCTTTGGCGGACAGCTTGAACGGAAAGAACAAACGATAACGAAATTGAGAGGATGACACAAACATGAAACTGACGCCCGTTACAAAGAACTATTCAGCAGGGAAAGAAATTCTTGCGGATACAGTCGGATCCAAAACCATCAACGTCACGTTAGATGTGACGAAATTCCCGACAGGACGCCTTGAAGCAGGGGCAGCACTGCTTGTCGTGACAGCAACGAAGAAAGCGGAGCCGTGGGATGACGCGAAAGCCGCTACTGGGAAAGCCGCTGTCCTCGGTCGAGAGCTTGTCCTCGAAGGCGCGGATGTCGTCGGGATCGGCTATATCGGCGGATACCTCAACGAAGCGAAATGCACCGGTATCACGGCAGGTTTCAAAACAGCCGCTAAAATGATTTCATTCCAGTAATTCATCTGAAAAATAGAAAGGGTTGAACCCAACATGCCAACATTCTTAACACTGCAAGAATTCAAGCCTCAAACGTTGCTCGGTCTCGTCGAAAATCGTGAGGTGCCGTTCACACCGGTCCTACGTTCCTTCTTACCGCTCGAACCGATGTACTCAACGAACTTCATGTACGACATCATGGACGCGACACGTGTGACTGCTGCCGCTCTCAGTGAGTTCGGAGCACCTGCACCGTTCCGCGACAAAAAGAAACTCGCTCAAGCGATGGGTGAAGTTGCGAAGATCCAACACCGTATCCGCTTCAGCGAGCGCGATCAGCTCGAATATACGAACGCACGAAACGATCGTGAGAAACAAGCGGTCCTCGTACGTGCTTTGACGAACGTCGCGGATCTCCGCCTCGGTGTGGAGTACACGGAAGAACTACTCCGTGCCGCTGCCATTTACGAAGGGAAACTGGTCTACGATTACGAGGGCGTCAAACTGGATATCGATTTTGGTATCCCAGCGGAAAACAAATTGGCGCTGACTGGAGCGGATAAGTGGGATCAATTCGATACGGCGAACCCGCTCGAAGACTTGATTGAAGCTTCCCTTGCTTTCAAGGAAAAAAATGCTGGGCAGATGCCGCTTGAAATCCATATGCCGTTTGCGCAGCTTCGTGAAATCATGAAAGCGAAAAGTACGGTCGACGCCATCAAAGGTGTAGCAGGTGGAAATGTGCTTCCGCGAGACATCGACGATTATTTGCAAGCCAACATGTTACCAGGCATCAAGACGAACGACCAGGTCGTGACGATGCCGGACGGAGCAACAACGAAACGCTATCTTCCGGAACGTCGAATCGTCCTGATCGGAACAGCAACGGACAACCAACTCGGTTATACGGCACAAGGGCCGACCATTGAACGGAACGGTGAACCGGGTATCTTCGTCAATCCATGGGAAAAACAAGAGACGAAAGACGAAATCATCGAAGTTGGTGAAGCGGCGTTCCCAGCGCTCCAACGTCCGAATGCCATCTACCACATCAACGTTTGATTTTTACGCCACTCGAATCGAAAGGAAGTGAGAACACATGAAAGTAACAACTCTTATGAACGTCAAACACAAAGGTAAGGTTTTTAAAGCGGGTTCGAAGCTGGACGTCACTAATGCGATTGCGAAGGAATTGTTAGCGATTGGAGCCATCGAACCACTAGGCGGAGGTGCCGAAGATGATCGTGATGACAACGACGGAAGCGATGGCGAAACTGCCGACCTTAAGTAATCTGCCCGAAACAGAATTAGCCGCTGCCTTGACCCGAGCCATCATCGAGGTCGAGCAGCGTTTTTTAGTCAAACGGATTCCATTGCCGCTCCCTGTACCGGAACCCATTAAGTTAGTGGTCTGCTATCTCGTCATGGACGAGGCCGTCCCAAAACTTAAGAGTGTCGAACGATCGGATTACAAGGAAACACGGGAGACGTCAAATCAATACCTGAACAAGGCATTGCTCTTTCTTGAACCGTACCTCAATCCGTTCGAACCGGAACCAGAGTCGTCGGGTGTGGTGTTCCTATGAACCCGTTTGATCCGTACGATTCACTCTTGTTTCAACGAGCAGACGTCTTCCGGATGACGCAATCGACCGCAAAGTACAATGCGACGTCGAAGCGGACGGAAGTCTTGCATGATGTTCCGGTCGGCTTAGCGGAGCAAGAGAACCGTTTGAGCATGTCCTATCAGCAGAATGAATTGAATCGCCGCTTTTTGGTTCATACGAAAGTGCTGCTGTTAGCCGGCGATGAACTGCAAATCTACTCGAATGATCGATTGCATGCATACGGGACGTTCACCTGTGGGCGTCCGTATGCGGTTCATGACCACGTGGGCATTCATCATTATGAAATCCCAGTCGAGGCCGTGGATAGCGCATGAGTGATTTTGAGTTTAAGTTGGATGACCACCGTCTGTTTGAGCGGTTCAATGCACAGCGTGACCAGTTCGATGGCGAGTTGGAGCGGATCGGGAAACTGACCGCGTTCGCTTTTCTCGATCGTGTGTCCGCTGTCGCTCCGGTCATGGACGGACGGTTACGCAATTCACTGGTCGCCGCTGCAAGCGGTTCGAACAGCGGAGATGCAATCTTTAAAGTGCAAAAAATCAAAGGAATACAACTGGTGTTCGGCACGAACGTCGAATATGCCGATTGGGTCGAGAACGGTCACCGGCAATCCCGGCGATTTATCCCCGGTGAATGGAAGAATGACAAGTTCGAATATCGTCCGGACCATGATGGCGGCATGTGGTTGACGCCGATGACCGTCATGGGAAAACATTTCTTTAAAAACGCCTGGCATTCATTTGAGAGCGACGGTCAGAATTTTATTAATCGTGAATTGGAGGCATTTTTCGATGAGCTACTTTGATAGTGATCAGTTAGGTGTCCAAGACGTACGATCCGTGCTTAAGTTCGTGCAGGACACCACAGGCATCCGCGGGTATGACCGGCCAGTCGAGCAAGGGGCAGAACGTCCCTTCTTCGTCTTGGCTCCACCGCGGGGGACACCTGAGATTTTTAGCGCAGGTTGGTATCGTTACAAACCGATGATTCTCGGTACGCTGTTCGTGGACGACCCTTACAAGATGCAAGAGTTCGTCTCACGGATTGCGACCCTACTCATGGTCGGCTGCCAAGAGATCCCGTTGATCAGCGTCGACGCTGAGGGGAACTGGATTGAAGCGGACGGGAAGCTGGACGACTGCGAGTTTCTGAATACGTTGATTGCTGACGATGCCTTGAACTTTCAAATCATCGGTCAGCGGTACGTGTCAGAGCGAGAGGTCGAACTGCCATCCCTCGATACCGCACTATTTAACAAGGAGTTGAACACGAATGGCACGTAAACAAGCCATCGAAGCGGGAACAATTGCTTCAGAAGAACCGATTTATCCGATAGAAGAACTGATTGGGGCGCATGCTGCACTCGGTTATCCACGTCATCTCGTCGTTGGTGCCTTATTCGGTCAGCCAGAGATGTCGCAATCCGATGCTATTGAACGCATCGAAGCATTTAAACAGAAAGAGGTGCAATGATCCATGGCAAAAGCAATGATTCCTGGACGTCATGAACGTCAAGCGGACGTGTATGTCCGGTTTAATATCGCCACGACATCCGGTGTCGAATCAACGGCACGAGGGACACTCCTCATGCCCATCCGCGCTGACTGGGGTCCTATCAATCAAATCGTGACCGTCCGCTCGGCGGATGAAGCGAAATTAACATTCGGCAGCGGACAATCCTCTTATCTCTTGCAAGATGCATTTTTGAACAGTGCCTTTGCACGGGAAGATGGTACGAATGTCGTCTCTCTTAAAGAAATCAAGGTCTATCGTCTAGCGGCGACAGCGGCGAAAGAAGCGGTACTGGACTTGACATCCATCAAGGTCAAAGCCCGCTATAAAGGCGCACGCGGTAATCAGTTCGCCGTGACGGTCCGTCCCGTTATAGGAGACAGTAGCAAGAAAGAATTACTGTTGACGGAAAATGCCCTGCAGCTCGAAAAGCTGACCTTCGCATCGAACGACGATCTTGTTGCGCTTGCAGCGAACTCGAAGTACATCCGCATTGAGAAAGTGACCGATGCACTCCCGGCGAACGTCGTCGCGCAACTGTTGACGACTGGACATTCCGGAGAAACATTGACGGCACTCGATTACGGTGAATTTCTTGAAATCGCAAAAACCGAATATGCGAATGCGATTATTCATGACGGGGTCTCGGATAGCGCGATTCAAGCAATGTTCTTGGATTTCGTCCGGACACAACGTCCGAACGGTCAATTCGTGAAGACAGCGCTCGGTGGATTGGCATCAGCGGACGTCAACTACTACGGTGCCATCTCGACGATGCAAAAGGCATACAAGGATGGTGTCGAGTACTCGCCGGCACAACAAGCCGTTTTGGCGTTAGCCGCTGCCATCTCGATTCCGGTCAACCGCTCGTTAGCGGGACATCGGACGATTTTCGATGACCTTGAAAAGTTATCGGATGTCGACGCGAATCAGAAAATCGAAGAAGGGTACCTGTTGCTAAAAGCGGAAGGCAAGGACGTCGTCTACAATGCACCAATCAACTCGATGACGGACTTTTCTCGTCTTGACGCCTTGATCGGCATCGATGCGGAAGCGGACCCAGATGCCGCTTTACGTGATTTGCAACAGATTCAGACCATCAACGTCTTTGATCTCATCACGGAAGAACAGGAAATCGTCTTTAAGAAGTACTTCCGCTCGCAGTCGAACAGTCCATCCAAGCGGGATGCTGTGGCCGAGAAGATTAAACAACTGGTCCTCGAACCACTCGCAAGTTCGAACATCGAAGTCATCGAACCGGTCTACGATTGCGTTCCGGATAGCCGCTACCATGGTGAGACGGCGACGGAACAGGCGTACAAGACGGAAGCTTACTTTAAGACGGCGTTCACGGTCTACGGGACAGCTACTCAAATCTATGCAAATAACACAGCGTCATAAGTCTTCTAAATAAAATGAACGCAAACAGGAGGGAACTACATGTCTCAAGCCTATGATGACAAGTTACCGGTACTGGATCCGCGGAAAGTACTCCGCGGCAAGTATGGGCAGGTATACGACGAAACCGGACGAGCAATGGTAGAAGTCACGGAAGCAGAAGTAAAGGTCAAATTCAACAAGAAGAAAGTCGAGCGTGGAAATGCGAAGGCGGATGGAAACCGGACGATGGGTTCTGAGATCAGCGGAAAGATCAAGATGCACTGGACAGCGGAAATCGCAAAGTTTCGTCGTAGTATCCTGAACGATCCGGATGCTCCGCGTACGCTCATCTTCGAACATCGTGACCCAGACCTTCCAGGAGAAAAGGTTGCAGTCATGGGCGTTACGTTCGATGAGGTCGACTTGATTGGCTTCAAGGTCAAAGACACTGGCGACACGGATTTAGCCTTCACGGCAGACGATTACAAATTTTTATAAAAAACGAGCGGGAGACTTCGGTCTCCTTTTTTCGTTTTAACTCGAGGGGGACACATAGATGAATGAACAAAACCGATATGACCACGAAGTGGATGAAGCAGGGACACAAGAAACAGTAGCGGGTACATCAAACGAGTTCGTCACGCTAGCGGATCTACTCGATATCGACGTCACAAACCGACGAGCCGGTAGCGTCAAGATGATGGCGATCGATGGGAAATGGTTCGACATTCCGATCAACGCACTCGATGCAGACGAGGAAAGCAAAATCCGGAAACAAGCGATTCGCAAACTCAACGGACCACGCGGACAAATCACGGAAGAACTCGATGAATTGAAATACAACTGTCTGATTATTGACAAGGCACTCGATTCCCGCCGGACAGCTATGTCGTTCCGTAGCATGGAATTGGCATCAAAACTAGGTCTCCCTGTCGCCGCTCCGGAGATGATCATCCCGAAACTCTTTGCGACGATCAGCGTCGCGGATGCTTCCCGTGAGGTCATCTCCTTATCAGGACTCGATGAGCCGGATGGTGCGCTGGGAAAGTAAAGGCCAGCATCCTGGACGGGGAGGACTCCGATCTAAAATGGGCGCATGTCTTGTGGCAGCGGAAACAAGTGCATCCGGAAGCGTTTTGGAATGCGTCCTATAACGTCAAGCTCTTCTTGATGGCTTCTGAACAAATCGTCATGGAAGCGGAGCAAGAGCAACAAAACAACGAGGAGGGATGACGAGGTGGCGAGTAACCAAACGTTGACTGCATCGATTATCTTACGAGACATGTTCACCGAGGTCTCGGACCGCGTCAGCCGCTCGATGAGAGGGATGCAGGACGAGGCAAGACAGACCCAAACGACGTTCGAGCGCATGCAGGGTGCCTCCGGGTCACTGATGGCAGTAGGCGGAGCGGCGAGTCTTATGGGTATCGGAGTAGCGGCAGGATTAGGCGCAGCGGTCAAGACAGGAGTCGATTTTGACGCACAGATGAGTCGTGTCGGTGCTATTGCGGGTGCATCGAGTAGTGAATTAGATCGCCTACGTCAATCCGCACTTGAGTTAGGTGCAGCTACCTCGAAGAGTGCGACTGAGGTTTCTGCCGGACAAGAAAAATTAGCCGCGCTCGGGATGACGACGAAAGAGATTCTTTCTGCGATGCCAGGAGTCATCAGTGCGTCAGAAGCATCGGGTGCAGACATGGCACAAACAGCAGAGGTCGTAGCATCAGCCTTGAACGTATGGGGCATGAAGGCGACAGAAGCGAGTCGTGTATCGGATATTCTGGCCGAGACCGCTAACCGTACTGCAGCGGACATCACAGATATGCAATATGCCCTGAAATACGCAGGACCACCGGCAGCTGCTCTAGGTATCAGTTTGGAAGAAACGGCCGCTTCGATTGGACTGTTGACGAATGCTGGCATGAAAGGTGAACAAGCAGGTACGACCTTACGGGGTGGATTACTTGCCCTGCTTAAGCCATCTGAGGAAACAGGAAAGTTGATGCAGACGTTAGGTATCAATTTGACCGACGCATCAGGTGAATTTGTAGGAATGGCAGGATTGGTCAAGAATCTGAAAAGTTCTTTTGAAGGTATGACGAATGCGCAGAAACTAGCCTCTCTCGCTCAATTGGTTGGAACAGAATCGGCGTCTGGATTCTTAACGTTGATGAAGGCAGGTCCTTCTGGAATCAACAAGATGACAAAGTCGTTAGAGAACAGCGCCGGTGCCTCGAAAGAAGCGGCGGACAAGATGAAGGATAACTTGAAAGGCGCGTTAGAAGAGATGACCGGTGCAGCGGAATCCGCTCAGATTGCTTTAGGAGATGGACTGAAAGGTCCGATCCGATCAGCGGCGACATTGGTGACCGGATTGGTCAATGCATTTAATATGTTGCCCCAATCGATGAAGACGATGATTGCTGTCAGTGCGGCAACGTTAGCCGCTGTCTTGATTTTAGGTGGCGGGATTGCCATCCTTGTCGGATTGCTACCGATGCTTATCGAGGGATTCGCGCTCGTCGCTCCCTTTATTGCGCCTGTCGCCGTAACGATTGGTGTTGTCGTAGGGTCACTTGCCTTACTGGTCGCCGGGTTTAAAGCGGCATGGACCTATTCTGATAAGTTCCGTGGTGGAATCCAAGGATTGAAAGCCATGTTGTCAGGAGACTTCGTCAAGGCGCGGAAAATCATGATCAGCGCAAACTTCAATCACGAACAAATCGATGCCTTTCGCGATAGGATTTTATCCTTACAAGCCTCCGCTAAAAGTGTGGGAGAAAAATTCAAGCAAGTCGGCACCTTGATCAAAGGTGTCTTTGCGTCGTTGGTCGGAAATAACGGAGCTTCAGCCAGTATTTTAAATCGAATAGGTCTCAGCCCGGCCGTGATTTTGCAAATTTTCACGATTACCGGAAAAATTAGAGCGGTTTTATCAAGTGCGTTCAGCGCCATTGTCAATCTCGCTAAATCCGTCTTCTCGAAGATCCGCGCCTTTTGGCAAAGCGATGGAGCGCAGTTGATGCAAGCGGTCCGGAATGTCTTCCAAGGCATTTGGAGCGTCATCCAGTTCATCATGCCGGTTATCCTATTCATCATTAAAGGCATATGGGGGAACATCAAAGGCGTCATCCAAGGAGCACTGAACGTCATCTTGGGTGTTGTTAAAATCTTCTCCGGATTGTTCACGGGCGATTTTAAAAAGATGTGGGAAGGCGTCAAACAGGCATTCTTCGGTGCTATCCAATTCATTTGGAACTACGTTAACCTTCTACTCGTCGGTCGAGTTCTTGGCGGATTCAGATTACTGGCGACGAGCGGGAAAAGTATCATCACCGGATTCTGGGGAGCGATTAAAGCATTCTTCAGCGGTGGGATTGCAAGCATCAAAGCGACCGTTGCAAGTGGCTTTAATTACGTAAAATCAAACATCTCGAATGTTCTCTCAGCGACCCGCGGATTCATCGGGAATATGTTTAAAGGCTATGTCTCTATCGTCCAAGGAGCTGTCAAATTGATCTGGTCGGCTGTGAAGACTGGCTTCAATCTAGTTTCAACGATCATTACCACGGTCATGCGAACTGCGGGGAAATTGATTGAAACGACATGGTCGGCAATTCGGAACACCTTCCGGACTGCTTCAGACATCATCAAAGGCATCGTGACGAAAGTCTTCGGTAATTTTGGTAAGACAGTTGACGATGCCATGGCTGCAGTGTCTAAAGCAGTAAGAGCGGGATGGGACGACGCGGTCAAGTTCTTAAAAGACATTGATCTAGGCAAGATCGGGAAGAACATCATTCGTGGATTGGTAGATGGTATGGCGAGCGGGTTCACATGGGTCTCTGACAAGGTATCTGAATTAACGGATTTGATTCCGTCATGGTTCAGCAAAGGACTCCAAGTCAACTCACCGGCTAGAACGATCATCCCGATTGGTGCATCAACGGTCGAAGGGCATGAAGTGGGGATGAAACAGCGGATTCCTGCCTTGCAACGGATGACACAGACGGTCATCAGTCAAGGGGTCATCACACCATTCCGGACACAATCCCGCCAGCCACTGCCACCGACACTCAATACGAAAAGTACGACCAACAAACTCGATCAATCACAAAACGCTCAAGCGCAAAATGTCTTCAACGTGCATATCCGCCCGGAAGATTTAGGTGCTTTAGGCGATGATCCAGCGAAGCTCGAGCAGATGGGATTGACGTTTATGACGTTTATCGCAGACAAGATGGAAGATTTGAACCGGAACTTACCGCAGCATAACTTGGAGGCGATGTTGGATTGATTACGATCAAGCATAGTAAAGGAACGATGACGTTCCCGGTCACGCCTCCCGGGCTCGGATTGTCCGGAGGCGATAAGAAGACCGAAACACATGATGGTATCCGCGGACGGACCTACTCGTTCATCACGGCGACGGGTTTGAAGACCTTTTCGTTAGCAAGCCATTTCCCCGGTACCAAGCGGACCTATCAGACCGGTAAGTTCGTGTTGCCGAACACGCTTGACAGTACGTTGCGACGGGTGCAAGCCAAGCAAGAGGTCGTCACCTTAGCCATCACGGACACGAAGCAGACGATGCGGTGCCGGGTGTTGTCCTATCGTTCCTGGCAAGACAAACCGAAGCAAGGCAGAAGCGCCAAGCAAGCGGATCTTGAATTCGAAGTCACGTTCGAGGAGTACGCCTATCCTAAAATCAGCAAACTAAAGAAAAAGGGGAAAGGCTCCTCGACGCGTCCGAAGTCCTCGAAGAAGTCCAGTTCGAAGTCGACGAGAAAGAAACCAAAGAAGTACGTCGTGAAGCGGAACGACTCGTTGACGGTCATCGCGCAACGATTGAAGGTCAACTGGCGGACGCTGTATACCCGTAACAAGAAGGCCATCGGGAAGAACCCGAACCGACTTTATCCGGGGATGGTGTTGTATTATGGCTGATCTCCGCGTCTATATCGATTCGAAGTATGACATCAGCCATGCCGTCATCATCCCGATCAAGCTCGAGGACAGCGTGGCGCAAGCTTCGGTCAAACTGTCACTCGACTTGATGCGGGTCGCGGACCTCCCAAACTTCGACGGGGCACATATCTCCGTGCGGCAAGGCAAGCGGATTTGGTTCTTTGGCCATATCTTCGTCATCAAGAAGAAGGACCGTGTCATCAGCCTGACCGCTTACGATCCGCTGCTCTATCTCGTGAAGAACAAGGATGACTTTTACTTTAAAAAAGGGACGACGACTCGGAAAGCAGTGGATACGGTCTGTCGAAAAGCCGGAATCAAACCGAAAGTGCTGCCGAATGGAAAGTACACGCATAAACGAGCGTTGGACTATCGAGCGGATAAATACGACAGCTACTACTCGGTTCTCGCTTCCTTGTTGACGGAAGACCGCAAGAAAACGAAGAAGTCCTATTGGATCCGCTACGACAACGGATTACGGATTTACGAGCGGAGTCGCCCGAAGAACGTACCCGTCCTCAGTGAAGGTGTGACGGACGCACAGGTCGAGATTTCGAATGAAGACCGAAAGAACTATGTCCGGGCACGCAACCGAGAGCGGCGAGCTGACGGAGTGGCCAAGAGTTCATCCAGCATCAAGAAATATGGGCGTCTCTCGACCTACATCAAAAGTGATGCGACGAATGATACCGATGCCCGAAAAGAGGCAAAGGCGACACTTGATAAAAACAACAAGGCGAAGGTGACGCGAACATTCCGTCACGTCGTCTCGACCTCGGCACAGCGTTTCTTTTCCGGGGATTACGCCTACATCAAATCAAAAGATAGTGTCATTGCACATGGCTATTACATGGACAACGTGAAGTACGACATCTATCCGAATCATGTCGTCATGGATGCCGATGCGGTCGTCAGTACCTCATTGCCGTCGATTTCCTATGAAAAGCCAGATGTCCAAAAAAACACAGACGCGCTGGGGAACACGACGGAATCCGTCAAAGGTATCGCGTTGAAATTCAGCAAAGGTTGGGTGGCGACGGCATACAACCCCGCGCTCGGTGGCATCAATGGGACGGGGACGACAGCGTCCGGCAACAAGTTTAAAACGAAGCGGAGTATCGCCGTCGACCCGAAACTCATACCGATGGGATCGGTCGTCTACATCAAGTGTCGAGCGAAGCCGGAATACAGCGGCATCTACCTCGCTGAAGACGTCGGAGGTGCCATCAAAGGCAAACGGATTGATATGGGATTGCCGGCAAAAGAATGTATTCCGTTCGGTCGTCGCGACATTGAGATCAGCATCCTCGAAAAAGGCTTAGGACGAGCGGATGCCCGTCAGAAAGCGGGTGAGTGGAGTAAAATCCAATCGCATTACCGGAATCGCATCAAGGCAGGAGTTACCAAAAGCAAGCCGTCATCCAAAGCGTTCGTGCGCCCGATGGCTGGTGGTTGGATGGGTCGGAAGCAATTCAAGACCCCTGCTGGACATTTTGGGATTGATGTATTGATCGACCGCTCGAAAACGGGCAAGGTTCGATTGCATCCGATTGCTGACGGTGTCGTGACACGTTCCGGGTGGTCCAGTTCGTACGGTTGGGTCGTCTATATCATGCATCAAGTCAATGGTCAGACGTGGGAAAGTGTCTATGCCCATATCCATGCCAAGCCAAAAGTAAAAGTCGGGCAGAAAGTGACGGCAGGAACGACGATCGGTTACGTCGGTAACACGGGTTGGTCGGACTGGCCACATCTTCATTTCGAATTACATCGCGGTCGTTGGAATTACAGCAAAACTAACGCCGTCAACCCGCATACGTATATTAAATTCTAGGAGGGACGAGCATGAAAGATCCGACGAAACGCCTGGCGAACTTATTCATGACGCCGCAATCGCCGCAAGAACACGTCTTGCTCGGAACGGTCGCTCAAACAGAACCGCTCGTCATCTCCGTTTCCGGCGTCGGGGAGCGGGATGCGGATGCTTTCGTGATGGATGCTCATATCTTTTCAAAAGGTGAGCTCGTCGTCTTGTACAGCATCAGTGATACCGGGGCAAGTGGCGCCCAGTGGGTGTTGCAGCCATTGCGGCAAGGTGGATACATCGGGCGTCGGACCGTTTCCGGATGGTCGATAAGCGGGCAGTCATTTGAAGCAGCGGACGTGTTCGACGAATTATCCTGTGTTCCGGGTGATCATGTCCTGTTAATACCGACGAGAAACACGAATGAACGATGGACGGTGGTGACGAAATGGAGAACATAGAAGAAGCGGATGGTTTATTGCCTGAAGTCGATTTGGATGATGTCTACAGCGAAGAAGAGAACGAGCCGGACATGGGCATGATGACGCCGCTCTTTGATTTTGAGACCGGTGAATTCGTCAAAGGATCGAATGATGAACTGTTGGTGGACGACGGCATCGAAGGATTGAAGAATGTCATCTCCAAGACTATTCTCACCGTCCGCGGCGCCTTACCGATTTATTCGGAGGATTATGGGTGTGAGGCAAAGGACGACATGCGACTGGATGTCTCAGATGATGTCAAACGATTGTTTATCGCAGATAGCCTCGTTGACGCCATCCAATACGATGACCGTATCGTCTCCATCGATGAAGTGGATGTCATCAAGGTTGACCGACGCTTTGAAGCGACCATCAATATGAACACGATCATCGGAGAAACGACGACGCTGAATAATTTAGAAGAGGAGGGACAGGATGGCGAACTTATTGGATCTACCTGATTTACCGGCACCGCTCCAAGAAGATGAAGAAGTCATCTTAGAACGTATGCTCAGCATGACGGACCCGAAATGGGACCGGCGGGAAGGCTCATATATCTATGATGCGCAAGCTCCTGTCGCGAACCAGCTTGCCATGCAGCGGCTCTACATGCAAAATATCATGCGTGCTTCGTTCGCTAGCATGGCGGAAGGGGACGATTTGGATCGCGTCATCCTGAACCGAGTGCCCACCTTATCCCGCATCGAAGCACAGCCGGCTCGAGCAGAAGTCGTGATTACCGGAACACCGGGCAACCTCATCCCGTTCGACACGATTTTCTCGACCGTTGTCCTGCGTGAAGATGAAGAAGCCATCGAGTTTGAGATTTTGGATCAACTGGACCATACGATTCCACCATCCGGTGAGATGACGCTTGAAGTCGTAGCCATCGAAGCGGGGGAAGTCGGACGAGTACCGACAGGCGCCATCCAGTTGGCATCTGACGTCGGTATCAATACGGTCACGAACCCTACTCCTGCGACGCTAGGCGCTGAGGAAGAAGATGATGATAGCTATCGGTCTCGTTACTTCGCATTCGTTTCAGAAGAGCGGGGAGGCGGTAACGATGGGGATTATGTCGCATGGGCACTTGGCGTCGAAGGCGTCGGGAAGGTCAAAGTCATTCCGCTTTGGGCCGGACGAGGGACGGTCAAAGTGTTGATCACGACCATCACCTATGAAAAACCGACGCCGGAAGTCATTACTGCAGTCAAAGAAAAAATTGATCCTGTGAGTGGAGAAGGACGCGGAAAAGGAGATGCGCCGATCGGTGCGACCGTGACCGTGTTCGGTTCGGAAGAGTTTCAGCTGAATATCGAGGCGACTCTGCAACTGCAAGGCATCTCACTTGCGACCGCGACTGCAGCTTTTAACGAAAAGTTGGCCGTCTATCTCGAAGAACTGAACCAGCGGGCGTGGGAGACCATAGACGTCATCGATTTCCGCGTCAACTACTCCAAAATCGGCGCCTTACTGATCGACATTGAAGGTGTGATGGATTACAGCGGGTTAACCCTGAATGGAACGACAGCGAATGTCACGGTTCCGGGTGATCAAGTGGTACGACAAGGCATGGTGACGTTCGATGAATGAAGAAGAACTCAAAGGACGGCTGTTTGAGCATGTCTATCCGATCTATAAAGAGTCGCTCGTCTGGCAATCCATTTATGGAGCGCAAGCGAAAGAACTCGCCCTCATCGAGATGATCCAAGAAGATTTGGAAGCGCAGCTGGACTTGGAGCGGGCTACCTGGGCACTGGCGTTATGGGAACAGGATTACCGGATCGTCAACAATGCTGAGACATTTGACGAACGACGTCGACGCCTGAAATCGAAAATGGGTCAAGGTGCGACACCGAATGAGCGATTGATCGAAACGATTGTTGATAGCTACCTTGATGAAGTCGTCTCACGAGTCGAAAATATTCCGGATCAATATGCCTACTGGGTCATGGTACCGGTCGAAAAAATGAAAAACTACGATGCGATGCTGCGTGCGCTCCAAAAGGCAAGACCGGCGCATCTTGAAATGGTATTGAAGCTGACATCAGCAGAGAGCCTGCAGATCGTTGACCGCGTCCGAATCAACGCCCGGACGTATCGAAAGGTCAACGAATGGCGAGTGGGCCAAGCGGTCCTGAAATCGGAAAGTGAGGTGATCGTATGACCGTCCAAACGAGTTATCTGTCTCGAGTCGCCACGGACTTAGCCGCAAGAATACAAGTCATCAAGATTAATGATACGGTCGTCGTTCAAAAGGACAGCATTACGACAGCGGGCGCGTGGGTCACGGTCAAGGCGCATAGTTTAAGTGGCATTTCTCGCATCACCTCAATCAAATCGTACGACGAAAATCAGAACTTGATCAACGCGAAAACCGTCGATGTTGCGATTGCTGCAGACCAACTGATTGATTTCGTGTTCACGTGGGAGGTGAAGGCATGAGTTACACGGCAAAGACCAATTGGCAGGGCAATGATCCGGTCACGGAATACGACCTCAATCGATGGGAAAATGGCATATTGGCTGCGCATCAACAAATCGAAGCACTTCGGGTTCAAGTCACGAACGAGACGGATTCCAAGCTGTCGAACATCGTCGGGGACCTGACGAAATTGACATTCCAATTGGCCATTACGAACGTTGCGAGTGTTCAAGGGATGAAACACGTCTTCGTCGATCAGATCACTGCCGCGAACAGTGTCGATGTCACGACGGGTTACTATGCTTCCGGCGGCATCCAACTGTAAAATCTATCATCGTCAATAGGAGTCGATCAGTCACATGGAAAACAAATCAACGGCGCCCAACGAACTTTTGATCTATAAGAAAACGGAGGTCTTGCTGAACGAAATCGTGTACCCGCTGCTCAAGAATTACCCGAAAGCGGAAAAGTTCTCACTCTGTCAGGAAATCAAGAATTCGTTCTTCAGTTTGCTCAAGGCGATTTCACTCGCAAACAACGTCCGGAGCAGACGTCGGTTACACCAAGAAGAAGCAGACGCAGAAGTGAAGTTACTACTGGTCTTGTTTAACATCTCGCTCAAACAACGGTACATCACACAGAAAAAACATGCGGTCATCCAACTGAAGATCGTCGAAATCGGACGAATCCTTGGAGGATGGATGCGTTCGAACTAATCTGACCGTATTTAGAGACACTGGGTTACGACTGTTTGGCGCCAACCGCTCCAACCGCGGCAACAATTCCGCCCGCAACTGGAACAACAATTCCGCTTCGAATCGGAATTCGAACATCGGGTGGCGCCCCGACTTGTTAAGACGTAGAATAAATGCCTTTTGATCGTGGTTGTCACGGCTTCCGCGACAGGCTTTGATACTTTCAAGGGAGTCGTAATCCATCCGCTCCGCGGTAAACACATGAATGGTCAGCAGGCCAAGCCCAAAGGAGATGCCCTGTTGGTATTTTTATATGACAAGATTGTCGATTATCAAAACTTAGAATCTGCCTACACGCAACAGATGCGTGGGTATCGAAAATATCGGAAAGACAATATCGTCTTTGACATCGCAAAACAAATAAATATGTTGCAACTGTGGAATGATTTGAAACACGAACGATACATGCCAGGAGAATACCTACGCTTTCGGGTGTACGAACCGAAAGAACGGTGGGTCTCTGCTCCTCGGATACGAGACAAAATCGTTCAGTTCGCGGTCCATCGGCAAATCCATGAACATCTACGAACGAAATGGATTTCCTCAAGCTTCGGCTGTATTGATGAACGAGGGACGCAAGCAGCGGTCGATCATGTGCAGCGGATGCTTCGACAATGCGAGCAAAAGAACGGTACCGGATGGATCGTGAAGGTAGATGCTTCAAAGTTCTTTTACAGTATTGATCGGGACATCCTTAAACGGATTCTTTTGAAGTACGAGTTCGATGACGCGACCTACCGCTTGCTTTGTACGATCATCGACTCCAGTCCAGAAGGAGAAAAAGGATTGCCACTCGGCAACGTGACGAGCCAAGACCTCGCGAATGTCTATCTGAATGAGATTGACCAGTATGCGAAACGATACCTCGGCATCAAATGGTATTGCCGCTACATGGACGATATCATCGCCGTCGTACCGACACGAGAAGCGGCGCAACAACTGCTTTTCGATTTGAAACTGTTCATGCGAAAACGATTGAAGCTTGAAGCACATCCGAAGAAATCACAATTCTTCCCGCTGCAACAAGGTGTCAACGCGTATGGGTTCAAAATCTATACGACACATCGACTGGTACGAGACGATAGCAAACGGCGCATGAAACGACGCATGAAGGCGATGGACCGTAAATTGAAGGCCGGATTGATTGAAGAGCGTGACGTCGTCCAGTCCGTGAATGCCTGGCTCGGTCACGCGCGACATTCGAACAGCTACAACTTAGCGCGGAAAATCTTTGCTCCCTATCCCTACATTCGCGTAGAAGGGGAGCATTTCTTTTTAGGAAAGGTGTGAACATATGGCAAACGGCGATTTAGTCAAATTAGGCACGCTTTACATGGGCGGAACGAAAGTCATTCGTCCGACCATCCCGTGGGATAACGCAGGGCAACCTTACACCGGAGCAGGGAATGGGAACATCAGTAATTTTACTGCAGGAGCGACGCTTGAAATTCGTGACACCTCAGCGACGGAAGCGGACCAAATCTATTGGCGCGAAGTGACAGATGGGTCGAAGAAATTGTTGGTCGCAGACCGCAACCTGCTCGTCAATATCAGTTGGAATGATTTGAACGCCCAAAACTTGATTACCGGAAAAACCATTACGATCAATGGACAACAATATCTCGTCCGCTCGATGACGGGTGGATCAAACTATCGTTCTGGTTCAGATGCTTACTCCGGAGGTAGTCCGTCAACAAATGAATGGGATCGAATCATCACCAATGAGTCGAACTTTGCCGGTCTACCTCTCCCTGTCGCAACCGATCTTGACACGACGCAAAACGCGACAGATAAAAACTCGACGCACAATCAATTTTGGAACTGGCTTGGCGTTTATTCCTGGACGCAAGAAATATATACAAGTGACAGCGCCTACCGCTCCAACCGCGGCTTCAATTCCGCCCGCAACTGGGGCGTCACTTCCGCTTCGTATCGGTTTTCGAGCGTCGGGTGGCGCCCCGTCCTTGAAGTTCTGAACGCTGCCCCTGTGATCTCTGGCTCGGATAGCAGTTTGGGTAACAAGGCGGCTCCATTCGTTCAAAGCTTTACGGTGACTGATCCTGATGCTGGGAATACCTTCAGCGTTGTTGTCAAACTCAACGGCGTGACGAAATCGTCACTTACGAATCAAGTCAATGGTTCGTTTTCGTATGACCTGACGCCAGACTGGTCAGGCCTTGCACTCGGAACACATACGTTGACTGTCACAGCGACGGATGCAGTAGGAGCCGCGTCGACCCGAACATGGACGTTTGTAAAAACGAACAGCCCGGCTACAGCGCCGACCATCACGAAGCCGAGTAACAATCAACGGACGATTGCGCAACCGACAATCGAATTCACGATTGCAAGCGATGCAGAGGGAGATACGCAAACATTTAAAGTCCAAATTGCCAATGATGCTGCATTTACGACAGGCTTGGTCGAGCAGACGACAGGCTTTGAACTGAATTCAACAGGGACGACGTGGATTCCGCTGACATCAGCGACCAATGCAATGAGTGGGAAGACAGCGCGTGTGAAATTGAGCGCCGGGCTACCGTTGAATGTCGTGCGTTATGCCCGGATTGTATCGTCCGATAGCGGGTCGGGTGTCGCCGCTCCTTCGACGAGTATCGTAATCAAGATTGGCGATCAACTGGACATCAAGACCTTCCCGGACATCGTCAGTTTCCAGCCTAAAAAGGTAATGGTCTTACTGCAAAAGGATGTGGACCTGTTAGCGACACTGCAGGTATTCGTCACCAACAATGCGTTGGATGCGACTCCGACGTGGGAAGAGTGTACCGCTCAAGTGTTGAGTGGCTCTCCGTATTCGTTCGTGAATGCGGTGAAGGTCAATGCAGACTGGGCGGTATCGGTCCGTGTCGTCATCAAGGCAAACACAGCAATCGGAAACATCAAAGTCAATGCCATCGGCGTAGGAGTGAGCTAAATGAGAACCTATCTGACGAACGAGCAGACGAACAGCGAGGAAAACGAACGGTTGGAATCGCTCGAAAAAGAAAATCACATGTTGAATGCGAAGAATAAATCATTGAGCGAACGAGCGGATTTCATGGAGGAGTGTATTGCTGAGATGGCGATGCAGCTCTACTCGTGATCCGCTCTTTGTTTATACGATTTTTGTGTTTGATGTCATACGGGAAAGGGGGTGAGGAAATGATGGCCATGTTTTTCGCGCAACGTGTAATTTTGGAGAAAACAGCTTATAAAGATGTCCCTAACACACTGAAACCAGCAGTCAAAGCAATCTTGGAAGAAAGCGGACTGGGGTACTTAGCAGTTGAAGAAGCAGCGCAAGCGTAAGTAAAACAGAAAGAAGCAGGGACCGTAGTGATACGGTCCTTTTTTCATGGAGGAGCAGCGGATGAGGCAGTTAGTAATCATTTTGACGGCGTTATGGGTGATGGGCTACATGCCTGAATCGACGATCAGATTAGTACATGCATGGGGATGGATCAGTGAGGAGCAACTGCAAATCATCCTATCTTTACCGACGGAATAACCAATAAAGAAAAGTTGAGGTGAGACATATTGAGGACGCATCATTTTATCGAGGGTGTATTCGCGGTGCTGGGCACCGTGGTGACGGCATTATTCGGAGGTTGGGACGCTGCTTTGAAAATTTTAGTGTTTCTGATGATTGTAGATTATTTAACCGGTTTTTTAGCGGCCTATAAACACAAGCGCGTCAATAGTGACGTGATGTTCTGGGGCGGCATCCGAAAGGGCATCGTCTTTATCGTCATCATCATTGCTGTCCTGCTCGATGAATTGATCAATGGAGGCTTGCCGATTGTCCGGACGCTTGCATTGTATTACTACATCGCTCGTGAAGGATTGTCTGTCACAGAGAATCTGGCACTTTTAAATGTACCGATGCCACAACAAATGGTCGATGCATTGACACAGCTGCAAGGCGAGAAAGAACCGCGTGCTGTCGATACGATCATTGAGACGGCAGCCACGCAAGAAGAACAGGTCAAACCGATTTCGAGTGAGCTGAGCATCGCTGAGGTCAAGGATGACAAAGAACACGATAAGGCATTATAAGGAGGACGCATCCATGACCATATCACTTCAATTCGTACAGGAAAAAGCAAACCGTAAACTCGACGAACCGGGACTCAACCCGGTCGTCCGCGAGATGGGGAAACAACTCGTCAAACTCGCGCATGCCCAAGGCGTACCCGTCTGCATCACGCAAGCCTATCGATCGAAAGCGGAGCAAGACGCGTTATATGCACAAGGTCGCACGAAAGCCGGCGCAATTGTGACCAATGCACCGGGCGGCTATTCCAATCACAACTATGGACTGGCCATTGACTTCGCGCTGTACACGCCGAGCGGTAAGGAAGTCACATGGTCTGAGTCAGCGGATTACGATCGGGACGGAGAAGTAGACTGGAAAGAAATCGTCAAGATTGCCAAGAAACTCGGATTCGAATGGGGTGGCGACTGGCGGGGATTCCGCGACGCACCTCACCTCGAGTACACGTTCGGGCTGTCGATTGCCCAGCTCCGAGCAGGACACAAGCCGCCGAATACCAAAAATGGTACCGCGAAACCAGTAACAAGTGTTCCTGTTACCGGAAAGGCGCCCACACATAAAATCGTCGATGGCGATACCTTAATCGGCATCGCGAAGAAATATGGAGCATCTGTCGATGAGCTCCAAAAATGGAATGGGCTCAAAGGGACGGTCATCATTAAGGGCAAGGAACTGATCGTGAAAAAGCCGGCGGCAAAACCTGCAGCTAAACCGAAGCCGGCGCAAGGTGACGGAAAAGCAATCGTCCCGTATCCGGGTAACCCGCTCTACAAAGGCGCGGAAGGCATGGTTAAAAAGGATATTGAGCGAATCCAACGTGCTGTCGGAGCATCTGTTACTGGCAAATATGATATGGCCACTGAAAAAGGTGTCGAAGCCTATCAAAAACGAAAGAAGCTCAAGGCAGATGGCGTCGTCGGACGAGACACTTGGAATCAATTATTTTGAAACATGCCCGCCTTTACTGGTGGGCTTTTTTGTTGCGTAAAAAGAGTGCCTGTCAGGACACTCGCGTCGAATTTATTTGTTTTTTTAAATGGGTAAATAAGGGATTTAAATGCTATAATTGAGGCTCCCCATAAGGGAATTCAGGGAGAGGTCGGGCGAAGTCAAAGTGGAAGGGCGACTGGAATTCGCGAAAGGGGACCTCCCCTTTCCCGTTGTATGGATGGTTAATCTAAACTCAGCACGACCTGCTCGTTTACTGTGGATGCTTGTTCAGTACGGGACAAGACGACATTTATTTTGGTCATGCATTCTGTACGCAATAATAAATCGACTTGGTTCCCAGTCGTCAGTTGTTCCATGACGCGTCGGATCTCGAACATGTCCCCAGTGATCGCCAACTGATTATCTCCGAGTAGTAAAATTTTCATCGTTGCTAACCTCCCGTTCCCACGACGAGCAGCTGCACATTAACTGATTTTATGAGTATTTACCACGTACTCATTACTTGAAAACGTGGGAATTGCACAGGGGCGAGGCTTTTCGTGTATTGCACAGTCCATTGCACAGTTATGAATATAATCGGCATATCATCAGTGACATAAGTAGCCCTCTCCGGCTATTAGAATATACGTGAGTACACGTAAAAAAAATAACATACAGTTTTATCAATACTACGGTTTGCGCCGGAAGCGTCCGCAAGCGTAAGTCGCAGCAACCGCTCATGCGAATGGGCGGTTTTTTTGTGTCTGCCGAAAGATAGTGGTAATACGTTTTTTAGTCAATTTTTGGTCATATTGTTGATGTAATTAATTTAGAATTTTAAAAGGTGAAGTCCTCTGTCTATGGTTGCTAAAATTTTTTTTTTTGAATCGGTCTCTTGTATTTGAGTAAACCAATCCAAAAATAATAAGGGTTAAAAGTAGAACAAGACCAATAGCAAACAAAAATTGGTTTTCTAACCATTCACTTAATGCAAATAAAAAGATGCTAAAGCTAATACCAAACATGATTTTCCCCATGAATTTGCACAAAGCTGCTTCGTCATATTTAGCTTTTTCACTGTTAGACATTGTATTATATCCTGCAAGTAATGATGCGCCTTTCCCTTTTGAGAGGAAGATGGCGAAAATTAAAAAGGGGATCAGGATAATAAGATTAATAATCGCTCCGTTCACAACAAGTATCTCCTTTTTTATATGTTCTGAATGAGTCATAGTTTGCATTCAATGGGAATGGTCAATACTCCACAATCCTTTTACTTATAGCTACATTTGAAAAGAGTACAATCCTTTGTCATACTCTGCATCGTCTGACTTAAATTAATGATACATTGAACTACCTCCACCTACGCTTCGCTCAGAGGTGGAGGATTCCTGAGTTATTCAACCGAGCGGTCAAAAATTTATCAGGCTAACTCCGTCGTCCCGACGGTTGAACGTTGATCTTGTCCGTTTCTTTTTATGCGGATGCCTACTCTGCTTGGTTTTCGCTACTTCGGTCATCCGCAAGGTGAACGTTGAAGATTTTACGTGACAGACGAACTTCCTGTCACAACCCTATATCTTCAGTTTTCAAAGAACATGACTCTTTTTTTATTCCTGATGTTAATTGCTTTCAAACCAAGAGTATCGGGCAATTGACGTGTCGCAAGACACGCCTTGCCCGAAGACGATGCATCTCCCACTTGCACTAGGGCTTCGCCCTGAACGTTTAGAAGTGGGAGTATTCTCGACTGATTTTGATAAATATTTTTTAACATAAATTAGGTTCACTCTTACATTTTTGTAATTATCAGAAATCTGGAATCAATTACTGAAATAATATGGTAAATTATTCATGTCAGCTGACGATAGAAAAATATTCAAAAACAGGAGGAAAAACAAATGGACTTTTTTCTAAAGGTAATGCTTTTTACAGGTATGCTCTTAATTCACTATGTGTTATCCAGTCAAAAGAATGTATATCTCGGTGTGGTGGTTCCTTTGATTTTTGTAGCAGGTATGTCGTGGCGGTACCTGACTGTGGATACCGTGAGCGTAAAAGCTCAACTGATGATTATAGGGATCGGTTTGTTTTGTCTGATGGCAGAATGGTTGCACGGGCGAGAAGTGTTTCAAAAAAATCAGGAAAAAGAATTGGAACGCCTGCGAATAAAAGATTTAAAGTGAGTAGTTGTGCCCTTAAAAAACTGCTCGACTTGAGAAATTTTTAGTTTCATCATCAAAATCCAATCATGATATATACACCGTAAACGAAATAAACCAAAAAGCCTGATAATAAAATAAAGGCAATTACTTTTCCGGCACCTCTAGTGCTGAACAGAGCGGTCACAAGTGCTGCTGCTAAACCGCCCCAAAAGATAATGCTTCCCCAAAAACCATTTACAGGTAACAGATATATTTGAGCAAAGGTTAAAATGAACAGCGCGACAGATATCCAACCCAATTTTTTTCTCATATGAACTCCTCCTTTAATACTAAGCGTAATAATTTGCTTATGTATTTTCATTTAGCTTATCAAATGATTTGTAAAAAATGTAAAATATAAGTTATTGAAGATGAAGAGCTCTTTTGAAAAGATAATGATTCATCAGTTGTCGAAAGACAGACTAGCGGAAAACAGGAGGAAATGCTATGTGGTTACTGTTTGGAATACTTGCCATCTTCGCAACGGCGGTGAATCTGATTTTGTACTTCATCGGCAAGGACTATAATCTGGCAATGGCTGCCGGGTTATCGCTTACGGCGCTCACGCTGTGCGCAGAATACAGTCAGATCGCAAGCTGGGTCGAAGCCGAAGATTGGGCGGCCTTGGCAGACGTTGTTCCCGGAATGGAACGCGCCTGGTGGTTCTTAACGATTGTGTCGATTGGACTGAATCTAACACCACTGTTACTCGAATACAGAAAAAACCGATCTTGATTGATACATAAATTCATTTTGAAAAGGAGGTCGCTTGCAATGACCTATACCTATTTACTACTGACACAACGTCAGGCGGAACAGATTGCGTATGACTGGAAATACGAGGGTGACTTTTCGTTCTACGATATGCCGAATGATCAAGAGGACCTGGCAGAATTTCTCGATCCCGATCAACGGACGGAACATTACTATGCTGTGATGGACGGTACACAACTGATCGGATTTTTTGTGTTTGAACCCGGACAGGGCAGCCTTGAATTGGCGTTAGGGATGCGGCCGGATTTGATGGGACGAGGAAACGGAACGGCTTTTTTGGAATCCGGTCTTGCCTTTGCGATCAAGCAGTATCAACCACGTCGCATTGAATTAGCCGTTGCGACGTTTAATGAACGGGCAATCCGACTGTATACTAAAAGCGGTTTTGAACCGGTTGAACAGTTTCAGCAGGCAACGAACGGTGGAAGCTATGAATTCGTCAAAATGCGTCTGCATACAGGAGTGATGAAATGAATATCGAACAGCAGTTATTTGAGGCGGCAAAAGAATTAATCGAAACGAGGTATCCGAACGGATGGGGCGGAGCGGCAGCGATGGCGACCGATAACGGACGGATCTTGACGAGTGTCGCACCGGAAGTCGTGAACGCGTCGACCGAATTGTGTATCGAGACCGGTGCCATACTCGAAGCACACAAGTTGAATTGTCGGATCACACATACAATTTGTGTCGTGCGGGACGATGAACAGGCACCGTTCAAGATTTTGAGTCCATGCGGTGTCTGCCAGGAGCGTCTGTTTTACTTTGGTGCGGACGTCAAAGCAGCCGTCACGAATCCCGAGCAAGCACTAGTCTTTAAAGCACTCCATGAGTTGCAACCGTACCATTGGTTAAAAGCGTATCAAACCGAGTCGTAAGTGAAAGGGTGTAGTCAATGATTTTGTACCGTGAACCGGGAGGATTAGACGATACGTTTAAATGGAAAACGTCCATTAAGGGCGATACACAATTCTACGCCTTTTTTGATGGGACAGATGATAAGTCTGCGACTCCTGAAGACGACGAATACCGAAATGGGGAGTTTTCTTTACTTAAGAACTTCGTCTTGGGACTTGGACGATATTCGCTCTACGTGCATGTTTTTAGTGGCGGTTCAGAGATCAGCCTTTCAAAAGTGGGGAAAACGACAAAGTTATCAAGAGGACGGTATCATCATCTGCTTGAACTACGTTCGCTCGAAGAAGTCGAACAGTATCTCCCGATGGCGTATTTTGACGCATATAACGGACAAAATGTTTTGATTACGACGGAAGAAGACGTTTCGATCATCAATGATCCGGAGGACTGGCTGCTATTTGAATTTGATTTTTCAATTCCTTCGAAGGATATTTACTATCTGATGATTTCCCACGATGCTGCGGGTTTTGATTTTGTAGCGAACTTTACGGAGCATCCGTTTCAAGAACGGGAAATCATCGATGGTTGAAATGATTGAAATAGGATCTGTTGAGGTCAAGAAACAACTGTGTTAGCATGAAGATAGAAATCATCCAGATATTTACATTAGGTGATTCGTTTTCAAAAGGTGGTGCTCGTTATGTTAAATCTCTCCATGTTCATTGCGGTGATTTTGGGTATTACATGTGGTCTGATTGCTCTTGGGGTCTACATCCTCAAGAAGATTTTGAAGAAATGACCGTCCAGATGAAGGGCCTTCCATAATTAAACGAATATCAGCGTGTTTAATTACAAAAAGATGAGCGTACATGAGTTTCATGTGTACGCTCATCTTGATTTTTCGGTTGATACAAACGATTATTTCAATCTAGCACGAACCGGAAGTTTCTTTTGCGATAAAGTCTTTCGGAAATAAGTTCCTGCACCTAACGCAACAGCGGCACCGATACAGCTCGACAAGCAACCGAGTATTAAGTACATCGATGGACCGGATTCACCGATCAGGACGGAAGCGATACCTCCGATCGCTGGAAACAGCGCCACCATGTAGCCGCTTTTGGCACCGCCGATTTTCTCGACCAGCTTTAAGTAAAAGAGCCATGCTCCAAACGAAGCAAGCAGCGTGAGGTAGAGAAGCGCGGATAAGTAAGAAATAGAGGACGGTAGACGGATGTCTTGCCCCTGCAATACGACGACTGTGCCGAGAAGCACACCGCCTGCGATAAATCCGATTGCATTCGCATAAATCGGATCGACTTGTTTCTTCGCGTTCCGTGCTGAACTGGCGTCGCCGATTGCTGTAATAGCAGTACCGAGTAGGGCAAGCATGATTCCTTTTACATCATTCACATGTATGTCGTGTAAAGTTGGATACAGTAAAATCAAAACGCCCAGCACACCTAATATGCCCCCGATCAGGATGCGGATATGTAAATGCTCTTTTAAAAAGATTCGTAAAGCAACGGGCGTGAAGATGACTTTCAATGAAAAAATCAACGTGACGATCGCGGCTGAACTGAACATGGTCGCGTAATAGAGACACAGATAGCTGAGTGCGAAGTTACAGATACCAAACACCAGGAGATAAGGAAGATCCTCTTTCGAAGGTTTTCCTTTTGGTTTCATGATCCAGACCAGACTACTAAACAAAATCGCTGTCAGGAATAAGCGATAGGTCAACGATAACTCTAAGCTGACCGGCGTCCCTTGAATCTTGACGGCAATGAAATTAAGTCCCCAGATCAACAAACAAAACATGTACATAAAAATCGTCATCGGTATTTTCCACTCCTAGATCAAGACAATCAGCGAAAATCCAATCAGGATGTTGATAAAACTGAGGACATCCGTTGTTTTGGTATAAGTTGATTTTCCCGTTTTCTTCGCTTTGTCATTAAGAACCATTAAAACGACAGCAAACAGCGTCGTTAAGCCAATCGGCGCATTGAAAAAACTGTCGGAATACGTGAATGAGTTGGTTACGATATAGATGCTGTTTAGTATGGAAAGGTAAAACAAGGTTTTTTGCATATAATCAACTCCAGTTTAGATTCATGTTTCATTATACATTTCCACTAAAAAATGGCAACATCTAGATTTTATAGTGAATGGCAGCTCAAGCAGTGCGTACTTCAAGATCTAAGTTTAGGAAAATTTCTTCCAAGGAAGCTTCCTATACTTCTAATCGATAGCTCATTTGTTAGCTTCTGCTGAGTTTCATTATTGATCATTTCACGTTTCACATAGACGATGATGCTTTTTTGATACTGCCTTCTTAATTCCCACAAGATTACGTTCATTGGTTCAACTATCTTCGCATAAACGGCACGTTAGATTATCAAAGTCCTGTCCGTTGCAAACAAGCATTTCTTAAGAAAATTGTCTAGGTTAGTATTGACGTTGACAATCCACGTAGCTCGTCTTTAGACATGGATGAAAGTGAGTTCGGATGTTCTTCACATCCGACATTCGGGTACAAGTGACCTATAGACAAGTACGAGTCTATAAAACGTCTGTGTCCATCGTCCTTTGATAATCGTATACGGTTCGGTCACGAAACTATATAATGGGTAAAACGATGTCTGTCGTCATGCAAAAGACGCTAAAACATCAGGTGGACACATCAACAACCTGTGGTTGATGCTAACAGTCAACCAGCCTGAGAACCTATACGGTCTGTCTCAAGAAGGATGATGGCACACCCTCATCTGAAGGTTTGGGCAAAACAGAAACGGACTGCGCTCGCACAAGCACTTCAGAATCCCGCGGTTTTAATCGTCGGAGTGTCAAGTATGTATCATCAAATAAAGTTAAAAAAATAGTATCGACCCCTTCATGATAAAAACTATTACAAAAGAGTAGACATATTCTAAGCAATAAGCGAATTAGGAGGGATTTTTATTTTAAGCAATAGAAAAAAGATTGA